>NZ_BCNS01000140.1 GCF_001528745.1 Marinobacterium profundum | reverse complement strand
GACGGACAAATAGGGAGGGAACCTATTTGTCCACTGGATTAATAGGCGCAAAAAAGTAGCCTCCACTAAAGACCTGGTGGCACTAAAACAGAAAGCCACGCCTTCGCGTGGCTTTCTGCCGTTTACCCGGCTGACATCCTCATGGCAATAATCCATGGAAGCCAATCGGCCAGCCTCAAGAATAGCGCCGGTAAAACGCCAACTCCTGCTCCAGAACCTGTATCTGATTATCGAGCTGGCGAAAGCCGTGACCCTCGTCCTCGAACAGCTGGACTTCGGTATCGATGCCTCGCGAACGCAGCGCAGCACTCATGCGCAGCGTCTGATCCGGCAACACCACTTTATCCTGCAGGCCCTGAAAGAAGATCACCGGGGCACTGATTCGATAGGCGTTCGCCAGGGGCGAGCGCGCCTGATAACGCATTGGCACCTCATCAGGATCACCAATCAGCCAGTCGAGGTAGCAGGATTCAAACTTGTGGGTGACCTTACCCAGGGAGAGCGGATCGCTGACGCCATAGAGGCTGGCGCCAGCCCTCAGGCCGCTGATACCTGCGAGGGCACTGAGGGTGGTGTAGCCGCCGGCACTGTTGCCACGGATAAATACACGCTGCGGGTCTATGCGACCGCCCGCGCCTAGCGCTGTAATGGCGGCGGCCACATCCTCAACATCACTCTCGCCCCAGTTTCCGCCAAGACGATGGCGATAGGCACGGCCATAGCCTGCGCTGCCACGGTAGTTGAGATCCAGCACCGCAAAGCCATGGCTACACCAGTACTGCACGGCCGCACGGTACACCGGATAACTGCTGGCCGTGGGGCCACCGTGGGTCATAATCAGCAACGGCGGTTTTTTGACTGGAGCCGCTTGCATGGCTGTAGTGACGGGATAGGCCGCGTAGTAAAAGCCATGCACCTGCTCATCCTGGGCTACAGCACAACTGAACGGCTGTGGCGCCGATACCGGATGTTCCACCGCTGCACCGCCCGCCAGCACCCGGGGTACGGCGCCGACATGATCCAGCTCCAGCACAGCCACAGCAGAGTCACCTGCCTGCCCGATGCAGTAGATGCACCCCTGGTAGACAGAGACAGATCGAATCAGACCATAGTCCGGCGCCAGATCCTCAACAGGCTCACCAGGGCGAATCTGCACCAGGCGCCCACGTCCCTGGTCCACCAGCGCAGAGTAATAATCGCCATTGTCCGCCCGCGCCCAGGTTCTGAGTCCCAGTTGCCACTGGGCTGCGCCAAACTCGGCCTCAAGCGGACAAACATTGTGCCAGCGCCCTGCTCTATCCTGTCGGTACAGATTCCACCAGCCACTGCAGTCACTCACCACATGCAGGGCGCCGCTGGCATCAAAGCCTGGCTGAAACAGGGACTCGGGGCCGTCGCCAACTGAGACTTCCTGCACGTCCACTGGCTTGGCTTCAGAACCCAGGCGGGCGCGGAACAACCGGTTGCGGGTCCAGGGTTGATGGGGATGATCCCAGGCAAGCCAGGCCAGCTCACAGCCATCCGGGCTCAGACAGGGCGAGCTGAAAAAGTCACGCCCCGCCGCCAGGCTTTGCTGCTGACTGCTTTTCAGCGACACCGCCACCAGCGTATTTTCGACTTTTGTAGTGTTTAGTGTTTCGGCTGTGGCCTCACTGCAATGGGCTTCAGGCCGCGCTGAATTGATCGGACCAGGATGTTGCTCAGCCACGGCAATCACGCGCCGGCGCAGGCCGTCGTATAGCAGGTCGCCGTAGCGGGTATCAAGACTATGGGTCAGGCGCAGGCAGTGCGCGGGAATCGGGGTGGTATCGATATCGCCCAGGGGCTGCAGCCAGATCTGCTGGTCGCTATCGTTGACGAAAAGGATGCGATCCCCCGCCACACAGAAAGCACCGCCGCCGTATTCATGCACCCGGCTGCGCACGTTAAAGCCCGGGGGCGTCAGCACCTGTCGCCGGCCCTTGTAGAGGCGTACCAGACGATTGCAGCCATCCTCCGGCTGATACTCCACCCAGATCAGACCATAGCGACAGGCCACGAGACCTGCGTAGTCGTACTGTGCTTCGCACGCCTCGCGGGCGCTCATGGCGCTATCTGGCGCTGAGTCGCAGCCCTGGGCTAAAGCTGGCTCATTCGCTGCGACAGAAAACACGGCTGTTGCGCTCGTTGCGAAAGGTCATGGGGATATCACGGGGCGCTTCGGCCTCCGCCCGTGCCTGCAGGATTTTGCCGTGATGTTGCGATTTGCTGCACACAGGATCCGCGTTGGCGGCATCGCCGGTGAGCATATAGGCCTGGCAGCGACAGCCACCAAAATCCTTGTCCTTCTCGTCGCAGGAGCTGCAGGGCTCCTTCATCCAGTCATTGCCACGGTATTTGTTAAAGCCAAAGGAGCGATACCAGATATCTTCCAGGCTGCGATCTTTCACATTGGGAAACTGTACCGGCAACTGGCGCGCACTGTGACAGGGCAAGGCTGTGCCATCGGGGGTAACGGTGAGAAAGATCTGACCCCAGCCGTTCATGCACCCCTTGGGCCGCTCCTCGTAGTAATCCGGCGTCACGAAGATCAGCTTCATGGGGTTGCCGGCAGCCTCTAATCGGGCGCGGTATTCGTTGGTGATGCGCTCAGCACGTTCCAGCTGGGCGCGGCTTGGCATCAGCTGTTCGCGGTTCTCCAGCGCCCAGCCGTAGTACTGGCAGGTGGCAAGCTCGACATAGTCGGCTCCAAGCTCGATACAGAGTTCGATAATGCGGTCGATACGATCAATATTATGCCGATGGGTCACGAAGTTCAGCACCATCGGGTAGCCATTGGCCTTCACCGCCCGCGCCATCTTCAGCTTCTGCCTGAAGGCCTTGGCGGAGCCGGCCAGCATGTTGTTGACCTCCTCATCGCTGGCCTGAAAGCTTACCTGGATATGATCAAGCCCGGAGGCACGAAACTGCTCCAGTTTGTGATCATTAAGCCCGATTCCCGAGGTGATCAGGTTGCTGTAATAGCCCAGCTGGCGCGCTTCCTGAATCAGCTCATTCAGATCGGGCCGCGACAGGGGTTCACCGCCGGAGAAACCCAGTTGCGCAGCGCCCATTTCCCGCGCCTCCCGCAGCACCTTTACCCACTGTTCTGTGCTCAGTTCCTGACCGCTGGCGGAAAAATCCAGCGGATTGGAGCAGTAGGGACACTGCAGCGGGCACTTGTAGGTAAGTTCCGCCAGCAGCCAGAGCGGCTGGCCGGCGGGTTTTGGTGCCACATCAGGCTCAGAGACCGGCGCCAGGCTAGACGAATCGAATCCAGTTCTGTTCACAGGCCACCTCCATAAATTCGTGCACATCGCCGGCCAGCGATCCCGCCTCGGGGAACGCCTGCTGCAGCGCATCGGTTATTTCAGCCTCGCTCTGCTTGCCATCCACCCGGGCCAGAATCTCGCCGGCACTGGGATTTAGCTTGATCATGCCTTCGGGGTAGAGCAGCACATAGCTGTCCTGCGCCTTTTCCCACTGCAACCGAAACATGGGGTTAAACGCAGGAACGCGCTGGGCTTCAACCAGAAGCGCCTTCAAGCCCAGCTCATGGGTCAATAAATCGTTCATCAGAAAAGCCCCCGGTGATAAACAGGCTTCGTCGTTACCGTATGGTAAGGCGCCCGGTCGAGCTGATAGGCCATGGTCATGGCATCGAGCATGCTCCAGAGCACGTCGAGCTTGAACTGCAGGATATCCAGCATGCGTTCCTGCCCGGCCCGGGTCCGGTAATGCTGCAGCGTAATCGTCAGACCATGCTCCACGTCGCGGCGGGCTTCGGTCAGGCGCGAGCGAAAGTACTGATAGCCGCTGGCATCGATCCAGGGGTAGTGCTCGGGCCAGCTGGCCAGGCGCGCCTGGTGAATGGTGGGCGCAAAGAGCTCGGTGAGCGACGAACTGGCCGCTTCCTGCCAGGTCGCGCGACGGGCGAAGTTCACATAGGCGTCGACGGCAAAGCGCACACCCGGCAACACATGTTCCTGGGACAGAACCTCTTCGCGCGAAAGACCCACAGCTTCACCCAGACGCAGCCAGGCTTCTATCCCCCCCTCACCACCATCGTAACCGTCATGATCCAGCAGGCGCTGCACCCAGAGCCTGCGAGTGTCGCGATCAGGGCAGTTGGCCATGATGGCGGCATCCTTCATCGGAATGTTGATCTGATAATAGAAACGGTTCGCCACCCAGCCGCGAATCTGTTCGGGCGTGCACTCGCCTTCGTACATGGCACGGTGAAAGGGGTGGTGAATATGGTAATAGTCGCCCTTGGCCCGCAACGCCGCCTCGAAGGCCTGTGGCGTCATGGGAGCCTGCAGGTGTTGCTCGGCTGACTGCTGTACTGAGCTGTTCATCGCGTCGCCTCTGCGTTGTTTTTATAGTTCGATGGACATGCCATCTTCTGAAACCTCAATGCCGTGACGCCCCAGCTCTGCCCGTTCGGCGGAGTCTTCATCCAGAATAGGGTTGGTGTTATTTATATGAATCAGGACTTTACGCGGCTTTTCTAAGGTATCGAGAAACGCAATCATGCCGTTCTCGCCCGACAGCGCCAGGTGACCCATATCACGGCCCAGCTTGGTACCCACGCCTGCGCGAATCATTTCATCGTCGTTCCACAGGGTGCCATCCACCAGCAGGCAATCGGCCTCCTGCATGAAGGGCAGCAGGTGTGGCTCTATCACACCCAGGCCAGGCGCATAGAACACCGACTTGCCACTGCGGCTGTCCGTAATCAGCACGCCTATATTGTCCCCCGGATGCGGATCGCCCTTGTGCGGCGAATAGGGCGGCGCGCTGCTGGTCAGGGGCACAGCGGTGAGGGTGAGTTCCGGCACCCGGTCGATCACAAAGCTGCTGTTGTCGGGCTCGATACCGATGCGCTGCCAGTCGATACCGCCGTTCCAGTGCTTGAGCATATTGAACAGTGGAAAGCTGTCGCTCAGGTCATCCTGCACGCGATCGGTACACCAGACCTGATGCGGGCAGCCTTCACGCAGCATCAGCAAACCAGTGGTGTGGTCGATCTGGCTATCCATAAAAACAATGGCGGCAATGCCCGTGTCACGCAGAGCACGTGCCGGCTGCATGGGGGCAAAGGCTTCAAGCTGGGCCCGGATATCGGGTGAGGTGTTAAACAGGATCCAGTCGGTGCCGTTGACACTGACCGCGATGGAAGACTGGGTGCGGGCTTTGGCATTGAGGGTACCGTTGCGCAGGCCGCTGCAATTCTGACAATTGCAGTTCCATTGTGGAAAACCGCCGCCGGCTGCCGAGCCCAGTATCTGAATTTTCATTATTATAATGTCCGCTCTCTGGCCGTTACTCGAGGCCTTTCTCGAGAGTGACGGGAAAGCATCCCCTGCCCGCCGCAAAGAAAAGGCCCCGCGCAGCGAGGCCCATACCAACGCGCTTAACGGTTTGCGAAGTACATGGTGACTTCAAAGCCAATGCGCAGGTCGATGTATGCCGGTTTAGTCCACATGGTGTTTTCCTCTTTTTGTTTTGGAGCAAATTATTTGCAGCAAGTTATTTCAAATCAGTTGCTAGCTAGCAGGCTGTACCGAACCCGTGGGGACAGACAAAACCGCTACCTGTCGATGATAGGAAGCCTGGCCTGCGGACAGAATGGTACTTTGGAACTAAAACCCGCCTGAATAGGTAGTAGGTGACACCGATGCCGCGGCGCCGAAATGCCTAAATGGAGGATATTTTCCTGCCGCTGAATCCAGCCAGAGGCCGCTGGAGACGGTGCTAAATGACAAAAGGGGAAGCCCGCTGGCTTCCCCTTTTACATGATCTGAACCTCTGTCTGAGTCTAGACCCCTGATTCAGTCCCGGTATGTTAGCCCGCGACCACAGTGTTGCGCAGTACGCCGAGCTTTTCGACTTCACACTCCACCACATCGCCCGGTTTGAGATACCAGGCCTGGGGATCTGTATGAAAGACAGCGCAGCCAGCGGGCGTGCCTGAGCTGATCAGGTCGCCGCCGACAAACCCCTGGCCTGAGTAGTAACTCACGATCTGCGCCATGCTGCGGCACATGCGAGCGGTCGAGGACTGCTGGCGTATTTCGCCATTGACCTTGAGGTTCATCTCCAGCTGCTGCACGTCGCCGATCTCATCCAGCGTCACTATGCAGGGACCAATCGGGCAGAAGGTATCCAGCGCCTTGCTGTAGCCATAGCTGCGGTTGGGGAACTCGGTTGCCTGAATGTCCCGCGCCGTAACATCGTTGAAAATCAGATAGCCGCCAATGGCGTTTTCGGCCTCTGCCGGCGTCAGATCCCTGTGCTTGACGCCCTTGATGACTGCACAGATTTCCAGCTCGTAGTCCAATTCAGCGGTCAGATGCTGCGGATAGACGATGGCCGCGTCCGGGCCTATGCAGGCGGTGGTGTTCTGATAGAAACCGATCCAGGGTTTTTCGACCTCGTACTTGAAGCCCGCCTCCCCCATTTCGTCAATATGCTCGAGGAAATTACCCGCCGTATGCCACAGCTTTGTCGGTTGAATGGGCGCCAGCAGCCTGACATCCTCACGCCTGAACAGGAGCACCTCACCGTTAACGCCGCGCAATGCCGGGTCCTTGTTCTCGATAACGTAGGTCTCGGCCTGACGGGCCGCATCCAGGCTGCGATCATCCCCTGCAAACAGCTCGCGCATGTCCGATGGCACCAACGCATCCGCCATGGCCTGGGGACGAGGGTCAAGATTAACCTCAAGCGCAAAGGCGGCATAGGCGTAGTTAAGATCCACCACCTTTTCGCCTGTGGCATCCACAAAAAGAGCCCCGATACGCTGTACGCCCACGGGATTCAAAAATGTCACAAGTTTCATTCAACGGCCTCGGTCATCCGCAACTCAAATTTCCCCCGCACCGAACAGGCTGCTGCCAATGACGGTCCGCTGCTGCGGTGGGAGTATGCTCAGGGAGCTTGGGTTGCGGGGGTTAGTTAATATTTATAATTATGTAATTAATAATTCAATTAATGAGTGCCTGTCAACCTTTTGACTTGCCGCCTTGCACATTCTGGATACTCTAAGCTGCCCTGCAACCTGCGGGTTACAGCGCTTCGCTCTCCCGTTACAAGCCTTAAGGCACCTTGCATAACTCACCGCAGACCTGAGCCTGCCGCTTGATCCAGATCAACAGAATCCCCTCTGGAGCGGCGTATAGTGAAAACTACCTAATCCCTCCGCGGGAAGCCTGTCATGAAACGCCCAAACCCGAAGATCCCTTGTCACCTTGCCAGCACAGCCCTGCGCGGGGCCTCACAGCCCTGGCCGACACTGCTGTGCTTGGCCCTGCTCGGCATTGTGCTGTCTGCTTCAGTCTTGCCGGTGCTCGCAGCAAGCTTGCCGATAGAGCAGGCAGTACTAACCTCACCGCCCCAGGTACCACCGCCAACCGGGCGCAACTACCAGGCCCATGTGGTGGTTGAACTGGAAACCATTGAGAAGACCATGCGCTTGGCCGATGGCGTGGAATATCGTTTCTGGACCTTCGGCGGCAGCGTACCCGGCAGTTTTATCCGCGTACGCCAGGGTGACCAGGTTGAATTCCACCTTGCCAACAACCCTGATTCCAGCATGCCGCACAATATTGACCTGCACGCTGTTACAGGCCCCGGTGGCGGCGCCACGGCTTCCTTCACCGCCCCCGGCAACAGCTCGACCTTCAGCTTTCGCGCCCTGAATCCAGGGCTCTATGTGTATCACTGCGCCACGGCCCCGGTGGGAATGCATGTTGCCAACGGCATGTACGGCATGATCCTGGTAGAACCCGAACAGGGCATGAGCGCGGTGGATCGCGAGTATTACGTCATGCAGGGTGATTTCTACACCGCAGGTGACCACGGCGATCCTGGCCTGCAGCCGTTTGACATGGCCAAGGCCATCCGCGAGCAGGCGGACTACGTACTGTTTAACGGTGCCGTTGGCGCCCTCAGTGGTGATAACGCACTGCAGGCAAAGGTAGGTGAAACCGTGCGACTCTATGTCGGCAATGGCGGCCCCAACCTGCTGTCATCCTTTCATCTGATAGGCGAGATATTTGATCGCGTGCAGGTCGAGGGTGGCACTGTCATCAACGAGAATGTGCAGACCACCCTGATACCCGCAGGCGGTGCCGCCATTGTGGAATTTAGTCTCGATGTGCCGGGGGATTTTCTGCTGGTCGATCATGCCATTTTTCGCGCCTTTAACAAGGGTGCTTTGGGTACGCTGCACGTTAGCGGGGCACAGGATACCGCCATCTATTCAGGCAAGCAGGCCGAAGGGATTTATCGGCCCGAGGGTACTACCGTGCAGCAACTTGACAGGGTGAAACCCCAAACGCCCCTGGCTACAAATTTGAGCGAGCAGATCCGCTTTGGCGAACGCCTGTATCAGCAGAATTGCGCTGCCTGCCATCAGCCTCAGGGCCAGGGTATCGCCACGGCCTTTCCGCCGCTGGCGCAGTCCGACTACCTCAACGCCGATACCAGCCGTGCCATCGATATAGTGCTGCAGGGTTTGAAAGGGCGAATCGAGGTGAATGGTAAAACCTATAACAATGAGATGCCCGCCCAGCGCCTTAACGACGCCGATATCGCCAACATTCTCACCTTCATACTCAACAGCTGGAACAACGCTGGCGGCCAGATCAGCGATGCCCAAGTACAGGCAAGGCGTGAAGGCGGCGCAGCAATGAAATCAGAATAAGGCCATAGCGGGGCCGCGTTTACCGGGTAATCATTCATTACCCTGCCCCCTTTCCCGCCAGGGCCTGTGGCCTGAAAAGGTCAGTACTGAACCACCGAAACAAAGATAGTCACTAACAGGGAAATCAAAAATACGCCCCAGCCCTGATCTGCGATGATATTCATGATCTGTATGTCCTTCGCCCTGCCCAATCGGCTTATTGTTATCGACATTCGTGCCTTGAAGCACGCCGCGCCAACACTGACTGACCTGCGGATGATCCGCATGCAAGTACAGAGTACTTACTTATTGCTCTCAAGCTTGGCTCAGGAAATCAGGCGCCGCCAGCAACCGCTGATGAATATTTACCTGTGCAGCTGCCCAATCAACTCAAGCCAGAGCCCCGGGCTCGAAATAACCGTCCCAACGCTGATTCAGCAGCCGGTTGGCGTGCTCCAGCGACACCGCCACGAGCAGGCCATCAACCTCCTGCACCAGCGCCAGTGACTGAAGTTTATGCAGCGCATCATCGATCTCGAAATCCAGTGTACAGCCCAGTTCTGCAGCAAAGCGCTGCTCAATACGCGTATCCAGCTCTGCCCGGCTCAGGCCCTTTTCAGCAATAAGCAGCTGATAGTAGGCCAGCATGGCCTCCTTGAACTCTTCTTCTTCGGCATCATCGGCCAGGCGATGAAATACGCCGGCGTTATTGTCCAGATTCTTGAAGTAGAGGTTCTGCATCAGCGCCTGCATGAACTGCAGCTTGCGGTTTTTGAAAGTATTAAACTGCTTCCACAGATAACCCCCGAGCGCCCCTGCACCCGCCAGCAATGCCATGATCACCGCCTCATTGATCTCCACCGGCTGCTGATGCAGGCCCAGCCAGAAGCCCAGCAGGGAGCCCAGCACCACCAGGGACGCGCCCAGTTTGGTCGTCAGCACTATGCCACCACTAATCAGCGCCGGCACGCCTATAAGCAGCTTGTCGATGGTACGCATGCGCACATGAGTGTTGGGAAACAGCATCTCCAGATCAGCCTTGGGTACGTTCTGGAACAGTTTGAGCAAGGTGGAGCCCGCCTTGCATCCCGCGGGCGCATTGCCCTGCTGGCCGTAGTCATCCCGAAAGCGCAGATAAAGCACCACGCGGTCGTAATTGACGAACTCGATCTCACGCCTGATCAGCCCGAAACAGCTGCTGACCTTTTCGGTACGACGCGCCTCGCCGCGACAGAACAGCAGCACTTCACAAAAGTCGCCGAAGTCCACCTGCAGACTGATCTTGAACAGCGAGGATTCGGCCAGCGCCTGGTTGAGATCTGCCTGGGTGATGACTTCGTAGTTGGCCTTTTCGAGCAGTTCACCCAGCAGTGCAGCAAATCCAGGCCCTGAATCCTTGCCTGCGTGCGGGATAACCGTTATCCGGCGGGTATCGGCATCCGGATCAAGCGCTGCATAGCTGTCTTTCAGGCCTTCAACGAGACTGCGAAAATCATGGTGATAGACACTATTGAGCAGGGTGCCGAAACGTGCAAAGTCGCTGACCTTCTGGGCCAGTGCCTCTGGCTGGCGCCCAAGATCTTGCAGACACCAGCTCAGCAGGTCTTTTTTGCGGTACGGGATAAATCTAAATCGTTTGTCGGCTGTATCCTGATCGGCGCTCACTGAAACTCCCTGTTACATCCGTTTGCCATAGCGGCAAGAGTAACAGGCGCAGCTCACTAAAGCCCAGTGGAGCCCTCGGGTCTGGGCACATCCCCTGTGCAGACATCATGCTGCTGCAGCTTTTCATCGGCCCAGGCGGCATCGCCCGGCGCGGCATCAAGGCCATTCTGGCCCGGCACGGCCCCGCCCTGATACTGCAACCGACTAAAGAGCGCGTAGTGGTCGGAGTCAAAGCCCGGCAGGCGGCGCAGGTCCTGTACACGAAAGTCGGCGCTATGGAACAGGTGATCCAGCGGCCAGCGCATAAACCAGTATCCGGCATGAAAGGTGTTGTACAGACCGCGGCCGACGCGGGGATCCAGCAGACCGCTGATCTTGCGAAACAGCCGGGTGGTTTCAGACCAGGCCACGTCATTAAGGTCACCGGTGACAATGACCGGCAGATCAGCGCTGGCAACACTTTTGGCTACCACAATTAGCTCGGCATCACGTTGCGAGGAATGCTCATTCTCCGTCGGACTCGGCGGCGCAGGATGCAGGAAATGGGCTCGCACCTGCTGGCCGCTGCGCAGTTCCACCAAAGTGTGCATCGAGGGCACTCCGGATTCCACCAGGTACTCGATATGGCTGCTGGATAACGGCAGCCGGGAGTACAGATGCATGCCATAGAGGTTATCCAGCGGACACTTAAGGCTGTAGGGGTAGTCGGGATCCAGGCAGTCGAGCTGTGACTGCCACCAGTCATCGGACTCCAGCGTCACCAGGATATCGGGATCATAACGGCGCACCAGCGCCAGTAACGCAGCCGCATTGCGGTTGGGGGTCAGTACATTGGCGGTCATGATGGCGATACTGCTGGCGTCAGCACCTCTGTCGGCCCAGCGAACTTCAACCGGGTAAAGCCGCGTAAAGGGCAGAATCCACCATGCCTGAACGACCAGGCAACCCAGGGTCAGGCCCAGCAACAAGCCGCTGGCCGGCACGCTCATATCCAGTGCCGCGACCTGCAGCAGCGCAAGAACCAGGGCGATAACACAGAACTGCATGCGCGGAAAATCAAATCCCCGCACCCACCAGTAGGTGGCACGCGACAACGGCAACAGGGTTGCCAGCAGTAAAAGCGCCGCTAGAGCGGCAAGGCTGTAAAACACCATCAGGCCAAAGATCCCGTCTGTCGGGTGGAAAGATCAGACGCCATTGTGACCGTCAATGGGCGCCGAGTGTAGCTTTAGGTGCGATCATGCGCTCTGCCCTGTCCGCAGCCTTGCTGTCATGCTGGCGCAGAGGCAGGTGCTGGCGTCTGGAGAAGTCTTCGATCAGCGCCACCACCCGGGCACTGTGGACGTGATGCAGTGCATGCCCGGTGGCAGCAAATGACACCTGTTCGCTATTGAGTGCCTGGCGGGCCAGCCTGTCGCTGTGATTCCAGGCCGGCACTATGTTGTCTTCCTCGCCGGTGAGCAGCAACAGCGGCTGCTTGATTTCGCCATAGTGCTGGCTCTGCACGGCAAGAAACTCACTCAGGCCACGGGCATCCTCGGCATTGGCCAGAAAGACCTCTGGACGCAATGACAGTATGACTCCGGTACTCTCGCTGTACCCTGCTGGCACAACATTAGGCGCGAACACCCCGGCGATGGCAGACTCAAGCGTTTGGGAACCTAACGGATAGACGAGCGTGCGGGCAAAGACGTCTCCGAGCAGTGGAACCCCCGCCAGATTGTTATACCAGGCAACACCGCCGACCCAGGGATGGGTCGCACCGGCCAGCAGCACAGCCGCTGCCGCATCCTCGGGAAACGCCAGCAGATAGGCCAGCACCAAAGACCCGCTCCAGGAATGGCCGACAAGTATCGGATCCTTAACCTCCAGCTGCTGCAGCAAGCCGTGAATGAGCGCGGCCTGGCGCTCAGGGTCCGGCCAGGCCCCCCGCGGCCGTTCACTGTAGCCGTGCCCCGGGCGATCTATTGCAATGACCCGGTGAGTCTTGCTTAGCGGAGCGAAAATACTGTTGCTGAAGTCACGCAGGTTACCGCTGGAACCATGAATCAATACCAGCACCGCGCCAGTACCCGCCTCGCGATAATGCAGGCGCACGCCGTCGACTTCGAGAAAGGATCCCTGGGGAGGAAACTGCGCCTGGGTGCGACTTACACCCCAGAGTGTCGCCAGGGCAAGCAGCCCAAAGATGCCGACGAGGGCAAAGAATCCGATCATCGCTGAATTCCGGCGGTAGAAAATAGGGTAAGCCTCAAGAGACGACACATCTGTGTTGATTACGCAGTAACAGGCACCACGGATCAATCGGTCAGAGTAAAGGGGCAAGGGGCAAGATAACGGTATAATATTATTTCACCCTGTCAAGGCGCGCAACCCATTTGGGGAAACAGAAAAAACCCATCAGGCCAAATTAGAAAAGGGCCTCAATACGAGACCCTTATCAGGCGAGATGCAGCTCAGGCGACCTCGCTACGCACAGGAGCGACCGCGGTGCGGTACTCCTGCTTGAGGTCGATAAGGCGATGGACACCATCGCGCAAATCCGCCTTCACCCTTTCGATATCGTTGTAGATGCGGCCATAGATCAGCAGCCCCTGCACGTACTGGTACATCAGGCGAGCCAGCTGCGATACATCCGGGTCGCCATTGAGCAACCCGGCATCCTTGAGGCCCTGTATCAGGCGGATGTCGTAGGCAATCTTGTGCTCGGTCATCTCCTGTGCCACCAGGCGCACCTTGTCTTCATCGCAGCCGCACTGGCCGCCGGAGGTAAAGACAGGGCAACCCACGACTTTCTGATTCGAGGCTGCAGAACAGTCGCCTTCTTTCACCTGAGCATGGCCAACAATCAAGCCAATCAGCGCATCGAGCTGCTCAAGGGGCGTCAGGCCGGAGGTGAATAGCGCCTCAAGCTCCTTCTTAGTCTGCTCCCAGGCATGCAGCACCGCCGCATAATACAGATCCGCCTTGGTCTCGAAGTAGTGATAAAAACTACCCTTGGTGACCCCGGCCTGCTTGCAAATTTCGTTAACACCCACACTGGTGTAATTGCTTTGCCAGATAAGGCTCATCGCGGTACAAAGCAGCTTCTCGCGGGTATCTGTTTGCTTGCGCATAACAATACGTGCCTCCCGACTCCTTATTATGAGTCTGCACTATAACAAACCAATCGGTATGTCCACAAGCCATGCAGGGTTTTTAGACCGACAACGAAAGCCGCTGCCGGCCGCCGAGATCAGGCGTCTGCCAGCAAGCTGCTAAGTGCTGACATCAGCCTTGGGACGTACCCGCAGGTTACGCAACAACACATAGAACACCGGCGTGAGAATCAGGCCAAAGAGCGTGACCCCCAACATGCCTGCAAAAACAGCGATCCCCATGGCGTTGCGCATCTCGGCCCCCGCACCGGTGGAGAGCGCCATCGGCAACACCCCCATGATAAAGGCAAAGGACGTCATCAGGATCGGCCGCAGGCGCAACCGGCTGGCCTCGATGGCCGCCTCAACAACGCTACGCCCCTGATGCTCCAGTTCGCGTGCAAACTCCACGATCAGTATCGCGTTTTTGGTTGCCAGCCCCATCAGCACGAACAGACTGATCTGAGTGAAAATGTTGTTATCGCCATCACTGAGCCACACGCCCACCAGCGCCGACAGCATGCTCATGGGGATGATCAGCACGATGGACAGCGGCAGCAGCAAGCTTTCGTACTGTGCCGCCAGCACCAAAAACACCAGCAGTATGACCAGCGGAATCACCAGGGCCGTGGTGTCGCCTGCCAGGATCTGCTGATAGGTCAGCTCCGTCCATTCGAACTGCATGCCAGCGGGCAAGGTTTCTTCCAGAATGCGGGTAATTGCCGCCTGGGCCTCACCGGATGAATATCCAGGCGCCGCACTGCCGTTCAAATCAGCTGCCCGAAAGGCATTATGACGCTGGGCCGCTTCCGGGCCGAAGGTTTCACTGATGCGGATCACCGCACCCAGGGGAACCATCTCGCCCTCATTGTTACGCACCTTGAGGCGCAGTATATCATCGGGTGAATCCCGGAACGACTTGTCAGCCTGAGCGATAACCTGATAAGTACGTCCGAACTGATTGAAATCATTCACATAGATAGACCCAAGATAGGTCTGCATTGTGTCGAAGACTTCACTGATATTCAGGCCCAGCTGCTTGGCACGGGTTCGATCCAGATCCACATACAGCTGCGGTACATTGATCTTGTAGCTCGAAAAGACACCGACCAGTTCCGGCGCCGAACGCGCCTTGGCCTGCACCTCGTCCAGCACCTTTTGCAGCGCTTCGTAGCCCTGATCGGTACGGTCTTCTATCTGCAGCTTGAAACCGCCAATGGTTCCGAGCCCCGGCACAGGTGGGGGCGGGAATATGGCGATAAAACCCTCTTCGATACCGTTGTACTGTTGCTGCAACTGCTGACTGATGGCGAACGCCGACAGCGCAGGGTCGGTACGCTTGTCAAAATCGTCCAGGGTCACGAAGACGATACCGGCGCTCGGGCTGTTGGTGAAACCATTGATCGACAGGCCCGGGAAAGCCACGGCACCGGCAACGCCCGGTGTATTGAGGGCGATATCGCTCATCTCGCGAATCACGCCTTCGGTGCGATCCAGGGTGGCGCCGTCCGGCAACTGAGTAAAGCTGACCAGATACTGTTTGTCCTGGGTCGGCACAAAGCCCGCCGGCACGGTCTGAAAGAGACCGTAGGTAGCGCCCAGCAACAGAACATAGGCGAACATGCCCAGCCCCTTGCGACGCACAACCCCACCGACGCCCCTGGCGTAGCCATCGGAGGAACGACTGAAGAAACGGTTAAACAGGCGGAAAAAGCCCCCGAACAGTCGGTTCATCAAGCGCGTCAGCCAGTCGTTGTCCTCGCCCGCGGGCTTTAGCAGCAGCCGTGCCAGCGCGGGGCTAAGCGTCAGGGAATTGATCGCTGAAATGACCGTTGAAATCGCAATGGTCAGGGCGAACTGGCGGTAAAACTGTCCGGTCAGACCGCTGATCATGGCGATAGGCACGAACACGGCAAGCAGCACCAGCGTCGTCGCCACAATCGGGCCAGTCACCTCGCGCATGGCCTTGATGGTGGCATCCCGCGGCGCCAGGCCATCGGATATGTTGCGCTCCACGTTCTCGACCACGATGATCGCATCGTCCACCACTATGCCGATGGCCAGAATCAACCCGAACAGAGTCAGCACGTTGATGGAAAATCCGAACAGGTGCATCAGCGCAAAGGTACCCACGATAGACACCGGCACCGCCAGCAATGGAATAACAGACGCACGCCAGGACTGCAGGAATACCACCACCACCAGCACAACCAGCCCAACGGCTTCAAGCAGGGTCTTTATGACCGCATTGATCGAGCCCTGCACAAAAACCGTGGGGTCGTACGCCACGTCAAAATCCACGCCATCGGGGAAATTTTTCTTCAGCGCGGCCATGGTCGCCCGAACATCGCGGGAGATGTTCAGCGCATTGGCACCGGGGGCGGCAAAAATAGGAACCGCCACCGCATCCTTGTTGTTCAGCAGCGAGCGCAGCGCATATTCCGAAGCACCGAGCTCAACGCGGGCGACATCGCGCAACCGCGTGACCTGCCCCTGCGCGCTGGTACGAATGATAATGTCGTTAAAGGCTTCAGGACTTTCAAGACGGCCTCTGGCATTTACCGGCAACTGCAGCTGGGATACATCAGCATAGGGTGCGCCACCGATCATGCCCGCAGCCACCTGCACATTCTGCTCGCGCACAGCGTTGATCACATCCGCCGCCGTCAGATTGCGCTCGGCGATCTTTTCGGGATTCAGCCACAGGCGCATGGCGTAGTCACCAGAACCAAACAGCCGTACCTGCCCCACACCTTTAATGCGCGCCAGCTCATCCTTGATATTCAGCACCGCATAATTGCGCAGATACAGCATGTCGTAGCGGTCATTCGGCGACGTCAGATGCACCACCATGGTGAGATCCGGGTTGCTCTTGGTCGTTGTCACACCGAGCTGGCGCGTCACCTCAGGCAAACGGGGCAGCGCCTGAGAAACACGGTTCTGAACCAGCTGTTGGGCCAGATCCGGATCAGTACCGATCTCAAAGGTCACCGTCAGGGTCATGCGCCCGTCGGTGGTGGACTGGGAATACAGATACAGCATGTTCTCCACGCCGTTGATCTGCTCCTCCAGCGGCGTAGCCACAGTTTCGGCGATCACCTTGGGGTTGGCACCGGGAAAACTGGCACTCACCACGATCGACGGCGGCGTAACCTCCGGGTATTCCGAGACCGGCAGCTGAAACACGGCCAACAGGCCCGCAAGAAAAATCAGCACCGACAGTACGCCGGCAAACACCGGTCGGTCGATAAAGAATTTCGACAAATTCATGGTAAGCCCTATCCAAGGTTTGGTCAGTTGCACACCCCTGCGGGTCTGGCGCTCAGCACAACTGGCATTGCAACGGTACAGCGAGTGCGGCGAACCCGACTCTGCGCATACCGATCGGTATGCGGGTGAATCTAAACATACCGGTTGGTTTAATGTCAAGTGAGCCCCATGGCCGCACCGGCCAAAACGTTACCCATACAGCCAACGTCCTTTGTATCGGAGTCAAACTGGTACTAAACCTCGCCCCGGAGTATCTGCTAGGCTGCTTGGGTCTGCGCCCGCGAGCTGCCTGCGTCATACGCAAGCAGTTTCTGCCCGCAACCTGTTCGTAAAATAAAACCACAGGTTTGCAGCGCGGTACTAAAGTCTCACAGCAAGGCACTCAGCCAGATGCACAGTCGAGCCTGTGAACGCAGTTACTTTTAAGGAGAAAAGCATGCCCGGACTTTTGCCCGATGTTGATCCAGACGGATTGCTCGAATACTCGGTGGTCTATACCGACCGGTCACTGAACCATATGTCGCGTTCCTTCCAGGGCGTAATGCAAGACATATCAAGCACCCTGAAAGAAGTCTACAACGCCCACTCGGCGATTATTGTTCCAGGCAGCGGCACCTTTGGCATGGAAGCGGTGGCACGTCAGTTCGCCACTGGCCAGAAATGTCTGGTGGTGCGCAATGGCTGGTTCAGTTATCGCTGGACCCAGATCTTCGAGATGGGTGATATCCCTTCAGAATCACTGGTATTCAAGGCCCGACGCACTGATACAGCGCCAGAGTCAGCCTTTGCACCGGCGCCCATTGATGAGGTGGTCGCGGCCATTCAGGCCGAGAAGCCCGCCCTGGTGTTTGCGCCCCACGTCGAGACTTCCTCCGGCATGCTTCTGCCCGATCACTATATTCGCGCCCTGGCCGATGCCGTGCACGAAGTTGGCGGCCTGCTGGTGATCGACTGCATCGCCTCCGGCACCCTCTGGCTCGACATGCAGGTCACAGGCGTTGATGTCCTGATCAGCGCGCCGCAAAAAGGCTGGAGCGGATCGCCCTGCTGCGCCATGGTGATGCTGAGTGAAGCCGCTCGCGGTCATATCGAAAACACCAGCAGCACCAGCTTTGCCTGCGATCTGCGCAAATGGCTGCAGATCATGGAAGCCTACGAAGGCGGCGCCCATGCCTACCACGCTACCATGCCGACAGACGCCCTGACCCGCCTGCGCGATGTGATGCAGGAAACCCGTGACTATGGCTTTGCCGATGTGCGCGAGGAACAGATCGAACTGGGTTTGCGGGTACGCGCCCTGCTCGAACGCAAGGGCTTTGCCAGTGTCGCAGCACCAGGCTTTCAGGCACCCGGCGTTGTTGTCAGTTATACCCGGGACAAAGGCATCCAGACCGGCAGCAAATTCCTTGCAGAAGGTTTGCAAATCGCCGCCGGCGTACCGCTGATGTGTGATGAGCCCGAAGACTTCCAGACCTTCCGTCTCGGCCTCTTTGGACTGGACAAACTGCACAACCCCGAAGGCACCGTTGCCACTCTGGAGCAGGCGCTAAACCAGGTGTTGTAACGGCCTTTTGTGCTTGCCCCCGCAGAGCTCACTCATATAAAAGTGGGCACTGCGGGACTCAATCAGCGCCAGTAAACCCGGCATCTACCCCATCATCTTCCTGTCACAGTCGCCATATAGACCCGACCTGTGTACTGAAAGCTCGGCACAGTCAGCGCTAAGTCATTGATATGATCTCAGGCGAGACCCACTATAGGCAGGCTAAATGTTTAACATAGACTGTTAGAAGTCATATATAACTATATGATATATCTATTAATAAGCCTATTTTTAGCATGCTTATACGGCCTTGGTCGCAGACCTCAGATTGTCGACACATCTTAACTTGGGATGCGCATTGCGTTAAAATAGCGCCCGCCAATGAACAATCGAAAGCGAGTCGACACACCGCCAAGGCCGCATTACCAGACGTACTAATTAATGGTCTTGGCAGAAGCGACAACTGATGAGGGCTATATCGTGCTTGAAGCATATCGCAAACATGTAGAAGAACGCGCCCAGGAAGGCATTCCGCCGAAGCCCCTGGATCCGGAACAGACCGCAGCCCTGATTGAACTGCTAAAAGCCCCCCCTGCCGGTGAAGAAGAAACACTGCTGGCACTGCTCAGCGACCGTGTTCCCGCAGGTGTTGACCAGGCTGCTTATGTTAAAGCAGGCTTCCTGGCCGCCATCACCACCGGAGAAGCCTCTTCTCCGCTGATCGACGCGACCAAGGCAACCGAACTGCTGGGCACCATGCTCGGCGGCTACAACATCCAGCCGCTGATCGCCTGCCTGGACAACGAAGCTCTGGGCGCTACTGCTGCCAAGGCGCTGTCCCACACCCTGCTGATGTTTGATGCATTCCACGATGTGCAGGACAAAGCCGAAGCTGGCAACGTATTTGCCAAGCAGGTACTGCAGTCCTGGGCTGACGGCGAATGGTTCACCAGCAAGCCTGAAGTCGCTGAGAAAATCACCGTCGCCGTATTCAAGGTGACCGGCGAAACCAACACCGATGACCTGTCTCCGGCACCGGATGCCTGGTCGCGCCCGGACATCCCACTGCATGCCAATGCCATGCTGAAGATGGCCCGCGAAGGCATCGAACCTGTCAAGCAGGGCGAGACCGGCCCGCTGCCCCAGATCGACGCTGTCAAGGCCAAGGGCTTCCCCGTCGCCTACGTTGGCGATGTGGTCGGTACCGGTTCTTCGCGCAAGTCCGCCACCAACTCCGTACTCTGGTTCTTCGGTGACGACATCCCCCACGTGCCGAACAAGCGCGCGGGCGGCTACTGCTTCGGCAACAAGATTGCCCCTATCTTCTACAACACCATGGAAGATGCCGGCGCTCTGCCGATCGAAATGCCTGTCGACAAGCTGAACATGGGCGACGTGATCGACGTTTATCCCTATGAAGGCGTCGTCAAAAACCACGAAACGGGCGAAGAACTGGGTCGTTTCGGCCTCAAGACTCAGGTCCTGCTGGACGAAGTACGCGCAGGCGGCCGTATTCCGCTGATCATCGGTCGTGGTCTGACTGACCGTGCCCGTCAGGCACTGGGTCTGGCGCCGGCCGACCTGTTCCGCAAGCCGGAACAGCCCGCTGACAGCAACAAGGGTTACACCCTGGCGCAGAAGATGGTTGGCAAGGCCTGCAACCTCGACGGCGTGCGCCCTGGCATGTACTGCGAACCCAAGATGACCACCGTCGGCTCCCAGGACACCACTGGCCCCATGACCCGTGACGAGCTGAAAGACCTGGCATGCCTGGGCTTCTCCGCCGATCTGACCATGCAGTCGTTCTGTCACACCTCGGCTTACCCCAAGCCGATTGACGTCAACACCCACCACACCCTGCCGGACTTCATCATGAACCGCGGCGGTGTTTCCCTACGTCCGGGCGATGGTGTTATCCACTCCTGGCTGAACCGCATGCTGCTGCCGGATACCGTCGGCACCGGTGGTGACTCCCACACCCGTTTCCCGATGGGCATTTCCTTCCCGGCCGGCTCCGGCCTGGTAGCCTTCGCTGCTGCCACCGGTGTTATGCCGCTGGATATGCCTGAATCGATTCTGGTGCGCTTCAAAGGCGAAATGCAGCCGGGCATCACTCTGCGCGATCTGGTTCACGCCATTCCTTACTACGGTATCAAGCAGGGTCTGCTGACCGTGGCCAAAGCGGGCAAGATCAACGCCTTCTCCGGTCGTGTACTGGAAATCGAAGGTCTGGAAGATCTGACCGTCGAGCAGGCCTTCGAGCTGTCCGACGCCTCTGCAGAACGTTCTGCTGCCGGCTGCACCATCACCCTGTCTGATGCGTCTGTTGCCCAGTACCTGCAGTCCAACGTTGTCATGCTCAAGTGGATGATCTCCGAAGGCTACGGTGACGTGCGCACCATCTCCCGTCGTATCAAGGCAATGGAAGAATGGCTCGCCAACCCAAGCCAGATGCGTGCCGATGCCGACGCCGAATACGCAGAAATCATCGAAATCGATCTGGCCGAGATCAAGGAGCCCATCCTGTGTGCACCTAACGATCCGGACGATGCCCGCCTGCTGTCTGAAGTGGCCGGTCAGAAGATCGACGAAGTCTTCGTTGGCTCCTGCATGACCAACATTGGTCACTTCCGTGCCGCCGGCAAGCTGCTGGAAAGCGCAGGTCAGTCCCTGCCAACCCGCATGTGGATTGCACCGCCGACCAAAATGGATGCCGCTCAGCTGACCGAAGAAGGTTACTACAACATCTTCGGCCGCGCGGGCGCCCGTATTGAAACTCCGGGCTGCTCCCTGTGCATGGGTAACCAGGCACGTGTGGCAGACGCCTCCACGGTAGTCTCTACCTCCACTCGTAACTTCCCCAACCGCCTGGGCAACGGCGCCAATGTCTACCTGGCATCGGCAGAGCTGGCGTCCATCGCAGCGGTTATGGGCAAGCTGCCAAGCGTTGATGAGTACATGGAGTACGCGCAGCGTATCAACAGCATGTCTGCTGATATTTACCGCTACCTGAACTTCCATGAGATGGACAAGTACGTCAAATCCGCGTCCAGCGTGATTGCGACCGTCGAAGCCTGATCAGCACAACCAGCGACTAACCTGATAGGTTTATAGCTGATAAAAACCCTGCCTCGGCAGGGTTTTTTTATGTCCGCAATCCTGGCTTGCCAGCATTGCCCGCCAGCGCCACTGTTAAATTCTGCTGCCAGTTCAATAGCCGATTTGATCTGCGCGTCCTATTGCCCACGCTTGGCTGCCACGCGGCCAGAACACCGCCAATGCCCCGCCGGCGGCTAAAAATGGCTGAGTTTTATGGGTCATCAGGCACCTCTTTGCTCTAGGAAACTCACCTGATACAGTCGATACAGTGACTAATCCCGCTATCAGCGGACATTGCCTGAACACGAACGCCTTGGTCGTCGACGACGAGGCTCCCATCGCAGGATCACAATGAAACCTATCAAGCATATTCTAAAGACACACAGTGGCAGCCTCCTCGCTTTCGTCGTCTTCGCGCTGGGTGTTGTCGCAGTTCGTGCACTGCTGCTCGATGTTGATATCCACGCCGTGTTCAATCAACTGTCGGCCATCCCCCGCGCCACGCTGATCGTCGCGATGGGGGCAACCTTTCTGGGCTACGCCGTCCTCGTCGGCTATGACTGGTCGGCGCTGCGTTACATTGGCAAGAGTGCTCCACCGATCGTACTGGGCTTTGGCTCGTTCACCGCCTACGCCCTCGGCAATACAGTGGGGCTTGCCGTTCTGTCAGGTGGTGCGGTGCGTCATCGTTTCTATCAGGGCCTCGGATTGGATGCCAGGGACATCGCTGTCGTCTCCACAATCTGTGCTATCTCATTCGGCACCGGTGTCACCATTGTCGGTCTTGCCGCACTTGTTTATCACCCGGCCGCGCTGAGCGCCGTGGTCAGCCTGTCGCCCGCGGCAGTGCGCACGTTCAGCGTCCTGTTACTCGTTGCACTGGTCGTGACACTGGCCTGGGCTTCGGTCCGTGGACGCGCCATCGGCATCGGTCGCTATAAGATCCGATTGCCACAGCCTGCCGAGCTGCTCGCGCAACTTGGGTTTTCCGTCGGCGACATTGCCCTCGCCGGACTTGCGCTCTATGTACTGTTGCCAGCAGATTCAAGCCTCCCCTATTCGACCTTCATCGCTGTATTTTCCGCCGCAGCGGTGGCGGGTGTTATCAGTCATGTGCCCAGTGGTATAGGCGTGTTCGACAGTGTGATCATCGCAGGTGTTGCCCAGAGTACCGACCAGGTTCCAGGCGTCGCTGCGGCCGTGCTCGCCTATCGTGCCATCTATTACCTCCTGCCCTTTGTAGTGGCTCTGGTAATCCTGAGCCTGTCCGGGCCCCTGCTTCGACACAGCGACACTGCTCGACGTTCGGCGCTGTTCTTACCTGTGCTGTCATTGTTCGATGACATGAAACCTGCACTGTTACTCGGACTCTCGGCGCTGGTATTTCTGACCGGTGCTGCGCTGCTACTGAATGGAATTTTGCCGATTCCTGCCGATGTCATGGAGGAAATTCTGCCACTGATCACCTCGAATTTCTTCGAAGTATCGAACGTGATCATGGGCGTGGTCGGTGGCGCCTTGATTGTCCTGTCCAATGGACTCAGACGTCGCATCCGGGGGGCGTTCTGGATAGTGTTTGGCATGATGCTGTTCGGCATATTGACACTTGCCTACCAGCGCGTAGACATCGACCTGCTGGTATTCATGGTATTTGCTGTTACCTTACTGTGGCTTTCTCGTTCCGAATTCTATCGTTCGTCGAAACTGACCACCAATATACTCTCGGCTGAGTGGGTGCTGCTGGTCGGCGGTCTCGTGCTCAGCGCCTTTCTGTTGATTAACTTCGCGCACGATGACACCGCCTATAACCACGAGCGCTGGTGGCAGTTTGCCGCCGATCAGCAACTCTCACGCTCTCTTCGGCTGTACGGTACCGGCTTGTTCACCGCCCTCTTCGTGCTACTGGTGCTGGCACTTCGCCCCGCTCGCAGCGCGCCCGTCAGAACCGCCCCCTTCGACCGCGCTCAGGTTGCAAAAATTATTGACCAACAGGACGATGCAGACGCCTGCTTCGTCTTCACGGGAGACAAATACGTCTTGATGTCGGAGAACGAGGATGCGTTCATCATGTACGCGCCACGCGGTCGCAGCCTTATTGCACTGGGCGATCCAATTGGCAACGCCGCCGCATTCCAGGGTCTGATCAATCAATTCATCGACCTGGGTGATTTGCATAATTACCGGCCGTGTTTCTATCAGGTAGGCCCGGATATGCTTACGCGCTACATTGATCTCGGCTTTTCATTGAGCAAGCTTGGCGAAGAGGCCGTCGTGCCGCTGGAGACACTCTCACTCGAGGGCGCCTCACGCAAGCGATTACGACAGACTTTCAGCCGTGCGACACGCTATGGGCTGACTTTCGCGATCAGGCTCCCGCCGCATTCAACTGAGGTACTCGACGAACTCGCTGTGATCTCCGATGAGTGGCTATCAACGCGCAACGCACGTGAAAAGTCGTTCTCTCTGGGACGGTTCGACCGCGAATACCTGCAACGATTCCCGATCGCGACTGTCACTCACGAAGGACGAATCCAAGCCTTTGCGAACCTGTTTCAGACGGCCACCCGCGTCCGTGCAACCATTGACTTGATGCGACATAGAAACGACTCGCCGCCGGGAACCATGGAATTTTTGTTTCTGTCCTTGATGCTGGAACTCAAAGCCCAGAGCTATCAGGAATTCTCGCTCGGCTTGGCGCCGCTGATCGGCCTGGCCAGTTCGCGCAACAAGCGCTTGTGGGATCACCTTGGCCTTGCCATCGCCCGCTTCGGCGGCCACTTCTACAACTTTGAAGGGCTGCGGGCGTTCAAGGAGAAGTTTTCGCCCCAATGGCGGCCTCATTATCTGGCCACCTGGGGTGGCGTTGATCCCGTGCTGGTTGCCGCCGATGTCAATGCGCTGGTGAGCGGTGGCCTGGGGGGTGCGCTATTCAAAAGTACACAGGCAAGCGGTACAACGTCCAACCACCGAATTACAGAGCCCCCGCCAGCAGCTGACGCGCCCAAAGCAGGGTAAACAGGGATGCGGGGCTATAAGGTTTTTCTTCGATGATTGATCCCAGTCACAGCGATACTGCTGATTGCACTTGGATAGCGATGCCGGCGGCCAAGAGTCTCAGGATCCCTCCGGTAGCCGAAGAAATACGCTTGCCGGTGCCGTAGATTATCGTCATCCCTGTTAATCAACTGTCGTTAAGCCTCGGTACTATGGGCAGTTCATCTGCTGTCGCCTTGCAAGCGTTCCAGCTTGCAATATCATCGACGGCCGCGCTCCTCGAGGAGCTCAATCTGGATCTCGTGCAGCTCGGCGAGTCGCTGCCACTGGTGCGAAAGCTGGTGATCGATCTTATCGTGCAAAAGCCGGATCTCGAGCTCGGCCTTGAGGTTCACTCGATAATCGTTCTCTGCCCGCAGCCGATCCTTCGATTCCTGCCGCCGCTGGCTCATCATTATGATCGGCGCCTGAAGAGCCGCAACGCAGGAGAGAACGAGGTTAAGCAGGATGAACGGATAGGGGTCGAACGCCTTGAACAACAAGGCACTCACATTCAGCGCCATCCAGATCATCAGCACAGCGAGAAAGGAGAGAATGAACGTCCAGGAGCCACCGAAGCTCGCCACGCGATCAGACATCCGCTCGCCGAATGTCATGCCCTCGTCCACAGCATCCGGGCTCAGGGTGATAAGCGCGCCAGCCTCGAGACTCTGCAGCACCTCATGATCGAGCGAGCTGAGCTCCCCCCGCTCTGCCGCGAGCAGCGCCTCTACGTGGCGTCGACGGTAGGTCGCAAGGTCACCTACGCAAATGTCGTCACCGTCACTCCAGGCTGGCAGGTCCACCGCAATCAGCGCCGACACCTGCGGGCGTACCGAGATCCAGGGGCGGAGTTCGGCGCGCGGGAAACGCTGCCCGCACACCGCACAGGCGCGTGTCTGCTCAGATGTCGGTAAGTCGTTGCACTCGCTCACTGCCATCTTCTCCTCGGGCCATGAAGTTCTGGTTGTTCGTTTTTCGATCGATCAGAAAAATCAGCAAGTCCATAATCGCCTCTGCGCCGTCGTTCCTGATGGGCACTCTCATCGTCTCCCGGCTCGTGTTGACGATGCACGTGACGACCCTGCATCCGATGCTGTAGCTCTTGATCATTGTAGGCGGTAGGGTGTGGATCACCGCGAAACTGTCGATGTACATGATCTGTACCTGCCTCGGGGCAAGGGGCTCATTCCAGACTCAAGTGAACGGGCCTAGTGTCTGGGCAAGAGGCTCTAACGATACGCCAAACCAGGGGAAAGCGAACATCACACCACCCGGACTATAGCGCTCTGTGGCGAACGCCGCTGTGGCCGACAGGCTGCTGACCGCCTCAGCCTTACATTGGAATTTTCCTGCGGTCTCTCCTTGTAAGGCAATCAACCCATCGACCTTGCAGCCTCTTTTTTAAAAAAGACCCGCTTTCGGAGCTAAAAGCGGGCCAGTCGGGACACTTTGGCACGGACAAATGCCCTCCCCCCGGGTTCGTGGTTTAAGGGACGAGATTAGGTTGGCCTAGGATACTTTGGTCGCTAGAGGCTGACTATAAAGGAATCTAAGACCACCGCTGTGCCGATTGCTGAGGCTCACCTCCCCACCGAGCCGTGCCGCAATCTCGCGACAGATGCTCAAGCCCAGCCCAGTCCCCGTCATGCTGCCCTCGCTGCTCGTCAGGGTCCCCCGATTAAATGGCTCGAACACCCCTTCCAGATCCGCCTCGGGAATACCGGGACCCGAATCGTCAACCGTAAGATAGGACACGCCATTCTCTGTTGTCAGTCGTATGTCTATTCGCCCGCCGGGCGGTGTGTGGCGCAACGCATTGTCAATCGCATTACCCAGCAGCCGCGACAACCCCTCTGCGTCATCGTTCACGCGAGCGCTAGCTACTTCGGATACGCCCAGGTCGATTTCCCGGGCATCGGCAGCATCGATCCGATCGGTGACAACATCGCGAATCACATCCCGCCAATCGACGGGTACCAACGCATGCGCAGTCCTGTCCTGTAGACGGGCCAGGTCCAGCAACTGTGTGACCAGACGCTGTAGGCGGGCGATGCTTTCTCCGAGTCTGTCGTGTCGCTGACGTGCATCAACCTCATTGACCGCCTTTTTCATATTGTCAGATTGCAGAACCAGTGCGGCAATTGGAGACCGCAGTTCATGGGCTGCATCAGCGATGAAACGTCGCTGTCGGCGCAGCACTTCCGCATTACGCGCCAATAATCGAACGATGGCTGCCAGAAAAGGCCGGACTTCATCAGGCGCTTCCACCTCATCGATGTCCTGCGGGCTGCTGCCTACCTCGGTATCCAGTTTCTCGGCCAGCACATCAAGCCGGCGAAACTGACGTCGAACCACGATGTTGACGATGACAAGCATGGCCATCACCAGCATGGCAGCGGGTACGAAACCGTACAGGGCACCCGTAATGGCACTTTCGTTACGAATATCCGTTTGCTGAGCGACCATGAAACGCGAGCCCGAAGCGACGTGGTTCTGTATGCTCAAACGCCAGAAATGGTCGGCGATTTTGTGTGTATGTACCCCAGGCGGCAAACGACTCAGAGCCTCCACTTGCCGATTATGAGGACTTGATGAGAATTGGCGAATAACCAGGGTCTCTTCACCCACGTCATCACCGAGTTGTCCACTGTCGACCAGTTGACCGGATTGAACAAGTTCAGCGATTGAAACCAACAGAGCGTCCTGACGCTCTTGTGCTTCAATAAACGCTATAACGCCTGAAAACAGAGCCGCAACCATGATCATGCCTATGGATGTAAAGGCAATGGTGCGAGTCAACGCCTGCCGAAGAGAGGTTACTCGCACAGTTCTTTTCACGACTTTGGCACCATCCACCCCAAACCTCTGACATTCTTGATCGCATCCTGACCCAGCTTCTTGCGTATCGCATGAATCAGAAATTCGATTGCGTTACTCGCGACCTCCTCGTTCCAGCCATAGACTCTGTCCTCGAGTTCGCTGCGTGACAGAATCTGCCCAGGACGCAAGATCAGCGCATGCAGAACGGCATACTCGCGCGCCGACAAACTGTGCTCAATTCCATTGCGACTGGCGATACGCGAGACCGGATCAAGCTCGATGATGTCATTCCCAAGGATTGGTGTTGCGCAACCGTGATGCCGCCGCAGAACCGCCCGCATGCGAGCCATCAGCTCATCAACGGGAAACGGTTTGACGAGATAATCGTCCGCGCCGAGATCAAGCCCCGCTATTCGATCCTCCAGTGCATCGCGTGCTGTAATGATGATCACAGGGATAGAAGCACGCTTGTGGCGTAACGCTTTCAGTACCGACAGTCCGTCCTGTTTTGGCAAACCAATATCCAGCAACACCAGAGCGTGCACATCATCCGATGCAGCCGCCAGCGCGGCCTGGCCATCCTGCACCCAATCCACCGACATGGACGCATCGCTCAGGGCTTCACGAATGGCCCCGCCGATGAGTGCGTCGTCCTCGACCAGTAAAACGCGCACCTAGCGCTCCGGACCTGCATTACAGTGCATCCCTGCCTGGGGCCCAGTTGACATGCTACCTGGCGCGCCTGTGTCGCTCGACCTTGAGTGGGTACTCGCATCGTGCTCCTGCGTTGCTGATGCCACCGCACTCTCTGTCGGCGCTGAATGTCTGCTCGCGTACCAGAACCAGAGAAGGGCAATTGGCATCAGACCGAGGATGATGAGCATGAATGTAAGCCCCATTACAAATCCGGCAATGACCACCATAAGCCCGAGACCCATCGACAGTACGCCTAACATCAGCGTGCGCAGAGACGGTCTATTCGAAATTTCAGCCCTTTTCCGGGCTGTCTCAGTAACCTCGACATCTTCAATATTCATTTGAGTGTGCATTGTATGTACATTCCTGTTTTCTGTTGATTCCGGCCGGAACTCCGGCCGGAACCTGTGCGTTAACTCCAGCTATAAAGGGACAGCGATATCTATGTGACAGGCACCCATCACTTATCGTTCTGACCCTCGTTCTCGCTACCTTCCTGGTCGTCGTCGTCGTCGTCGTCTTCGTCGTCGGCGTCGTCTTCGTCGTCGGCGACATCAGCCTTCTGACTGATCACATCACCAGTATTGGCATCAACCTCAACGTCGAACACCTGCCCGGCACTATCAACAATTTCAATGTCCCAAAGCATGGCTTCGTTATCGTCATCGCTATCTGTGTTGTCGAATTCGGTCGCGCGAACAGTGCCCGGGACGCTCTGCAGCGCAATGCTCACCGCCTCCTCCTGCGAAATCTGCACCTGTGTCACGGCGATCGTATCGTTGCCCTTCTTGCCATCAGCAATAGCGTAGGAGCCGATGCCGACCAGGCTGGCCACTGAAACCAAAGCTGCAACAAATTTACGTGATGTATTCATGGCTATTTTCCTCATGATAAAACTCGAAGGTGAGTTATGCGCAATGTTTGATTGCGTGAGTTGCACTATGAGGTAACAGCCTTAGTTGAAACTTAGGGTGCCGAGAAAAAATGGCAACTTCCGATATACAACTACAAATATCCGGTCGAAACTGGTTCGAGCTATCATCGATAAGATTTGATGGAAGGCACTATTCATGCCTGACTGACCCCGATCCTCCTATCAATGTCTATCGGAGTCGCAAGCGCCCTGGTGGCTACAGTTGGAATCAGAGAACCACATGGATTTCGTCCGACTCTCCAGCAACACCAACGATATCAGCCGCTTCCGCGCGATTAGCGTCTAATGTAACCCTTGGGTCTAACGGAAATTTTCTGTCATAGGTCACGCAGTACCTCGACAGCATCAAATCGCGACCGGGCGCGGGTAGATCTGACCGCAGCAAGGACCGAAACCGCGACTAGATCCAGCACAGCATAGACATAGAGCCCAGCTACGACCACTCACTCTGGCGGCGGGTCCAAGACCCCTGTCAGCAGCATCACCAACACCCAGGCGTAAATTCCGCCTGAGAATAGCCCCAGCACGCCCCCTCAAAAAAAACACGACCAGCGCGCCATCGGACCACCGTAAGGCCCCAGATTCGGCCGGGCGCCTATAGTGGCAAGGATGGAAAAGTTGCCTGTACGGTCATTGAAACAGAGACCAAGCATCAGTACCGCAGCGGCCACAGTTACCGCGAAGCCAGCTTGATGCCAGGCGGGCTGGAACCAATGATCTGTCTTTTAAGACAACGCAGGAAAACAGAATCTTTATGGCTAAATGGCTGTAATACAGCAGCATTAAGGCTCAAAAATAATTATAAAGCGGCTTCCTTGACTCTTGGAGGGTTCAAACGCCACCGACCAGTTAAGGTGATCAGCTATGCGTTTGACAATACTTAAGCCAAAACCAAAACCTGTTTGCAGGTCTTTGCTGCTGCCCTGAATATGTCGGTTAAATAACAGAGGGTGAATGTCGCTAGGTATACCACAGCCAGTATCCTCTATAATAACACTACGCTGACTAATTTTGATGGAAACTTCACCTTTATCCGTATGCTGAAATGCATTCCGGAGTAAATTACCAAACAGCATGTTAGCAAGTTCTGCATGTGTAGAAATATAGATATCGCCATCACAGAAAAATTTAATCTCCACTGCGCCCGCATTAACCAGGCCCTTATAAGACTCTATTCCCTGGTTAATTAAAGCCCGTAAATCAACATCGACTAATATTAGTTTTTCAGGTGATCGTGACAGTAATAACAGAGCAGAAACCTGATTTGATGTCGCAGCTGCTGTTAACCTTATGCGATTTGCCACTGCTGTTAATTTCGGATTATCGCCTAAATGCAACAAAAGTATTTCGGAAGCTCCCAAAATAATGGTAAGCGGCGTTCTTAATTCATGACTGACGTCACCGCTAAACAGTCGCTCTCTATTCAGAAAAGATTGCAATTTCTCATCGCGCTCTTCAATTGCTCGTGCAAGGAAACCAATTTCATCTTCTGACTGTATGCTAAAGCGAGATTTTTCAATATTTGATTCCACTTCGTTTGCAAGAACTTTCAATGGCGAGATGACTTGCATAGTCGAAAACTTACTAAATAATACTGCAGAAAAAACACTTAAAACTGAAGCAAAAAGAAGGACGACTGCGATAATCATTTCAATATATTCAAAATCCGATATCTTTTCAAATGCAACAAATTTTTCTCCATTATGCATTTTAATAACAAATAATATTTCTTTTCCTCCAAGCGAAACTTCTTGAAGGTAAGGTCTTGGCTCACTTGAACCGAATATTTCTGGTATATTTTCGCCGTGATAGAATCCCATTCCTGGTGGTGTGCTGATTTGAGCATTATTTTCTCGAATTTCAATAACGTAATCCAACGAGGAAGACAATCTAGGATAAATGAGTTTTTCTTCTATATATGATTCAGAAAAATAGAAAACAGCTATAAAAATACTGCAAATTAAAACAGATAATAAAAGGTACGAAACGGTCAACCTTGTTTTTAATGATAGCGACTTATTCATCAGGATTAACCATGCGATATCCAATACCCTGTATAGTTTTTAGCATAGACTTTTCAAAAGACTTATCCAAAACTTGCCTAAGCGTATGTATATGGGTGCGTAAAGCATCGCTATCAGGTGGGTTGTTTCCCCAGGCAGCTTGTTCAAGCTGAGTTCGAGTAACTATAGCAGGCGATTCTTTCATTAAAAGGCTTAAAATCTTATAACCTATCGGCTTTATAACCAGGGGAACGCCTTCCCGAGAAAGTGCTAAAGTTTTTTGATTGAACACCAGTGAACCTAACGTCAGGGTATCTTCTATATGTGAGTCAGAGGCCCTGCGCACCAACGCCTTAAGCCTGGCATCCAACTCTATCAATGAGAATGGCTTAATAACATAATCATCTGCACCTTGCTCCAAACCGAGTACTTTATCCTCGATACTGTCTCTCGCTGTTAGCATTAGAACAGGTGTTTTTATTTTTAATTCTTGCCTCAGTTTAAAGCATACCTGTACGCCATCTATTCCTGGCAGCATAACATCCAAAATAATAACATCGTAATTACCCGTTGCCGCTAATGAGAGACCACCAGGACCGCTATAGGCACTATCCAGTGAATAACCTAAAGGCTCAAAGTAATCGTAAAGATTAGCCACAATATCTTTATTATCTTCAACAATTAGTATTTTCACGAGATATCCTTTTTAACCTCACAAAAACGTTAAGTACCAACTTCGACTACTATTAGCTCGTCGGAAAAATAGTTTTCTTGACTATTAATCCGTCATGCCAGAACTTTTCTGCCTAAAATAATGACCGTAGCCTATGGGCTGCGGACCTCCTTGGGAGCAACAAGATGGTGTTAGTATTGGCTTGCGGCCAATGATGACGCATCTCTGCTTCTTACATGGTCCGCCATGTTTACTATAAACATGCACCGACCTTCTCACTCTTGTCCTGCCATTAAAAATTTTACCAATATAACACTTTCTTAACATTTTTTTAACACCCGCTTAACTTGCACTCAAGTATAGTAAACTCACGAAAAAATACTTGCACTTTTTAATATATATTTGAGACAGAAGTTACTATGATTCCCGGACTCTGCCTGCACAGATATAGCACTATTAATGCTCTATCTCTATATGAATGATCACAGCGAGTCATTGGTGGGAAAAGGTACCGATCTACGTGGTTTTCCTTATAGTTTCGTTCCTGGCACCCAAATAGACGTGGCGGCCTTATGCTGGACGAGGGTTGCCCTCGATGCTGATTTTTCAAAGAGAACCATGCTGAAGGATATAAATTTATCGCTTGACAATATTGTAGACAATTTACACTCGCTCTCACACTCTATTTCAACCCCACGTTTCTACTTGAATACTGCACTTGAATCCAAAAGGGACATAACGCCAGTTGAGTTAATAAACTGATGACATCAATAAAAAATATATTTTGCATCCTAATTGTTATTATAATAACTTTTACATTGTTCGATTTTTCAATGATTGATATTTGGGTACAAAACTTCCTGTACAATTTTGATGAAAATCATTGGACAGTATCAATTGAAAAAAACAGTATTTCCCATTTTATTTTTTATGACGGCATTAAACTGCTACTAAAGTCTTTTGAGATACTATTGCTTTTGTCATTGATTTTTCTTAGGAAAAATATATGGATTAAAAATAACATAGCCGGTCTATTTATTGTGTTTTTATCGTTAATAATTGTTCCTTCCGTTGCTTCTACCATCAAAGGTATCAGTAATGTAGCTTGCCCCTCTTCACTAACAGAATATGGTGGAAAAATTCCGTACACCCCTGTTTTAAAACCCTACCCTGAGGGAGAAAAGCCTGCCAAGAATCAACGCTGCTTTCCCGCTGGTCACGCCAGTGGTGGTTTCGCACTATTATCACTATTCTTTCTGGCTACCTCTGCCAGGCAGCGTAAACAAGCCCTAGCCTTAAGTTTAACCACAGGCTGGCTTATGGGAGGCTATAAAATGTTGGCAGGCCATCATTTTTTAAGCCATACCATTATCAGCATGATGCTGGCTTGGTTGATCGTTAATATCATAGTTTTCTGTGCGGACGCATTTTTTATAAAAAAGCCCATAAATAAAAATGTGCTCGTCATAGATAATGTCTAATTCATGGTTGACGCGGCCGGCAGCACGCTGAAGCGAGCGCGCTGTCACTATGCCCTTTAGCGCTTTCAACCCCGGCCCGCCCACTGCTGCAACGCATCTGCTGTTGCTATCGCGTCCGTCGCTCCCTTTCCGCGTCTAATAATGCTCGTTTGCGCTCCAGTCCCCAGCGGTATCCACCCAGACTTCCGTCCCCTCTTAGGACTCGATGGCAAGGAATCAGCACGCCTATACGGTTTTTGGCACATGCCGATGCCACTGCCCGAACCGCCCTTGGCTTGTCGATGTGCGCGGCCAACTCAGTGTAACTGAGCACATCACCCTCTCTAATGCTCAACAGAAATTGCCATACTTTCATTTGAAAAGCGGTACCTCGCATATCAAGTGGCAAGTCAGGCCTGGGAGCGCCTTGGCTGATATGCTGTTCCAGCGCTTGCATCCAGGCATCAAGCTCAGGTGCTGCCTGAGCAGGTGAAACACTCAGCTCGGCACTGGGAAACTCATCTTTCAGCTTTGCGATCAGTGACTCTTCATCATCGCCAAAGTGTACGAAACACACACCTTTATCTGTAGCGGCCATCGCCATTAGTCCAAGAGCCGTGTTGCGACAAGCGTAGGTGATCATCTCACCAGCGCCTCCTGCCCGGTATGCTTTGGGGGTCATGCCTATATTACGGCTAGCCTCGCCGTAGACGCGGCTAAGGGAGCCAAAACCTGATGCAAAAATTGCGTCAGTCACCCCCTCACCTTCCTTCAACGATTGCTTAAAGTGTCGCATTCGAACAGCGTCTTGATAGGCTTTGGGTGAAACACCAAATGCTGCTTTGAAGATTCGTTGCAGCCTGGAGGGAGACAACTCGGCTATAGCAGCCAAGCTCGCAAGCGTCATTCGCTCAGCAGCATGATCTTCGATATAGCGGGCAACCGTTACCAGCCGCTCAACTCGTGCTACGCCATCAGCAGGCTGGCAGCGCTTGCAGGGTCTGAAGCCAGCCAGCATGGCGGCTTCAATACTTGAAAAAAACCTCAGGTTCTCGGGCCTGGCAGCCCGAGCAGAGCACGATGGCTGGCAGAAAACGCCCGTCGTGATAACTCCATAAAAAAAATGCCCATCAAGGGATTGGTCCCTTGCAGCGATGGCTGCTTGCATTTCCTCTTCAGAGGGCATGGACATGGAATTACCTGTACCTAAAGGTTGTTACCACCTATGTAACCGTATTTCTATTGCGGCTACCATCCGTTTTTTGCTGCATAATTTTCATTCTTGCCAACTCCTCGTGATCAAAATAGCTGATTATGGATAAATAAATTGAGGCGCAAGAATCGGATGGTTTATGTTTCGGGCTATCGCTAAGCTGATTCCAAAATGAATTAACGCGAGAGTGCTACTCACTATGAGTTCAGCGATAAACACCTCAATGGGCCTGCGTGAATGGGCAATGCTTACCATATTGTCCGTACTCTGGGGGGGCTCATTTTTCTTTGTGGGTGTTGCTGTTGCCGACTTGCCTCCATTGACCGTTGTTACGCTCAGGGTAGGACTGGCCGCCATAGCATTGTGGAGTATGGCTCTGATGATGGGACTGTGCCCGCCAAAAAGCCTGAGGATTTGGCTGGCTTTTCTGGGAATGGGACTGCTGAATAATGTCATCCCATTTACTCTTATAGTCTGGGGCCAAACTCAAATCGCATCCGGGCTGGCATCGATTCTTAACGCTGCGACCCCCATATTCACCGTTATTGTCGCCGGAGTGCTGCTTGCAGACGAGCGTGCAACGTCATTGAAGCTTGCGGGTGTGGCAGTCGGTTTTCTCGGCGTTGTTGTGATGATCGGCCTGCCCGCTCTCGGTGATAGCTTGCTGGCGCAGGTTGCCATCATTGCAGCGGCTGTGTCTTATGCATTTGCCGGCGTATATGGCCGTCGATTTAAAATAATGGCGATAAACCCCATCATAACGGCAGCGGGCCAGGTCACTGCATCGGCATTCGTATTGACGCCCATCACCCTAGTGGCAGACGGGCCCCTCGATATTACTGCGTCCAGCCTGGGAACATGGGCCGCCATTATTGGGCTTGCTGTGCTCTCCACTGCTATTGCCTATGTGCTCTATTTCAAAATATTGGAATCGACAGGGGCAACCAACCTGCTGCTGGTCACATTACTGGTGCCTGTCTCGGCAATATTGCTGGGTTCACTATTTCTGAACGAGACATTGGACGTTGTCCATTTTGTGGGGATGGCGCTCATTGCACTGGGCTTATCCGCTATAGACGGACGCATTTGGCGAAGATTAAAACATGCGAGCGCTTAAGTTCCCTGAGGCGGACAGTAAAAAGCCCTGGAGATCCGTCTTTCAAAATTGTCGAATTATTGAAGCGTTATTATTGTCGGACAATCTCGCTTTCGCCTCCCGGCGACTCACTTTTCTTCGAACGGCCGAAGTTAAGTAAGCAAGACTTTTTACCTTGAAGAATGCGCCCCAATGAAGCCTTTTCACTGCGCGCTGGACCGATTTTCCGGGCGCAGCTGACGGCACATCCTTGTGCCGAATCTGCGGCTCGGCATCCATGCCTCGCCCCTGCCTGGCCTGATCGAAAAATGCACTTCAGTACTCGCCGGCATACGGCCATGGATGGCCGGTATGCAGGCAATGCAGGAGCGATTACCTGCCCTAACGGGACCCGTGTGGTTACTTTAAGCATCTGGAATTGCTCCGGAGACCTACTACCAGTCGAAGCAATCGTGAAGGCCGCTAACGGCACAAAGCGGACATTGATGAGCTGGGAAATAGGTATACTGTCCCCGAAATTCCGGGCTCGCATGCAGGGTGTTGTGGGGGGCTGAGGGCTAGAAACCCTCGGCTACCCGATTATGTTTTTGCACTTATCTATGTGTGAACTTTACAAAATCTAAAATGGTATACATCAATGAGACTCTCTCTAGTATTACATCAAAGAGCTGACTGGATGTATCGATACCACCTTGGATAGCAATTGTTTCTGCCAGTATCGCCTCGTCAGATATATGAGGGCCATTTTCTTTTTCGTAAGCATCAATAAAGCCATAAAATCTTTCTGCATCAAGATCATGATCGCTATGCCATGTTTCCGATTTTATCCATTGATTTAGCTTTTTCAGTACATCTTCTGATAGATTCACTTGACCTCCTTTTTAAACATAACGCCAGCGTAATAGGCGCGAGTTTGCGAGCGCCCTAATTGACGCGTTTGTTAAGTTTTTGTTTTGCATGCTGCCAACATAGTTTCAATGTCTTCTCTTAAAAGGACTATCTCACAAATCTTCGATTCGCGCTCTTCTAAATCATCTGTAAGCGTGGATGTCATAACATTGAGAGTGATGTAATCGCCACTTGAACATGAGTAGCTATTTTCTGGAAATTGGAGCCACCTACTTGATACTTGGCATGGCACTATTCCTTTCCTGAGGTTCAACCTTTGGCGGCTCTTATTATCGAATGGGAACCTTTCAACTTTCTTTGTCATACGACCTCACTCGATAACTAGTGAAACTTAACGCCACATTAAAGGGCCGAAAAAGCGTAGCTTTTGAGGTCCCAGTGAGCGAAACGAACGACTTTCAATGTTTTATCAGCCGACGAGCACCGGGATTATGATCCGATCTGGCCAGAAGCACAATTGGGGGCAAAATATGTTTTTCTTAATAAATCTATTCTGACCCCATTTATTACCCCCTGCTACGGTATTTTTGGGGGAAATACAGAATTTGATTTGTAAGCTCAGCTTCATACTCATACTCCGAATAGGAATGCGCCGTTCTTACAACAGCGTAGGCACCACCACCAAATAATCCAGATTCTTCACTGCATTGCAGATAGACGTGCGGATGATTACAACATTCATCTCCTGCTTCGTCGATTGCCAATATCTGGTCGTAAGGCACCAAACCCACCACTTCTAGAAACGCCTGATTTTCCTTGGGAACCTTTTCCCAAATAGCACGCACCTTTGCGTCTAGGTCCCGATCAACCTCTTTGGCCCAGGGGTCATCACAATGTTGGTTCGTCCTGAGCTTCTCCATCGCATCCCATTCATTAGCACCGTCTTTCACATAAGCCAAATGGGAGCGAATCAAGATTTTGATGCCGCTTTCATAATGACCGAGAAAATAGTAAACAGCCCACAAAGGCCGCTTATGGACATCGGCTATTTCACCTGAATATGGATACTGAGTTGCCTCAGCATCGCGAAGCAAGATAGGGTTGCGGCTTCGACCTTGAACTCCACCGATGAGTCTGATTACTTGTCGCTTTGTGGCGAGCCTCGCGCGCAGTGACGATTTTAGAGATCGCTTGCGTATTTGTAGAGAAATTCCAAAATAGCCAAACAATAAGTGATCTTGCCGGGGCTGAAAAAGAAAATCTTCGAGCGCGGCCTTACCCCAAAGTTGGAATTCTTCTAGACCTGCCGTGACGCACCATTTCCGGAATTCGTCATGTGATTTTTTGCTGAAATCGCAAGCAGCTACGAACACCAATCCATGTAGGTTAGAAAGTTCGTCCTTGCTTATATCTTCAAGATAACCAACTAGTTTCTTCGGAGTGATAACTCTCTCCCGCTTGCACTGAATCAGCCAAATACGGTCCTTATACGATGGCACGGCATTCTGGTCTAGATCCTCTTCGTCTTCGTGCTCTAGAAGTTGGTGATTTATGACTTCCCATCCCCTCGCATCGAATCCATCATCCGATCCAGATCGCCCTGTCGCTTCAAGTGCGCGCCAGTCCCGAAAATCGTAGAGAAGTTGGCGAACTAAGTCCTCAAACCTTCGCGGCTCAAGGTCCTCGAAATGTAAGGGGTTAACAGTGCGAGATGCGGTAGCCACATATCTCTCCTAGCGCTCTAACATTTTAATACTGCGCATGCGCGTTTATGCGCAGACCACGACGTCGTCAAGAGAGGCTAATCGACTGAATATGAGAGATATTTGAGGTACCACAGCCATTTTCCTCCGTTGAAAACGAGCATGCGTGTATGCGTGCTGGGCCGTGCGCAGTATCCAACAGGCCCCAATCCATAATTCATTGATATTGGATCATTTTTGTTCCTAATACCAGCCAGAATTGAGCACATGAATGCTGCAAAACGCGCCATAAGGCCGAATGGCGCCTAATACACTGTATAAACGCACAGTAATTGAGGGTGAGTTATGCACAGAGAGTACTCGCAGGCAATGTCCGCTATGGGCACCAAGCGATCTTCGGCTGATGGAGCCGCTCGGTAGTCTTGCGGATACTCAGCCTCTTAGCGGGATACTCCCGCGTCCGTGCAGCTTTTCAACGTAACGACGGGCTTGCGCTCTCTTTTACGCACCATGTGCGGCGACGGCTGCCCCTCCTGCACTGATACCAGGCTGTCGGGAGCCGACTGGTCACTGAAAATCACAGCCTTGCCACAACGACCCGGCCACTTGCCTGCATTCAAGTGCGTATTCACTGTATAATGCGTCAGCATTTTTACCGGAGGCCCCCATGAGCGACGCGACTACTCCCGACAGCAGCAGCAACAGCAGCAACGCCCGTAGCGACGATGCTGGCAGCACTGAAACTGGCCAGACCAAGAGCGGCTTTCTGGCGCTGGTATCCCGCATGATTTTTGAGGAGAAACTGCCCGTACGTTTTATGTACAAGAGCGTTCCGGAGCACCTCAACGATACCGGCTGGCGCCTGTTCAGTGGTTATGAAGACGAAGCCTACCTGCAGGACGACGTCGTCAACATGACGCCCGTACCGTTGGAAAAGCTCTACGGCATGGATGACAGCCTTGAGGAAAAGCTGGCGTTCAATGCCGGCACCGTATGGGAGCGCCAGCCTGGGTCCGACTGGGAGCGCGTGTACGATTTTCGCATCCCAAGCCCCAGCGTTGATGTCACCATCACCAACGACCCGGAACAGTTCAATAGCTGAAACCACGCCTCTGCTCTGCCTGCGATACGACCGAGAGCAGAACACTCCTCGCCCAGTGCCTCTAGAAAATTCTGCATTTGGCGCGCTTGAAATACTTCTGGTCATCCTCATATAGGTAAGCAGACGCGATCGCTTCGATGAAGGTTCGCGTTTTGCCAGCCCGCAGACTGCGGGAACCTAACATATTGCTCAACGAGGATATGACCATGAGAGATTTTGACCTTTCCCCCCTGTACCGTTCCGCCATTGGCTTTGATCGCCTCGCCTCCCTGCTGGATAACGCGAGCCGCAATGAACAGAGCCAGCCGGCGTATCCGCCCTACAATATTGAACTGCTGGACGAGAACCACTACCGCATCACCATGGCGGTTGCCGGGTTCGACAACTCTGAGCTCAACATCAAGAGCGAGCAGGACATATTGATTATCGTGGGTCAGAAACAGCAGGATGCCGCCGACGAGCGCAAATACCTTTACCAGGGCATAGCCGCGCGCAATTTTGAGCGCCGCTTCCAGCTCGCCGACCATGTGAGGGTCGTGAAGGCCAGCATGGACAAGGGTCTGTTGCACGTGGACCTGGTACACGAAGTACCTGAAGCCATGAAGCCGCGCCTGATCGAGATCGAAAGCATGGCCTCGTAGGACAGTTCTAAGCTTCACAGACAGCCGGGCACCCTGAGTGCCCGGTTTTGCATTGCCTGCTTTTAAGGTCCGTACGCGCACGACGTCCTGCGGTCGCTTACTTCATGGCCTGGCGATAAAGCGCCGCCATGGGCGCATCAAAACAGCAGAACAGTACCCGCAGTGGCTGCGCCCGCACTGCCAACTCGGCTCGCACTGCCCTTACCGCAATCTGCACCGCCTGGGGCGCAGGATAGCCATAGACACCACAGCTAATGGCCGGAAACGCGATCGACTCGATATCCAGCCCTTGCACGCACTCAAACACAGTGCGATAGCAGCTTTGCAGTAACTGCGCCTCGCCCTGTTCGCCGCCGCGCCAAACAGGCCCCACCGTATGCACAATCCAGCCGGCGGACAGATCAAAGCCCGGCGTCAGCTTGGCCTGGCCCGTTTTACAGCCCCCCAGGGTACGACAGTGACTGAGCAACCCAGGCCCTGCGGCGCTATGGATGGCACCGTCGACACCGCCACCCCCGAGCATGGATTCATTGGCAGCATTTACCACCACATCGACGTCAAGGCGGGTAATATCGCCTTCAAAAACCTCTATTCGTGATTCCATCCTTTCACCCTCCTGTCACATTCTCCTGTCAAACCGGCCAAGTCGACGCCCATGCATGGCAGACGGCCTCCCCGCAAATACCCTGCTACTCAGGCGACCCTTCTGATGGGAAATGCAGTGCCAGCCAGACCGTCACCTGCGCAGGATCGGTCCAGATAACGCGATGCCGACAGTGCGCCGGCAGCAGCACTGTATCGCCCGGCACCAGTGCAAGCGCCTCCTGCCCTTCTACAAGCAGCCTGGCTGCACCTGTGAGCAATAGCACCCACTCGTCCTCGGCCTGATCGTACCATTCATCCTCTGGAGTCACCTGCCCCCAGGACAGAATGCGCTCCAGCCGAAAGCCTGGCCGCTGCACCAGGCTCTCGAACACTTCCTCAGACCCTGCCGGCGCAAGGCCCTGCAGCAGATTAACAACGTTGCCAGACTTCAACCCAGCCTCCTTTATCAGCACGTCGCAATTATCGTCGTTATGCAATCAATGAAACATGGCGGCGAACCGCCGCACCGGCAACGCGGTAATTGCCGCCCTGTCCTTTTCATCCGACCCCTGCACCATTTCACAGGAGCATCAGGGCGGCTCTTAATTCTCCTTATGAGCAAAAAATTGCTCCTGCATTTTCTGACTACCAGCCATCCATGGCCATATACAGAAAATTGCTCCTGCATTTTCTGACTACCGGCCTTCCATGGCCATATGCCGGCGAACACTGGCATCACCATGCCACCCACTTCGACCGACGATGGGTTAAGGCGCGCCCTGGGCTTTGATCAATGACAAGCCTTGTGCAATGCGCACCTCACCCATCCTACCCGCCGACGGCCCGGTATGATGGCAACCCAGCATCAATGATATCAGAGCGGCCCACTCCCCCTTATGAAGCCGGCGAGCACTGAGGTCATGCGGCGAATTGGCCCGAAGGGGCGCAACAGGGACTGTTGCGCCTGCGATGAAGTACATGGATGTACCTTCAGCGTAGCCCGCCGAATGGCCTCAGAGCGCAGCGAATAGGCTTCATCGTGGCGTGCTTTCTTTGCATACTATCTTTGCACGAGCAAAGAAAGTATGTCGCCGACAGGCGAAAGGTGGTTCGCATCAGGTTGAGTATTGTCGAACAGGCTGCTAACAATCAGCCCCGGTTATCTTCAGCACCTGATAGCGCCAGCAGCGCAGCTGCGGGCTCCAGAAATCCGCCTTCAGTCCCGCCTTGCGCTTGAGCTGAGCCCAAAACTTGTCTACGCCTGGCAACTGCTGCCACACCGAAGGCAGGAAGGTTGCATGATGGCCGTCAGCTTCAATCACCAGCCCATCCACACCGGCGATAATCTGGCGCAGCAAATCAGCCTCGTCGTGAAACTGCAGCGGCTCCAGCGGCGACAAGAGCGAAAGCTCCAGTTCAATGCCGCCAAGCTCGCGCTGCAGCACAGGCGCAAAGCGCATATCGCGAAGGGCACTGTTAAAGGCATTCTGGGCCACATCCTGCAGCAGCGCCCTGTCGCTCTGCAGCGAACCCATACAGCCACGAAGCGCCCGCCTGTCACTCCTGCCTGTCATCTGACTTGCTCGGGTATAAAGCGTGACAAAGCTGGCGCCCGATGTTTGCAGTAGCGCTGGAGCCTGCTCAAGGTCTGGCAGCCACAATTCGCCAGTCACCACACCCCGTTCGATGACTTCCCAGGCAACGTCAAGCAAACTCCGGCGCAAATCCTCACTTGATCCAATAACGCCCAAGGCAGCTGGCAACTCAGAGTTACTTGGCCTGTTCTCTTCAGGCGATGACATAGGCACCGTACCCCACAACACTATCCCGGGACCCCGCGGTGTCGCCTGAATTACGCAGATCAATACAACGCGCGCCCAGCCCCCGCAGGGCCGCTGCACGCAAGAGTCCGTTCACCGCCACGCAGCCACAGGCCTGATCAGAATGCAGGCCCGGATCCAGCTGTTCGATGTGACCAGTGGTGGCTTGGTCCAGGCGCTGTGCCACGCCATAACTGTGGTAGTGACTCAGATCGCTGCTGACGATCACCAGGGTATCCGGGTCATCAAGCCCGACACCCACAAGCCCAGCAATGGCTTCGGGTACAACCTGCCCCACGATCACCGGCAGTAACTGCCAGTCTGGGTTGAGACGCAGCAAAAACGGCAGCTGCACTTCAAGGCAGTGCTCAAGGCGGTGCGCCTCATCGTTATACTCAACCCAGCCATTGTCGACCCAGTCACGCAGAATCGCCGTATCCAGCGTCATCACACCCAGCGGGCATTCAAAGCCACTCACTGTCGGCACCGCCATGGCGCGCAAGGGCACACGGTGATTGGGGCCCAGCAGCAACAGACGCCTAAAAGCCTGGCCGGTGTCGCGCAGCCGGCGAAAAGCGCTGGCAGCCACGGCGCCAGAGTAGATCAATCCTGCATGGGGCACTATCAGCGCTCGAGGCACCTTGCTGGGGTTTTCCTCATCGGCAGCCTTATCCAGCAAGCGCTGCACCAGGGTACCGAGCTCGGCTTTATCGGCTGGATAGAAAGTGCCACTCACCGCCGCCTGGCGTAGATTCATCGCCCACCTCCTGCGCCGATAGCGCGGGCTGGCTACAGAATTCAAGCGCGAGCCCCGCAATCTTGCACTGTGCAAATTATAGCCGCCGATACTGGCAACCTGTGGTGGCTGCAAATTGACTAAGCTTTAAACAGGCTCAGCCACATCAGAGCGCGAGGCAACGCCATGCCAGCTTCCCCCATCACAGCTGTCCCAACCCGTTACTGGCACCCCATCGAGCGCGGCAAGATACAGTGCGATGTCTGCCCCCGGCTGTGCAAACTCAGCGAGGGTCAGCGCGGCCTCTGCTACGTGCGCGGCCGCGAAAATGATCAGATCATGCTCTACAGCTACGGCCGCTCCAGCGGATTTTGTGTCGACCCCATCGAGAAAAAGCCACTGAACCACTTTTTGCCGGGCACAGCTGTGCTGTCCTTCGGCACCGCCGGCTGTAATCTTGCCTGCAAATTCTGCCAGAACTGGGACATGAGCAAATCCCGTGACATGGATACCCTGGCCGACAGTGCCAGCCCTGAGGATCTTGCCGCAACCTGCAAGCGACTGGCGTGCCGCTCCATTGCCTTCACCTACAACGATCCGGTAATTTTCATGGAATACGCCATGGATGTGGCCGATGCCTGCCACGAGCAGAACATTCGCGCCCTGGCGGTGACCGCAGGCTATATGTGCTCCGCGCCGCGAGCCGAATTCTATTCCCATATAGACGCCGCCAACGTCGACCTCAAGGCTTTCACCGAGCACTTCTACAGCAAGATCTGTGGCGGCGCCCTGGCGCCGGTGCTCGACACCCTGCTCTATTTGCACGATACCGATGTGTGGTTCGAAATCACCAATCTGCTGATCCCCGATGAGAACGACAGCAGCCACGAAATAGAAGCCATGAGCCGCTGGATCTTCGAGCACCTGGGGCCCGACAGGCCGCTGCACTTCAGTGCCTTTCATCCGGACTGGAAAATGCTCGACAAGGCGCGCACGCCCCAGGCAACCCTGACGCGGGCACGGGAAATCGCGATGGCGCAGGGTTTAAGGTATGTCTATACGGGGAATGTGCACGATCCTGCGGGCAGCTCGACCTGGTGCCCGGGTTGCGGGCAACGGCTGATTGAGCGGGACTGGTATCAACTGGGGGAATGGCAGCTGGATGCGAAGGGTTGCTGCAGTCACTGCGGCACAAGGATACCGGGGCACTTCGAGACAGCGCCTGGCGATTGGGGCGCCAAGCGCATGCAGGTACGCATTCACAGCCGCGAAGGCTAAAGCGCCCGGGTTCAGCAGCCGAATCAGGCGGCAGCCCGCTGCTCGATCAGCAACTGACGAATAGGCTCAATATCGCGCAATGTCTTGACCTGACTGAACAGCTGCTCCGCTTGCGGGTAGTGTTTCTTCAGCTGATGCAGCCACTGCTTCAAGCGACCATGCACATAGCCATGCACTTTGTCGGCAACGATCTGCTCAAAATAATCGAGCAGTACGCCCTGCATTTCGAACCAGTCCATACCTGCCTCGGCTTCACCCTGCAAACGCCGCTTGATGGAACGCGCCAGGTCCGGTCTTGAAATCAGGCCGCGGCCAATCATGATATCGCGACAACCGCTCACTTCACGACAGCGCTGATAATCATCCCAGCTCCAGACCTCGCCATTGGCGGTGACCGGAATGGGAATGGCCTCGCGAATCTGGGCTATGTATTCCCAGTACGCCGGCGGGCGATACCCTTCGACCTTGGTGCGGGCATGTACCGCCAGGCCATCGGCGCCGGCCTCGAAAATGGCATGGGCATTATCCAGTGCCAGTGCCTTGTCGCTGTAGCCCAGGCGCATCTTGGCCGTCACCGGAATATGCGCCGGCACAGCCCCACGCACCGCGGCCACTATGGCGTGAACATCCTGCGGCGTGTCGAGCAACACGGCCCCACCGCGGTTACGATTAACCGTCTTGGCCGGGCAACCGAAATTGAGGTCTATGCCGGGCGCGCCCAAGGCGGCGGCACGCTCGGCATTTACGGCCATAAGTTCAGGATCACTGCCGAGCAGCTGCACTATAACCGGCACGCCGCTGGGCGTGGTACCGCCGCGCAGCAGCTCAGGCGCCAGGCGATGGAAGACAGTGTCGGGCAGCAGGTTCTGGCTGACACGGACAAATTCAGTCACGCACAGATCGATACCGCCGATGCGTGTCAGCACATCACGCATCAGGTAATCGACCACGCCTTCCATCGGTGCCAGTATGATTTTCACGTTTTGATCATCTAAAGTTTGTTCATCTACACAGCGAAAGACCGCATATTATACGGTGATCGGAAAATAAGGGAGGAATGCTATGCGTCTTTTCGTGGCCATCGACTTGCCCGACCCACTGCAGGACGCCATCGCCCGCCTGCAGCAACCGGTGCGTCACCTGCACTGGACAGCCCCGGAACGGCTGCACATCACCCTGCAGTTTCTGGGAGAGCAACCCGGCCACCGCCTGGAGGCCATTTACAGCGCTCTGGAAGAGGTCGAGTTCGCACCACTGGATGTGCGCTGCGAAGGCATAGGCCAGTTTTCATCCGGGGTCATCTGGATGGGGATAGACCCGCAACCTGCGATGGAGCAGCTGCAACAGCAGATCGGAATGCGCTTGCGCGCCGCCGGCATTCCCTTGCAGCAACGCCGTTTCATTCCCCATATCACTTTAGGTCGATGCGACAGCAATCATCTGAGCCCGGTACTGGAGCACGTAGCCGCGCGTTTCTACGGCCAGGCATTCTGCTTTGAGTGCGATGCGTTCAGCCTTAAAAGCAGCCTGCTGCGCCCCAGCGGTGCGCTACACCATATCGAGGCTGAATTTCTCTGCGCCGGCGCCTGAATCGCTTAAGCTGCAATCTGGCGCTGGTGCATTGACTGGCGTACTTAGAGTGCCGCCAGACCGAGCTGCAGATCACCGCGGATATCCGCAAGATCTTCCAGACCCACGGAAACGCGGATCAGGTTGTCCCGAATACCGGCGCGGGCACGATCATCGGCCGTCATGCGGCCATGGGTGGTAGTGCCTGGGTGCGTGATGGTGCTCTTGGTATCACCGAGATTACCGGTGATGGACAGCATGCGGGTTGCATCGATAAAGCGCCAGGCGGCTTCACGGTCGCCCTTGACCTCGAATGACACTACAGCCCCGAAAGCACTTTGCTGCCGCTTGGCCAGTTCGTGCTGCGGATGCTCCGGCAAGCCGGCGTAATACACCTTGTCGATACCCGGCTGCGCATCCAGCCACTGTGCCAGTTCCAGCGCGCTGGCACAGTGTGCATTCATGCGCAGCTTGAGGGTCTCAAGACCTTTCATAAATACCCAGGCATTGAACGGGCTCATGCAGGCGCCGCCCGTGCGGATAAAGCCAAACACCTCTTCCATCAGGTGATTTGGCCCTGCCACCGCGCCACCGACACAGCGGCCCTGGCCATCAAGAAACTTGGTGGCCGAATGAATGACGATATCGGCCCCCAGGGCCAGCGGCTGCTGCAGCGCAGGCGTACAGAAGCAGTTATCGACCGCCAGCAGAATATCCTGCTCGTGGGCGATGGCCGCCACGGCGGCGATATCCGCCAGCTGCGCCAGTGGATTGGACGGCGACTCGAGGAAGAACAGCCGCGTTTGCGGCCGGATAGCCCGGCGCCAGTCGTCGTTGTCGGTCGGATCCACGTAGGTGGTTTCAATGCCCGCCCGCGACAGATACTTGTCGAACAGCGAGACAATGGATCCGAAGACGCTACGCGAGCACACCACATGATCACCGACCTTGAGCAGCGACAGTACCGTACTGAGAATAGCCGCCATGCCCGATGAGGTTGCCACCGCACGCTCAGCCCCCTCAAGCGCCGCTATGCGACGCTCAAATGCCTGCACCGTGGGATTGGTGAAGCGGGAATAGATATTCCCCTCTTCATCGCCGGAAAACTTGGCCGCCGCCTCACGAGCACTGGAATAGACAAAGCTGGAGGTCGTGAAAATCGGATCCCCATGCTCGCCTTCATCGGTGCGCTGCTGACCCGAGCGCACCGCCAGGGTAGCGAACTCATAGCCTGTCGCATCAAACTGGATGCGTTCTTCGCGCTCAAATTTTTTCATGCTGCGCGATGCCCTCTGTTATTCAATTTTGGTGTGCAGGTCGGCCGACTCGTTACCTTCAGTATCGGTGTCACCATCCGCATCCGCCATGGCGGCGTCATTGCGTTTGACTTCGAGCCGCGCCAGGTAATCGACACCCACATCGCCGGTCACGTACTTGCCATCAAATACACAGGTATCGAATTCGCGAATATCAGGATTGCACTCGCTGACACAGTCCTTCAGGTCAGCCAGCTCCTGGAACAGCATCCAGTCGGTGCCTATATATTCACCCACTTCCTCTTCGGTACGGCCATGGGCGATCAGCTCGGTCGCCGCCGGCATGTCGATGCCATAGACGTTGGGGAAGCGCACTGCCGGCGAGGCCGAAGCGAAATACACTTTTTTGGCGCCCATATCCCGTGCCATCTGTACGATCTGCTTGGAGGTGGTACCACGCACGATGGAGTCATCCACCAGCATCACGACCTTGTCACGGAACTCCATTTCGATGGGATTCAGTTTGCGGCGCACCGATTTCTTGCGCTCGCCCTGCCCCGGCATAATGAAGGTACGGCCTATATAGCGGTTCTTGATAAAGCCTTCGCGAAAATCCACCTTGAGGGTCTTGGCCATCTCCAGCGCCGCGGTACGGCTCGTGTCCGGAATGGGAATGATCACGTCTATATCGTGGTCCGGACGTTCGCGCAGCACCTTGGCGGCGAGCTTTTCGCCCATCAGCATGCGGGACATGTGCACATTGACACCATCGATAATGGAGTCCGGACGCGCAAGGTAAACAAATTCAAACAGGCAGGGGGCGTAACGGGTGTTATGCGCGCACTGCAGGGTGTTCACATTGCCGTCCATATCGATGTAAATGGCTTCACCGGGCTCAATATCACGCACACGGGTAAAACCGCATACATCCAGCGCCACGCTCTCGGACGAAACCATATACTCTTCGCCGGTTTCGGTTTCACGCTTGCCGTAACACAGTGGACGAATGCCGTTGGGATCGCGAAACGCCAGAATACCGTAGCCGGTAATCATGACAACCACCGCGTAACCACCGGTGCAACGTTCATGCACACGTTTTACGGCGCTGAACATGTCATCGGCGTTGGGCTGTAATTTGCCCTGCCCCTGCAGCTCGTGGGCAAACACATTGAGCAGTACTTCGGAGTCGGAGGTGGTGTTTATATGGCGCAGATCGGCGCGGAACATTTCCTCGGCCAGATCTTCAGCGTTGGTCAGATTGCCGTTGTGGGCTAGCGCAATGCCGTAGGGCGAGTTGACGTAAAACGGCTGGGCTTCGGCGGCACTGGAGCTGCCGGCCGTGGGATAGCGCACATGACCAATACCGGCATTACCGGCAAGGCGCTTCATGTGACGGGTGCGAAATACTTCACTTACAAGGCCGTTATCCTTACGCAGAAAAAACCGGTTTCCTTCACCAGTCACCATGCCGGCCGCATCCTGGCCCCGGTGCTGCAACACCGTAAGAGCGTCGAAAATCGTCTGATTAACGTAGGATTTGGCAACAACGCCGACAATACCGCACATGTAACGCACCTCAAACCAGTTCAGAAAAGCCTTGATGAATCCTGCCGTGACGGATGTTCAACTAAAGTCCAACATTCCAAATTGCGCGCACGACGTCTTGCGCCAGATCACGAGTCCAGGATTCCATTTGAATAAAATGAGGGATAAGTTGCGAATCGTGCCACCAGGGATCCTGAATCGCAGGGGTAATGCCCAAAAGCGCTACCAACACCACAATCAGCAAAGCCCCGCGGGCCAGTCCGAAACCTATTCCGAGTATACGGTCAGTGCTACTCAGCCCCGTGGCTTGCACCAGCGCGACAATCAGCGTGCTGATCAAGGCACCCACGATCAGAGTAGCCAGAAAAAGAATAGCGAACGCCACGGCAACCCGCGCCGAGGGCATTTCGATATAGTCCTGCAACACCAGGCTCAGAGGAGCCGTAAAGAGTCGCGCGACTATGAAGGCCGCTACCCAGCTTGCCAGGGACAGAGCTTCCTTGACGAAGCCCCGTTTCAGGCTGAAAAGCCCTGAAATGGCGATGATAGCGATGATGGTCCAGTCAGCCCAGTTCATGTTCCCGATCGGATCCTTTAAACAGCGCGCATTCTAACAGAGGGTCTGACACAACCCAATGCTCACTGTGTGGTAAAACGCACGATAATTCCGTTGAGGTCGAAATCCTTCTTGAGCTCCGCCTGCAGCGCCTCAAGCTTGGTCCGCTGTATATCGGGGCCGACGTAGACCTTTACAAGATCGCCTATGCGCCTGGTATACACTTTGTGCCCGGACCCGACCAGTTTCTTGCGCAGGGACTTGGCATTGGCCTCGTCCTTGAAGCTCGCCAGCTGCAGCGTCCAGGCGACCGGTACATTCTGCTGATCCAGCACCGGCGTATCGGCACCGAGGCCCAGGTCCGGGGTGACTTCCTGCACACCCTGCACCGGCAGCACCGCCTCAGGCATGGGTTCTATTTCCCTGGGTTCAAGGGCCGGGGCAACATCCTGGGTATCCGGCAAGGCCGCGATCTGCGGCTCTATGGTCACAATTTCTACCGGTTCAGGCCCTGCGGGGATATTGCTCGGCAGATGCCGCTCCCGATAGCCATCGCCATCAAACACCAGCGGAATAAACACGACCGCCGCGACAAGCACCGCCGCCGCGCCTACCAAACGCTGTCGGAGTCCGTCATTCATGCCTGCGCCCTTTCATTCAAACAAACCCCCAATTCCCATAGACCCGCTCAATTCAACCCTGCAGCTCTAGCTTTGCCAGCGCTTCGCTCACCGTAAAGAAGGAACCTGCGATTAGCACCCTATCACCGGCGGCCACTTGCGCACGCACCCCGGCCAAAGCCTCGGCCACGTCACTGTAGGTCAAGCATTGCGCCAGCGGATCCAGTACGCGCATGCGCAGCGCCAACGCTGCCGCACTCTGACCACGGGGCCCGCCAAGGCCGGCAAAGTGCCAGCACTGCGCCACCGGCTGCAAGGCCTTCAATACGCCGTTCACATCCTTGTCGTTCAGCATGCCCAAGAGAACATGCTGACGCCCGACCGGCGGCGACTTCGCCAGACGCCCGGCGATGTACTGCGCCGCCTGGGGGTTATGGGCTACGTCCAGAATGCATTCGGTGTCGTCGAGCATCAGCCGCTGCATGCGCCCGGTCATGCAGGCGTTACGCAGAGCCGACTCTATGTTGCTGCGCGAAGGCGCCTCGAGCAGCAGGTGCAGCACCTGCAGCGCCGTGGCGGCATTGGGCAACGGCAGCCCGGGTAATGGCAGATAATGAAACTCGACGGACTCGCCCTGCAGATTGCGACCCTGCCAGTGCCAGCCTTTCGCCTGCTCCAGGTACGTAAAGCTGTCACCTACCTGATACAGCCTGGCACCGAGCTCATCCGCCGCCTGCGCTACCGTTACCGGAGGCTCAGGATCACCGCACACCGCCGGCGTATCAGCACGGAAAATACCCGCCTTCTCGCGACCAATCAGCTCGCGGGTATCCCCCAGCCAGTCAGTATGATCCAGCGCGATGCTGGTAACCACCGCCACCTGGGGATCGACGATATTCACCGCATCCAGGCGCCCGCCAAGGCCCACTTCGAGCAGCACAAAATCCGGCGCCTTCTGCGAAAAGATCTTCAACGCCGCCAGAGTACCGTATTCAAAATAGGTCAGCGGAATCTCGCCACGCGCAGCCTCAACCGCCTCAAAAGCAGAACAAAGTGCCTCGTCGGACGCTTCGTCACCATTGATGCGCACACGCTCGTTATAGCGCAGGAAATGCGGCGAGCTGTAGCAGCCCGTGCTGTAACCGGCCTCACGCAGCATGCAATCGAGGAATGTCTGGGTCGATCCCTTGCCATTGGTGCCAGCAATGGTAACGACCTTGCTGCGGGAAAAATCCAGCTCAAGCCTGGTGGCAACGTCACGCACACGATCCAGCCCCAGTTCAATATCACTGGGATGACAGGCTTCGATACGCTCAAGCCATTCGTTCAGAGCCATAGGACTGCCAGTTGCCATCTCTAGGATTCCACTAAAAGCTAAACCGGGGTCGACCGGACCTTCTGATCATGGATCAGCGGCCCGGTCGACCCCGGATTAAAAGGCGTAAAATCAGGCTTCGCTGTAATGCGTAAGCTTGCGTAGCAACCCGCTGATACGCTCACGCAGTTCCTTGCGATGGATAATCATATCCACCTGACCATGTTCGAGCAGGAACTCGCTGCGCTGGAAACCTTCTGGCAGTTTCTCACGCACGGTTTGCTCGATAACACGCGGACCGGCAAAGCCAATCAGCGCCTTGGGCTCGGCGATATTCAGATCGCCCAGCATGGCCAGGCTCGCAGAAACACCGCCGTAGACCGGATCAGTCAATACCGAGAAATACGGAATACCGGCCTGGCGCATTTTTTCCAGCGCAGCACTGGTTTTGGCCATCTGCATCAAGGACGTCAGCGCCTCCTGCATGCGGGCACCACCGGAGGCCGCGAAGCAGATCAAGGGAATGCCCTCTTCCATGCAGACATTGGCCGCGCGCACGAAACGCTCGCCAACCACAGCGCCCATTGAGCCGCCCATAAAGCGAAATTCGAACGCCACCGCTACCACAGGCATGCCGTCAAGCTCACCGCGCATGGCAACAAGCGCATCCTTCTCGCCGGTTTCCTTCTGTGCCGCCGACAGGCGATCCTTGTACTTCTTCGAATCGCGGAATTTCAGACGATCGACCGGCTCCACTTCGACGCCGATTTCACGCAAATTATCGGCATCGAGGAACATTTCCAGTCGCTTGCGGGCACCCACACGCATATGGTGGTTGCACTTGGGGCAGACATTCAGATTCTTGTCCAGCTCCGGGCGATACAGCACCGCTTCGCATTTGGGACATTTTTTCCACAGGCCTTCCGGCACGTTGGACCGGCGGCTCTCGGCATTGCGAGCCAGTGAAGGGACAATTTTTTCCAGCCAGTTACTCATTTTGCTCCATCCCCTGTGCGGGAAAACTGTTCAACGATCTTCAGGCATCCATGGCGGCACGCATGCCGGCAATAATACGGGATACCTGCTCGGGAATCTGCTGCGGCTGCGTCGCCAGTTCAGCAATGCGATTGACCAGCACACTGCCGACAATAACGCCATCGGCTATCTGGGACACCGCCCGGGCCGAGGCATCGTCACGGATGCCAAAGCCCACACCCAGCGGCATATCGGTATGACGGCGTACCTGCTTCAGCTTTTCTTCCACCGCCGCCACATCCAGCGCCGCGGAGCCGGTCACACCCTTGAGGGACACATAATAGATATAACCACTGCCCTTTTCACACACCGACTTGATGCGGGACTCATCGGTGGTCGGCGCCAGCAGATAGATCACGTCGATCTCGGCGGCACGCATGACTTCGATAAAGTCATCAGACTCTTCCGGCGGCAAGTCGACCGTCAGAATGCCGTCAACACCAGCCGCCTTGGCGCGGGTGGCGAAATTCTCATACCCCAGCACTTCAACGGTGTTGAGGTAGCCCATCAGCACGATCGGCGTCTGGCTGTCAGTTGTACGGAACTGCGCCACCATGTCCAGCACATCCAGCAGACGGGTACCGTGGGACAGTGCGCGCTCACAGGCCAGCTGTATAACCGGGCCATCCGCCATGGGATCGGAGAATGGAACACCCAGTTCCAGGATATCGGCACCGGCTTCAACCATGGCATGCAGCAGTGGCACTGTGACCGCCGGCGACGGATCGCCTGCGGTCACGTAGGGAATCAGCGCCTTGCGCCCGGCAGTCTCGAGACGGGCGAAACAGTCTTTAATACGACTCATGTCAATCTGTACTCCAGCAGTGCGCTCAGACGTCGATACCATCGAGGCTGGCCACGGTGTGAATATCCTTGTCGCCGCGTCCGGACAGGTTAACGACGATAAACTGGTCTTCGCGCATGGTGCGGGCAAGCTTGAGCGCGTAGGCCACGGCGTGGCTGGACTCCAGTGCCGGCATGATGCCCTCAACCCTGGTCAGGGTACGGAAGGCCGCCAGGGCTTCATCATCGGTGGCATCCACGTATTCCGCGCGACCGGTATCTTTCAGCCAGGCATGCTCAGGTCCGACGCCGGGGTAGTCCAGGCCCGCGGAAACTGAATGGGTACCCAGAATCTGACCGGCGTCATCTTCCATCAGATAGGTGCGATTGCCGTGCAGTACGCCAGGACGACCCGCCGACAGCGGCGCCGCATGCTGACCCGAGGCAATGCCGTAGCCGCCCGCTTCCACACCGTACATGCGCACATCGCCATCTTCGATAAAGGGATGGAACAGACCTATGGCATTGGAGCCACCACCGACGCAGGCCACCAGCGCATCCGGCAGACGACCCACCTGATCCAGGCTCTGCTGGCGGGCTTCACGGCCGATGATGCACTGGAAGTCACGCACCAGCTTAGGGTATGGATGCGGACCTGCGGCAGTACCAATAATGTAGTAAGTGGTATCGACGTTGGTGACCCAGTCGCGCATGGCTTCGTTCATGGCGTCTTTAAGCGTGCGGGTGCCGGATTCCACCGGTACGACCGTGGCGCCCAGCAGCTTCATGCGGTAGACGTTCAACGCCTGACGGCGCACATCTTCGATACCCATGTAGACAACACACTCAAGACCCAGGCGTGCCGCTACAGTGGCGGACGCTACACCGTGCTGGCCGGCACCGGTTTCGGCGATGATACGCGGCTTGCCCATTTTCTTGGCAATCAGAGCCTGGCCGATGGTGTTGTTCACCTTGTGGGCGCCGGTGTGGTTCAGGTCTTCACGCTTAAGATAAATCTGTGCGCCGCCATTTTCCCGTGACAGGCGTTCGGCATGATAGAGCGGCGACGGACGGCCCACATAGTGCGCCAGGTCCTTGTCAAACTCGGCCTGAAACTCCGGGTCCTGACGCAGGGATTCGTAGGTACTTTCCAGTTCCTGGAGGGCACCAATCAGCGTTTCGGAAACGAAACGACCGCCGTAGGGACCAAAATGTCCGCGGTCATCCGGTAACTGCATCAGTGCAGCCAGTTCAGCTTTTGTCGGCACTTGCCACCTCTTCGATAAACTGTTTCAGCTTATTGTGATCTTTGATCCCCTTCGCCGCTTCAACGCCTCCACTGACGTCCACGGCAAAAGGGTTGACCTGCGCTATGGCAGATCGAATATTGTCCGGGTTCAGCCCGCCCGCCAGTATGATCTGCGGTCGCACCGAGACTGGAATGCGCGCCCAGTCAAACGCCTCGCCGGTACCTCCCGGCACGCCGGCCCTATAGGCATCAAGCAGGATACCCCGGGCGCTGGCATATTCATGCATGGCCGCCACGATATCAAGGCCGGGTTTCATGCGCAGCGCTTTGATATAGGGCCGCCCAAAGCCTGCACAGAAATCCGCTGACTCCTTGCCGTGGAACTGCAGCAGATCTATGCCGGTCGTCGCGACGACCTGCTCTACGTATTCCGGGCTCGCATCGACAAACAATGCTGTCGTCGTAACGAAGGGCGGCAGATCAGCGATAATGCGTGCCGCCAGCTCCGCTGTTACATGGCGCGGGCTTTTGGCATAAAACACAAAGCCCAGTGCATGGGCGCCGAGGCGGATCGCCGCCTGCGCATCATCCAGACGAGTAATACCGCAAATCTTGACGCGTGTAGTCACGACTGTGGCTTCCTGAAAACGCACGATAATACCAGAAGGACCGGTCTAAAGTCAGTCCGCCCCGCCCAGGAAATAGGGTCCAAGGGACGATGGCGGCAGCTTGAAATGCTCCGGATAGCGTACATCCACGAAATAGAGCCCAGAGGGTGGCGCCGTAATGCCGCCCTTGCGTCTATCCCGCGCCTGCAAAACCTCTTGCGCCCACTCAGGCTCAGCCTCACCGGCGCCTACTGTCATCAGAACACCGGCAATATTGCGCACCATATGATGCAGGAACGCATTGGCCTGCACATCAATAACAATCAGGTCCCCTGAACGGTAAACCTGCAACACCCGCACGTCCCGCACAGGGCTTTTGGCCTGACAGGCAACGGCGCGATAAGAGGTAAAATCGTGTTCACCGACCAGATATTTTGCCGCCGCATTCATGCGCCCAAGGTCAAGAGACTTGTGAGTCCAGGTCACACCACGGGCCAGCAGCGCAGGCTTCACCGGGGCTGAGCGAATCAGGTAGCGATAACGCCGCTCCCGGGCACTGAAGCGAGCATGAAAACTATCGTCCACGCGACGCGCCCACTGGATGGCGATATCATCCGGCAAAGTGGTATTGGCACCCAGCACCCAGGCGCGCTCTTCACGCCTGGCCAGGGTATCAAAATGAATGATCTGGTAGCTGCCACTAACACCGGCATCGGTACGCCCGGCACAGATGACGTTGACAGGCTCGTTGGCAACAAGGCTCAGGGCCTTTTCCACCGTTTCCTGCACACTGGGAACATTGTTGGCTTTCTGCGTCTGCCAGCCCCTATAGGCGAAGCCAGCATATTCGACACAGAGCGCATAACGGACGGGGGCGATCGAAATCGCCCCCGTAGTAGTTTCTATTTCGGACTTCATGAACTTACGCTATGGACTCCATCAGTTTGCGAGCTTCCTGCTGCTGGGCATCACTGCCGTCGCTCAGTATTTCGCTCAGTATATCCTTGGCACCGTCGCGGTCTTCCATATCGATATAGGCACGGGCCAGGTCAAGTTTGGTTTCGACCTCATCGGTACCTTCAAGGAAACCCATGTCGTCAAAGCCGCGATCTTCGTCATCGGCACCGCTGTCGTCAAGCGCGATATCATCATCCACCGAGCCCAGAAGGGCTTCGAGCTCGGTATCCAGATCCATATCGTCATCAATGGTGACATCCATCTCATCGGCGTCCAGAGACGCTCCTGCGACGCTCAGCGCATCTGCATCACTGCCGGATTCAGACTCCAGCGCGGCGAGCATGGCATCCAGATCATCGTCACCGTCGTCAGCAAGCTCTATGGTGTCGGCATCATCCTGATCATCGCCATCCAGGCTTTCAGCCAGCAGCGCGTCTAACTCGTCCAGTGGTTCATTGGCTACAGGCTTGGCCTGCGCAACAGATTCAGCCTGCAGCGCGTCCTTCGCACCGCTTGGGTTGAACACCAGTTCATCATCCAGCTCGAATTCAAGGGCATCATCGTCGATAGCCGCAGCAGTATCAGTGCCCGGAAAATCAAGATCCAAAGTGGGTTCAAGCGCCGCTTCAAGAGCGGCATCATCAAAGGACTCTGCACCCTCAAGGCTCTCTGCCCCCTCAACAGTCTGAACAGCTTCAGAATTTTCAGCGCCCTGTTCATCCGACTGCGAGCCCAACGAGGAATCAGTGGCGGGGCTTGAGAATTCAACCTCGTTTGGCTGCAGATCGCTGTCAGACTTGGTTTGATCCGCCTCACCAGACCCAGCCGTCAAGTCGATCAGGTCGTCGTCATCCTTGGAGAAATCCAGAGGAGCAACCTGGTTCAAACGAAAATCAAGCCCGTCATCCTCTTCTGCTGTCTCTGCTTCTGGCGCAGCTTCGGTATCGCTGTCGCGGGTCTGGCCATCAGATCGGTAGTCAGACCCGTCTTCTTGCGCCGATTCGGGGACATTACTGCCCTCTATCACCGTATTCAGCCCCAGGCTTTCCAGCGTATCTTCGGGTTCGTCGAAAGCTTCAACTTCACCACCCAGCTGCCCCATGCCCGAGCGCAGCTCACTGCGCCGGGCATCAGCCTCATCGCCATTTGCAGGCCCAAGCAGGTCATCCAGACTTTCATCGAAGTCGTCATCTAGCCCCTTGACCTGATCCTGCACCGGCATGTCTTCTTCGAAGTCCGTATCCAGGCTCAGGTCGAACTCATCGTCATCAAACAACGGCCGATCAGTTGTGGTTGTAACCGCTGCAGGTGTATCTGCCACGACCGCCTGTACAACTGGCGTTTCATCAGCAAGGTCCAGATCCAGGTCCAGATCGAACTCATCTGTATCGTCCGTCACACCGGCCTGAACTCCCTCGAATTCCGCCTTGGCATCACGGGCTTCCTGATCCAGTTCATCATCGGCAATCCAGACGGCGGTTGCGCCTGCTGCTGTACCTGCGGCTGCAGCGACAGCGGCACCTGCCAACCCGGCATCAGGCGTATCCCCAGCTTTGGTATCGGGTTCAGCCTCAGCACTTTCAACCAGGTCATCGTCTTCACGCCGCCTGCGGCCAAGCGCCAGAAGCCCTACCAGCAAGCCGCCGATAACGGCACCCAGCGCCGCCATGTAGGCCGGTGTTTGCAATACGGTTTCGACCAGGCCTTCGGGGGCAGGTTTGGCGGCAGCTACGGGGGCAGCCGCGGCAGGCTGAACCTGCTGCAGCTGATCCTGCAGCGCAGCCAGTTGCTGATCCTTGAGCTCAAGCAAGCGCTGCAGAGTTTCCATCTGCTGCGAGATGGCGGTTAGCTTGTCATTGAGTTCAGTATTATCTCGCTCGATCTTGTCGACCGACTCCTGAGTCACCGCAAGGCGATTATCAAGCTCTTCATTACGACGCAGCAATTCGGCTTTTTCAGGATCGGCAACGGGCGACTCGACCACTTTAGTGGCACCTGCCTCATCTTTTTCCGGTGTAACCTCGCCCTGATCAGGTGCACTTAGAATCTTCAGCTGCCCCGCATCGGCCGCTGCCAGTTGCGACTGACCCTCAGCCGGGGCTAGCGGCTTTTTTTTTGAGCCGTCTTCCTGCGGTGCACTCGGCGCAGGCGCCGCCGTACCCGTTTTCCAGCGCTGCATCTGTCGCGCCACTTCATTGCTGGCTTCCCGCGCACTCAACGCCTGCACTTCATTCAGGCTCGGCAAATCAAGCACGACGCCCGCTTTGAGGAAATTGATATTGGAACTGGGAAATGCCTGCGGATTCTTGCGCTGCAATGCCAGCATCATCTGATTGATACTGGTACCACCGCCGGGCGAGTGACGCTTGGCCAGACCACCGAGAGTGTCATTGCTTTCAACGTACACCTGAGTCTGGCCGTTCATGTTGGTGCGGATATTGTCAGCTGCCGGGCGCGAACGCGAGGGCGGCGCAAACACTGGCTGCGGGGCCGGCACGCTACTGCGAGTCGCCTGCGCAGGTACCGGTGCGGCACTGCCACCTATGGTCGCAGCCTGGAAAGCGGGTGGATCCAGCAGTACGGTATATTCACGTACCAGCCGACCATTAGGCCAGTTCACTTCCACCAGCAGATTCAGAAAGGGTTCACGCACCGGGCGGCTCGATGTCAATCGAATACTGCCGGTACCATTTTGATTAATGTTGACCGTAAACTGGACATCGGACAGCAGTCGGGAGCGATCGATACCCGCCATCGCAAACTGATCCAGATCCGCCATTTTTGGTACTACCTGCTGCGGATCCAGATCGCGTACCTGCAGCAACTGAATTTCCGCATCGAGCGGTTCATTCAAGGCTGACTTGATTCGGATTTGCCCAAGGCCCAGGGCATGTGCCTGACTGGCTCCCAGAACTCCCGCTATAGCTAGACTTAAAGCAAGTTTGCGCAACATCTGCTTGTTCCTTTTTGTCCACTGTCTGATTACGCCGTCAAATCAGACAGTTGCGATTCCGAATATCGAACAGAGTATTATTTATAAAGTATGAAACGGTCAAGGAAAGCTCCCCGCAGAAGCGTTTTATTAGCCCCAAGTGTAGCCCGCCGCGCATTTTGTAAAATTCCGCCGCATAGATTGTAAACTCGGCGCTTTCAGACTTTTTACAAACCACCCGCAACATTCACAAACCACCCGGTGCGCATCCACCACCCCTACTTAAGGCGATCATATAAACATAGGTTAAACAGACTTAGTACAAAATCATGTTCGTCTGAGGCAAGTTAGGTGCCGCCTGAATGATCTGCCCTTGCTTCATATAGCACTTGTTCCCCGCAGCCACGCTTTGCCCTACTACCCTCACCCGCGCGCCGTCCAGTAGCTCCACTGTGCTGGTGCCGTCGCTGTTGACGGTTTGCACTGTGCCGATGGTCAGGCTGTCGTTGGGTAGCAGGCCTTCAAAGGTTTTCCAGATGTTAGCCATTGGGCGCCTCTTCGTTCGAGTCTGATTTCAGAGCGGCACGATAGCCGTCTGACCATGCGTCGATATGCGCCTCTTGGTCGCCGCTAAACATGGTATTCCACCCTCGAAACCCACCGTTTGCCTCGACACACGCCTCAGTCGCCATTTGCCGCAGCTGCTCGTCACTGATCGCTAGGCACTGCTCATGAGCCTTTGCAATGATCTTGCGGGCGAAGATGATAAGCAGATCGGAAACGTCGACATCCTCTTCGTAGCCATTGAATACCTCGCCAGGCGCGCCACCTTCTACGCCGATGCAGCGGCCGTCTGTGTCGTCGCAGGCGATTGTCAGTATCTCTTCGTCAGTCAGCATGGGGTGGCCTCATCTTGGTTTGAATGCAGTTTACCCATTATAGCGCCTGTCTCTTATACACAAAAAACCACTC
>NZ_BCNS01000139.1 GCF_001528745.1 Marinobacterium profundum | reverse complement strand
TGTATGCTTCTCTTTGGTAGAGTCAGCGTGTGTATATTGTTGGTTTAAGAATGAGGTGTGATTCGAGTTTAATTGGGAAGGCTTCGTCTGCAGCGTCAGATGTGTATAAGAGTCAAGGTCAAACCTATGCGAGTCACCCCGGCATAGCCGGGGGTTTACCCCTGATTAATTACTTGGTAAAAAGGCTCTTTAGGATCAGAAGGTAAAATTTCATCTGCTCTAGATTGAAATTGATGAACAAGTGCATTTCTCATCTTATAGAGGAGATTGCTGTGAGTGAATGAGTCAATTGAAAGATCAATACCCGACTCTTTATCCTTCTTCCAGCTAATATGCTTAATATCCGTATCACTTAGCCTTGGATCTTCAGAAATGAAGATATTCTCATTTTGCCTTTCTCTCCAACGCTCTAACACCGGCCCTACATATTTTCTAACATCACTTAATGATGGATGAGGATTACTATAAACGTATTTTCCTAAATGAGTTATACTAACTCTATTTCGATCATCCCAGTGCGAAAATCTTTCAATAGTTGATATAAAACGATCACGATTTCCCTTTCTAGGGAAAACACATGCAGCAAGGGAATCAATAAAGGAAACATATATTATCTTTTTGTAAAGGGCACTATCATTACCTGTAATTTCCTCTACAGAGCACAGCTTTGATATCAAAAATCGCTCAAAACTTTCTATATTTCCAGAGTAATCTTTAATAATCATAAACTATCGCTCCGATGTGTTGATAACAGTCTGTTAATGAGGCCTTCGGCCTCATAATAATTATTAGAAGGTATACCTTTTAATTATCCCCATCAACCCCAGCATGGCATCTATCACATTGATTTTCATATAAAAACCATCACCTTAAAGATTCTATTGAATGGAAAAAAGGTATTTTTCTCGACGGCAGCCCGTCCAAAAGGTATCAGTCTAGGCTTTCTAACCATTTCAAGGACGAGGTGTCGGCAATACTTGCAGGCTGACTGGAGATACTGGTCTGCGAGGCCGTTTGCACTGCATAGGATCCTGTACTCAATACCTCACCACGTTGCCCTGCTCTTCTCTTCTGAACGAGCTGAAAAACCACGCTACCGCCCTAACGATGACGAAATACGGTCCTGCATTCGATGCAAGCAGCGCCAGGAAGAACGGATAGATTGAGATTGGGGAGGGAGAGTTCACCCAGCCTGGCTTCCGTTGCTCAGCTGACGATTTTCTTTAGGGACGATCAACACCCGGCACCAATACTCCGCTGGTCCCTTAACAGGCTGTTAGGCATCATGCCCAAGATCGGACACCTTGTCACCCCTGCAGAGTCCCACTAAGACATCAGAACGGCTCTTGTTTCCCCTTCTGAAGCCGGCGAGCACTGGCGTTATTGTGCGATCAGGCCCGCAGGGGCGAAGACAGGAACTGTCGAGTTGCATATTAGGAACAGGATGTTCCGACTCTTCACCTTGAGGGCAGGCCCCCGCACAATGGCGTCAGACCGCAGCGAAAAGGCTTCTTCCGGGGCTCACTCTTTCTGGTAGAGAGGTTTGCACTCCTCCCCTTGTAAAAAGTCCTTGTCGCGTAACAAGGACTCTCTATAAGGTGAAGTAGGTCGCCGAGAGGCGAAATACAGGCTCAAAAAAAATTAGCAGAGCTTCCTCCCACCGGTGCGCTTTCGGAAGCATACGGCTCTACCTTCCGTCACTGGTGTAGAGTCACGGAACAAGTCACGGGGTCAGGTTTCGCTGAACTCCAATAATGCGGAAAGTGCAGCATCGGCTTTGGCCGACTGTACAAAAATATGATCGTGATAAAAAGCAGCGATAACATTTGCACTGATACCTTTAGACGCCAGCTTGGTTGAAACCGCTGCTGTTAACCCAACCGCTTCCAGGCTGGAATGAACGGTTAAAGTAATCTGTTTGAACGAACCTTCAAATGACAAACCGGCTTTCAATGCGACAGACTTTTCAAGTACCAAAGTTAGCCCTTCAGGCTCAACAAAGGTAGCTACTGGCTTTAAAGATAAATACTCGTTTAAACTGCCTGACACGGAGCAAAATACAAATTCAGGCTCTAATAAATCAGGACTCATAGACCGTAACAATTCATCTAATTCAGTAATCCCCGGCATACGATTTTCTCCATACTGCTAACGCTGCCAGCACGCGTGGCTTTGTAGTGAAGATAAAGCCACTACGAAAAATACGTCGCTGTGCCTAGCCTTGTTAGGCCGCCCGTATTACCTACTAGCAAGCACCCGCCTGCCGCGCCCCATAGCTTGCTTGGCTTTCGGTGTAGTCGTCTCCAGCACTTGATGAAAGTTGAGTAATGAGGCCCTTGCACGAGAAGCCCGAGATGCTAAGGTACTGCTTCGCAGATCTTACCGCCTGCTTGTTCCAATCAATGTTCAGATTATCGACCGCTACAGTTGCATCAGAAACGTTATAACCATCCCCATAATCTGATGAGAGCTGCAGAATAAGCCCACTCCGTGAGAAGCCAGAGATGCTGAGGTACTGCTGCGCAGATCTGAGGGCGTTCTTCTGAGGCCCAGTCAGACTTCCCGCCCAAGTAGGTGCTGCAGCAAACAAAACAGCAATCATTGTTAATTTCAAAAAATTCATAGTAATTTCTCTATTTATGAAAATGTGAGCCTAACATTTGTATCATAGCCTCGGAGGCCGTTTTGCCTGAGGCCAGTATTTCCCAATGAATTCTCGTCAAAAAAACGCAACGCCTGGTAGCGTGAGCCGTTCAGATTATTTTCTCAGTCGAACTCAATGTGACAAAGCGATCACCAAACCTCATATCCATACGATTCTGAACTCGATACCTCCACCACGTTGCCCTGCTCTTATCTTCTGAACGGGCTGAAAAACCACGCTACCGCCCTAACGATGACGAAATACGGTCCTGCATGCGATGCAGGCAGAGCCAGGAAGAACGGATGGATTGAGATTGGGGAGAGAGTTCACCCAGCCTGGCTTCCGTTGCTCAGCTGACGATTGTGCTTTTATGACGTCAAAACATGCACCGGTACTCCCTTGGCGCTCAAAGCATGATGCCCAAAACAGGTTCAAGTTGGAAGGAAAAAGGAGCAAGTATAGAAAGAGCAGCAGTGATGCTGCCCTCCATAGCTGGCCAACCTCTGTGGCGGCTCACCATCTTGGGCTACAAATGCTAAACCCGTCCCTCCCATTACCACCAATACATCAGAACGGCTCTTGTTTCCCCTTCTGAAGCCGGCGAGCACTGGCGTTATTGTGCGATTAGGCCCGCAGGGGCGATGACAGGGACTGTCGAGCTGCAGATTAGGAACAGGATGTTCCGTTAGCTGCACCCGCACAATGGCGTCAGAGCGCAGCGAAAAGGCTTCTGTGGGGCGCGCTTCCTTTGCCTACTTTCCTTGTCGCGTAACAAGGAAAGTAGGTCGCCGAGAGGCGAAATACAGACTGACAGAAAACCTCGAAGTTATCCGTCCACACAGCCAGTCCTATAGTCCCACCGTATGCCTGCCATACATGGCCATATACCGGCGAGCACTGGCGTTATTGTGCGATCAGGCCCGCAGGGGCGAAGACAGGGACTGTCGAGTTGAATATTAAGAACTGGATGCTCCGACTATTCACCTTGAAGGCAGGCCCCCGCACAATGGCACCAGAGCGCAGCGTCAAGGCTTCATTGGGGCGCCAGCTTTCAAGGTAAAGAGCCTTGCACTCTTCCCCTTGTAAAAAGTCCTTGTCGCGTAACAAGGACTCTCTACAAGATGAAGTAGGTCGCCGAGAGGAGAAATACAGACTGACAGAAAACCTCAAAATTATCCGTCCACACAGCCAGTCATATAGTCCCACCGTATGCCTGCCATCCATGGCTATATACCGACGAGCTACCAGCCGGCAGGCGCGAAGACAGGAACTGTCGAGTTGCATATTAGGAACAGAATAGTCCGACTCTTCACCTTGAAGGCTGGCACCCGCACAATGGCGTCAAAGCGCAGCAAACAGGCTTCTGTGGGGGCGCATTCTTGAAGGTAAGGAGCTTTGGTTACTATATTTGCGCGAGCAAAGAAAGCAACACGACCAAGAGGCCATAACCGGGGTTACCAGAAAGCCACCTCGCTAGCTATATTGCGAGCTCCGTCGAAGGAAATAACCCCCGAATCAAAACGGACAATCACAGTCCCCATGAAACGCCTCACCCGTACCCGGATGCTCAAAATACAAATCACTGGCGTGCAACAACAAACGCTCCGCCATCTGCTCACTCTGCTCGCTTTTATACAGATCACACCCAAGAATGGGATGGCCCATTTCCAGGCTGTGAATACGCAACTGGTGTGTACGCCCGGTAAGCGGATTAAATTGCACCCGACTGCGACGCGGTTGCTCCAGGCGCTCTAATACTCGGAATTCACTGATGGCCGCCTTGCCGGTACTGTGGCAAATTTTTACCCGGGGGAAATGGATTTTATCTTTCGCAATGGGTGCTGTTACCTGCCCCTGATCATCGGGAATCCAGCCCTGGAGCAGAGCCAGGTAGCGCTTTTGAATCCTGCGCGATTGAAACTGTTGATTGAGGTGTTGCGCCGAGGCTGCATTCAGCCCCACCACCATAATGCCGGAGGTTCCAAAATCCAGTCGATGCGGCAACTTTGCATCAGGGAATGCAGGGCTCTCCCCTTCCTGGCCGTGCACCAAACGGTAGTGCACCGAATCCCAGTTGAGGGGATTTTTGCCCGACAAACTGAGCAGACCACTGGGCTTGTTGATCAGCAGGATGTCGTCATCCTGATACAGAATGACCACTAAAGCGTCACACACCGGCGCCACAAAGTCATCAACGATGGTATTCACCGGCGGGCCTGCACTGGACATTTAATATTGCCGCTCCTGGCATGCCTCACTCACCGCTTTGGCTGACTGGGCGGGCAGTACTGTGACTGTTGTTCGAAAAATGACGGCAATTATCGCACTGACTCACCCACGACGGCCACCCAAACATCAGAGCAGCTCCAATGCGCCTTACACATCATGTATGAATAACGTGATTACCACCCCAACAACGATGGTGACCACCAATAGTCCGAGCAGAACTGGAACGAACAGGAGCACGCCCGCCCAGGGTCTCCTGGCTCGGCCAATCGCAACCGATAGAACCAGCGCACCCAGAATCGCAACGCCGAATAAACCCCACGCCCACCCATGCGGCAGTGCCGCAGGATAGAACGTATAAGGGATGGTCAAATCCATTGATTTCACGCCCGATGGCTAATATTTGACATAAGGGCATGTTTTAGCAGGCCCCACTTGATGGATGGCTTAGGCATCACCGTACCAAGATACACACAAAAGGCCAGAGAGCGGCTACCAGTTGAACTAAACAATTACCCAATTTCTATTTAGTGACTTTGGAATCGGATGACACCACGGCTCTCCAGTTTTTTCCTGACATGGTGACTATCGATTGCATCTTTTGAAAGAAATCTTCGATATCTTCATCTGAACTATTATCGGTTAAGTAAAACCTGGCGTCGCGCTTGAGGTCAAGCAAGGCATGGCTCGTGGAGCGCTCGTTCATCCAGAGCTCGTAAGGTTTACGCAAACCCTCCCGAAAGGCTATTACGCTGGAGACTGCAGAGGCAACCACTATTAAAACCTTAATGAGATCGTCGTCTACCACGACGGTGAGTGCCGCCAATACTGCAGAGAGCGCAGAAAGAATTGACACAGAGTATCTGCAAGACCGGTACAGGCTCTTGTGCTTTGCAGCTTCTTTGGTAAAAAAAGCAATCTGTTCTTCCAGCATGCTATTGAATATTTCGAGTTTCTTCATATTCTACGCCTTTCCACCTAACGCCATGGTAATGGGCAACCTTGCAGCGAGGCAGCATTTAATGTTGTCGAACCTCTAAAATTCAGCGCCCGTTTAAATATACTATTTACTGTCACTTAGTCACTAACCATAGCGCATGTATCATTCCTGGCACATAGAAAAAAAAACACAGCACTACATTAATAAGCAGATCCCTACCCACACCATTATTAATAAAAACCGCTACAGGCGGTAATAGCAAAGCCAGTATGATCAAAAGCAATCTATTCATTACAGGTATTTCCTCGTCCGTCAAAAAATGCGCATATCCATAAATAAGACCGGTTGCACACCATAACCAGTACCGGCCAGCACCCACAGCTTGCCAGGCTCTGCCAAACGCAGCTCAAAGCTCTGGCTAACGCCCGCCCCTGCGACAAATTCCGTACCTGAAAATGCCGCAACCAAGATCATACAAAACATAAGTATAGGTATTGCGAGGGAAATCAGCAGTGCCAGTTACACATCCGGGTTATGATCCGATCAGACCCAAAGGGATGAGGCAGGGACTGCCAGGCAGCGGATTGGTGACATCGATATCCCCTCTTCACCTTGCCTGTATGGCGGCGTACCGCCGCACGGTGTAATTCGCAGGCTCATTGACAGCCTACGAAAGCAGCCATTACCACCCAAACATCAGAGCAGCTTCCTTACCCCTTCTGAGCAGAAAATTGCTCCTGCATTTTCTAACTACCGGCCAACCATGGCCATATGCCGGCAAGTACTGGCGTCAGTGTGCGATCAGGCCCGCAGGGGCAAAGACAGGGACTGTCGAGCTGCAGATTAGGAACAGGATGTTCCGACTCTTCACCTTGAAGGCAGGCACCCGCACACTGGCGTCAGAGCGCAGCGAAAAGGCTTCTGCGGGGCGCCAGCTTTCAAGGTAAAGAGATTTGCGCACTTTTCCTTGTAGAGAGTCCTTGTCGCGTAACAAGGACTCTCTACAAGGTGAAGTAGGTCGCCGAGAGGCGAAATACAGACTCGTATTAGACGGCTTATATCCAAAGCCCAGATGACTGCTGCCATCTGAGAATTTATATTCAGTGTCACGGCACAAAAGAAGGAAATTATAAATCACTAACGGATTTATCCTTGATTCCGTTAGTGATTATTTTAGTAAAATTCTAGTCTATTTATTTTCCTTGAACGCCTGGCTTACGAATTCCCCTGTTGCTGGGTTAAACTCTTGACCATCGTACTGGGTTTTAATCTTGATATCACCAGACAGTATTTTGTCTTTTAAGGTAGTGATTTTTTCTTGTACATCGGGAGAGACATCCTTGGAATATGCCAGGGTAACGACGTCAGACTGAGAAAGTCCAATTTCTTCCACCCTGTTCGGCTTCCAGCTACCATCGCTAAGATCTCTCGCCGCATTAAGAATTGCGACACTTGCGTCAGCCACTGCAGACCCTATGAATGTATCATCAACCGTTGTCCAGTCTGAGACATTACCGATATGTCGAACTTTACCCTTATGTGACTTTATCTCATCAATTACGCCTTGGCGACCGGCGTTAAGCATGGTGTAAATAACGTCAGCTCCATAATTGATCTCACCTTTTGCAGCATCGCCATTGATTGCCGTGTTATCGAGGTCACCGGTAAACCAGGAAACAAATTTAGCTTCAGGATTTACATACATCAAACCGTCGTAAAAGGCGGCTCTGCCCATCAGACCTGGCTTTGGCCAGGCGCCAGAGATGTGCCCAACCACATTGCTTTTCGTCGACAAGCCGGCCAGAGCACCTGCAAGCCAGGCCGATTCTTCCTGTTTTACAACATAGCTTGAGAGGTTAGGCCCCTGGACATGACCCTGGATAACAACAAATTTGATGTTGGGAAATTCCTTGCTCACCGTTTCCGCCGGACCATTACACTGCCCACCGTGGGCAATGATCATGTCAGGGCCCTCGGCGGCCAACTTTCTCATTGCCTCGGTCAGTAAAACAGGATCAGACGTTGCCGATATATCTGAAACGTAACTCGCCTCGATAGGCAGTTCATTCTTTATTTTTTCGTAGCCACGGTAGGCGGCTTCCATAAAACCATTGTCATTGTGCTTCCCGGGTATCAGCACAGAAATTTTCAGTTGCTCTGCAGCATGGCTAGCCGAAATAGGTATAAGTGCGGCAATACTCACGGCGATAATGTTTTTAGATAGAGCTGCGAACGTTTTTTTCATTTCTGTATTCCTTTCCGTTATCCACGAATCGTTGTTTAAATATCACTCACCTGCATATTATTTAGTTCGACCACTATCCTCATCGAAAAACTGGACTCTTAACTCAACCCTGAAATTGGTTTTGTTCGCCAGTAAAAAATACAACACGCTCTAAACCTTGATCGACAATATAAATACAGTCACCGGAACAGTCAGTTTCTACGCCCGGCCGCTTCGGGTGGCTGTCAGACTCGCACAGAGACAGATAACCCCACCAGATGAGCAGTTTTATTGTGCCCTATCTAAATATCGATCTATCGCCAGCACACTGCAGCATTAACCTCGGCTCACAACTTGACCAGTTGATTAGGTTTTTCAAAACTAAGCCATGTGCACAATTGTGTCAATAATTTATTATATTGTATGCAAAATTATCACAATGATGCGGACGCTCGATCCTGCCCGCAGAAACCGTAGACATAGAGCCTGTGCTCACATATGACGTTCAGGTTAGAAGACCGTAAAACGTAGCCATAATCGCCGTGAATAGGCAGTCTTTTCGCTAAATTGCACGAAGATAGATACTCGTTAAGTTCACCTTGAAGTGCCGAGAAGTCGCACAATGGCGTCAAAACGCAGCGAGAATGGGCCAGGAATTCAAAGCATGCAGATTAAATTGCTAAGGCGTAAGACTGCACTTAATAGCCTGGAATTTTTCCCAGGCTATTAACGTGGAGACGGCTCAGAGGGGTTGGGCGACCGCTTACCCTGCGTGAGCCGCTTCTTCTATCAGCCCTGCCACCTCGTCAGCCTTAGAGATGAGTGACGCGTGGCTCGCTGCGAGCGTGATGACTTTGCGTGGATTGATGCGCGTGGACATTGTCTGCTGATTATCCGGGTGAATCATGCGATCTTCACTGGAAATCTGATACCAGCTCGGTTTTTTCTTCCAGGCTGGAGCCGTGACCTTATCACCGAACGTCGACCCCAACGGCGCTTTCTGCGTCACCGCCAACACCAGCGCTTCTTCCGCAGTGAGGTCCTGGCAGAAACTCTGATGATATGTGTCTTGCTTGATCCAGAGGTAGCCGTCGCTGTCAGGGGCTATATTCGCGATCGCCACAGGCGGGTTGCTTTCGGTAATACCGCCAGGACTTTCGCCGGCATCAGGCACAAACGCAGCTATATACACCAGGCCGACGACATTGGGCATATCGCCCGCTTCGGTGATCACGGCACCGCCGTATGAATGCCCGACCAGGAGCACAGGCCCTGGCTGTTGCGCCACCATTTTGCGGGTTCGTGCAGCATCGTCGGCCAGCGACGTCAGCGGTAACTCCACTGCATGCAGCTTGGTAAAGCCTTTGTGTGCAAGCGCGGTGATGACCTTGCTCCAGTGCGCAGCACCGCCCCAAAAGCCATGCACCAGGATAATGGCAGGATTCTCGTTCATAGATCAGCTCTCCTGTTTGGAAAAATGTCCCGCAGCAAGCACCGCTAGAAGTCGTCATCCTGACACGCAACATTTCCTGGCCCCGGAGGCTGCTTTTCCTGAGATCAACACTTCCTGAAGTTCTTCCATTCAAATCAAGTTAAACGCCATTAAATATAGAACACTTAATCATCTAAGGCTTCTGCGGGTGCGCATTCTTGTAGGTAAGACGTATTGGTTACTTTATTCGCGCGTACAAAGAAAATGACACGACCAAGAAGTCGTATCAGGGATGATCAGAACGACACCCTGACCGCGCTTAGCCCTGAGCTTTCAGCTGCCAGCCTCATGTAACTGCCCGTACTGGGGCAGACGCAGGGTAAAGCAGGCTCCCCCCTGGGGTGGATTCTCGGCGTGAATCTCGCCCCCCAGATCCCGCACTATGCTGCGTACTATGGAGAGGCCGAGCCCCAGGCCACTACCTATATGCTTGGTCGTAAAAAAGGGCTCAAACAGCTTGCCAAGGGCCTCTTCGGCAATGCCCGTGCCCCGGTCCGCGACCTGCAATTCCAGCCAGCCATCCTCGGCGGACAACCGCAGCGACAGTTGGCGCGGCTCAAGCGAGTCCAGCATGGCATCACAGCCATTCTTGATCAGATTCACCAGTACCTGCTCAAGCCTGGCGCTGTCGCCGGCAACGCGATCGTCCGGGATATCGGGGTTGAAGCTGATCTGCACCTGCTCTTCAGCAAAGCGGCCACGAAACAGCGCCAGCGCCTGGTCGATGGCGCTCAGCAGGGACACCGCCTCCATGCGTTCGGGTTTGCGGTAGGCGAAGGTTTTCAGCTGGCTGGTAATCACCGCCATGCGATCCACCAGGCCATCCACCTCGACCAGACTTTCATCCAGCATCTGCGGTTGCTGCAGCATTTTGCGACAGATGGCCACATAGGTGCGCATGGCGGTGAGCGGCTGATTCAACTCATGCACCACGGCGCTGGCCATGCGCCCGAGCGCCGCCAGTTTTTCAGCCTGCAGCAGTTCCTGCTGTATGCTTTGCAGCTCCCGGGTGCGGTCAACGACCTTGGCTTCCAGGGTTTCATTGGCTTCCTGCAGCGCCTGCTCCAGCCGCTTGCGCCTGGAGATATCTATCACCGTGACCAGATAGTGCGCGCCCTCTTCCTCCTTGTTTGCCCCCTGCATGGCGCGAATGGAGAACAGCAGCGGGAATTCACTGCCATCACCACGTACCCCGACGGCCTCCAGGCCGATCAGCGCAGCAAAGCCCCGTTTTCCCAGGCGCCCCAGAGCGCGCTCCAGTACTCCGAATTCAGCTGCGGGCGCCAGTAATCGGCGCAGAGGCTGCTCCAGTGCCAGGGACGCCGAAAGGCCAAACTGTTTCAGTGCCGTGCCGTTAAGAAACAGCATGCGGCCCTGCTCGTCCACGGTGATAAGCCCCACCTGGGCGGTATCGATAATGTCCCGTTGCTGTTGCTCGCTGCTGGCCAGCGTTTGCTGCGCCTGTTGCTGCGAGCGCTGCTTTAGCCGCCGCTCCCGCAAAAACAGCAGCAGCAACGCAAAGGCAATGCAGCCGCCAAGGGTCACCAGCATAGCCGAACGCATATTGCGCTGTGCCACCGCGGTATCCTGCAGCACGGTAAGGGTCCAGCCCAGATCATCCAGTCGCACCGACTGCGCCATGGATTCATCACCTTGGCCCGACGACCAGAGCTGAACTGCGGTGCCGTTGTCCAGGTGGCTCAATCGCGCAGCGCCAGACAGTTCGGTAAAGGAGGCGTGCAACCAGGCCGGGTCAGACGATGCAAACACCCTGCCTTCGTTGCTACTTAGCATCCAGGGCACCGTTGCCCCCAGCCGATCCTGCAGCAACTCGAGACTCAAGCGCACCACTGAGGCGCCTATAAAGCGCTGCTCATCATAGATGGGTGCTGAAAGGTAAAACGCCGGCTGCTGCTGATCGGAATCAATCCGAAAGCGCCGCCCCTGATTCCCCTCGCGGGCATCGGTGAAATATTCCCTTGAGCGGTGGGAGCGCAGATAAAAATCCTGCTGATCACGCCAGCGGCTGTACGCTACTGCACGGCCGCTGCCATCCAGAATAAAGAGCGCGGTGGAACCGGCCACCAGGCTGGTCTGCTCCAGATAGCGGCTGACCCGCACCCCCATCTCTTGATTGGGGTACAACAGAAGTGCCCGCACATCGCGATTTTGGGTGAGCAGAAACGGCAGGTAATCGTAACTGTCGAGCCAACTGCGGATCTCGCCAATACGGCTCAGCAGTACTTCACTGCCACCGCGCTGCAGTGTCTGCAATGTCCAGTCACGCGCCCGATCCGCCGCCAGGGTAACCAGCGCGGCTGTGAACCCAAGACCTGCGAGCCAAAACACCAGACGACGCTTGTTTCTGCCTGATACTGCCATGGCCACCACTTTCATTATCCTTAAGGTATAAAAGACAAGGCCCCGCGTACGGGGCCCTGTCTGGCTTTGGCTAATCAGCGCATCAGATTGCGATGACGTCGTAGCCCTCGCCCATTTTTGCAGCACCTGCGGGGTTGGTCACCACCGCTATACTGGCATTGTCGCCGGTCAGATAGCGCTGAGCTACCCGGGTCAGGTCATCGAGCGTCACTGCCAGAATGCGCTGGCGATAGGCCCTGCGCTGCTCAGCACTGCGGCCAAAGAGCGCACTGTGGTACGCCTGCTTGGCTTCACCGGCAGGAGAGCCCGGTTTGTCGATAGAGCTGACCACACCGAGGATCGCCTCTTCAAGCTTTTGCGCATCCTGCGGTGTCTCGAGCAGCCAGCGGATGGAGCCATCGAAATCTTCCAGGGTTTCAGCCAGACGCGGGTCGCGGTAGGAGAAGAAACGGAACACGGCATCTGATGAATCCTGACCGGCACCGGAACCGTAAGCACCGCCTTTCTCACGAATGGCGCGGTGCAGATAACCATTGCGCAGGTAGTCACCCAGCACCGTCAGCGCCGCCGAATCTTCATGCTCGACCGGCACTGTGGGATAGGCCTTGGCGCAGAAGTTTACCTGGGTACTGGTAGTCCAGAGCTGGCGCACCGATTCGCGCACAGGCTCCAGCGCAAAGGCGCTGAAATCCGCACTCACGGGCACATCCTGCCAGCGGGCCTGCATCTGCTGCTGCATGCTGTCCTGCTGATCGGCGTCACCTACCAGCAGGAAACGCCGCGGTGCGCCCTGCAGTTTATGCTTGATGCCCTCAAGTTGCGCCGCCAGCTGTGCCAGGGCGCTGTCATCCTTGAGGGACGCATCAAGGGCCTTGATAAAGCCAATGCTCTCCAGACCACGGGTCTCATGACCCAACTGGGCCGCTGGACTCATGCGGGCCACCGCCGCGGTCATGGCCAGTGCATGCCCCTGACCGGTGATGCTCTGCTCCTTGCGGGTACGGGTCTGGGCGACGATTTCACGCAAACGCTTGAGTTCATCAAAGCGGGCGACCTGCAGCGTTTCGTGCATCAGATCAACCAGCTCCTGCTGTTTGCTGGCCAGCGCCTTGCCGGACAACACCAGGAAACCGCTGACCTGCTGCTCATTATCCACCGCGCCACGCACTTCGGTGTAGGCACCGATGCTGCCGCACACCTGAGACTGATACTGCTGGTTCTGCTTGTAGTCACGCTCGCCACAGCCCAGCTCAGTCAGGCAGTGGGTGAAGAGCGGCAACAAACGGCGTTCCTGCTCATCCAGCGCCGGCAGATCGATAATAAGCTGCTGGTACACCAGGCCATTGGTGCCCTGGGCATAGGCCTCCAGTGCCAGCGGCTGCGGCTGCTGCAGCTGCACCTGGGGCTGCGGTATTTTCATTTCTACCGGCACATCGCTGATACCGACCTTGGGCAGGATGCTCTCGTCATCTACCTGCATCTGGCGGGCTTCCAGCGCCTCGGTCTGCGCAATGATCTGCTGCTTCTCAGCATCGCTCAGCTGAACACGAATAGCTTCCAGCTGCGCCGCTTCCGCCGCATCCCGACGGCTTGCCAGCTGTTTGTCGGGGCGCAGGGACAAGCGTACCAGATGGGCATTATCCAGCAGCAACTCCTGCACCATGGACTGGATGTAATCAGGCTGTTTGATGTCTTCACGCAGTTTTTCCAGCACCGGATCCAGGTTCAGCACGGCAATCGGGTCGCCGTTATGAATACCTGCGGAGATGGACGACATGATCAGATTCAGGCCATAGGGATAACCGTCGCCACTGAGTTCACGCTGTGACAGTTCCAGCTGATGCAGCTGCGCTTCGAGCATTTCCTGGGGCACGCCCTTCTCGACCACTTCTTTCAATGTATCGAGCACCAGCTTTTCAAAGGCATCGGCGTGCTGCGGGTCACTGCCTTCCAGGCCACACATGAAGCTCATTTCACGGTTGGAATCTTCCAGCCCGCACAACGGTGACGGCGCACTGCCCAGCTCACTGGATTCCAGCGCATGGCGCAGCGGCGAAGCGCTGTTGTCCAGCAGCACGCGGGACAGCAGGTGAGCACGCAGTTGCGCTTCAAGATCGATCGACTGCCCCAGCAGCCAGCCCATCACATGGTGGGTCTTGCCGGACAGGTCTTCTTCGTCCAGTGCATAGGCTTCCTCTACACGAATAGGCGCATGCAGGCGCTTTTCGTCGCTCACCTGTATATGGCTGTCCAGACGTTCGAACTGCGCCAGCGCCTGACCATCAAAGCGTGACTGCAGCTCTTCCACCGCAATATTGCCGAAGGTCATGAAGACGGCATTGCTGGGGTGATAGTGGCTGCGGTAAAACTCGAGCAGCTCGTCGTAGCTCAGATCCGTAATGCATTCAGGATCACCACCGCTGTTGTAATGGTAGGTGGTGGTCGGAAACAGATGTTTTCCCAGTGTCTGGTACAGGGTCGAGACGGCGGAGCTCATGGCCCCTTTCATCTCGTTCAGTACTACACCCTTGTAGACCAGCGGTGAATCCGGATTGCCGGCTTCGCTGAATTCCATGCGATGACCTTCCTGGGCAAAGTCCAGCGGATCAAGGCGCGAAAAGAAGGTCGCATCCAGATAGACATCCAGCAGGTTGAAGTAATCCTTGCGGTTCTGGCTGGCAAAGGGATAGGCCGTCCAGTCTGAACTGGTGAAGGCATTCATAAAGGTATTGAGCGAGCGGCGCGTCATCATAAAGAAGGGATCACGCACGGGGTAACGCTTGCTACCGCACAGTGCCGTGTGTTCAAGCATGTGGGCTACGCCGGTGGAATCCATCGGCACGGTGCGAAACGCCACCAGAAACACATTTTCTTCGTTATCGGCGGCGATGTGATAGTGCCGCGCGCCTGTTTGCTGATGTTCATACTCAGCCATTTCAATGTTCAGTGACTCTATAACTTCACTGCGGAGAAAACGAAAGCTGGAATGACAGTTCTGTGTCTGCATGAAAGCGATGTGCCTCAACCTGTCCGTGGTCGTCACTGCGACCTTGATGAAAAACGCAAAGACCCATTCTATAGGCTCTGCGCCCGGTTTCAAAAAACTGTTGCATTGAAGTGCTAGATTGGCGCCGATACCCGTGCAAGGCAAGGTGTTCAGAACCCGCCAACCTGCTGTACGCATCTGCGTTGTAACAGCGCCCAGGCAACCCCTGAACTCTGAAAATACCGCTGAACACTGGGATATCAGTGCCATTAGGTCTTAAAAAAATATTTTGTGCAGCGCAACATTTTGGATTGACAGAGCGATGGGCTCGCTCTATATTTGATCTCAATTGCTGCAACGCACAAATTTGATTCCAGTTAACGCCGCCAATACTCAATTGAGGTAAAGACCATGTACAACGATATTATGAAAGACATGAAAGATAAAATGCAGCCTATTGTTGATATCACCGAGATCAACAAAAAAGCGGCCGAAAAACTGTTCGCCCTGCAGTCTGCCTGCGTCACTGACCTGTTCAACAGCAGCATCGCTCAGATGAAAGCTCTGACTGCTGTCAAGGAACCCAAGTCTGCCGTAGAACTGCAGGTTCAGTTCTTCAAGACCCTGGAATCAAAACTGACCAACGTTGCAGAGCAGGAAATCGCTACTCTGACTGAAGCCAAGGATCAGCTGAGCGAAATCGTTGAGAAAAGCATCACTGAAATGTCTGAACTGCCAACAAATCAGTTCGGCGACTTCAGCAAGTTCACTGACATGAGCAAGTTCACCGATTTCAGCAAATTCGCTGACTTCAGCAAATTCACCGATCTGAGCAAGTTCGCTGACATGAGCGCTTTCATCGCTGCTCCAGTTGCCCCAGTCGCTGAAGAAGTTGAGAAAAAGGCGCCTGTCAAGGCCGCTCCGCGCAAAGCCGCTGCACCTGCTGCGACTACCGCTGCGTAAAGTTGTTCCCTGAGGATCCACGTCCTCAACCACTCAGGTCTGGCCCTGCCAGACCTTTTTAGGGCTACCCTCGGGTAGCCCTTTTTTTATACATGGACGTATTTATCCTGCGGGTACAGGGCAGCTTATTGCTCCTGCAGAAGCTGCATTCACTACATCCATGTAGCTTATGTACCAGAGTTGGGTTTATGTTCAGGATGAACGGTCCCTGACAATTGCTCCTGCATTTTCAGGACTTCCGCCATCCATGGCGGTGATGCCGTGGGCGCATGGATGCACACGACTACAGGGATGTAGGAGTTAGAGCGACGCAGGATGCCTAAGCCGAGGAACGGCCTGTAAAATGGACGTATTTATCCTGCGGGTACAGGACGTACCAGAGCTGGGTTTATGTTCAGGACTTCCGCCATCCATGGCGATCACCACCCTTGGTCCCGTAAGAAGCCTGCGAGCACTGTAGCTATTTTTCGCTCTAGCAGCCTGCACTCAAGACTCTCGCCTAGCAGCCTGCCGGACTTGGCCGATCGTAGCGAGGGAAAGTCCGATTTGAGGCAGTTTTTGAGCTCTTTTGAGACGAATAGTGGTTCTATTTAACGAAAAAGAGCGCAGAAAATGACCAAAGTCGGCTTTTCCGCAATAGATCAGTGGTAAGTCCGACAGGCTGCTATTCTCGAATGATCGCCTCTCCCCGCGCCAGAGCCGGCAAGTCACCTTCCAGCCCCATGGCCATGCGGATGACCTTGCGCTTGGCAGGCGCCAGCCGTTCCGCCAGCCCCAGACCCAGATTGCGCAGCAGTTTTAAAGGCAGATTACTGTTGCTGAAGACACGGTAAAACGAATCCATCAGCTGCATCATCATCAGATTGTGCTGCCGGCGTGCCTTCTCGTACCGCGCCAGCACCTGGGCCGCACCAAAGGGTTCCCCACTCGCCTGGGCCTGGACGATCACCTCGGCCAGAGCCGCTGCATCCAGCAGACCGATATTCACGCCCTGCCCGGCCAGCGGATGAATCATGTGCGCCGCATCCCCCACCAGGGCCACACCCTCGCCGACATAACGCTGGGCATGTTGACGCCGCAGCGGGAAAGATCCACGCGCAAACACCTTATCGATCTGCCCGAGACTTGCCGGAAAGTTAAGCTCAACCTGCTGCAAGAACGCCGCATCATCCAGCGCCATAAGGGCTTTAAGAGTATCAGGTTTGCCATACCAGACCAGTGAGGCATGATTACCCCCCAGTGGCAGAAAGGCCAGGGGCCCGGTTGGCGTAAACTGCTGCCAGGTAATGTCCTGCTGCTCATACCCGATTTGAACACTGGCAACCAGCGCGTGCTGGTCGTAGTCCCACTGCGTTACACCGATACCCGCGGCCTGGCGCACGCGGGACTGGCCGCCGTCCGCTGCCACCAGTAGGCGCCCTAGCACTTCGCGTCCATCGGCGAGTCGCACCAGGCTGCTGCCGGGCGCGTACTCGATATGTTCGGTTCGGGCCGGACAAATTAGGTCAATATTGGCAAAGCTGCGCACCCGTTCCAGCAAAGCCAGCTGCACCACGCGATTTTCAACGATATGCCCCAGCTCGCTGCAGCCAATTTCGTCGCTAGTAAATTCGGTGGCAGCACGCACTTCATCCGCCTCCCACACCTTCATGCGGCGGTACGGACACAGACGCCGACTGCTGATACCGTCCCAGACACCCAGGGTCTGCAATATGTTGCGGGATGCAGCGCTCAGGGCCGACACCCGCAGGTCGTAAGGCTGATCGGGCTCAAAGGGCACTGCAAAATCATGCTCGATCAAGCCGACCGACAAGGGGCTGTTTCCCAGCGCACAGGCGAGGGTCGCACCGACCATGCCGCCGCCGACGATCAGAATGTCATAGCGTGCTTTCATAACGGGCTCTTCGAATTCAATTCAGACGCGAGATACAACGAGGCGGGAAAAAAGACCGGGACAAAGCGCAGACACGCCACGACAGATCGTCGTGACGTGCCGCTTAGCAGCCTGTCGGACTTGGCCGATCGTAGCGAGGGAAAGTCCTACTTGAGGCAGTTTTTGAGCTCTTTTAAGGCAAATAGTGGTTCTATTTAACACTTGAAACGAAGTGGAAAGAACCGCTTTAGCGGGGTCGCAGACCGAGGAGCCTGCGACGAGTAAAAAAGAGCACGAAAAATGGCCAAATTCGGCTTTTCCGCAGTAGATCAGTGGCAAGTCCGACAGGCTGCTAGCCATTATATTTCGGTAACGCCGCCCATGTACGGGCGCAGCACCTCAGGCACCTCAATGCTGCCATCTGCGCGCTGGTAGTTTTCCAGCACTGCCAGCAGGGTGCGACCCACAGCCAGACCCGAACCGTTAAGCGTGTGCAGCAGCTCGGGCTTGCCGGTTTCCGGGTTGCGCCAGCGTGCTTTCATGCGCCGCGCCTGGAAATCCAGCATGTTGGAGCAGGAGGAGATTTCGCGGAACTTGTCCTGACCCGGCACCCAGACTTCGATATCGTAGGTTTTGGCCGCGCCAAAGCCCAGATCGCCGCCACAGAGCGTGATAACGCGGTACGGCAGGTTCAGCAGCTGCAGAATTTTCTCGGCGTGACCGGTCAATTCTTCCAGCGCCTCCCAGGACTTGGACGGCTCAACCAGCTGCAGCAGCTCGACCTTTTCGAACTGGTGCTGACGAATCAGACCACGGGTGTCCTTGCCGGAGGCGCCCGCTTCCGAACGGAAACAGGGGGTATGGCAGGTAAAGCGCAGTGGCATCTGCTCAGCCGGCACGATTTCGTCGCGCACCAGGTTGGTCACCGGCACTTCGGAGGTCGGGATCAGGTAGTAATCACGATCACCGAAGGGAACCTTGAACAGGTCCGCCTCGAACTTGGGCAGCTGACCGGTGCCGTACAGAGAATCCGCATTGACCATAAAGGGCACATAGACTTCGGTGTAGCCGTGCTCTTCGGTATGCGTATTCAGCATCAGCTGAATCAGTGCCCGGTGCATGCGGGCAATCTTGCCCTTCATAACGGCAAAGCGTGCACCTGTCAGCTTGGCGGCGGTTTCAAAATCCAGCTCGCCGTGCTGCTCACCCAGATCAATATGATCCTTGGGGGTGAAATCGAAGTTGCGCGGCTGGCCCCAGCGACGTACTTCAACATTGTCATCTTCGCTCAGGCCTTCAGGGACGCTCGCATCCGGCAGGTTGGGCACGCCCAGCAGCAAATCATCGAGTGCGGCCTGCAGATCAGCCAGGGTCAGCTTGGCGGCGTCCAGCTGTTCGCCCAGGGCCTTAACTTCAGCCTTGAGGGGCGCAACATCCTCCTTCGCAGCCATGGCCTTGCCGATCTGCTTGGAGCGGCTGTTACGTTCACTTTGCAGGTTTTCGGTGGTGACCTGCACTTCCTTGCGCTGCTGTTCCAGTTCGCTAAAGCGCTCGACGGGAAAGTCGAAGCCCTTTTTCTTTAACAGTTGAGCGACTTCTTCTGGATTGGAGCGGACGTATTTAGGGTCTAGCATGGGTTCTCAAAGCACCTTTTAAATCACAGCAGGCGGGTTAGCGTCATGCCGACATAAAGGGCGGCAAGGCACAGAATAACGCTCAATGATACATAGATTAAAGCGGACATGACATGCCCCTCCTGCAGCATCACCACTGATTCCAGCGCGAAGGTGGAGAAGGTAGTGAATGCGCCGAGGAAGCCGACCATCAGCAGGGGACGTAATTCAGGACTCAGGCGCGCCTTTTCGAGCACCAGCACGAAGAGCACGCCCATCAACAGCGAGCCCGCGACATTGCACAGCAGTGTGCCCAGGGGGAAACGGCCCTGGGCATTATTAAGCAGACCGCTGATCCAGTAACGCCCCAGCGCACCCAGGGCGCCCCCGGTGGCAATCGCTATCAAGTGCAGCATGACTCATCCTTTGCCATTGCGGCGTTCATTTCAGTTCAGACCGGCAAAAACGCTATCTCTGCAGATAAAACGCTCAAAGTGAGGTCACTTGGGCGCATAACGACGCCGTGCGCTTTGGGCATCGAGATTGGCCAGGTGATCCAGCTTGTCGGCAATTTTCTGCTCCAGACCACGCCGGCTCGGCTCGTAGTAGCGCCGATCGGCAATCGACTCCGGCAAGTAGACCTCACCCGCTGCGTAAGCCCCTTCTTCATCGTGGGCGTAGCGGTACTCATCGCCATAACCCAGATCCTTCATCAGTTTGGTCGGCGCATTGCGCAGGTGTACCGGCACCTCAAGGCTGGCATCGGCGGCCACGTCGGCGCGACACTGATTGAAAGCCCGGTAGACCGCATTGCTCTTGGGCGCACTGGCGCAGTAAATCGCCGCCTGGGCAATGGCACGCTCGCCTTCAGAAGGACCCACCCGTTCAAAGGCATCCCAGGCGGACAGTGCGACCTGCATGGCTCTGGGATCAGCATTACCGATGTCTTCAGAGGCAATGGCCACCAGACGGCGCGCCACATAGAGGGGATCACAGCCGCCATCAAGCATGCGGCAATACCAGTAGAGCGCACCGTCCGGCGACGAGCCGCGTACCGACTTGTGAAACGCCGAGATCATGTCGTAGAAGAGGTCACCCTGCTTGTCGAAGCGACGCCCGCTGGCACCGAGTACCTCCGTCATGACCGACTCATCAATGCGTTCAACGTCGCCATCGGGCTGGGCCAGATCGGTGGCAATCTCCAGCAAATTCAGCGCCCGCCGTGCATCGCCATCGGCCGCCACCGCAATCTGCTGCAGCACGCCATCGGCGACATCGAGGCGGCGTTTCCCCAGACCGCGCTCGCTATCCTTGAGCGCATGGTGCAACAGACCCATCAGATCCGCCGCCTCCAGGCTACGCAACAGATAGACGCGGGCGCGGGACAACAGTGCGTTATTAAGTTCGAACGACGGATTTTCGGTGGTCGCGCCAACAAAAATAAAGGTGCCGTCTTCTATATAGGGCAGAAAGGCATCCTGCTGCGACTTGTTAAAGCGGTGCACCTCGTCCACAAAGAGGATGCTTTTGCGTCCCGACTGGGCCTTGTAGGCACGCGCTTCCTCGATCGCTGCCCGGATATCCTTGACCCCGGAGAGCACCGCCGAGAGCGTCAGGAAATGGGCATCAATCTGCCTGGCCATAAGCCGCGCAAGGGTTGTTTTGCCGACACCGGGCGGCCCCCAGAGGATCATCGAATGGGCAACGCCCTGCTCCAGCGCCAGACGCAGCGGCTTGCCGGGGGCCAGCAGATGCTGCTGGCCGGCGTATTCATCAAGATTGCGGGGACGGATACGGGCCGCCAGTGGCTCGTATCCCGGCGTGTTATCGGCAAACAAATCGTCCATCAGGCACCCGGATCGAGTATCAGATCTGCGCCATCGGGCACATCAAAGCTGAACAGGTCGGCACCCAGTGTCGGGTTCTGCTGCTGGTTATGAAACTGGATGGTGGTGCGCTGACCGAGGGAGTCTTCCAGCATCAGTTGACCAATCTGTTCTTCGACAAACAACAGCCGGATACGGGTAAAGGTGCTCTGCTCGTTGCGCGGCAGCAGTTCAAACAGCGCCTCGCTGCCGGATTCAGTTACCAGCGTGATGGTGAAGTCCTCCCCCAGGCGATCGATCTGGCCGTTCAGAATTAGCGCCGGCGCACTGTTGCCACTGGCATCAAAGGGCTTGCGCGTAACCTGCATCAAATCGGGGTCGTAGATCCACAGGTAGGTGCCGTCGTTGACGATCACCTGTGGGAAGGGTTCTTCGCTGGTCCAGCGGAACAGATTGGGCTTGCGCAGCACCAGAGTGCCGTTGGTCGCTTCGGTGCGCTGACCATTATCCGTCACCGAAAACTGCTCGAACTCGGAACTGAAAGTATCGTAGCCCTGCAGCATCTGCTGCAACTTGGTATCCGCTTCAAGCGCCCAAAGCGGCGCCGAAAATAACGACAAAAAACCTGCAAAACCAACAGCAACTAATTGTTTCATAATCAATCTCTCGGTGGTGGTGGCGCGAGCACTTCGCGCTGACCATTGCTGCCTGCCGACGTTACGACGCCGGCAGCTTCCATGGTTTCAATCATTCGGGCGGCGCGGTTGTAACCAATCTTAAGCTTGCGCTGGACGCTCGAAATCGATGCCTTGCGACTTTCAAGCACAAAGGCAACGGCTTCGTCATAAAGCGCATCCTGCTCATCATCAAACAGGCCGGCAGAAGGTGCGCCGCCTTCAGACGGATCGTTCAGAATGTCGTCGATATAGGCGGGCGCGCCGTAGAGTTTCCAGGCCTCCACGACACGGTGTACTTCATCATCACTCACAAAGGCACCGTGCACGCGGTTAGGTACGCTGACACCGGCCGGCAGGTACAGCATGTCACCGTTGCCCAGCAGGTTTTCCGCACCCGACTGATCCAGAATGGTGCGCGAATCTATCTTGGAGGACACCTGAAAGGCGATACGCGTCGGCACGTTGGCCTTGATCAGGCCGGTTATAACATCCACCGATGGGCGCTGTGTCGCCAGGATCAGGTGAATACCCGCCGCACGTGCCTTCTGGGCGATACGGGCAATCAGCTCTTCGACCTTCTTGCCGACGATCATCATCATGTCGGCAAACTCGTCGATCACCACCACTATGTAAGGCAGGGTTTCGAGCGCCGGCGCCGGGGTATCAAACGGCAGACCTTCCTGTTCCGGGTTCCACAGCGGATCCTTGATCGGCTGCCCCTGGTCCTGCGCCTTGAGCAACTTCTCGTTAAAGCCCGCCAGATTACGCACCCCCATCTTGGCCATCAGCTTGTAGCGCCGTTCCATTTCGGCCACACACCAGCGCAGACCGCCAGCGGCTTCCTTCATGTCGGTAATAACCGGCGTCAGCAGGTGCGGAATACCTTCATAGATCGACAACTCCAGCATCTTGGGGTCGACCATCATCAGGCGCACTTCATCGGGCGTGGCCTTGAACAGCAGGCTGAGCAGCATGGCATTGACGCCCACTGACTTGCCCGACCCCGTGGTACCGGCCACCAGCAGGTGGGGCATCTTGGCCAAGTTCACTACCACCGGGTTACCGGCGATGTCGTTACCCAACCCCAGCGTCAGCTTCGACGAAGCCTCGCGATAGGGTTTGGAGTTCAGTACTTCACTCAGGCGCACCGTCTGGCGGGATTCATTGGGTATCTCGATACCCACCACCGATTTGCCGGGGATGACCTCAACCACGCGCACGCTAAGTACCGCCATGGAGCGGGCCAGATCCTTCGCCAGATTGGTAATCTTGCTGGCCTTAACGCCCGGAGCCGGTTGCAGCTCGAAGCGCGTGATAACCGGGCCTGGATTCACTTCCACCACTTCGGCAACTACACCGAAATCCTTGAGTTTGTGTTCCAGCAGGCGTGACATCATTTCGAGCTGATCGTCGCTATACCCCTGTTCCTGATGCAATTCAGGCGGGTCCAGCAGATCCAGCGAGGGCACCTGCTGTCGCGCGGGCCGCAAACCCGTGGAGCGCTGATCATGATCAAGCCCCAGGTCGCTGTCCTGCATCGGCTTGTGAGCCTCAGCCAGCGGCACTATGCGCACCCCCTTGCGCACCGCCTCATCCATCCCCTGCCCTGCCGTATCAACTGGCGGCGCCATACGGCCTGCTGCGGTATCCAGCACTTGGGATACGGCAACAGGCCCCGGTGCGACAGCACTGGCAGCGGTAGAGTTCGGCATAGCCGGCTCAACAGCGAAAGGTGCATCAGCATAATCGCTGTAATCCTGACGTGCGTTGTCGTGCAGATCTTGCGGGGCTGTTCTGGCAGCAGAGCTTTCTTCAAACGAAAAGCTCGGCTCTACACGCTCAGGCCGAGGCGCGGGGCGGCCAGTTGCAGTCTCGCTGCTACGCCCCTGTGCCTGGGGTGGCGATAAAGATGCATCTTCATCGGCAAATTCAGGTGTCAGGAACAGCGGCGCCTGCTCTTCAGTCAGGCCGCTGAATGCAGAGCCCGGTACTGCTGTGCTCTTATTCGCAGGAGTCTGCGCGATTGCGCCCTGTGAAGGCTCAGCGCCAGAGGGCTCAGTGCGCACGCGCGCACTGGACACGCTGCTGCTATAGCCAGGTGCAACGGTGGGCTTAGCAGCGACAGTAGTGTCCGTATTAGCACCGCCTCGAGGACTACGGCGCGCGCTCAAGCGCCCCAGGGACGCTATCCTCGCGGGTATGCTCAGCAATCCGCGCCCTATCCAGTCCAGTGCCTGGCCAACCGACACTTCGACATAGCAGGTCAGCCCCACCAGCATCAGGGTCCAGAGTACGACAGACCCGCCCAGCACACTGAACCAGGATACGATCCAGTCAGACAACGCCTGACCGATCAGGCCGCCGGCGGTAAAAGGATACTCAAGTACGGTATTGGAAAGATGCAGAGATGCCAGCGCACAGAGCCCGGCCACGAACAGCAGGCCACCGCTGGCGCGCAGAATCAGGTACGGCATGCCATCAAGCAGGCTAACCTTGCGACGCAGCAAAAAGCGCAGGGACGGATAGGCAAGCAATACAGGCACCAACCAGGCACCAATTCCAAAGAAGGAAAACAACCAGTCAGCGACCCAGGCACCGGCGGTACCGGCGAGGTTCCTCACCTCGGGCTGATAGCCCAGATGGGACCAGCCCGGATCCCGGCCGTCATATCCCAGCACCGCGATCATCAGATAAAGGCAGACACCCAGCACCAACATCAGCGCCGATTCTTTGGCTATACGCACCAGCAGTTCCGTAAACGACAGCGATGCTTTCAAATTCTGTTCACTCAAACAACAAGCCCTTAATTTAGCCCGATTTTTCAGGCCAACAACATACCACAATTGGCGGTTTGGGTTGACTCGCTATTGATGCAAAGACATGAATAAGCGATAGTTACCCGCGACGCGGCGCTTGTGGTTACTGAATCAGCACACCGCAGACAAAACGCGATAGCTGCACCCCATTGCAACGACTATACAGGGCAATTCTGACAGCCGGCTGAACAGAGCCAGAGTACTCATATTGCCAGACAGCAGCGTATCTGCCAGGGATTGAATTCAGTATCCTCTGCCCTCATCTTGAAAGCCTGCCACTTTGCACAGTGGGCTTTCACAATGAAAGCAGACAGGAGCCCGCCCGAACAGCACCGATCTGTGACCAACACTATGAGCGCGCTGCAGCTAATTTGCAGCTACCGGCTATTTACAGTCACAGAACATGCACGCCCGGCTTGCGGCACCATCCATCAAGTACCGAATCAGACTTTTTATTTTACATCTCATCTAACATCGACACGGATCTAACATGAGCGAAGTCAAACACCACCGTCTTATTATTCTTGGTTCCGGCCCCGCCGGTTACACGGCCGCCGTTTACGCTGCCAGGGCAAACCTTAACCCGGTAATCATTACCGGCATGCAGGCTGGCGGCCAGCTGACCACCACCACCGATGTCGACAACTGGCCTGGCGATGCCGAAGGCGTGCAGGGCCCCGAGCTGATGCAGCGCATGCAGGCTCACGCCGAGCGCTTCAACACTGAAATTCTGTTCGACCATATCAATGAAACAGACCTGCGCAGCCGCCCGTTCCGCCTCAAGGGCGACATGGGTATCTACACCTGCGACGCCCTGATCATCGCCACAGGCGCATCGGCACAGTACCTGGGCCTGGAATCCGAAGAAGCCTTTATGGGCAAAGGCGTTTCCGCCTGCGCCACCTGCGATGGCTTCTTCTACCGCAACCAGAAAGTCGCCGTTATCGGCGGTGGCAACACCGCCGTTGAAGAGGCGCTGTATCTGTCGAACATCGCCGCCGAGGTCACCCTGGTGCACCGTCGTGACAGTCTGCGCTCCGAGAAGATCCTGCAGGACAAGCTGTTCGAGCGCGCCAAGAACGGCAACATCAAGATTGTCTGGAACCACACTCTGGACGAAGTTCTGGGTGATGCCACCGGCGTCACCGGCATGCGTATTCGCAGCACCGACGACGAAAGCACCCAGGATATCGAGCTGGCCGGCGTCTTTATCGCCATCGGCCACAAGCCCAACACCGATATTTTTGAAGGCCAGCTGGACATGCATGACGGCTACCTGAAAATTCGCTCAGGGCTCGAAGGCAACGCCACCGCCACCAGCGTTCCCGGTGTTTTCGCCGCCGGTGATGTTAGCGACCACGTCTACCGCCAGGCCGTGACATCGGCGGGCTTTGGCTGCATGGCGGCACTGGATGCCGAGCGTTACCTCGACGATCTGGAAAAGTAAGCCACGCTCCTGACACAATGGCCATAGCAATACCCGGGCAGGCCCTGCGGCCTGCCCACTGACTGACACTCGGGGAACCCTCGATGATTTCCTGGCTTTCTCGCACCACCCACGAATTCCCCCCCAACTCCCGGGCACTCAAAGACCCTAACGGCCTGCTCGCAGCCGGTGGTGACCTTAGCCCTGAGCGCATACTCAACGCCTACCGCAATGGTATCTTCCCCTGGTACAACCCCGGAGAGCCTATTCTGTGGTGGAGCCCGGATCCGCGCTGCGTTATCTACAGCGACCGCTTGCATATCTCCCGCAGCCTGCGCAAACGCCTCAGACGCTCCGACTATCAGGTAACCTTTGATCAGGCCTTCGGCGCCGTCATGGATGGCTGCGCAGCCCCCAGAGCTGGCAGTAGTGGCACCTGGATCAGCCCGGAAATGCACGCGGCCTACCGCCAATTGCACCACAAGGGGCATGCACACTCAGTGGAAGTCTGGCAGGATGGTGAATTGACGGGAGGGCTTTACGGTATTGCTTCAGGGCGCATGTTTTTTGGCGAATCCATGTTCAGCCGCCGCACTGATGCCTCTAAAATTGCTTTCGCCTGGCTGGTCGAACAACTTAAAATCTGGGGCTATCCTTTAATTGATTGTCAGGTTCACAACCCGCATCTCGTCACTCTGGGAGCCGAAGAGATCACACGGGAAACCTTTCTTCGTGAACTGGATCGAATTGTCGACACTCCCTGCAGTCCGAGCTGGAAATTCGATATCGATGCCAGCGTATTTGGAGGCTAAGACTCCGTGACTACCCTGCGACAGCTGCACTTCTACTCCACGCCGGAACACGAGTGCAGCTATATTCCCGGACGCATGGCCCGCACCCTTTTTGTGGACCCCCAGGCCCTCATCAGTACGGACGCCTATAGCCAGCTGTCTGAACTCGGATTTCGCCGCAGCGGCAAGCATATTTACCGCCCCCACTGCGAAGGCTGCCAGGCCTGTGTCTCAGTCCGCATCCCGGTGGTCAACTGCCGCCCGAGCAAAAGCCAGAAGCGCGTACTGAATCGCAACCGGGACCTGTCCTGTAATCGCGTGGCACCGGTCATGACCGATGAGCATTACGCCCTCTACGCGCGCTATATCAATTCGCGTCACGCCGACGGCGACATGTATCCGCCGTCGATTGAACAGTTTCGGGCATTCCTGGTGGAGGGCCACGACAGCAGCTTTTTCTTCGAAGTACGCCTGAATGATCAACTGCTCGCCGTTGCGGTGACCGATCAGCTCACTCTGGGACTTTCAGCCATATACACCTTCTTCGACCCCGATCTACCCAAGCGCAGCCTGGGCACCTACTGCATCCTGACGCAGATAGAACAGACGCGCCAACTGGGCCTGCCCTACCTGTATCTGGGCTACTGGGTGAAGCAATGCCATAAAATGAGCTACAAGATTAGCTTCCGCCCGCTGCAATTACTGCTCGACGGACACTGGAGTGCATTGCGTTAATCAACTCAGCACGCGAATCTCTTTGATATAACACCGCTTTTAAGGCAGAATACTGCGCTTCACTGGGAAGCGCTGATAATATTCGTATTAAATCAGCGTGGAAGACTGGGTTAGCAACAGCCTTAACAAGGTAGGTACTGAATGGCCAAAGAAGATAGCATTGAAATGGAAGGCACCGTCATCGATACGCTGCCGAACACCATGTTTCGCGTAGAACTCGAGAACGGTCACGTTGTAACAGCACACATTTCCGGCAAAATGCGCAAGAACTACATCCGCATTCTGACCGGCGATAAAGTCAAAGTAGAACTGACGCCTTACGACCTGAGCAAAGGTCGCATCGTCTACCGCGCCCGCTGATTGCACGCCTTACCCAGCTCTCTTCCGCTTTATCAGCTTCAGTGGCAGCATCTTCGCTGTCACTGTGCTGAGCGACTCCTCTCCGAAGAACTCCTGCGTTAAATTCCTCGCCCCCTGACGACTACCAGATACTGCCATGCACACGCTTCAGCCGTGCCCCATAGGTTGTGTCGTTTTTCGAAAGCACTAATGCGCCCATGCAACAAAGCGTAAAAAGCGACGCATTCAGGCTTCGCAATACAGTACGACGGGGCGCCACAGGCAAAATAACGCAGTCAAGCGCAAGAGCACTCTGAATGGAGCGCTTTAGAGAGCAGTCGGGACAGAATACGGATGGAAGAAAAGCACAAAAGCAGCGACTGACCAGAATAGCCAGCCGCTGCAGTCAAATCAGATCAGTGACAGCCTTCTGGCTGCTCTGATACTACATGCAACGCCAGACCACCATCGTCACCGACACTGATCTCCACGGTACCCCCCTCCTCAGCCAGTTCGCCGAACAGAATCATCTCTGCCAGCGGTTTTTTCAGCTGTTCCTGAATCAGGCGCTTCATTGGCCGGGCACCCATAGTGTCATCGTAGCCCTTCTCCGCCAGCCAGGTGCAGGCAGAATCATCCACATGCAGCACGACCTTTTTCTCATCCAGCTGCGCCTGCAACTCGGTGAGGAACTTGTCGACCACGCCACGGATAATATCCGGCGACAGTGACTTGAACTGGATGATGCCATCCAGGCGGTTACGGAATTCCGGCGAGAACATGCGAATGATCGCCGCCATGCCATCGCTGGCATGATTCTGATGTGTGAAGCCAATGGACGGCCGACTCATCGCCTCGGCACCGGCATTGGTGGTCATCACCATAATCACGTTGCGGAAGTCCGCCTTGCGGCCGTTATTGTCGGTCAGAGTACCGTTATCCATCACCTGCAACAGCAGGTTGAACACCTCAGGGTGCGCCTTCTCGATTTCATCGAGCAAGAGCACGCAGTGCGGTGACTTGGTTACAGCTTCTGTCAACAATCCGCCCTGATCGTAGCCGACGTAACCTGGAGGTGCACCGATCAGACGCGATACAGTATGACGCTCCATGTACTCGGACATATCAAAGCGCACCAGCTCAATACCGAGAATCCGCGCCAGCTGCGAGGTTACCTCGGTCTTGCCGACGCCCGTGGGGCCCGCAAACAGGAAACAACCCACCGGCTTGTTGGCCTCTTTTAGGCCAGCGCGCGACAGCTTGATCGCAGACGACAGCGTATCGATCGCCTGCTCCTGACCCAGCACCACCATTTTCAGATTGGAGTCGAGTTTTTTGAGCAGATCCTTGTCAGATGCGGACACGCTTTTCGGCGGGATACGCGCGATCTTGGCCACCACGATTTCCACTTCAGGCACGTCTATCAGCAACTTGCGGGTTTCCTCCGGCATCAGGCGCTGATAGGCCCCGGCTTCGTCGATAACATCAATGGCCTTGTCAGGCATATGTTTATCGTTGATGTAGCGATCCGCCAGCTCAGAGGCTGCACGCAAGGCCGCATCGGTGTATTTGAGCTGATGGTGCTGCTCGAAGCGATTCTTCAGTCCTTTCAGAATCTGGTAGGTATCAAGTACGCTGGGCTCAAGCACGTCGATCTTCTGGAAGCGACGCGCCAGGGCACGATCTTTCTCGAAAATGCCGCGGAATTCCTGATAGGTCGTCGAGCCAATACAGCGTATTTCGCCCGAGCTGAGCATGGGCTTGAGCAGATTGGAGGCATCCATGGAGCCCCCGGAGGCAGCGCCTGCACCAATGATGGTGTGAATTTCGTCGATAAAGAGTATCGAGTGTTCCTGGCTGCGAATCTCGCCCAGCAGCGTTTTGAGACGCTTCTCGAAGTCACCGCGATACTTGGTACCTGCCAGCAGCGCACCCAAATCCAGCGAGTACACCACGCTTTCGGCAATCACCGAGGGCACCTGCCCCTCGACAATGAGCTTGGCCAGACCTTCCGCAATGGCGGTCTTGCCGACCCCGGCCTCACCGACCAGCAGCGGATTATTCTTGCGCCTGCGCGAAAGAATCTGAATGACGCGTTCAACTTCCGCATCCCGGCCCACCAGCGGGTCTATACGCCCCTGCTGCGCCAGAACATTGAGATTGACGGCATACTTGGACAACGCACTCTTGTCCTTGTCATCACCCGCCTCGGAATCAACCGAGACCTCATGATCAGGGGTTTCATGATCCGAAACCCGGGAAATGCCGTGGGAGATGTAATTGACCGCATCAATGCGTTCTACGCCCTGCTGCTGCAGAACGAAAACAGCCTGACTCTCCTGCTCACTGAAGATCGCCACCAGCACATTGGCACCGGTCACTTCGTGGCGCCCGGACGACTGCACATGAAACACCGCACGCTGCAGTACACGCTGAAAACCAAGCGTGGGCTGGGTTTCCATGTTGGGAATATTCTCCGGCAACAGCGGTGTTGTCTCGTCTATAAAGATGGTCAGCGACTGCCGCAATTTTGCGATATCAGCGCCACAGGCGTTCAGTACCCCCTGGGCTTCGCGGTTATCTAGCAACGCGAGCAACAAATGCTCGACCGTCATGAACTCATGCCGCTTGTCCCGGGCTACCCGGAAGGCTGCGCTGAGGGTCTCTTCCAACTCTCTGTTAAGCATGGCGGACTCCTGATCAGACGCTTTCGACTTCACACATCAAGGGATGTTTATTTTCCCTTGAATATTGATTCACTTGCGCGGCTTTAGTTTCAGCCACATCGCGTGTGTAGATACCACAAACGCCTTTACCCTGAGTATGGACGGCCAACATGATCTGTGTCGCCTTTTCCTGATCCAGCGCGAAAAAAATCATCAACACCTCGATCACAAAATCCATGGGCGTGTAATCATCGTTCATAAGAACCACCCGGTACATCGGCGGGCGCTTCAACTTTGGCTTGGCCTCTTCAGTGGCCAGCCCGGAATTATGATCGCCATGCTGCTCATCATGCCCATCATTGTCATTATCAGACGAAAGCCTGACGGATACGAAACTGCTCATGCCTGAATGTTAGCCTTTACTTTGGTCAGTAGATGAAATTGGGGACTGACAATTAGCGTCCCGGATAGCCGGTGCTATACTGCCGTGACGCAGGAGGGATCCAGTATCAGCAGTACCTGCCTCAATGTAAAGAAGTCACCCACGGGTCGCTTCACCATTGTAGCAAGTCAGCGTCTGGGAGTTGAGGCTTGTTTCCTGCAGACAAGCGCTCAGGGCAGTCAATTAGGGGAATTCGCGCATGCAGACAGGGAAAGTAAAGTGGTTTAACAACGCGAAAGGGTATGGATTTATTCTTTCGGATGACCACAACGAGGACTTGTTCGCCCATTACTCGGCGATCCAGTCAGACGGCTATCGCAGCCTCAAGGCAGGACAACTGGTCGAGTTCGAAACCCAGCCAGGCCCCAAGGGCACCCATGCTGTCAATATCAAGCCCATAGGCACGAACTGACCCACACCCATACTGCCACTGACTGATTGAACTGAACCCGCGACGCAGCCAGACCTGCCCGCGGGTTTTGGTGTTTCAGCCTCAAATTCAGCTACAGACAGCTAAAAACCAGTCCGGCGACTGGTTTTTAGCAGGTGTTTTTACCACTTACCTAATGCTGACCTAACAGCCTGCATCACCGCCTCACTGCATTCTAGCAATGATGGCATCGCCAAATTCGGAGCTTTTCAGCAAGGTGGCACCCTCCATTTGACGTTCAAAGTCATAGGTAACCGTCTTGGCAGCAATGGCGCCATCGACACCCTTGAGGATAAGATCCGCGGCCTCAAGCCAGCCCATGTGGCGCAACATCATTTCAGCCGACAGTATCAGGGAGCCCGGATTAACCTGATCCTTGCCGGCATACTTGGGCGCCGTGCCGTGGGTGGCTTCAAAAATCGCCACTTCGTCGGACAGGTTGGCCCCAGGCGCGATACCGATCCCCCCCACCTCCGCGGCCAGCGCATCGGAAATATAGTCACCGTTGAGATTCAGCGTGGCCACCACATCGTATTCGGCCGGACGCAGCAATATCTGCTGCAGCATGGCGTCGGCAATAACATCCTTCACTACGATTTGCTTACCAGATTTTGGACTCTTGAAACTCATCCAGGGGCCGCCGTCGAGCAAAGTAGCACCGAACTCCTCCTGAGCCAGCTCGTAACCCCAATCCTTGAAGGCGCCCTCGGTGAACTTCATGATATTGCCCTTGTGGACCAGAGTCACAGAGGCACGATCGTTATCTACCGCGTACTGCAGCGCCTGACGTATCAGCCGCCGTGTGCCCTGGCGGGACACCGGCTTGATGCCGATACCGCAATTCTCGTCAAAACGGATCTTGGTAACGCCCATTTCCTCTTTGAGAAAGCGAATGACCTTGTCGGCTTCCGGCGAACCCGCCTTCCATTCCACGCCGGCGTAGATGTCTTCGGAGTTTTCACGGTAGATCACCATGTCCACATCCTGCGGATTTTTCAAAGGACTGGGCACCCCTTCAAACCAGCGTACCGGGCGCTGACAGACATACAGATCCAGCTCCTGGCGCAGCGCCACATTCAGCGAGCGAATGCCGCCACCCACAGGCGTGGTCAGCGGGCCCTTGATGCCCACCACAAATTCCTTGAACGCGGCCAGGGTTTCTTCCGGCAGCCAGGTATCCTGATCGTAGATTTGCGTCGCTTTCTCGCCGGCATAGACCTCCATCCATGAAATTTTGCGCTGACCGCCGTACGCCTTGTCGACGGCAGCATCCACCACCTTTATCATCGGCGGGGTAACGTCAACACCGATACCGTCGCCTTCGATATAGGGGATGATGGGGTTGTTGGGGACATTCAGGGAAAAGTCGGCATTGAGCGTGATCTTTTCGCCTATGGTTGGCACCTGAATTTTCTGATATCCCATTCTCTACTCCAGTGAATACATTCGTAGTAGTATCGCCCGACTGAGTATACACAAAGGCAATTCTGCCGCTATCGCACTATAGCCCTTCAGGTCCCATGTCCCAGCTGATCCTGTTCAACAAGCCTTTCCAGGTACTAACCCAGTTCACCGATGATCAGGGTCGCAAGACGCTGGCCAACTTTATTCGCCAGAAAGACGTCTATGCCGCCGGACGGCTCGACTATGACTCCGAAGGCCTGTTGCTGCTGACGGACGACGGCGCCCTGCAGCATCAGCTGAGTCACCCGCGCCATAAAATGGAGAAGACCTATCTGGCCCAGGTCGAGGGTGAGGTCACTGAAGCGGCGCTGGCGGCCCTGCGCAAGGGCGTAGAGCTCAAGGACGGTTTCACAGCTCCAGCCAAGGCCGAGCGCGTTGAAGACCCCAAATTGTGGCAACGCCATCCGCCGATCCGCCAACGGGCAGAGATCGCCACCAGCTGGATAGAACTGCGCATTACCGAAGGGAAAAATCGCCAGGTCAGACGCATGACCGCGGCCGTCGGCTTTCCGACCCTGCGCCTGATACGCACCGCCATAGGCCGCTGGTCAGTGGAGGGCCTTAAGCCTGGAGAGTACCGCAGCATTGCAGCCCTGCCAGCCGTAAAGAGCAACAGCAATGCCACAGTTCGCGCGCCTGGCGGCGAACAAAAACGCCCCGGCAAGAAACCCGCGAATGGAAAAAGCAGAGGAAAAACAACCACCAGCCGAAAAACACCCAAGCGGCGCTAGACCAGCACCAGACGCTCAATGGAGCCCTTAGAGCCCCGGCGACCGCATGGGGCTCTTGCATCTAGATCTAGATCTAGATGCAAGAGCCCCTTTCCTCTAGCTTCTAGCCCCTTTCCTCTAGCTTCTAGCTTCTAGCCTCTCACCATTTCTCCGCCGCATCCAGGTCAGTGCCCTTTTGCTCAACCCAGCGCGCATCATCGCCCAACAGTTCCTTTTTCCAGAAAGGCGCATCGCGCTTAAGGTAATCCATGATGAACTGTGCCGCCTCGAACGCCGCCACCCGATGGCGTGAGGCAACACCAACATAGACGATATTATCGTTACCCAGCAGCTCACCAACGCGGTGAATCACGCAGACCTGCCCCAGCGGCCAGCGCGCTCTAGCCTGGGCGACAATTTTAGCCAGCGCCTTTTCCGTCATACCGGGGTAATGCTCCAGGAAAATGCCCCGCAGCCGTTCGGCGCCTTCAAGCTCGCGCACAATGCCGGTGAAGGTGACTATAGCGCCACAACTGGCATCCTCGGAACGCAGCTGCGCGTGCAGACCGGCAATATCAAAGTCCTCGGTTTGAATACTGATAAAATCACTCATGCATGACTCCTGTTGCGGGCGGGAAAAATCATAGCATTAATGCTATCTTGTGCACCCCTTGAATTGGCGGATATAAAACCGATGTGCTGGACGCCCCACGCAACCGTCGCCACCATCATCGAACGGGATGGTCGTTTCCTTATGGTTGAGGAAGACTCCGACGGCCGGCGAGTGTTTAATCAGCCCGCAGGCCACGTCGAGGAAGACGAAACCCTGGTGGAGGCCGCCGTGCGTGAAACCCTGGAAGAAACCGGTTGGCAGGTACGCCCCGATTCTCTGGTTGGGCTCTATACCTACAAGGCGCCGTCCAACGGAGTAACCTATTACCGCTTCTGTTTTGTCGCCACAACGCTTGTGTGCGAGCAAGACTACAAGCTGGACGATGATATCATTGCCGCCCACTGGTTCAGCCGCGACCAGCTGCATGAACGCCGCGATCAGCTGCGCAGCCCGCTGGTATTGCAATGCATTGACGACTATCTGGCGGGACGGCGTTATCCGCTTGAATTTGTGACAGAACATTCTGCCCTGAGATCCGATCCGACATCACCATGAGCGAACACACCCACACTAAAGTAATCGTCGGCATGTCCGGCGGCGTCGATTCCTCAGTTTCAGCCCTTTTGCTCATGCAACAGGGGTATCAGGTCGAGGGCCTGTTCATGAAGAACTGGGACGAAGACGACGGCACCGAATACTGTACTGCGCTGGCGGACCTCGCCGACGCCCAAGCCGTCTGCGACCGCTTGGGGATAAAGCTGCATCAGGCCAACTTTGCCGCCGAGTACTGGGATAACGTATTCGAGCACTTCCTGGATGAATACCGCGCGGGTCGCACGCCCAATCCCGACATTCTGTGCAATCGGGAAATCAAGTTCCGCGCCTTTCTCGATTACGCCCGTGAGCTGGGGGCCGACCTTATTGCCACCGGCCACTATGTGCGCCGCCAGGATCAGGACGGCCACACCCGCCTGCAGAAGGGACTGGACAACAACAAGGATCAGAGCTATTTCCTGCACCAGGTCGGCGAAGCTGAACTGGCCAAGACCCTGTTCCCGGTGGGCGAGCTCGAAAAGCCCGAAGTACGCCGCATCGCCGAAGAACACGATCTGGCGACCCATGCCAAGAAAGACAGCACGGGTATCTGCTTTATCGGCGAACGGCGCTTTGCGGATTTTCTCAAGCAGTACCTGCCCGCCCAGCCCGGCGATATCGAAACCCCGGACGGCGAGGTCATAGGCCAGCACAGCGGCCTGATGTACTACACCCTGGGCCAGCGTCAGGGCCTGCGTATCGGCGGTTTGAAAAACCATCCGGAAGAACCCTGGTTTGCCGCCTTTAAGGACCTGGATCGCAACGTGCTTGTCGCCGTCCAGGGCAAACAGAACGATCTGCTGTTCAGCGACTGGCTCACGGCCAGCGACATTTTCTGGATCAACGGCCAGTGCCCGCCCCTGCCCCATCGTTGCAAGGCCAAGGTGCGCTATCGCCAGGCCGACCAGGACTGTTTGATCGACGCAGACACGGATGGCGGCTACAGGGTGCGTTTTGATCAGCCCCAGCGCGCCGTCACACCCGGCCAGTCCGTAGTGTTCTACGACGCAGAGACCTGCCTGGGTGGCGGGGTAATTGAAACCACGGGTAAAACCGGTTCGGAGTAAGCGCTTAAGATGTCACGCCAACAGGATCAACAGGCCATTGCCCTGGCCGCCATGTGCCAGGCCGCCACCCTGGTGGATCAGATCGCAACCCGCGGCATGATTCCGCAAAACAGCTTTGAAGCCTGCCTTTACAGCATTTTCGTTACCGAGCCCGGCTGCACCGAAGACATTTACGGCGGTGCCCACGACCTGCCCCACAACCTGCACCTGGGCCTGAAAACCCTGGGCGATTTTATCGACAAGCGCCGGGGCGATCAGAATCGCAACCTGATCAACTATGTGCTCAGCATGATCACGCTGCAGGCAAAGCTCGTATCCAACAAGGAAATGCTCGCAACCCTCGGCAAGCGTATCGATCAGATTCGCCAGCAGGCGCAGTATTTCAATGGCCAGGATGGCGATCTAATGGACAACCCGGCGGTGTTCACCCACACCAACGTGGTGGCCAATATCGCCAGCCTGTATCAGGAAACGATCAGCACCTTCAGCTTTCGCATAAACGTGGGTGGCGATCCGCGCCATCTGCAAAATGCCGACAACGCCGCCAAGATCCGCGCCCTGCTGCTGGCCGGAATTCGCGCCGCCATGCTCTGGCAACAGGTCGGCGGGCGCCGCTGGCAGCTGCTGTTTTTCAAGCACCGGGTACGGCCCTCACTGCAGCGCCTGCAGGCGCCGCAGTAAGGCGAACCTGCAGGCTGATACACCTCACCGGGGTGACTCGTCTGCAGATCTGCGCATAAGTCATACGCGGGCGCTGCATTTCCGGTATAATGCGCCCACTTTTTTAACCCTACAGTCACAGCGAGACGTTTCATGGAGCTCTCTGCCCTTACCGCCATTTCCCCCATCGACGGCCGCTACGGCAGCAAAACTGCTGACCTGCGCGCCTTTTTCAGCGAATTCGGCCTGGTCCGTTTTCGTGTCGAAGTGGAGATCCGCTGGCTACAACAGCTGGCAAACCACCCTGGCATCGTCGAGGTGCAGCCGTTTAGCGCTGCCACAGACGCCCAGCTGAACGCTATCGTCAGCGAATTCAGCGAAGCCGATGCCCAGCGCGTCAAGGACATCGAGCGCACCACTAACCACGACGTCAAAGCCGTTGAATATTTCATCAAGGAAAAATTCGGCAGCAACGACGAACTGGCCAAGATCAGCGAATTCGTGCACTTTGCCTGCACCTCCGAGGACATCAACAACCTGTCCCACGCACTGATGCTGAAAAACGGCCTGGCCGTGATGCAGGATCAGATGCAGCAGGTGAAAGATGCCATCGCCACCCTGGCGCACGATTTTGCCGCCCAGCCGATGCTGTCCCGTACCCACGGCCAGACTGCCTCGCCCACTACCCTGGGCAAGGAAATGGCCAACGTGGCGCACCGTTTGCAGCGCCAGCTAAAGCAGCTGGAGCAGATGGAATTCCTCGGCAAGGTCAACGGCGCTGTCGGCAACTACAATGCCCACATCTCCGCTTACCCCGATGTCGACTGGCAGGCCTACGCCGAGACTTTCGTCACCAGCCTGGGCCTTGACTGGAACCCCTACACCACTCAGATCGAGCCGCACGATTACATCGCCGAGCTGTTTGATGCGATCTGCCGCTTCAACACTATCCTGATCGACTTCGATCGCGATGTCTGGGGCTACATTTCCCTGGGTTACTTCAAGCAGCGCACCATTGCCGGCGAAGTGGGCTCGTCCACCATGCCGCACAAGGTGAACCCGATTGACTTCGAAAACTCCGAAGGCAACCTCGGCATCGCCAACGCCATCATGCAGCATCTGGCCGCCAAATTGCCGATCTCCCGCTGGCAGCGCGACCTGACCGACTCAACAGTACTGCGCAACCTGGGAGTGGGCTTTGGCCACAGCCTGATTGCCTACCAGTCGGCCCTCAAGGGCATCAGCAAGCTGGAACTGAACGCCGCGCGCATGGATGCAGACCTCGAGAACGCCTGGGAAGTTCTGGCCGAACCGATTCAGACCGTGATGCGCCGCTATGGCATCGAAGAGCCATACGAAAAGCTCAAGGCACTGACCCGCGGTCACACCATGAACCGCGAGACCATCCAGAACTTTATCGACACTCTGGATATGCCGGACGACGCCAAGGCATCCCTCAAGGCGCTTACACCACAGAATTACATCGGTAATGCTGTGGCACAGGCCGAATCAATCTGATTGATTCGGGCTGGTTAAACGGGGCCCTTGGGCCCCGTTTTTAATGGTGGCCGCAGTCTGAGCCAGGCCAAGAGACGCATAACCCGAACTGCCTTCGGAACTCCCATGCTGAAGAATATCCGCATTGTACTGATCAACACCTATCACCCTGGCAACATAGGCGCTGCTGCACGCGCCATGAAAAACATGGGGCTAACGCAACTGTGGCTGGTGGAACCCCGTGAGTATCCTCACCCCGATGCCGATTCCCGTGCCGCCGGCGCCAAGGATGTACTGGATGGCGCCCGGGTGGTTGGCAGCCTCGATGAAGCCATCGCCGACTGTCAGCTGGTGATAGGCACCAGCGCGCGCAATCGCACCTTTGACCTGCCCCAGCTTGATGCCCGTGAATGCGGTATCAAATGCGCAGCGGAATCCGGTGACGGCGAAATCGCCATCGTCTTCGGCCGTGAAACCATGGGGCTGCATAACGATGAGCTCAAGCGCTGCAACTTCCATGTCTATATTCCGGCCAACCCGGAATACCCGGTCCTCAACGTAGCCCAGGCGATCCAGCTACTGAGCTATGAAGTCTGGATGGCCCACGAGCAGCCCGCCGCGAAGCAGGAAAGCGCCCCCTATCCGCGCCAGAGTGAGATGGCGCTGTTCTACGAGCACCTGGAGCGCGTGCTGCGCATGACTCATTTCATCATCCCGCAGCACGAAGGCCGCGTGCTCGACAAACTGCACCGTTTTTTCAACCGCAGTCGCCCGGAACGGAGTGAGTTGGGCATGCTGCGGGGGATTCTGGCTTCAGTGGAAGAAGTCCTTGATAAGCAGAGGAAGTAAATCACATCGATGTCATTCTCTCTGAAAGACACAAACCCCGGCAGGCTGCGCGCCATCCTCTGCAACATCGGTGGCAGAAGTGCTCGGCAAGCATAAAAAGTAAACAGCTGACAGAAAAACAGCCATCGCAACCCGTCGGGCTGTTGTCCCGACAAGGCACCGCGGGCTAGTCTTGATAACCGTGGCGCGGGCTTTACTCAGCCTTCGCTGCTACGCATGCAAGCTGTATACATTTGTCCGATAACATTGCCGGGATACGAACCATGAACAACCAAATCAAGACACTGATGAGCCAGGCCGATGAGTTACGCAACGGCATCCACGACCTGGCCGAACGTACCCAGAACTATCAACTCAATCTCGCCGGTATCGAACGCTGCGTGGGCACCATCAGCCACTGCGTTACCCTGGTGGGCAACAACCGCGTCGCGGCCATCGCAGCCAAGGATCAGCGCAAGATCATGGCTGAACTTGAAGGCGCCGTCGATGAATTAAAGGAGCTGCTACAGCGCTGATGAACATACTTAACCTGGGCGACCTGACCCCCGAACGCTTTCTGGCAGAATACTGGCAGAAAAAGCCGCTGCTGATCCGCCAGGCCTTTCCCGATCTGGAACCGGTCATCGAAGCCGACGACCTGGCAGGCCTGGCCTGCGAAGAGGACGTGGAAGCGCGCATAGTGCTGCAGGATCCCGCCAGTGATCACTGGGAACTGCAGCAAGGGCCGTTCGAGGAAGAATATTTCGGCCAGCTGCCCCCGTCCCACTGGACCCTGCTGGTTCAGGCCGTGGATCACTGGGTACCTGAAGCGGCTGAACTGATGGCACAGTTCGACTTTATCCCGCGCTGGCGCCTGGATGACCTGATGGTCAGCTACGCCGTGGATGGCGGCGGTGTCGGGCCGCACTATGACAACTACGATGTATTCCTGATACAGGCCGCAGGCCAGCGGCGCTGGGAAGTCGGCGGTGAATTTAACTCAGACTCGCCCAAACGCAGCGATGCCCCGGTGATGATCCTGCCGGAATGGGAGGCCGAGCAAAGCTGGGTTCTGGAGCCCGGTGACATGCTTTATGTACCGCCGCGCCTTGGGCACAGCGGCATCGCCGTGGGTGATGGCTGCATGACCTACTCGGTGGGCTTTCGTGCGCCCTCCCATGGCGAAATCATGCGCAACTTCACTGACTTTGTCGGTGAGCGCCTGAGCAACGAACTGCGTTACAGCGATCCCGACCTGAAGCCACAAGCCAACAGCACTCAGATTGGAGACGATGCCCTGGCACGGGTGCGCGGCATCCTTAACCAGTACATTAATGACGATGCCCTGCTGGGCGAATGGTTTGGCCGCTGCATGACAGAGCCCAAGTATCCGGATCTGGATCAGCAACCCGAAGAGCCCGTCAGCGCTGCAAACCTGCGTACCTATCTGGAATCCGGCGGCACCCTGAGCCGCACCGAAGGCGCCCGCCTGGCCTGGCGGCGCAGCAGCAACGGCTGTGAACTCTTTGCCGATGGAATCCGTTATGCCGGCACCGAAGCACAGGAACCGCTCTTCAGCGGCATTTGCAACAGCGGCGGCCTGGAACTGGGCGAGGACATAGACGCTGCGCTGGAACTACTGACCCAGCTGATCAACCAGGGCATCTTCTACGCTGACGATCAGGGCTGATAGCAGGGGTTAGAAGCTAGAAGTAAGGGGCTAGGGGCTAGGGGCTAGGGGCTAGGGGCTAGGAAGAGTTTAGAGCCCGGCGCCTCATATTCAAAGCGGCTGCCCTTGACAACTCCACTCCACAACAAAGGCTGCCTCGGCAGCCTTTGTTGTTTTAGCGTGCAGCAGCTGTTCAGCCCTTGGGCGCCGTTTGCAGCATGGACGGACGCTGACTGAAGCGCTCGAACCAGGCAGTAAGGCCTATACGGTCTTCGCGCCAGTTGAAATCAGGAAAACGAAAGCTCAGGTATCCCAGTGCACATCCAAGCGCGATGGTACCCATATCGAGCCGCTGTTCAGCGGGCCCACTCGCACCTTCGATTAGCGCGATATCGCGCTCCAGCAGATCCAGCGTGCGACTAATCTTTCCCATCTGACCCGCTTCCCACTCATCCCATTGCAGAACTTCTGGCCGGGTAATGCGCTCGTAACGCGCCAACAGGGCCGCATCCAGCAAGCCATCAGCATGGGACTGCAGTACCAGCGCCGCCCAGCGCGCCTCGCCCTGGGGAAACAGCGTGCCACCGGCCTGGCTGTCAAGGTATTCACATATGACCCGACTGTCACAGAGCACTTCGCCTGTATCGGTTATCAACGTAGGGACCTGCCCCAGTGGATTGAAGGCCGCGATCGTCAGATTGGGGTCTACCGGATTGGCCGCCGCATTCAATAGTTCGAGCTGATCAGCCGAACCCAGCTCATGGGCCGTTACCAGCACCTTGCGCACAAAGGGAGATGCCGCCGAATAGTAAAGTTGCATAGTGAGTCCCGTAACCATCCATAGATTCTAAGCTGGCAGAATACTCTGGCAGCCGGGGGATGAACAAGGCATCCCTGCATCAAAGCGGTCTCTCAGCTCTCTTCAATCTTGCTGAACAGATCATGCAGCTTTTCGGCACCTGCAATGAGTAACGCTTGCCTCGCACGCCGGCAACAGCCCCGAAAGGCCGCACCCGCTCAAGGTTCTTATCGGCTTCCTAAACCCCCTTGGCGCTGAGCTCCACGGCCGCCCAATGACTCAGTGTGCCGCCCTTTCACCCCAGATTTCCTCCAGTCGCGAAACGCGCCTGCAGGCGGTTTTGTAGTAGCGGTAGCGGATAGGATTCTTGATGTAGTAATCCTGGTGGCCTTCCACCACTGGATAGAAACGCGTGGCATCCAGCACCGGTGTGACCACAGTGCTGTCGGCAAACTCCTTCACAACCTGCTGGCGTGATGCCTCTGCCAGGGCGCGCTGACTGTCATCCAGCACAAAGATGGCGCTCAGGTAACTGGGCCCCTTGTCACAGAACTGCCCCCGGCTATCGAAGGGATCGACGTTCACCCAGTAAAGATCCAGCAACTGCTGGTAGCTGATCACCTTGGAGTCGTAGGTAATTTCAATCGCCTCGTAGTGGCCTTCGTGATTACCGTCATACACCGGATTTTCCAAAGTACCGCCGGTAAAGCCGGAGACCACATCCGTTACCCCTTCCTGGGGCTGAAACGCCTGCTCCATGCACCAGAAGCAGCCCCCGGCGAAAATGGCCTTGTCGGCCAGCACCACTGCAGGCTGCAGTGCCCCCAGCAGCGCCAAAGTTGCGATTGCGTGAGTTTTCATGGGTTCTACCTCGGTTAATCTCAGACTGAAGCTTAGCAATGAGACTGCGCCACGGGAATCCCGTTCAGCCCAACGCTGACTGATACCCGATGGGCGTAGAGAATCCCAAGTACAGGGATCGAAAGATAACGGTATAAATACAGAGTTACAGCATGCCACCTGCACAGCTCAGAACCGGGATACCCGCGAAGTTGCAAAGGGTGCGGGATCTAACCGCTCTCACCGGCCGGCGGCGCAAGAATGTTCACCGGTCGACCGCCAAAAAAGGCTACCAGATTATCAAACGCCTGACCGAAATACATTTCATAACCTGCGCGTTCCACATATCCCAGGTGGGGACTGCAGAGTACGTTGTCCATTTTTAGCGCCCAGTAATCCGCATCGACAACCGGCTCCTGGTCATACACATCCAGCGCCGCCCGGCCTGGGCGACCGAACTGCAGCGCCCGTTGCAGGGCGCCGTCCTGCACCAGTTCCGCCCTGCTGGTATTCACAAAGAGCGCATCGGCCTTCATGCAAATCAGATCCTCATAGTGCACAAGGCCGCGAGTCTCGGCATTCAGGCGCAAATGCAGGCTCAACACATCGCTGCGAACAAAAAACTCATCCTTGCTTGCAGCCACACCCAGACCCATTTCAGCAGCGGCCCGACGCGAATTCTCACGCCCCCACACCAGCACTTTCATATCAAAAGCCTCGGCATAGCGCGCCAGACGACGGCCAATCTTGCCAAAACCCCAGATGCCCAGCGTCTTGCCGGCCAGACAGTCGCCAATATTCACCTGCCAGCGCCCCTGCTGCATCCCATTAATAGCCGGCACCAGGCCGCGCATCGCCGCCATGATCAGCGTCCAGCTGAGCTCTGCTGGCGCCACCGGCGACCCCGTACCTTCGGCAATGGCCACCCCCCGGCGATGGCAGGCCGCAACATCAATATGCGCAGCAACCTTGCCGGTCTGGCTAATCAGTTTAAGGTGCGGCAGCCTGGCCAGTAGCGCGTCATCAATACAGCTGCGCTCACGGGTCAGCACCAGCGCATCGGCAGACGCAAAGCGTTCCACCAGTGTATCCAGGCTGGCAGCCGAGTCGTGGTAAACCTCAACCTCGAAATCCCGCAGGCGGGAAAAGCACTCCAAACCCTGCACCACATGCTGATAATCATCCGGTATCACAACTTTCACGATAGTCTCCTGAGGCAGAATCGGCTTTTGCGCAATAGATCAGTAGTCAGCCGGCAGGCCGCTGAGCCTTGGCGACAGACGGGGCACAGAGACACTTTATAGCGATGTTTCGAGGCACGCCAGGGGCGCGCTGCACTCAAGCGCCTGCAAGCACTCATGGACATCATGGGGTGTTGTATCGCAGGATTGACGGGCGGCTTAATGCTCAGCAGCAGACTACGTTCCTATCAGGAAGATACGCCCATGACCGGTGACAGCCACCGCAAGACCCCCATCCCGCGCGCGTCACTCATGGGCATTTTGAAATATCTGCGCCCCTATAAACGCCAGATTGCCTATGCCCTGGGCGCCCTGCTGTTTACCGCCACCATTACTCTATCGATCGGCCAGGGCGTACGACTGATCATTGACCAGGGTTTTAGTACCGGTTCCACCGCTCAGCTGCGCCACTATGTGCAGCTATTTCTGCTGCTGGTCGTCGCCCTGGCGCTGGGTACCTTTGCGCGCTACTTCTGGGTCACCTGGCTTGGCGAGCGCGTGGTGGCGGATATTCGCAGCCAGGTCTTTAATCACCTGATCGATCTGCACCCCGGTTTTTTCGATAGCAATCGCGGGCTCGAAATACAATCACGCCTCACCGCCGATACCACCTTGCTGCAGGCAGTGATCGGCTCATCGGTGTCGGTGGCGCTGCGCAACCTGATCATGATGCTCGGCGGCACCGTCTGGCTCTTTGTCACCAACCCCAAGCTCAGCGCGTTGGTACTGCTGTGCGTACCGCTGGTGGTGGCGCCTATTATTCTGTTTGGCCGACGCGTGCGCGGCCTGTCCCGGCGCAGCCAGGACAGCATTGCCGATGTAGGCGTCTATGTTGGCGAAGTGCTGGGGCAGATCAAGACCGTGCAGGCCTACAATCACCAGTCGCTGGACAAGGCACGCTTCGCCACCGTAGTGGAGCAGGCTTTTGCTGTCGCACGCCAAAGGGCCGTACAGCGTGGCCTGCTGATCAGCATCGTTATAGTACTGGTGCTCGGCGCCGTCGGGCTGATGCTTTGGGTCGGCGGGCTGGATGTAATAGCTGGGCGCATCAGCGCAGGAGAGCTCGCGGCTTTCGTATTCTACAGCGTTATTGTGGGTGCGGCAGTGGGCTCAGTGAGTGAAGTCATCGGCGATCTGCAGCGGGCCGCAGGCGCCGCCGAGCGCATCGTCGAACTGCTGGCCAGCAATAATGAAATTACAGCGCCGCCGCAGGGTCTGCAGCGACTCCCCGCGCACATCAGCGGCACCATAGAGCTGCACAACACGGGCTTTATCTATCCCGGGCGCCCCGATACCCCGGCCCTGGACGCCATCAACCTGCGTATTGAACCCGGTACAACCCTGGCACTGGTGGGGCCCTCAGGGGCTGGAAAATCGACCATCATCGACCTGCTGCTGCGTTTTTTCGACTGCAGTGAAGGCCATATTAGCGTTGATGGCATTGATATCCGCAGGCTTGATCCGGTCGACCTGCGACGCTGCTTCGCCCTGGTGTCCCAGACACCGGCGCTGTTTTTCGGCACCATCGATGACAATTTACGTTACGGCAAGCCTGATGCGAGCCAGCAGGAAGTGGAAACTGCAGCCCGTGCCGCCCATGCCCACGACTTCATCTGCGCCCTGCCCCAGGGCTATCAGACCCGCCTGGGGGATGCCGGCAGCGGCCTGTCCGGCGGGCAAAAGCAGCGCTTGACCATTGCCCGCGCCATCCTGACCGATGCACCTATCCTGTTGCTGGACGAAGCCACCAGCGCACTGGATGCCAGGAGCGAACGCGCCGTGCAGCTGGCACTCGAAAGCCTGATGCGCGGACGCACCACCCTGGTGATCGCGCACCGTCTGGCGACGGTGCAGTCGGCCGATCGCATCGCAGTGCTGGACCATGGCCGCCTGGTTGCCCAGGGCACCCATCAGGAACTGATACAGACCTGCAGTCTCTATGCACAGCTTGCCAAGCTGCAATTCGATACCCAGGCTTGATGCCAGCTGCCGTCGATCAAACCCGGATTGCAGCGCTCGCTACGCCAATTACCCGGTTCATTGCGCCACGCAGACTTTGGCAGCATTGTACCCAGTCTCAATCATGTTACTCTCGATGGTTGCACGCCCGAATGGAATGCCTAGTCGAACCATGAATTTAAAACCACGGTTTCTGTTGTTTAGCGCTACCCTGATCGTTATTTCCAGCGTTGCCATCTGGTATTCGGCCCGACAGCAGGCTGAAGAAATTATCGACCAGTGGGCCGTGCGCTACGCGGAAAAGCAGGTCCTCTACGACAAGGCCAGGGCCCTGCAGCCCATCCTGCGAGAAATGGCGCTCTCGCGCCAGTTCGCAAGCTCTTCCCATATCATCGACTGGGCCAATAACCCGGATGACCCGCAGTTGCTCAACCGGGCTATCGAAGAGATGGAAAGCTACCGCCTCAACTTTACTGACAACAGCTACTTCGTCGCCCTGCAGCAATCTGGCCACTACTACCACAACAATGCGACCAACGAATACGCCGGGCAGCAACTGCGCTACACCCTGGACCCGGAAAAAGCGAAGGATCGCTGGTTCTATGATGTCATTGATCAGCAGCGCACCGTGCACCTGAACGTCAACCCCGATGTCGATCTTGGCGTCACCAAACTCTGGATAGATGTACTACTGCGCGACGGCGACAAGATTCTGGGCGTGATCGGCACCGGCATGGAACTCGACGGTTTTATCGACCAGGTGCTGCAGGACAGCGGTCAGGATGTTACCAGCCTGTTTGTCGATCATCGCGGCGCCATCCAGCTCTACAGTGACCCCAGCCTGATCGACTACGGCTCCATTTCCAATCCGGGTACCCCAGCCAACACCCTCGAACGCCTGCTGGACGACCCCGCTGATGTGCTCAACATCAAGGCGGCCATGGCGGAGCTGGCCAGGTCCGACGCAGATGTCACCACACGTTTTGTCCATCTTAACGGTAAACGCTACCTGGCCGGCGTTGCCTATATACCGGAAATTGACTGGTACGAAATTACCCTGCTGGATTTCGAATCCCTGCTGCCGCTGAGCAGTTTTAGCGGCATACTGCTGATTTGCAGCATTACGTTACTGCTCGTCATGCTCAGCTTTAATCTGGTACTTGGGCACCTTGTTCTGCGCCCACTGCGTCAACTTGAGCAGGCCATCGATGGTGTCCAGCGTGGTGACTTCAATGCGCAGTCACTGCCAAAGGCGCAACGCAATGAAATCGGTCGCCTGGTGATCCAGTTCCAGCGCATGGCTGAATCCGTGCTGGAGTCCCGACAGGGCCTGGAACACAAGGTGCAACAGCGTACCGAAGCCCTCGAAACGCTCACCCGCACCGACCCACTGACAGAACTGCTCAATCGCCGTGGCATGACCGAACAAATACAGGAAGAGATGGCACACTGCCAACGCAACCACCTGTCCCTTGGCATTATCTGGCTCGATCTGGATCACTTCAAGGATATCAACGATCAGCACGGCCATACCCAGGGGGATGCCGCCCTCAAGCATATTGCCCAGTTAATTCGCGCCCAGATCCGCAGCCACGACGGCGCGGCACGCTGGGGCGGTGATGAATTCCTGATCCTGCTGCAGGATTGCAACGTGCAGCTCCTCGAGTCCCTAGGCCAGCGCCTATGCAGCAGCGTGGCACAGAATCCGCTGCCAGCGGGCGATTCAACTGACGCCATTGCGCTTGGCATCAGTGCCGGCGCCTGCCTCTGCCTGCCCGGCGATACACTCGAAACCCTGCTGCGACGCGCCGACTGCGCGCTCTATGACGCCAAAGAAGCCGGTCGTAACCAGCTGCGCCTGTACTAAGTCTGACGCCGAATGAGGTCCAAAGCGTTTGGCATCCTCAACTGCGCAGCTGCATTGGCTCTTGCGCACGAATATTTTTCAGGCATAACGCCACCTCGCGTCATTGCCATTACACTTAACCAATAATCTTGTTTCAACAGCCCCCGTGTCCTACCGATACGGGCCATGGCGGTACCCTTGCGGTCACCGCTATTGAAACTGCTACCGGAGAATCAGCATGATTGAGCTCAAAGTGCGCAAAATAGGTGAAGGACTTGGCGTGGAATTGCCCAGCACTGTAATACAGGCACTGGACGCCCGCGAAGGCGATACGGTTTATCTGGTAAACATGCTTAACGGCAGCTATCGACTGGCACGGCACGACGAGAACTTTGTCGAAGAGATGGAACTGGTCGAGGGCATGATGCACGAAGAAGACGCCTGACGTTCAGGCGTCTGGGGTCCTGCACTGCTGTGGGCCTTGAAAGGCGCATGACAATGAAAATTTTCATCTGAAGAAGCCAGCACACGCGATGCGGAATCAAAATGGCTACTGTATGATGCTGTGCCTTATGTATCTGTATTTGTTATTAATTCCATCGTCATCGCCGTGAATATAATGAAAAAACTATCTGCATCGCTGTTATTGGTACTAGCTTCATCTTTGTCTTTTGCCCATAGCGAACCCGCCGCCAAAACACCGGGCGCGGCCGAGCAAAACGCGAAAATCCACCTGGCTTCAGCCAGCGCGTCCATTGTCGATCTAAAAAGCGGTAAACGCCTGTACGACAAAAACGCCGATGTACCTGTGCCCATTGCCTCCATCACCAAACTCATGACGGCCATGGTCATCCTCGACTCTAAGCAGTCGATGAAGGAAAACATTACCTTCACCCGTAACGACCGTACCCTGGCCCACAACTACTATTCACGCATTCGCACCCAGTCGGAACTCAGCCGCGCCGATGCCATCCGCATTATGCTGATGTCCTCGGAAAATCTGGCGGCAACCGCGCTGGCCACCAATTATCCCGGTGGTTTCAAGGCCTTCGTCAAAGCAATGAATATCAAGGCCAAACTGCTGGGCATGAAGCATACCCGCTTCGTTGATTCCAGCGGTCTGTCGTCCAGCAACGTATCCACCGCTGCTGACCTGACCCGCATGGTGGCTGCGGCCGCCAAGTACTCAGAGATTCGAGACTACTCCACCACCAAGGTGTTTACCGCCAACTTTGAAAGCCCGCGTTATCGTCTGGCCTACACCAACACCAACGCCCTTGTACGTGGCGGCAGCTGGGATATTCGCCTGAGCAAGACCGGCTACCTTGACGATGCCGGCCGCTGCCTGGTCATGCTGGCCAAAATTGACAACCGCGAAGTGGTGATGGTCATGCTGGACTCTTTCGGCAAGCGTACCCCCACAGGCGACGCCAACCGTATCCGCAAATGGATTCAGACCGGTGACAGTGGCACTATCGCAGGCGCCGCCCGCGACTATGAGCGCACCCGTAACGCCGCGCTGCAAAAACGCTAAGGCAAACGGTGCGGCCTGCGAGCAACGGGCCCCTGCCGATCTACAGATTCAGAAATGCCGGCGTTTAAGCCGGCATTAGTGTGTTCAGATAACGGGGGGATTACTCCGCCCGCACCCGCCAGTGCAGCGCAAAGCCCGGATCAAACACCAGGATTGACTCGCCCTGGGCCTCAACATTGGCCGGCAGTGGCTGTGCCTCTGTGGTTTTCTCCAGCAACAGATAATCACTGTTTGGCTCCAGCCCATAGAATGCCGGGCCGTTGAGCGAGGTGAAGGCCTCGAGCTTGTCGAGCGCGCTTTCCTGCTCAAACACCGTAGCGAGTGTTTCCAGACACACCGAAACGTTGAAAATACCGGCGCAACCGCAGGCGCTTTCCTTGGCCGAACGCAGGTGCGGCGCAGAGTCTGTCCCGAGGAAGAAACGATGATCACCGGACGTGGCCGCAGCGCGCAGCGCCAGGCGATGGCTTTCGCGTTTGGCAACCGGCAGGCAATAGTAGTGCGGCTTGATGCCCCCTACCAGCATGGCGTTACGGTTAATCACCAGATGGTGCGGGGTAATAGTCGCGGCGGTGTTGTCCGCGCAGGACTTCACGAAATCAATGCCGTGACTGGTAGTGACATGCTCCAGCACAATTTTGAGCGCTGGAAAGCGGCTGCGCACCGGGCCCAGTGTGCGCTCGATAAAGACCGCCTCACGGTCAAAGATGTCGATATCGGCATCAACCACTTCGCCGTGCACCAGCAGTGGCATGCCAATTTCTTCCATCACTGCCAGCACGTCGTACACCGCTTCGACATTTTTGACACCCGCTGCCGAATTGGTGGTGGCACCGGCAGGATAGAGCTTGGCGGCAACTATGTGACCTGCGGCAAAGCCCTGGCGCACATCCGCAGGATCTGTCTTTTCAGTCAGATAAAGCGTCATCAGCGGCGTAAAGGGATCCGTTGCCGGGCAGGACGCTTCAATCTGCGCACGATAATCGATCGCCTGGGCGGTGGTGATGACCGGATGCTTCAGATTGGGCATGATGATGGCACGGCGAAACCAGCGCGTGGTTTCAGGCAATACTTTTTGCAGTACTTCACCATCACGCACATGCAGGTGCCAGTCATCCGGATAACGGATACGCAGTTGGTTTGACATCGTCACAAACTCCCCTGAAAAATTCTGCGAGGATCAACAGCGTCCCCGCGTAACCGGCGCTAAGGGTACAACCAAGGAGGGGCCACGGCCAGTCAAAAACGCTTAACTCTGCACAGGGCCGGGAGTTGGCATATGCATTCAGGGCGAAAGATTCACCCTTTCCTTGTAGCGCTGACGCAGAATCGCTACTCGCTCCACATAAACCTGGGTTTCGGCGTAGGGTGGCACTCCGCCATATTTGCGCACGGCACCTGCACCGGCGTTATAGGCCGCCACGGCAAGGCGGGCATTACCCTTAAATGTATTCAGCAAACCGGCCAGATGCTTTACACCGCCATCAATGTTTTGCTCGGCATCAAAGGCATTTTCAACCCCAAGGGAGGCCGCGGTCGCCGGCATCAACTGCATCAAGCCCTGGGCCCCCATATGGGAGATCGCTGCGGGATTAAAGGCTGACTCGGCATGTATCAAGGCCCGCACCAGCGCAGGGTCCACCTGATGTTCGGCGGCGGCCTTGCGCACCAGCTGGGCATAGGCCGTAAGGTTCAGCGGCGTATTGCGCCAGTTCACCGACGACACCGGATTGCAGGCATAGCACTGGATTTTGACGATTTCGTAAGCCTGATTTTTCGGTTTCTGATCGGTAAAGCTCAAGACGCCTGAGGGTGCGCGGTACTTGTAGATTTTCTGCCCGCGGCTACCCCCCAGCACCTTGTCCCCTTTCCCAGGTCCGCCCACATTGGTGTACTCGATACGTCCATCCGGATGCACGATCTTGCGCAGGCTATCAGCCTGGGCAGAACCGACCCACAGCAGTGGCGAGGCAGCCAGCAGCAGGGTCACTAGGGTTCTGGTGATGCGGCGATTGAAAGTCATTAGCTGAGTGTCAGCTATCAGGAGAAAATTTCAAGCTTTTAGATCATTAACTTAATGCAGTACCTGTCGGCATGAGCGGCCATCATCAGCCGCACTGCCCTGCAGGGCTCGTTATAGTGGCCCGGCACCGAGGCTGGTGAACAGGAAACCGTCGAAGTCCGGATCCTCAGTATTGGACAACGCAAACAGCGTTACCTTGACATTTTCCAGATGCTGCCACATGGCCTGACGTGCACCCTCGGCATTACGCCTGCGCAGCTGCGCCAGTACTTCCCGATGATCAGCAAGCCAGTCACCGCGGTAGGACCTATCCTGAATTCTGGCATGCAGCGTCTTCCACATAGGGCTGCGCTCACGCATATCCCACAGCTGGGTACAGGTCTCCAGCAACAGGCTGTTCTGCGTGGCCCGGGCTATCAACAGATGAAACTCCCGATCTGCAGCATCACTTTTTTCAATCGACTCCAGTTCTGCGCCTTCCAGATCCAGGGTCTCCTGCATCAGCTGGATATCGTGCTTGGTTACTACCTGGGCGGCGCAGGCGGCAATCGCACTTTCAAGCACCTGACGCGCCTGCAGCAGCTCAAAAGGCCCAATATCCTCGGCATGACTCCTGACCAGGCGGCCATCGGCTGGCAGCTTGATCAGGTAACTGCCGGACCCCTTGCGCACCTCTATCAGCTCTTCGATTTCCAGCATGATAAAGGCTTCGCGCACCACTGTACGGCTGACGCCAAACTGCTCCGCATAGACGCGCTCAGTCGGCAACTTGCCCCCGACTTTCAAGCCCTGCACCCGGATCTCTTCTTTAATGTGCTCACCGATGTCCCGGTAGAGTCGCTCAGCCATGGTATCTAACTTCAATAAGGGCGAATTGGTATGACATCCTAGCACAGGGATACTCTATGGCGCTCCACCAAGGGCGCAGAGATTTAGCAATCACGATCAAATTGGCACACCAATTTGAGCTATTAGATTGCCTATTAGCGACAATTGGTTCAATATCACCAGACGTTAAACGCTACTCACACCAAGTAAACCGACTACCGCTCGTGCAACAACCCAGTGCAAAGCCGTTCGAGCGCATGATTGTCCACGCAGACTATAAGGATTTCACCATGCAACATACCTGGCGCTGGTTCGGACCCAGTGACGACATCACTCTTAGCGACATCCGCCAGGCTGGCGCCAGCGGCATAGTCACCGCCCTGCACGATATCCCCAACGGCGAGGTGTGGCCGCTGGAGGACATCCAGGCGCGCAAGGCCATAATAGAGGCCGCAGGGCTGCAATGGTCGGTGGTCGAGAGCATTCCGGTACACGAAGACATCAAGCGGCGCTGTGGCAATTACGCCCGGTACATCGCCGCCTATCAGCAAAGCCTGCGCAATCTGGCAGCCTGCGGCATCGACACTGTCTGTTACAACTTCATGCCCATGCTGGACTGGACACGCACGGATCTGGCCTACGAACTGCCCGACGGCTCCCGTGCGCTGCGTTTTGACCAGACCGCCTTTGCCGCCTTTGAGCTCTATATCCTCAAACGCCCGGGCAGCGAGGCCAGTTACACTGAGGCCGAACAGGCCGAGGCCCGCGCCTACCTGGAAAACCTGAGACAGGAGGGTCGCGATAGTCTGGTGGCCACCATTATTGCAGGCCTGCCAGGTGCAGAAGAAAGCTATACCCTGGATGACTTCCAGCTCGCCCTGACGGCTTACCAGGATATCGACAAGGATCAGCTGCGCACCCATCTGCAGCTGTTCCTTGAAGCCATAATCCCGGTGGCCGAAGCATGCGGTATCCGCATGGCCATACACCCGGATGATCCACCGCGCCCGATTCTCGGCCTGCCGCGCATTGTCTCCACGGCACAGGATGTGGAATGGCTGATCGAAACCGTCCCCTCCAGAGCCAACGGCATTACTTTCTGCACCGGCTCCTACGGCGTGCGGGCAGATAACGATCTCAGCTCAATGGCCCGGACCTTTGCCGATCGTATCTACTTCACCCACCTGAGATCCACCGAACGGGAACAGACGCCTGGCAGTTTTCACGAAGCCTCGCACCTGGATGGCGATGCCAATCTGCTGGATGTGATCCGCATTCTGCTGCAGGAAGAACAGCGCCGCGAACAGGCCGGTGACCTGCCCGCCATTCCAATGCGGCCCGATCACGGACACCAGATCATGGATGATCTGCGAAAGAACGTGAAGCCGGGATACTCGGCGCTGGGGCGCATGAAAGGTCTGGCCGAATTGCGCGGTGCGGAACTGGCCATCAAGCGCTATGTGCTCTAACAGGCACCCTGCTCGCAATCGTGAACCTGCACGCTGAGCTCTCGTCTATGACCGCAGCCTTCAGCGTATCTAGTCAATCCGTTTGAGGCTGCGTTTGTGCAGCCGAGCGCGTTCGACGTAGTGCTCGGCGCTGGCCTTGAGGCCGGCGACAGTCTTGTCGTCGAGCTGGCGCACCACTTTTGCGGGGCTACCAATAATGAGAGAGTTATCGGGAAACACCTTGCCTTCGGTCACCAGCGCACCGGCCCCCACCAGGCAGTTTTTGCCGATCACGGCACCGTTTAGCACCACCGCCTGAATACCGATCAACGAGCCCTCACCCACGCTGCAGCCATGCAGCATGGCCTGATGACCAATAGTGACGTCCTGCGCCAGGGTCAGCGGGAAACCCATATCCGTATGCAGCACCGCGCCTTCCTGCACATTGCTGCCCACCCCAATCTCGATGGTCTCGTTGTCACCGCGCAGCACCGCCTGGGGCCAGACACTGGCGCCCTGGCGCAGAATAACCTTGCCGCTCACCGTCGCCTGATCGGCCACATAACTGTCGTCGTGAATGTCCGGCACATGGCCGTCGTACTGATAGATTGCCATTCGCGGCTCCTGAGAAAATTGCTGATATAACGTCTGACTGACTGCTAAAGCCAGAACAGCAGCGCAAGGCCAGCAAGGATTGCGGTAAGCAACGCATTCATCGCCATGCCAATGGAACTGTAAACGCCCATCACACTGCTGACCTGAAAGGCTGCAGCTGTGCCTATTCCATGGCTGGTGACACCCATGGCCAACCCCTGGGCCCGGGCATCCCTTATCCCCAGGCGTGTCATCAGCGGCACGCCAATAATGGCACCAAAAATGCCGGTCACGGCGCAGAGTACTGCTGCAAGTTCGGGGATACCGCCCAGATCCTGGGCGATGCCCATGGCCACAGGGGCGGTGACGGATTTGGGCACCAGAGTCAGCAGAATGGTGCTGTCGAGCCCCAGCGCCCAGGCAAGCCCCACGGCACTGAGCACCGACACCAGAGAGCCCGCCAGCAGCGCAGGAATCAGTGCCGGCAGACTGCGCCTGATACTGCGTCTGTTCTGCCAGATGGGCAGCGCCAGGCAGACTACCGCAGGGCCCAGCAACACATGGATAAACTGGGCACCGGTGAAATAGGCATCGTAGCTGACGCCGGTGATGCTGAGCAGCAGTACCAGCTGACACACCGTCAGGGCCATGGGGTTCAGCAGTGCCGACTGCCCTGCCCGCTCGTATAGCCAGCGCGACAGTACAAAGGCTCCAAGAGTCAGCAGCAACCAGGCCAGCGGGTCACGCCCAAGATAGACCCACAGCGGGGTGAGGTCGGCGTTCATGGCAGCATCTCTTCGTCACAGGCTGGCGTAAAACGCCGCGCCAGGCGGGCAAATATCAGCGCCGAGACGGCCAGCCCTGCAAGCAGGCTCAAGACCAGTACCAGCAACAGTCGACCCAGAATCGGACTTACCAACTCAAGATGGCTGACAATACCCACGGCCGCCGGCACAAATAGCAGCGACAGGTTGGCCAGAAAGAAGTTGTTAACCTGCTCGAGCTCCGCCCAGGGCCGCCGAATAACAGCCAGCACCAGCAGAAACAGCACCATACCGAGCACAGGCCCCGGTAACGGCAGCGCCAGTAGCTCGGCCAGAACGGTGCCGAATACCTGCAGGCCGATGATCAGTGTCAGCGCACCCAGCATAACACCACCCTTAGCTGAGCCCAGTGTAGCCTTTCAGCAGCCTGGCGGACCTGGCCGCAGACCTCAGGCCGACGCACGCCGTACCGGGCGAGATCCGCCAATCGCCAGGGTGATCGCACTAGCTGCACGCATTACAGCTGCACTGTAGTGATCCAGCCGGTCGCTACTAACCCGTACCGAAGGCCCTGAAATGGACACTGCAGCGATGACTTCCGAATTTTCATCGTAAATATTGGCGGCGATGCAGCGCAGGCCCGAGACCTGTTCTTCATCATCCACGGCAAAGCCCTGCAGACGGATTTTGCGCAGCTCGTCCATAAAGACCGCAGGTGTGGTGATGGTGTTCTGCGTCAGGGACGCAAGCCCGGTATGGTTGATGATGTGGGTTACTTCGGCATCATCCAGACCCGACAGCAGCGCCTTGCCAACCCCCGCCGCGTGCAGGGTGCCACGGCTGCCGATCTGCACCACCATGCGCATGACTTCGGTGCATTCCACCTGGCCAACAAACACATGGTTGTGGCCATCCAGAATGGCCAGATTCGAGGTTTCGCCAGTCTCGGCCACCAGCCGTTTCATATGGCTGCGGGCTTCGGCCACGAAGTCACGCTTTTTCAGATAGGCGCTGCCCACCGAGAATGCGGTCACACCCACGGTCCAGAGACCGCTTTGCTCGTCAAAATCAACAAAATCAAGCTGCCGCATGCTGTTTAGCAGACGGTGTGCCGTGGACGGCGCCAGCGCCAGTTCACCAGCCAACTCAGTCAGATTCAGGCCGTTGCTGGAGGCGGAAATGCGTTTGAGCAGTAACAGTGCACGGGTCAGGGACTGTACCTGCACCGCACCAGAGGAGGTTTTCTTGCCGGCTTTGGGCCCATCGTTCAGGCTGTCGTTCATCGGTTCTGTAATCCTTGCAGAAGGCCTGCGCCACACCAACTGCCGCCCCACAAAACCTGTACAGACACAAAGCCTTGAAAATCAAAGTGTGCCAAGGGATACAGTCACCGGGGGCCGGCAGACTCAATGGCCGCCAGTTTATCACCCAAATGCCTGTATCGCTGCCCCCCGTTTCCCGGAATTCACAGCCATACCCTCGAAACTCGCATGAGGCTCACTTCCCGGAATTCGCAAGCTCATTCCAGGCTACAACTTCAACCCGTATTCTCCTCACCCTCGCACCTCGCACCTCGCACCTTTCTTCTAGCCCCTGTCTCCTCGCACCTCACACCTCGCCCCTCGCTCCTTTCTTCTAGCCCCTTTCTCCTCGCACCTCGCACCTCGCACCTCGCACCTTTCTTCTAGCCCCTCGCACCTCGCACCTCGCTCCTCGCACCTTTCTTCTAGCCCCTAGCCCCTTATCAAGCTTCAGCGATCCAGCAGTTCGATCCAGTGCTGCACCGGGCGATCCGACTTTGACTCCAGATGCAGCTGACAGCCGATATTGGCCGTAACAATGCGTTCGGGGTTGTCTAGGGTCAGCGCGTCCAGTTTATTGCGCAGCAGCTTCTGGCTCATTTCGGGCTGCAGGATGGAGTAAGTACCGGCGGAGCCGCAACACAGGTGCTTGTCCTTGGTTTTGGCCAGCTCTACGCCGGCCTTTTCCAGCACCTGCTCCACCACACCGCTTTGCTTCATGGCATGCTGCAGCGTACAGGGGCAGTGAAAGGCGACCTTGCCGGTGGCAGCAGGATTGGGTGCCAGCACCGACAGGTCTTCTTGCAGCAAAACCTCACCCAGATCACGGGTCAGTTCGCTCACCCGCCGTGCCTTGTCGGCATAAGCCGGGTCAGCGCGCAGTAAATGGCCGTATTCCTGCACCATGGCACCACAGCCAGACGCCGTCATAACAATGGCTTCGGCACCGGCTTCAATCGCCGGCCACCAGGCATCGATATTACGGCGCATGAAATCCAGGCCCTCATCGTGGGCCGACAGATGATAGCTGACCGCACCGCAACACCCGGCTTTGGGCGCTTCCACCAGGCTGATGCCCAGGCGATCCAGCACCCGCGCGCTGGCCGCATTGGTGTTGGGCGCCGCTGCGGGCTGGGCGCAGCCGGCCAGTGCCAACATCACCCGGGGATGGCTACTCACGGGCCAGGGGCTGGAGCTGCGCCTGGGCGGCAGCTTGGCCTTGAGCACCGCCGGTAGCAGCGGCTTGACGCTTTGACCCAGGCGCAGCAGAGGCCCGAAACGGGCGGGATAGGGTAAAACCTGGCGCAGACTCCAGCGTAACAGACGCTGCGCCGGCGGACGCTCCAGCTTTTCGTCGACAATGGCGCGGCCTATATCCACCAGCCGGCCGTACTGCACCCCCGACGGGCAGGTAGTTTCACAGCTGCGACACGTCAGGCAGCGATCCAGATGGGTACGGGTTTTTTCCGTGACAGTGCCCTCTTCCAGCAGCTGCTTGATCAGGTAAATGCGCCCGCGCGGGCCATCCCGTTCATCATTCAGTTCCTGGTAGGTCGGGCAGGTCGCCGTGCAAAAGCCACAGTGGACGCAGCTGCGCAGAATGGACTCCGCCTCCTGCCCCCTTGCACTCTGTTTGAACTCGGGAAGTATGTTCGTTTTCATCGCAAACCTGCCTGTTACATCCAGCTATACAGACGACCGGGATTCAACACGCCATCCGGATCGAAAGACTGCTTGAGTCGCTGTTGAAGAAGCTGCAGTGCCCTGGCCTGCGGATGCATTACATCCGCCTGGCGGTCACCGCCGCGGTACAGGCTCACCTGCCCGCCCGCTGTTTCGGCCAGCTGCTGCATCTGCGCCATGCTGGCATCACCGCGATACCAGCGCTGGGCGCCGCCCCAGTCGATCAGCCAGTTGCCCGGCAGATCCGGGTTGACCGCCGTGGACTTGATCGAAAAGCGCCAGAGCGGCGCATCGCCCTCAAAGAACACCAGGGTTTGATCCCGCAATGCCGCCCAGAAGGTATCGTCAGCCTCCAGCTGCGTGCCTTGGCTCTCTGCACCCTGGCCCTGCCATTGTGCCAGCGTGGCATCGACCGCGGCCCTTGCACCGCTGAGGCGCAGATAGAGGCGATTGTCGAGCCAGCAGGCCGCCGACAACGGCTTGGGTTCGGCGGCACGCCTATTCATCAGTGCCACCGCATCTTCCAGCGCCACATCAAACACCAGGGTACGGGTGACGGCGGGCTTGGGCAGCACCTTGAGGCTGACCTCGGTTATCAGGCCCAGGCTGCCCATGGCGCCGGCCTGCAGCCGCGAGACATCGTAACCGGCAACGTTTTTCATCACCTGGCCACCAAAACGCAGATGCTCGCCACGGCCCGTCAGCAGGCGCACACCCAGCACCTGATCGCGCACAGAGCTCCACCAGGGCCGGCCGGGGCCGGACTGATTGCACGCCAGGGTACCGCCAATAGTGGCGGCGCCACCAAAGCGTGGCGGTTCAAAGGACAGCATTTGATTATGCTCATCCAGCGCCGCCACCAGCTCGGTTAAGGGCGTGCCGGCACGAGCTGTGAGCACCAGCTCCACCGGCTGGTAGCTGACAATGCCGCTGTGCCCCGCCACCATCAAAGGCTCACCGCTGGCAACCCGTCCCATGAAGGCCTTGCTGTTACCGCCAATAATATTCAGTTTGCTCCCGTCAGCCCGTGCCGACAGAACCTGCTGTTGCAGAAGTGCAGTTATGTCCGCCATATCAGGCTGCTCCCGTGTCAGTAGGGGTTGCGGGCATGGGCCTCGTCTCCAGCGCCCGGTGCTCCTGACAGTGGCGCAGCGTGGGCACGCCCTTGCCGGGATTCAGGGTACCGGCCGGATCAAAGGCATCCTTGATGGCGTTGAACTGCACCAGCTCCTGCTCGCTGAACTGGATCGGCATCTGGCGGATTTTTTCGATACCCACACCGTGTTCACCCGTAATGCAACCGCCGACTTCGACACAGAGCTCCAGAATGCGGCCACCGAACTCCTCCGTGCGTTCAAACTCGCCCGGCACATTGGCATCGAACAGGATCAGCGGGTGCAGATTGCCGTCGCCGGCGTGAAAAACATTGGCCACACGCAGCTGATACTCATCGGACATGCGCTGCATTTCGGTCAGTACATGGGCCAGCTGCCCCCGGGGAATAGTGCCGTCCATGCAATAGTAATCCGGCGAAATACGCCCCACCGCCGGGAAAGCCGACTTGCGCCCCTTCCACAGCAGTGCTCGCTCAGCTTCGCTTTGGGAGGTGCGTATAGAGGTGGCACCATAAGCGGCAAACAGGCTCTCGACCTGGGCAATATGCTCCTGCACTTCCTCGGCGGTGCCATCCACTTCGCACAGCAACAGCGCCTCAGCGCCCTTGGGGTAGCCTGCCTTGGCGAAGTCTTCCGCCGCACTGATGGCGTGGGTGTCCATCATTTCCAAACCACCCGGAATAATGCCGCGCGAAATAATGCCCCCCACCGCATCACCCGCCTTTTGCACGCTGTCGAACGCGGCCATTACCACCTGGGCCTTTTCGGGCTGCGGCAGCAACTTGACGGTGACTTCTGTCACTATGCCCAGCAGGCCTTCGGAGCCGGTGATCAGCGCCATCAGATCCATGCCGCAACTGTCGAGCCCCTGGCTGCCGATACTGAGCTTCTCACCCTCGACGCTAAGCATCTCAACGCTGAGGATATTGTGCACCGTGAGGCCATACTTCAGGCAATGCACACCGCCTGAGTTTTCCGCCACATTACCGCCAATGGTGCAGGCGATCTGGGACGAGGGATCTGGCCCGTAGTAAAGCCCGTGCTCGGCGGCCGCCTCCGTTATAGCCAGATTGCGCACGCCTGGCTGCACCCGGGCGGTGCGCGCCAGCGGGTCTATGGATACGATCTGATTAAACTTGGCCAGGGACAGCAGCACCCCTTCGGCGTGGGGCATGGCGCCAGCGCACAGTCCGGTACCAGCACCGCGCGCAACCACAGGGATGCCATGCTGATGGCAGATCTGCAACACCCGCTGAACCTGCTCAACGGATTCTGGCAGCACCACCACAAGCGGCATTTCACAGTACATCGACAGGCCGTCGCATTCGTAGGGACGCTGGGTTTCGGCATCCTCGATCACGTACTCGGGGTCAATGAAGCTGCGAAACAGCTCCACCAGCCGGGCTTTATCGGGTTTGGATTTTTCAGTCATAACGGGGCTCCCGCTCTATCCCGGCGCTTTGCTCAAGCGCCCCGGCTTTGCAAAAAGTGATCAATACCGGCCTGGGCACAGTCCATATCCTGTGCCGGTGTGCCTGAACTCAGGCCAATACCGCCCACAACTTCACCATCAACCATCACCGGCAGGCCACCACCGACGACACACAGACGTCCGCCCAGGGCGGTATGGATGCCAAACACCAGATTACCCGGGACACAGGCGGCGTTGTATTCATGGGTGGCCTTGCGCGCCGCACTGGCGGTAAAAGACTTGTCCTGGGCCACGGTGATGCTGGTAACCTTGCCACCGTCCATGCGTTCGAATGCCAGCAGATTGCCGGACTCATCGGTGATGGCGATGCACATGGGTACACCTATTTCGATCGCCCGGGCCACGGCGCCTTGAATAAGCACGCGGGCATCGGCCTGATCGAGTCGATTAATGGTTAACATGCGGTAACTCCCTGAAAATTAGCTTGGCAAGGGCAGTGGCGCCCTCACCCCGGACCACCGGCTGGCAGTCCTCTTGTTTGAATAAAAGCAGGTAAAGCAGTCGTCTGCGACAGGCTATTAACCCGGTGGACAAATAGGTCCCCTCCCTATTTGTCCGTCACGCCAGAAAAACTAGCGCAAGTGCATGGACTTGCTGGTTTTTCTGGCGTTCGCATTGGCCTGCGGCCAATGATGAAGCATCCCTGCTTCATGTATTAACCCGCCGGGTTAATAACGAGCTACGGCTAGCGCCTTCTGTTCACGCCTGCGCTGGTGCAACAGCGGTTCTGTATAGCCGCTGGGCTGTTCGCAACCCTTGAAAATCAGATCACAGGCGGCCTGAAACGCCACACTGTGCTCCAGCTCCGGCACCATGCGCTGGTAAGCCGGGTCCGCCGCATTCTGTGCATCCACCACTACCGCCATGCGTTTAAGCGTATCCAGTACCTGGTCGTCGGTGCAGATGCCATGCAACAGCCAGTTGGCCAGGTGCTGGCTCGATATGCGCAAGGTGGCTCTATCTTCCATCAGGCCGATATTGTGAATATCCGGCACCTTGGAGCAACCAATGCCCTGATCGATCCAGCGCACCACATAGCCGAGAATCCCCTGCACGTTATTGTCCACCTCCGCCTGCACCTGCTCAGGCGCAAGCCGTGTATCCCCCAGCAGTGGCTGCGTCAGCAGGGTCTGTAGCGGAGCGAGCGAGCGTTGCTGCAACGCCAACTGGCGCTGCGCCACATTCACCTGGTGGTAGTGTGTCACATGCAGGGTCGCCGCCGTGGGCGATGGCACCCAGGCACAACTTGCCCCGACCTGGGGATGGGCAATCTTGGCCTGCAGCATCTGTTTCATTTCATCCGGCATGGCCCACATGCCCTTGCCGATTTGTGCCCGGCCCCGCAGGCCGCAGGCAAGACCTATATCAACATTGCGATCTTCATAGGCGCCAATCCAGGGCTGCGCCTTGATGGCATCCTTGGGCAACACCGGGCCCGCCTGCATGCCGGTGTGAATTTCGTCACCGGTGCGATCCAGAAAGCCGGTATTGATAAAGAAAAGCCGCTCACGGACCGCCCTGATGCACTCGGCCAGATTGGCCGAGGTGCGGCGCTCCTCATCCATGACACCAACTTTAAGCGTATTGGGGGCCAGATCCAGCAACTGCTCAACGCGCTCGAACAGCGTATTGGTCAACGCAGCTTCCTCTGGACCGTGCATCTTGGGCTTGACGATATAAAGACTGCACCTGCGACTGTTACGGCCAGGTGCGGCGCCACGCAAATCATGCAGCGCGCTAAGACTGGTGATCGCCGCATCAAGAAAGCCTTCCGGCACCGGTTGATTGTCTCTATCCAGCACCGCATCGGTGGTCATCAGATGGCCGACATTACGCACCAGCAGCAGGCTGCGACCATGCAGTCGCAGCTCCTCCCCCTCGGGCGTACTGTAATAACGATCATCGTTCAGGCGCCGGGTGATGGTCTCGCCACCCTTGCTGAAGCTTTCTTCCAGCGTGCCTTTCATCAGCCCAAGCCAGTTGCGATAGACCTGCACCTTGTCAGCCCCATCCACCGCAGCCACCGAATCTTCACAATCCATGATGGTGCTAAGCGCTGATTCCAGCACCACATCCTTCAAGCTTGAGGCCGACAGGGCACCGATCGCATGTTCGGGATCCAGCTGCAACTCAATATGCAGACCGTTGTTACGCAGCAATATCGTCTTGGTACCATCCGCGGCGGTGCCGAAGCCCGCGAACTGCTGCGGATCCGCCAACGCGGTAACTTCGCCACTCCCAAGGGTGATCGCCAGACGCGTGCAGCCTGCATCGGCTACCAGCGCATAATCCGTCACCAGCGCATGACTGCCACTGGCGAGCGGCACCGCCTGATCCAGAAAATCTGCCGCCCAGGCGATAACCCGGGCAGCACGTTTGGGATTAAAGCGCCCGCCTTTCTCGCCCCCCTCGGATTCATCGATGGCATCGGTACCATAGAGGGCATCGTACAGGCTGCCCCAGCGCGCATTGGCCGCATTAAGCGCAAAACGGGCATTGTTTACCGGTACGACCAGCTGGGGGCCGGCGATATGGGCGATTTCATCATCGACATTGCGGGTAGCAATCTCGAAGGGTTCGCCTTCTGGCACCAGGTAACCGATCTCTTTCAGAAATGCCTGATACTGCGCCATGTCGATGGGCTTGGCGCCATTGCGGCTGCGATAGCTGCGGTGCCAGTCGTCAATTTGCTGTTGCAGCTGATCGCGTTTGTCCAGCAAACGGCGGTTTTGCGGCCCCAGATCGTCCAGCAGGGTTTCGAAGCCGGCCCAGAAGCGCTCGGGGTCTATGCCCGTGCCAGGTGTAATATCGCTGGCGACCAGCGCATAAAGGTCGGCCGATACTTTCAGCCCACCGGTTTTGATTCTGTTGGTCATGGTCTCTACTCGCTTTGGTGATGACCGGCGACAGGATTAACCTGCCGCCGGCCTACCAGTCCCGTGAAGGTGGGTCTCGATCCCTGAGCGGGTTCTGTGTTGCACGGGCCGCCGCCATGACGGCCCGAGGGTAAGATCTAGCCTTACGCTATTAGCCGTACACCATGCTCGGCAGCCAGGTCACCACGCCAGGAACCAGCACGCAGACCATCAAACCGAACGCCTGCAGCGCAAGGAACACCAGTGCGGACTTGAAGATGGTCCCCATGGTAATTTCCGGCGGGCAGACACCGCGGATATAAAACAGCGCATAGCCAAAGGGCGGACTGAGGAAGGACATCTGCATGTTCACCAGATAAAGCACGCCAAACCAGAGCACCACATCGTCCCCGGCGACACCCGGCAGCCCGAACAGACCGTCAAACTCCAGCGCCTGCACGATAGGGATGAAGATCGGCACTGCCAGCAGCAGAATACCCACCCAGTCGAGGAACATGCCCAGGACCACCAGCAGTATCATCAGCAGAAACAGAATGCCGTAGGCCGACATACCCGTGGACAGAATCGACTGGGTAATAAATTCCTGACCGCCCTGCAGTATGTAAAAGCCCACGAATACCGAGGCGCCAAACATGATCCAGAGCACCATGGCGGACGCCTTGGCGGTAGTGACAGAGGCATCCTTGAGCGCGGTCACCGAGAAGGCACCGTGCTTCATGGCCACCAGCATGGCACCGAAAGAGCCAATACCCGCCGCTTCAACCGGCGTGGCGATACCGCCAAACAGCAGCCCCAGCACCAGCATTACCAGCACCAGGGGCGCTACCAGATCCTTGAGCAACAGCATTTTCTGGCCGAAGCTGATGCGCTCTTCCTCAGGAACGGGCGGACCCAGTTTGGGGTTGAGCTTGGTACGGATCAGTACATAAGCGATATACATGCCCGACAGCATAAGGCCCGGAATAACAGACCCCAGATAGAGTTCGCCCACCGACTGCTGTGCCACCACCGCATAAAGAATTGCCAGTATGGACGGCGGTATCAGAATCCCCAGGGTGCCACCGGCCATGATGGAGCCCAGGGCAATCTGGTGATCATAGCCACGCTTGAGCATGGCTGGCAGCGCGATAATACCCATGGTCACCACAGCAGCGCCTATCACGCCCACCATGGCGGCCAGGATGGTCGATGCCAGTATAGTGGCGGTCGCCAAACCGCCGTTCAGGCCGCCCATCCATTTGTAGACGACGTTGAACATTTCCTCGATAAGACCGGCTCGCTCCAACATGGACGCCATAAAGATAAACAGCGGTATGGCGGCCAGATCCGAGTTGGTCATCATCGGGAAGATGCGCCCCGGTATAAGGTTCAGCATGGTGGAGTCGCCCACCAGATAGATGAACATCACACCCAGACCACCGGTCACAAAGGTCAGCGGCAGCCCCATCATCAGGGCCACCAGCAGTGAGCCGAACATCAGGTAGGTGAGCGGTCCGATGGACACATCTTCCAGAATGCCGGCCAGACGAAACAGGAAGTATTCATCTTCATAAGGGTCGTAGAACAGCGTATTGATCATCTCGACACTGATGATCAGGGCCATGCTCAGGGTAGCGACCACCATCAGCCAGGTACCCAGGGTACCAATGACGGAGCCACGCCCTCGTGCCACGGGTGCGTTTGCTTGCATTACTTTGGTATTCACGTGTTTGTCCCCCGCCCCATAAGGACGAACAGCGCAATGTCCTTGATCAGTTTCGAGATCCCGGCCAGCAGAATCAGCACAGCACCAAGCAGCATGACGGCCTTGACCGGCCAGTACTGAATACCCCAGGTTTCCACTGTGGTTTCACCCATGGAGTAGGCATCGGCAAAAAAGGTCCAGGAGGTCCAAACCAGCGCCAGCGCGAAAATGAAAAAGAACATGGAGGTAAAGATATCCATACCGACACGACCGCGTTCGGGCAGGAAGTTGTACATGACATCCACCCGCACATGGGAGCCGTGCAGCAGCGCAAAACCACCCGCCAGCAGGTACTGCATGCCCAGCAGCAGGAAGCTGGCTTCATGCACCCAGACCGTCGGCATGTTGAAGATATAGCGCATGATGACTTCGAAAAAGTAGAAACAAACCGCGTTGACGGTCCAGAAGGACACAAAAACACCGGATTTTTCGCTCGTCCAGTCGATAATCCGCGTCAGGCGATTACCGTCGAACTGGTATTTCTTTAACGGATCTTCATCGGCCGTTAACTCACTCGCAGGCTGGGCAATCTTGGCCCCACCCCTTTTTTTCACTTCCCGCTTATCCAGCGCAATCATGATCAGCGGCATAACCGCCAGCCAGCCCCAGTAGAACCAGTGCGGCAAGACAAAGCCGAAGCCTTCCAAATCAGACATGACGTACTACCTCGAATAGTGAAACGGGAGGGCCAGCAGCCCTCCCTCGAAATCAGCCTGCCTGCTTATTCCATACCCTTGATATCGTCAGGGGTGATGTAACCGACTGTCTCGTTCAACATGTACTCGAGCTGTATGTCAAAAATGGCGCGCGCATCTGCATCCTTGTTGGCCCAGTTGAACCAGATAGGGATAGCGGCACTGCGAAACGCCTGTACATCGGCCTGGGACAGACGCGATACCGTAGTACCATCGGCCTTGAATTTTTCCATGGCTTCGATGTTGCGCTTCTGAATGGTCAGGTAATGACGCTGTGAGTAGTTGCGTACTTCGCTTTCAACGATACCCTGCACCTTTGGCGACAGTTTGTTCCATGAACGCAGATTGACGGTCAGATCCATCAAATCCACCGGCTGGTAGATCGACATCACGCCCGGAGGACCCATAAGGATGGTATCCGTCACCTGGGAAAAGCCCAGTTCGTAGTTCACCGCAGGGCCAACATAGTCCGCCGCATCTATAGTGCCTTTCTCAAGTGCCGGGAAGATATCCGAACCCGGCAGGCTGACGCTGGAGACGCCAAACTTGCCAAAGACTTCCGCCACCATGCCACCCGGCAAACGAATCTTCATGCCCTTGAGATCATCAAGGGATTTGACCGGTTTCTTGGAGTGAATGATGTTGGCGTCATGCTGTATTGGGCCTACATAGAAGAGGCCAAATTTCTTGTAGATTTCACGGGTTTTTTCCAGCATGCCCATGCTGTAGAACATGGTGTCCCACTGAGCAGGCTGATCGGGACCGGCCGGATAAGAGGTCAGAAACACTGAGGCGGGAATTTTGCCCGACCAGTAAATGGTAAAGGGGTTCATGCCCTGCAGTACGTTGTTACGCACGGCATCGAACAGGGCATTGTTGTCAGCGGCAACGGACTTGGCCGGGAACGGCTTGATCTTCAGCTCGCCTCCGGTCTTTTCTTCCATCTCACCTGCCCACTGTTCAAACAGGTCGTAGCCTACGGTGCCTGCGTCCCACACGGACTGTACTTTCCAGGTCTGAGCGGCGGACGCCTGAGCCGGTGCCAGCATAGTGGCGCCTACAAGCGCGGCGGATGCCAGGGCGACAGATTTGATAAATCCACGCCGGCGCGGTGCAGTGGACTCGGTCTTGCTGTACTCGTTGATCATCGGATGATCTCCAGATGCCTTGTTATTGTATGAGTGACTCTGCAGGCGCTGTGCCGTGGGTTTGGCTCCGGGATCTTGCATCCCCACTTTATCCAAACACCTCGGCGTACTCCTGCTGACACCGAGATTCACCGCATGTACAGGCTGCGTCTATCGATTCCACAACTGGTCAGACCAGTTTGTTCAACGCCTATATGGACGCTAAAGGGCCGATAGCCGATAGTATGCAGGCTTGCACCCATGCAGCCGGCCTTCGCCGACACGCACCTGAGAACTGGTCCAACCAGTACGGAATGATGGAAAACAGAGCCCCACCCATTGCCCAGTCGATTGCACGCCACCTCGAAGAACTGATTCTTGATGGCACCCTGGCGCCTGAACAGAAGATGCCATCGGAGCGTGCCCTGGCCTCCAAGCTTGGGGTTTCCCGTGCCATAGTGCGTGAAGCCCTGCATGAGCTGCATGGCCGCGGCATTATCGAAACCCGCCACGGCAAAGGCTCCTTCGTATCCGGCATCGTCTCGCAGCCCGAGGACACGGGCCCGCTGATGAACCTGTACTTTGGCCACGCCCGCACCCTCTATGACCTGTTTGAAGTGCGCGAGCAACTCGAAGGCCAGGCCGCCTTTCTGGCTGCGGAACGCGCCACCGAGAAAGACCAGTACCGCATCACCCAGGCATTCGAAGCCATGGAGTCGGCCGACCCGCTCACCAACGCAAACCTGGATCATGCCTTTCACCGCGCCATCGTCGGTGCCGCCCACAACCCGGTACTGGTGCATATTCTCAACAGCCTGAAGAACCTGATGCTCTATACGGTGCAGGCCTCGGTACTCAATCTCAGCCACCGCACCACCTTCAAGCAGCAAATAGACAAACACCACCGCCAGATCTACCACGCCATCATCAGCCGCCAGTCCCAGTGGGCACAAAAGGCCGCCATGGCCCATGTACGCCATGTCAGTGATTCGCTGCGTCAGATTGAGCAGCAGGAAAAGAACATCATTCGCTCAGCCCTGGTCGACAGCGACGCTTAAGCGCCTGCGCAGGTACCATGAGCCTGCGTGATCAGGAATTTGACCAGGCGGGCGCCGGCTGCTTCCATTGCGTGCCCTTCGCAGTGCCAATCCTTTGATGTCGTTCCGTTGACAGCCGCTTTCTTTAGCGCTGCGCTATATCCCCCATCTATACCCAAGCTCTAATCCCGCCTTCTCAACGGCGCCAGGCATTCGCTGTTTCACCGCTACGCCCTTTCACCCTTAAGTCACTTTGCCGTGCCAGTTCAGACCTCATGAGTTGAACCACCACTCCTGGTGTCTTGTTACCACAGCCATAAGAAAAACGTATTTGAAATCCGTTTCTATACTATGGAATTTTTATATTCAAAACAAAATGGCGCATATAAACCGTATAACATATTGATTTTATTATTTTAAAACTGAATTTATGGCCAATTACTGCTAATTCCATAATACGAAATTCACTTCCATTAATATTGTAATTCATTTCCATAGCTGCTTTACTGGCTTCATCAGCGCGGCACAGACGATGACAGACGCCTCTGTGGCACCCCCTCACCGACGTTGCGCTAGCGGATTTTGATTTAACAGCTAACCTGGGAGGCCATCACCATGGCAAAGATGAGAGCAATTGAAGCGGCAATAGAGATTCTGAAAATCGAAGGCATAGATACCGCCTTTGGCGTTCCGGGCGCAGCAATCAACCCCATGTATGCCGCCATGAAGAAACTCGGCGGTATCGACCATGTACTGGCGCGCCATGTAGAAGGCGCCTCGCATATGGCCGAGGGCTATACTCGCAGCGCGCCGGGCAATATTGGTGTCTGCATAGGCACCTCAGGCCCCGCCGGTACCGACATGATTACCGGGCTCTATTCAGCTTCGGCCGACTCCATCGCCATGCTATGTATCACCGGCCAGGCTCCGCGCGCACGCCTGCACAAGGAAGATTTTCAGGCTGTTGATATCGAATCCATCGCCAAGCCCGTCACCAAGTGGGCCACCACCGTACTGGAGCCAGGCCTGGTACCGCAGGTGTTCCAGAAGGCCTTTAACCTGATGCGCTCAGGCCGCCCGGGCCCGGTTCTGATCGACCTGCCATTTGATGTGCAGATGGCGGAAATCGAGTTCGATCCCGAGATGTATGAGTCGCTGGGTGCCTACAAACCCGCAGCCAGTCGCAAGCAGATTGAACGCGCACTGGAAATGCTCAACGCATCAGAACAGCCGTTGCTGGTGGCCGGTGGTGGCATCATCAATGCCAATGCCTCCGAGAAGCTGGTGGAGTTCGCCGAAATCATCGGCGTTCCGGTCATCCCGACCCTGATGGCATGGGGTGCGATCAGCGACGACCATCCGCTGATGGCCGGCATGGTGGGTTTGCAGACTTCGCACCGCTACGGCAACGCCACCATGCTGGAGTCCGACTTTGTACTGGGTATCGGCAACCGCTGGGCCAACCGCCACACGGGCTCTGTTGATGTTTACACCAAGAACCGTACCTTCGTGCACGTGGATATAGAACCAACCCAGATTGGTCGCGTTTTCACGCCGGATTTGGGGATAGTGTCCGATGCCGGCAGCGCGCTGGATCTGTTTGTCGAAGTGGCGAAAGAATGGAAGGCGGCCAACCGGTTGAAGGACCGCTCGGCCTGGGCGGCTGATTGCCTGGAGCGCAAGCAGACGATGCTGCGGCGCAGTGACTTTGACAATATTCCGGTTAAGCCGCAGCGCGTCTATGCCGAGATGAACGCCGTCTTTGGCGAGGACACTTGCTACGTATCCACCATAGGCCTGTCCCAGATCGCCGCCGCCCAGTTCCTGCACGTGTACAAGCCGCGCAACTGGATCAATGCCGGCCAGGCGGGCCCCTTGGGATGGACAGCACCTGCGGCCCTGGGTGTTGTAAAAGCCAACCCGGACCGCGACGTTGTCGCCATATCCGGCGACTATGATTTCCAGTTCATGATCGAAGAACTGGCGGTGGGTGCGCAGTTCAAACTGCCCTACATCCATGTTTTGGTGAACAACTCCTACCTGGGGCTGATTCGCCAGGCACAGCGCAACTTCGACATTGATTATTGTGTGCAACTGGCGTTCGACAATATCAACGCGCCTGAACTGGATGGCTACGGTGTTGATCACGTTGCTGTTGTCGAAGGCCTGGGCTGCAAGGCCATCCGCGTGCGGGATCCGAACGAGATAGGCGCAGCCCTTGAAGAGGCCAAGCGACTCAAGGCACAGTACCAGGTACCGGTTGTCGTAGAGATCATTCTGGAGCGTGTTACCAACATCTCCATGGGAACCGAGATCGACAACGTTAATGAATTCGAGCCGCTGCCGGCCTGATTAAGAACCTAAATAGCTGTAGCCCCGGTAGCGACCCCGGCGCTGCGACTGACCCGAAAACAGGAGATTTTCATGCCACGTCTGTGTGCCAACCTGTCCATGCTGTTCACTGAACACGACTTTCTCGAACGCTTTGATGCCGCCGCCAGAGCGGGCTTTAGCGGTGTCGAGTATCTGTTCCCCTACGACTTCGCCGCAACGGACATCAAGGCGAAGCTCGACGCCAACGGCCTGACCCAGGTGCTTTTCAACCTGCCCGCCGGTGACTGGAATGCCGGCGAGCGCGGTATCGCCTGCCACCCGGACCGGACCGAAGAGTTCCGCCAAAGCGTCGAGCGTGCCATCAGCTACGCCAAGGTGCTGGGCAATACCCAGGTCAACTGCCTCGCCGGCATTCAGCCAGAGGGCGTAAGCACTGAGCAGGCTCGCAGCACCTTTATCGACAACCTGAAATATGCCGCGGCAGAACTTGAAAAAGCCGGTATCCGGCTGGTGATGGAAGCGATCAACACCCGCGATATTCCGGGCTTCTTTCTCAACAACACCGCTCAGGCTCTGGACATCCGCGATGCCGTCGGCAGCAGCAACCTCAGCCTGCAGTACGATATCTATCACATGCAGATCATGGAAGGTGACCTGGCGCGCACCATCGAGGCCAACCTCGGCGCCATCAACCATATACAGCTGGCCGACAATCCGGGCCGACATGAACCGGGCACCGGCGAGATCAACTACGACTTCCTGTTCAGCTTCATCGACACCCTGGGGTACGACGGCTGGATCGGCTGTGAGTACAAGCCCGCCACCAGCACCGAAGCCGGTCTTGGCTGGCTCAAAGCCTACAACCAGATCTGACCCTGCAACGAACGGAGAACACAGATGGCACGTATAGGATTTATCGGCACCGGCATCATGGGCAAGCCCATGGCAGAAAACCTGCAGAAAGCAGGCCACAGTCTCTATTTTTCCGAGCACCACTCCAAGGCCCCGGCGGACCTGCTGGGCAGCAACGGCACTGCACTACCCAGCCCCAAAGCGGTAACGGAGGAGTCCGAGTTCATCATCCTGATGCTGCCCGACACCCCCCAGGTTGAAGAGGTGCTGTTTGGCGCTAATGGCGTGGCCGAAGGGGCTGCGGCAGGCAAGATCATAATCGACATGAGTTCGATCTCCCCCATCGCTACCAAAGAATTCGCAACTCGTATCAACCAGACCGGGGCTGACTATATAGATGCACCTGTGTCCGGCGGTGAAGTAGGTGCCAAGGCGGCGACTCTGACCATTATGGTGGGCGGCAGCGAAGCGGCGTTTGAGCGCGCCAAACCACTGTTCGATGCCATGGGTAAAAACATCACCCTGGTGGGCGGTAACGGCGACGGCCAGACCACCAAGGTGGCCAACCAGATCATAGTTGCGCTGAACATCCAGGCCGTATCCGAGGCCCTACTGTTCGCCTCCAAGGCCGGCGCTGACCCCGCCAAGGTGCGTGAGGCTCTGATGGGTGGCTTTGCGTCGTCCAAGATTCTAGAAGTGCACGGCGAGCGCATGGTCAAGGGCACCTTCGATCCTGGCTTCAAGATCTGCCTGCACCAGAAGGACCTTAACCTGGCCCTGGAAGGCGCCCGGACGCTTAAGCTGAACCTGCCAAACACCGCCAGTGCGCAGCAGAATTTCAGCACCTGCGCAGCCCTGGGTGGCGAAAACTGGGATCACTCGGCGATGATCAAGGCCCTGGAACACATGGCTAATCATTCGATCCGGGACTGAAGCGTCTCTGAATAAGAGCAAAACTGGGGCGACCCAGTGCGGCGATGATCAAAGCCCTGGAGCCTATGGCCAATCATTCGATTCGGGACTGAAACGTCTCTGAATAGGAGCAAACTGGGGTTATCCCACTGCAGCCATGATCAAGGCCCTGGAGCATATGGCTAATCATTCGATCCGGGACTGAAGCGTCTCTGAATAAGAGCAAACTGGGGCTATCCCACGGCAGCCATGATCAAGGCCCTGGAACATATGGCTAATCATTCGATCCGGGACTGAAGCGTCTCTGAATAAGAGCAAAACTGGGGCGACCCAGTGCGGCGATAATCAAAGCCCTGGAGCCTATGGCCAATCATTCGATTCGGGACTGAAACGTCTCTGAATAGGAGCAAACTGGGGTTATCCCACGGCAGCCATGATCAAGGCCCTGGAGGATATGGCTAATCATTCGATCCGGGACTGAAGCGTCTCTGAATAAGAGCAAACTGGGGCTATCCCACGGCAGCCATGATCAAGGCCCTGGAACATATGGCTAATCATTCGATCCGGGACTGAAGCGTCTCTGAATAAGAGCAAACTGGGGTTATCCCACGGCAGCCATGATCAAGGCCCTGGAACATATGG
>NZ_BCNS01000138.1 GCF_001528745.1 Marinobacterium profundum | reverse complement strand
GGTGGCAGTAGGCAACTAGAGTACGTTCATCTTATCTCGACCCATATCCGGCCACCTCGAAGCAAGGAAGCACTCAAAACAAACTCGATCGACAGGTGAGAGTTTCGTGAAAATGCTCTAGAAAGGGGCAGGCGCCTCAAAGTCCAGAGCCTCACCGCTGAGGGGGTGCTGCAGGCCGAGCTGCTCTGCGTGCAGCATCAGCCGGGGCGCCTGGGCGATAATCTCAGGTGGCGCGTAGAAATTATCCCCCAGAATGGGGTGCCCCAGGGTTTTCAGGTGTACCCGCAGCTGATGCGAGCGACCGGTAATCGGGTGCAACTGAATGCGGCTTTGGGCGCCGTCGCTGTCGAGTAGCTGCCATTCGGTGCGGGCAGACTTGCCCTCTACTGGGTCGACGATCTGCAGTGGGCGGCGTTCCCAGTCACAGCGCAGTGGCCATTCCATCACGCCGCTGCTCTCGGTGGGCCGGCCTGCGACCAGGGCCTGATAGCGCTTGCGGGTTTCGCGCATCTGGAACTGGCGGCTCAGCTCACGATGGCTGGCCGCATTGAGCGCCAGCACCATGAGTCCGGACGTGGCGCAATCGAGCCGGTGCACGATGCGGGCGGTGGGGAAGTCCGCCTGTACCCGATGCCAGAGGCAGTCCTGCTTGTCGGGGCCGCGGCCCGGCACCGACAACAGGCCTGCGGGCTTAACCACCACAACCAGCTCTGCGTCAGCCCAGGTCAGGCTGTAGTTCATGGGGCTAGCTCGAACAGCGCCAGCGCCTCGACGTGGGCGGTGTGCGGGAACATGTCCATGGCGCAGAAGCGGCTCAGGCGATAACCGGCCTGGGCCAGTTCGGCGCCATCCCGTGCCAGCATGGCCGGATTGCAGGATACGTACAGAATGCGTTTGGCCTTGTAGCCTATCAGCTGCAATATGGCTTCGCGGGCACCGGTGCGCGGTGGATCCAGCAGTATCAGGTCAAAGCCCGTGCGATACCATTTTTGATGGCGGAAGTCCTGGCTAAGGTCATTGCGAAAGAAGGTCGCGTTTTCAATGCCGTTGGCCTTGGCGTTAAGCGTTGCCCGCTCAGTCATGGCTTCGCTGCCTTCTACACCTATGACTTCGCCACAGCGCGTGGCCAGTGGCAAGGTGAAGTTGCCAAGGCCGCAGAACAAATCCAGTACGCGGTCTTGGGGTTGCGGGTCGAGCCACTCGATCGCACGGGAGACCATCTGGCGGTTCAGATCCGGGTTCACCTGCAGAAAATCACCGGGGGCAAACTCCAGTTCCAGCTTGAATGCAGGCAGCGCATAGGTCAGCGGTTGCTCGGCGTCCTTGCCGGCGTACTGAGTGCCCAGGCTGTCTTCGAGGTAGAGCTGCAGGTCAAACTGTTGGGCCAGGGGTTGCAGGCGTGCCAGGGTGTCGTCGCGCAGTGGCTTTTTGGTGCGCAGGGTCAGGGCACCCTGAGTGTCACCGTATTGCACCTGGGCGTGGGTAATGGATTTCAGATCGTCCAGCCCTGTAAGCGTATCGCGCAATCCGCGAAACAGATCCTGGGCGCGGGTATCAAGCACGTCGCATTGTTCGATCTGCAGCAGTTTGTTACTGGCGCGGCGTCGAAAGCCGATCAATGGCTCGCCGTTACGCTGCAATTGGTTGATGCCGACGCGGGCGCTGCGGCGATAGTGCCATGGCTGCGAGACCAGTGGCGCCTCAAGCTGTTCAGGTATCAAGTTGCCGATGCGTTTGAGTTGATCCAGCGCCTGGTCCTGCTTGAAGTGGATTTGCTGGTCGTGGCGCAGGTGCTGCAGGTCGCAGCCGCCACACTGGCCATAATGCTGGCAGCCGGGTTCGCAGCGATCTGGGCTGGCGCTCAGTACTTCAAGGGTCTGGGCTTCGGCGTAGCGGTTGCGGTCGTTGTCGATGCGCGCAATTACCTGCTCGCCGGGCAGGGCGCCGGTAACGAACACGGTCTTGCCCTCGAGTCGCGCAACGCCGCGACCTTCATGACTCAGGCCTTCAATCTCCAGGGTTTGCGGACTGTGGCTGGTGCTCTTGCGGGCTGGGCCCCCAAAACGGATCGGTTTGTTGCGGCTCATGAGAACTCTCACTAGTGAATGGCGCGCATTCTAACAGTCTATGGCCCGCGGCGAAAACGCAGAGCGGCTTACAAGGGTACTTCAAGGCAGGCTGAGCGGCAGGCACAGTGTCAGATAGACCGTGACTTCTGCCAATTGCTGGGTCGCGCCCAGGCAATCGCCGGTATAGCCGCCGAGCCTGCGTCGGAACAGGCGGCAAAGGTAGAGCCGTAGCAACAACAGCGCGGCTATGGCTGCAACCGCGCTGTAGCCGGGCAGCAGAAGCAGGCAGGCCAGTGCCGGGACGGCGGCAATCAGCAGTTCGGCTCGGCTCATGTTGCTCGCCAGCGGACGCACCTTGCTGAGCTGGTCTAGCTGTACATAGCGGTCGGTGTGGATCAGACTGACGGCAACGAAGCGGCTGAGGGTATGGCCGGCGATCAGGGCAAGCAGCACATCGCTGATACTGATCAGGCTGGCGAGCTTCAGGCCCAGCACTGTTATCAGGCCCAGGGCGCCGTAGCTGCCAAGTCTTGAATCCTTCATGATGTCCAGCGTCTGTTGCGGTGTCCAGCCGCCACCAAAGCCATCGCACAGATCTGCCAGGCCGTCTTCATGGAAACCGCCGGTCAGCAGCAGGATGCAGCCGGTACTGAGCAGTACGGCGATGGCGGTCGGAAACAGCAGCGCAAATATTGCGTAAAGCGCTGCCGCGACAAGTCCCACGAGCAGGCCGACCAGCGGGAAGTAACGGCTGGCGTGATTGAGCTCATCGGTGCCGAACTTCACCCAGGCGGGTGGCGGAATACGGGTAAAAAAAGTCAGGGCGTTAAAAAAAAGATGTAGTTCCCGGGTCAAAGCGTTCATTCGGACTCGCATTAAGGCTTGCGCTTGGGGTATATATGACGCGGCCACACTCTAGAGCAAAAGAGGCATCAGATCCATGAGCAGTCAGGAACATCCGTTTGCAGTCTATGTCCGCATTCTCGGCAAGGGGAAGAAGGGCTCACGCTCGCTGACCACTGAAGAGGCCCGCGATGCCATGGGCATGATTCTCGATGGCAAGGTGCGGCCGGAGCAGCTCGGGGCCTTCCTGATGCTGCTGCGGGTAAAGGAAGAGGCGCCGGAAGAGTTGTGCGGTTTCGTCACTGCGGTGCGTGAGCGGCTAGACGCGCCTCAGAATTTGCAGGTCGAGCTCGACTGGTCCAGCTATGCCGGCAAGAAACGCCGTTTGCCCTGGTTCCTGCTGGCGTCTCTGGCGCTGGCCCAATCCGGCGTACGGGTGTTCATGCACGGCGCGCGCGGTCATATGCCGGGTCGACTCTATACCGAAGATATGCTCGACCTGTTCGGCTTGCCTTCCTGCAGCGACTGGGCGGAGGTTGCGGCTGAGCTGGATGGGCGCAACTTTGCCTTTATGTCCATTGATGCGCTGGCGCCGCAGTTGGGTGAAATTATTCAGCTGCGCTCTGTGCTGGGGCTGCGCTCGCCTGTCCATACGCTGTGCAGGCTGCTAAACCCACTGGCTGCCGAGCACGTAATCGACGGTGTTTTTCATCCGCCCTACGGCCCCATGCATCAAAAAACCAGCATGTTGCTGGGAATGCGCAATAGCGTAACGGTCAAGGGGGATGGTGGCGAGGCCGAGCTCAAGCCGGATTCTGAAAGCGAACTGCAGTGGATTCTCGGCGGTGAAATGCACACCCAGCAATGGCCAAGGCTGCTGGGCCAGCGGGTAGTGCGCGATGAAAGTCTGCAGCCGCGGGAGTTGCTGCAATTGTGGCGTGGCGAGCTGGAGCATGAGTACGGCGAGGGTGCTGTTATCAACACTCTGGCAGCGGTGCTGAAGCTGCTCGGGCGTGCATCTGAACCTGAGGACGCGGTACGCCAGGCGCGGGATTTGTGGTGCGCGCGCACTAAAGATGCGTACTAAATGATTAATATATCGTGTAAAAAATATACAGCTGATGCTATTTGTGGATAATAGCTGTAAGTATTTCAACCAACTGTTGCTGAATTATGCCCCATAGAATCCTTCAGAATCGTCGTACTTTTATCAAGACACTGGCCGGTACTGCGGCAGGTCTGGCAGGCTCTGGTGCTATTGGTGCACCGCTGATCAAGAATCCCGGGCTTGAGCGCAAGCTCACCCTGAACAACATGCACACCGGTGAAAAAATGACCGCCGTGTATTGGGCCGATGGCCATTACATGCCCCAGGTGCTGCAGGAGGTGGATCATCTGTTGCGGGATCACCGTACCGGCACCTCCATCCAGATGGATCGTCAACTGTTTGATCTGCTCTACCTGCTGCAGCGCGATGTTGGCCTGCATAAGGAGTTTCAGGTGATCTCCGGTTACCGTTCGCCCGAAACCAACGAGAAGCTGCGCAAGCAGGGTCAGGGCGTGGCCAAGAAAAGCTACCATATGCAGGGCAAGGCGATTGATATCCGTGTGCCGGGCATAGCGCTGCGGGATGTGCAGCGCATGGCGCTTAAAATGAAGGCTGGCGGTGTGGGTTTTTATTCGCGCAGCAACTTTCTGCATGTGGATGTCGGCCCCGTGCGTCACTGGGGCTGAGTAATTACATAGCCTGTATCGCGGTTGCTGCAAAAAGCCGCCTTCCATAACGGAAGGCGGCTTTTTCGTTGGTGCGCGAAAGTGGCCGCGGTAGGGTCTCAGTCCTTGCGCAGTTGGTCCGAGATGGCGATGGGGGAGGGAAAGTTGAAGATCACCAGGTAGCTGGAAAACAGGAAGGTCAGGATGGTGGTGGCCTGAATAACGTGGGAAGCTTCCTGGCCAATGAGGGCTGCGCTGGTGGCCAGATAGGCGATTAGCAGCGAAAACTCGCTGATTTGGCCCAGGCGAAAGCCGATTTCCCAGGCCAGTTTCTTGCTTTCGCTGATGCGAATCAGCAGGAAGCGAAATACCACGGGCTTGAGTGCCAGCACCAGTGCGGTCATGACCAGGGAGGGCAGCAGAATGACATCGACCAGGGCGAGGTTGAAGCTGGCGCCGATGGAGAAGAAGAACAGAATAAGGAAAAAATCACGCAGCGGTTTCAGGCTGGTGGCGATGTACTGGGAGATTGGGCTGGTGGCCAGGGTGACGCCGGCTACAAAGGCGCCCATCTCGGCCGAGAGACCTATGGCCTGGGCGAGCTCTGCCATTCCCAGGCACCAGCCCAGAGCGAGCAGAAAAATATATTCGTGGAAGCGATCAAAGCTCTGCAGCAGGTGCAGCAGCACGTAGCGCACGAACAGGAAGGCGCCTGCGGTCATCAATGGCAGAGCTGCGAGGGTTTTCAAAAAGGCCAGGGCACCGCTCTGCTCTTCGTTACTGCCGCTGTAAAGCAACAGCAGTACCAGAATGGCGATAACATCCTGTAACAGCAGCAGGCCGACAACCAGTTCGCCCGTATGGCGGTGGTGCAGGACTGTGGTGGGCAGCAGCTTGATGCCGATGATGGTGCTGGAAAACATCAGCGCCGCGCCTATTATCAGCGCTTCTATCTGACTAAAGCCAAACAGCAGGCTGACGCCATAGCCGGTGGCCATGAATATCAGCGAGCTGCCAATGGCGACCAGGGTTGCCTTTTTCAGCATGTGCAACAGGTGGCTCGGTTGCATGTCGAGCCCTAGCAGGAAGAGCAGAAAAATGATGCCGATATGGGAGATGTCTGCCAGCAGGGCTGTATCGGTTACCAGGCTGAGGCCGTAGGGGCCGAGCAGGGCGCCAAGCACTATGTAGGCAACCAGTAGTGGTTGGCGGGTATAGAGGGCTGCGGTGGCGAGAATCGCGGCACCGGTGAATATCAGGAAAAATGAGAATACGAGGCTCTGTTCTGCCATATGGGGTTCCTGTGCTGCTACGCCGCGAGCCAGTTGATCCCTCCGAGAATAGAGCTGTTGTGGTATTGCTCTCGCGCTGGGAAGTCGGCAGCTGCGTGACTCTTGCAGCGTGATTGTCGCGTCTTGTCTGCCGCAATGTTGTTTCAGTGTATCAAACTAGCCGAGTTTTATGTCGGCCCAGTGACGCCGTCGCCAGATACTGATAAACACCAGCGATGACAGGCTGCGATGGACGAGCTGGACGAGCCAGATACCGGTCAGGCCGAAGCCCAGATGGGGGCCAAACAGCCAGGCCAGTGGCAGATAGAACAACCATTGGCCTCCCACCGAGACCATCATCACCAAGCGGTGCGCGCCGGCACCCAGAAGCGCCTGGGTCAGCACCAGGCTGGCGGCATCCAGGCAGATGGCCAGCCCTGTGATCTGCAGCGGCAGCCGGGCCTGCTCCACAAGCTGCGGATCCGTTATGAAGAGTGCAAGAATGCGCTCGGGCGCTAGCCACATTGGCAGGCTGAGCAGGCAGATAATCACCAGGGCCGTCTTTATGACATCCCAGCCCCATTGCTGTGCCTCACTCGGTTGGTTGCGCCCCAGGGCATGGCTGACCAGAGAGGTGGACGCCATGCCAAGGCCAACACCCGGCAGAATCAGGAACAGCGCCAGATTGATCAGGACGTGGGCGATGGCCTGTTCCTGGGTGCCGATCTGTCCGATAATCCAGAACAGCACAGCGATGGCGATGGCGAACAAAAGTTGCTGCAGTGAGTGGGGTATCGACAGCCTCAGCACAGTGGCGAGCGCGCGGCGATCGCGTTTGGCGCGCAGGAATCCGTGTTTTCTGGCATCGTGCCACACCAGGGCTGCGTTCAGCAGGCAGCCAATAATGAGTGCAATACAGGTCCCCAGACCCGCGCCTGCGGCACCCAGGGTCGGCAGGCCGAGGGTGCCGAAAATAAGGCCGTAGCTCAGAATGACATTCAGCAGGTGCATGACCAGCAACAGGCGCAGATGCACCATGGGTCTGTAGGTGCCGTTCCACCAGCCCCGCAGGGAAAAGTTAATACCCACGGCGCTCATGGCGAGGATGCGATAATCGAAATAATCGTTGGCGATGGCCAGTACCGCGCTATCGCGGCTCATGAGGCCGAGCAGGCTGTCGGAGAAGGTGGCAAACAGCAGGCTCAGGGGCAGGGCTATGGTCAGCGCCAGAATAATGCCTGCATTGACCGGACGGGCCATCTCGGCGCGTCGGCCTTCGCCATGGCGCCGCGCCACCAGTGACTGGACCGCAGACGACAGGCCTATAATGCAGCTGAGGGCAATAAAGTTGGCGTAGCCGGCGATGCCGACGCCCGCCAGCGCGGTTTCCCCGAGACGGCCGACCATGGCGGCGTCCACCAGGTTCAGCAGGCTTTGCGACAGCATGCCGCCGATGATGGGCAGACCCAGTGTCAGAATGGTGCGCACACGTTGCGGTTGGCTCATCGGGCGTGGTTTGCGGGCTGTATGGGCGGTGAAAAAAGAGGCGGCAATTCTAGCAGACTTATGCCGGCGGTGGGGGATGGTCATAATAGCTGATCAATTTACTCGGAATTAGATTGCGTGTATCCTTCGATTTATTAGGCCATCACCTGTCAGTTTGTGAAGTAGGAGTCCAGTAATTCCCATGAATATCACGGTTACCGAAAGTGCTGAAAAATATCTGGCTGATCTGCTGGCAAAGCAGGACGCTGAAGGCATGTCCGTGCGGATGTTCGTCACCCAGCCGGGCACGCCTTATGCTGAAACCTGTCTGGCGTATTGCCGTCCTGACGAGGTGGTTGCGGATGACGAGTTGCTGGAGCTGACGCTGATCCGCTTCTATCTGGAGCGCAACAGCCTGCCGTACCTTGAAGAAGCCATGATCGATTTCGCCGAAGATCGCATGGGTGGTCAGCTGACCATCAAGGCGCCTAACGCCAAGGTACCCAAGGTGTCTGCCGACAGCCCAATGGAAGAGCAGATCAATTACATTCTGTATTCCGATGTGAACCCGGGGCTGGCCAGCCACGGTGGCGAGGTCAAGCTGGTAGAACTGGTGGAAGAGGAAAACGGCCACATCGCCGTGCTCAAGTTTGGCGGTGGCTGCCAGGGCTGTAGTGCGGTGGACATGACCCTCAAGGACGGCGTCGAGAAAACGCTGCTTGAGCGTGTTCCTGGCCTGATCGCCGTACGTGATGAAACCGATCACAGCAAGACCGATAAAGCCTACTATAAGTAAGTTGTTATCCGGAACGGGGCCCTGAATGCCAGGGCCCCGTTTTTTTTGGGCCGTTGTCCTGTCTCCCCGGTTGCTGCTATAACGGAGTCTGCGCCATTGTACTGTGGTGCAGTAAGCGGGGTTCTGTCCTGTAGCCTGCGGTTTTTGTGGTCCAGGGTGAGTCAAAGCCATTGATATGGGGTTTTTTTCAGGGTATTGCTTGTTTTTCGATGCTCCAGCCCCATTGATTGGTATTACCATTATTTCCAAGGTTCCCGCATTCGCCAGCGCTCGGGGCGGATGCTCTGCAAAGAGGCATCATCCACATGGATCAGATTGAAGCAAAAGAGGATGCTGTAGCCATCGAGCTTCCGGTATTGCCGCTGCGCGACGTCGTCGTCTATCCGCACATGGTCATTCCGCTGTTCGTTGGTCGTGAAAAGTCTATTCAGGCCCTCGAAGCGGCCATGAGCAGCAACAAGGAAATATTGCTGGTCGCACAGAAAAATGCATCCGACGACGAGCCTGTGGCCGAAGGGCTGTTCGAGGTTGGTACCGTTGCATCCGTGCTGCAGATGCTCAAATTACCGGATGGCACCATCAAGGTGCTGGTGGAAGGCGATTACCGCGCCAATATTGAAAGCTTCCATCAGACAGACGACAGCTTTACCGCCCGTGTTTCGGTGCTCAAGGTTGAAGATACCGATCCCGCTGAATCTGAAATCTACAAGCGCACGGCACTGGATCAGTTCGAGCGGTTTATTCAGGTCAACAAGAAAATTCCAACCGAAGTGCTGACATCGCTGCAGAATATCGATGATATTGGCCGCTTGGCCGATACCATCGCGGCACACATGTCGCTCAAGCTGGATGAGAAACAGCATATTCTCGAAATGCTGGATAACCATAAACGTCTCGAGCATTTGATGGCGCTGATGGAGTCTGAAATTGATCTGGTTGAGGTGGAGAAACGCATCCGCGGCCGGGTCAAGAAGCAGATGGAGAAGAGCCAGCGCGAGTACTACCTGAATGAGCAGATGAAGGCCATTCAGAAAGAACTCGGTGATCTGGACGAGTCCGGCACCAATGACATGGATGAGCTCAAGCGCCGTATCGATGGTGCGGGCATGCCCAAAGAAGCCTACGACAAGACGCTGGGCGAGTATAACAAGCTTAAGATGATGTCACCGATGTCGGCTGAGGCTACGGTGGTGCGCGGTTATATCGACTGGATGCTGCAGGTTCCCTGGGCCAAGCGCTCCAAGGTGCGGCATGACATGAAACGGGCCGAGAAAATCCTCAACGAGGATCACTACGGTCTGGCGGAAGTGAAGGATCGTATTCTTGAGTACCTGGCTGTGCAGAAACGGGTGCGCAAACTCAAGGGGCCTATTCTGTGTCTGGTGGGGCCTCCGGGGGTCGGCAAGACGTCCCTGGGCCGCTCTATTGCGCGTGCTACCAACCGCGAGTACGTGCGCATGGCGCTGGGTGGCGTGCGGGATGAGGCCGAGATTCGCGGTCACCGCCGTACCTATATCGGTTCCATGCCGGGCAAGCTGATTCAGAAAATGTGCAAGGTGGGTGTCAAGAATCCGCTGTTCCTGCTGGATGAAGTCGACAAAATGGGCATGGATCAGCGCGGAGATCCGGCATCGGCGTTGCTGGAAGTGCTGGATCCGGAACAGAACAGCACCTTTAACGATCATTACATGGAAGTGGATTTCGATCTGTCCGATGTAATGTTCGTGTGCACCTCGAACTCCATGAATATTCCAGGGCCATTGCTGGATCGCATGGAAATCATCCGCATTCCAGGTTACACCGAAGACGAAAAGCTCAATATCGCCCGCAAGTACCTGGTGACCAAGCAGTTGTCGCAAAATGGTCTCAAATCATCCGAAATTGAGATCTGCGATGAAGCCATCACGCACCTGATTCGCTACTATACCCGCGAAGCCGGCGTGCGAGGCCTGGAGCGCGAGATCGCCAAGATCTGTCGCAAGCTGGTCAAGGAGCTGTCCCTGGGGCAGTTCAAGGGCGAGACGCGGGTCATTGGCGGCGATGAGCTGGAGCACTACAGTGGTGTGCGCAGGCACAGTTTTGGCATCGCAGAGGAAGAGGATCAGGTGGGTCATGTGACCGGTCTGGCCTGGACTCAGGTGGGTGGCGAAATCCTCAGCATTGAGGCGGCTGTTGTGGCTGGCAAGGGGCGTCAGGTGACCACTGGTTGTCTGGGCGATGTGATGAAAGAGTCTATTCAGGCGGCGCTGACAGTAGTACGCAGTCGCGCCCAAAGTCTGGGTATTGCGGCGGACTTCCACGAAAAAAGCGATATTCACATCCATGTTCCGGAAGGTGCTACGCCCAAGGATGGTCCCAGTGCAGGTGTTGGCATGTGCACCGCGCTGGTGTCGGTACTGACCGGAATTCCGGTGCGGGCGGACGTCGCCATGACCGGTGAAATCACGCTGCGTGGGCAGGTGTTGCCGATCGGCGGGCTCAAGGAAAAACTGCTGGCGGCACACCGTGGTGGCATTCGTACGGTAATTATCCCGCAGGAAAATGAGCGTGATTTGAAGGAAATACCGGATAACATTAAGGCGGATCTGGAAATAAAAGCCGTTAAATGGATTGACGACGTACTGGATATTGCTCTCAAATACCAGCCCAAACCGCGTGAAGATGATCTGAAGGAGCCGGTGGCTTCAGATAAAAAAACGGTGAAGGATGAGTCTGGACAAATAAAGACTCATTAATCGGCAACATCGGCAGAAACCGCGTGGCGTCTGCTTGACAGCCGTTTCTGCCAGTTGGTATAAAGTGCCTGATCGTCTTGCTGGGCATGGACTACGGTACATAAGAACTTAACGAATTGGATTCAAGGGGAACATCGTGAATAAGTCTGAACTGATTGATGCTATTGCAGCTTCTGCTGACATTCCAAAAGCAGCTGCTGGCCGTGCATTGGACTCTGCTCTGGAAAGCATCTCTGGCGCTCTGCAAAAAGGTGACTCTGTCGCTCTGGTTGGATTTGGTACCTTCGGTGTCAAAGAGCGCGCAGCGCGCACCGGCCGTAACCCGCAAACTGGTCAGCCGATTGAGATTGCAGCGGCGACTCTGCCGACTTTCAAGCCGGGCAAGGCTCTGAAAGACGCAGTAAACAAGTAAGGATTTGATCGCGGAGCGAGCCTTCGGCAATGGCGAGTATCCTGTCCAGGCAGGATCCTGAGTCTTTAGCTGGAGCTGTGCAGGAAAATGGTTCGGGTCTGCCTGCTCCGTTTTCCGTAGCCCGGATACAGAAGCAGCAGTCTATTTATTCATTGCTGTTTCCATTGTAATCAGGTGTAAATATTGTCACCTTTTTGCTGAAGTATTTTAACGGTGTGAGATGTCGAGTGTTAATTAAGTCTTCATCGTACGTATGCAGAATTTGAGTGGTTAAATATCGACCAGTTAGATTCTTCATTTCGGGATACGCAGGGGAACAAGCGGTTGTATTTCGAGCAGTCGCTGGTCCGGTTTTGGTGCAGAAATACAAAATGCGTTTTTGTACCAACTAATACAAAAAAGGCGTATTCGATTTGAATGCGCTTTTTTTTTAATCTCGTACATTTGAATTTTTGGATTCAGCATGTTGCAGTCCATCAGGGACAATTCCCAAAGTATCGTAGCTAAAGTAATTGTGGGTCTGATCGTCGTGACCTTCGCCTTGTTCGGCGTTGAGTCGCTCGTCAGCCTGACAACAGGCACCAAGGCACCGGCGACCGTTAACGGTGAAGAGATCGGTGAGCAGGAGCTGTTTCGTGCCGTCGAGTTGCAACGCCGTCAGCTGCTGGCTCAGATGGGTGCAAATGCTGACCCCGCTGCACTGGATGACAATCTGATTCGCGCCATGGTGCTGGATCGCCTGATTGATGACGCGGTGCTGGTACAGTCTGCTAATGACCAGGGCCTGGCGATTTCACCGCAAATGCTCGATCAGATGATCGTCAGCACCGGTGACTTCCAGCTTGATGGCACCTTCAACCGTGACCAGTTCGAGGCGGTGTTGCGCAATGTCGGGCTCACGCCCCTGACTTACCGTGACTATCTGCGCAGGGAAACCCTGATCGAGCAGGAGAAGTCGGGTTATCAGTTGTCTGCCTTTGTCACCGACAACCAGCTAAACAACCTGTTGGCGCTGGATCGTCAGACCCGTGACATGGCCTGGTTTGAAGTGCCAGCGGCCCCTGTCCGGGCGCAGATCGAGGTGACCGATGCCGATATAGCTGCGCGCTATGAAACCCAGCGCGATCTGTATCAGACCGAAGAGCAGGTTAGCATCCGCTATCTGCTGCTGGACAAGGCGAACCTGCTGGGCGACATCGACGTCACAGATGCCGAGTTGCAGGGTCAGTATCAGCAGGTGCTGGGGAGCTTCAGTTCTGATGAAGAGCGTGAGGCGGCCCATATCCTGATTGAAGTGTCCGATGATCAGGACGCCTCGGCAGCAGAAGCCAAAGCGCAGGCGCTGAAAAAGCAGCTGGATGAGGGTGCGGACTTCGCGGAACTGGCAGAAGCCAACTCTGACGATCCAGGCTCTGCGTCCAGCGGTGGTGATCTGGGGCTGAATACCCGGGGCATGTTTGTCGGTCCTTTTGAAGATGCGCTCTTTGCGATGAAGGATGAAGGCGAGGTTTCAGACCCCGTACGTACCGAGTTCGGTTATCACCTGATCAAGCTTGGCAAAATCGTCCAGACCGAAGCGCCGTCCCTTGACGAGATGAAAGCGGAGCTGCGCGAGCAGATTCTGACGCAGAAGGGCGAAAGCCGCTATGTTGAGCAACTGGACCGCCTTGCCGACGTCACTTTTTCGTCTGGTAACCTGGAAGAGCCCGCCGAAGAGTTGCAGCTGGAGATTCAGACCAGCGAGCCCTTCGGTCGTGCCGGTGGCAGCGATGCCATCAGCGCCAACCCACGGGTACTGGCGGCAGCGTTTTCTGCTGAGTTGATCAACGATGGCGTCAATAGTGCCCCCATCGAGCTGGATACGGGTCGTAGCGTCGTTATTCGGGTGCAGGAACATCTGCGCCCGCGACAGCAGACGCAAGAAGAAGTCGCCGATCTGATCCGTCAGGAGCTGCTGGACGAGAAGGCGGCGGCGCGCATTGATACGCTGGCGGCTGAGCTGCTGGAGCAGCTGAAGCAGGGCGCGGATATGGCCGAACTTGCCGCAGCTCAGAATCAGTCGCTGATTGAGCTTGTCGATGTGAGTCGCGCCAGCCAGGACCTGACGAGCGAAGTGCGTGCCGAGCTGTTTCGCATGCCGCAACCGCAGGCCGATGCGGCCAGCTATGCCTCGGTGGAGCTGAACAACGGCGGTCGGGCTATTGTGGCACTCAAGGCTGTTAAGACGCCGAATCTGGAGGATGCAGTGTCGGCAGAGGAGCTCAAGGCCATGCGCGTATATCTGGCGGGTCGTCAGGGGCAGCAGGATTACCAGGATCTGGTGCGTACGCTCAAGGACGCAGCCGAGATCGAGAAAAACTGAGCTGGCAGCCTGTCGGACTTGACCGATCGTAGCGAGGGAAAGGCCGATTTGAGGCAGTTTTTGGGCTCTTTTGAGGCGAATAGTGGTTCTATTTAACAAAAAAGAGTACATAAATTGACCAAATTCGGCTTTTCCGCAGTAGATCAGTGTTAAGTCCGACAGGTTGCTATGGGTGCCTGCTCACTGCAGGCGCCTTTTTCTCAGTTGTACGCCAGGCAGTATCTTGGTAAGAGCCTGCCTGCCACTACCAAAAAGCCACCGGGGCTCTCACCCTGGTGGCTTTTTGGTTTCTGTGGCCAATATCTGAAAAGAGTAACGGCTGCCAAGGCTGCAAGCTGTCGGCTTAGCGGAACGCAGCCTTGAGCAGTTGGCGGGTGTACTCCTGCTCGGGCTGCTCGAAGATGCGTGCAGCAGGGCCCTGTTCGACCACCTTGCCCTGTTTCATTACCAGCAATTGATGGCTTAGGGCACGCACCACGGCCAGGTCGTGACTGATGAATATGTAGCTCAGTCGATGGCGTCGCTGCAGTTCGCGCAGCAGCTCCACAATTTGCTTTTGCACCGTTCGATCGAGCGCAGACGTCGGCTCATCCAGAATGATCAGCCTGGGTTTGAGTACCAGGGCACGGGCGATAGCGACGCGCTGGCGCTGGCCGCCGGAGAACTCATGGGGATAGCGGTGCCGGCTCGCAGGATCAAGCCCAACCTCCTGCAAGACATCGATAATCAACTGCTCGCGGGCGGCGGCGTTTTCACCGATGCCATGGACTTCGAGGCCCTCATTAATGATATCGCTGATCGGCATGCGCGGGCTCAGGCTGCCATAGGGATCCTGAAAGACGACCTGTAACTGGCGGCGTAGCGGCTTGATCTGCTTTTGTGCCAAGCCCTGGATACTCTTGCCCTCGAGCAGGATGTCACCCTCGCTGCGAATTAGCCGCAGTATGGCCAGGCCCAGGGTGGTTTTTCCGCTGCCGGACTCGCCAACGACCCCCAGGGTCTGGCCGCGGGATAGCTGCAGCGAGACACCATCCACGGCCTTGATGTGTTCTGTAACACGCTGCAGCAGTCCTTTCTTTACAGGGAACCAGATCCGCAGGTTATTGGTGCTAATGATGTCCTGCGGCTCTGCGGGTGGCTCTGCCGGTGTGCCCGAGGGCTCGGCATCGAGCAGGCGGCGGGTGTAGGCATGTTCAGGAGCGGCGAACAGCGCTTCGGTGCTGGCCTGCTCGACAATTTCACCCTGATACATGACACAGACGCGGTGCGCATGGCGGCGCACTATGTTGAGGTCGTGGGTGATCAGCAGTATGGCCATGCCGAGTTGCTGCTGCAGGCGGGCGAGCAGCTCCAGGATCTGTTCCTGAATAGTGACGTCCAGTGCTGTGGTGGGCTCGTCGGCGATCAGCAGTTCAGGTTCATTGGCCAGGGCCATGGCGATCATGACGCGCTGGCGCTGGCCACCGGACAGTTCGTGGGGGTAGCTGCCAAGGCGCGATGCCGGATCCGGCAGGCCCACCAGGGTCAGCAGTTCCAGAATGCGCCGCCGTGCCTGTATGCCGCTCAGACCCTTGTGCAGCAGCAGGGTTTCGCCGATCTGCTTTTCCAGTGTGTGCAGCGGGTTGAGTGAGGTCATGGGCTCCTGAAAGATGACCCCGATGCGGTCGCCGCGAATCTGGCGCAGTCGCGGCTCGTCGGCCTGCAGCAGATCTTCACCCTGATAGCGGATGCTGCCACCGGGGTGGCTGGCCCGCGGATAGGGCAGCAGGCGCAGCATGGACAGGGCCGTTACGGACTTGCCGGAGCCGGATTCTCCCACCAGAGCCAGGGTCTGGCCGCGGGGGATGTTAAAGCTGATGTCACGCACAGCATCAATGGCCTGGCCATCCTGTTCGAAACGCACCGACAGATGACTGACCTCGACCAGTGTCTCACTCATGCTGGAAGCCTCCTGCGTGCGGGTTGATGGCACGGGTGTGGGGATACAGAGGGCAGCATCACAGTTTGAGTTTCCTTGAATCGAAGGCGTCGCGTACCGCTTCACCGATAAAAATCAGCAGCGTCAGCATGATGGCCAAGGCAAAGAATGCTGTGATGCCAAGCCAGGGCGCATGCAGGTTGGACTTGCCCTGGGCGACCAGCTCGCCGAGGGAGGCAGACCCCGGTGGCAGGCCAAAGCCAAGAAAGTCCAGCGCGGTGAGGGTCACCAGGGAACCGTTGAAAATAAAGGGCATAAAGGTCAGGGTGGCAACCATGGCGTTGGGCAGAATATGACGGAACATGATCAGCCGGTTACCCAGGCCCAGGGCTCTGGCGGCGCGGACATATTCAAGATTGCGGCCACGCAGAAACTCGGCCCGTACCACATCCACCAGGTTCATCCAGGAAAACAGCAGCATTATCCCCAGCAGCCACCAGAAGTTGGGCTGCACCAGGCTCGACAGGATAATCAGCAGGAAGAGCACCGGCAGGCCAGACCAGATCTCGATAAAGCGCTGAAACAGCAGGTCCACCTTGCCGCCGTAATAGCCCTGGACGGCGCCGGCGACCACGCCGACCACCGAGCTTGCCAGCGTCAGCACCAGGGCAAAGAGCACGGACACGCGAAAGCCATAGATAACCCGCGCCAGTACGTCGCGGCCCTGATCATCGGTGCCGAGCCAGTTGTCGGTGCTCGGCGGCGAGGGGGCCGGTACCGACAGGTCGTAATTGATCGTATCGAAGCTGTAGCGTACCGCCGGCCAGAGGATCCAGCCCTGGCCCTGGTTGTGAATCAGATCCTGAATATAGGGGTCCTTGAAGTCGGCCAGGGTCTCGAACTCGCCGCCAAAGCGGGTTTCGCTGTAATCCTGCACGACCGGCCAGTACAGCTCGCCCTGGTACTGCACCAGCAACGGTCTGTCGTTGGCGATCAGTTCGGCAAACAGGCTGGCAAAGAACAGCACGCCAAACAGCCACAGCGACCAGTAGCCGCGCTTGTTGGCGCGAAAATTGTCGAGCCTGCGACGATTGATTGGATTGAGTCGCATCATCCCTCTCTGCTCTCGAAATCGATCCGCGGGTCCACGATCACATAGGTGATGTCGCTGATCAGTTTCAGCACCAGGCCAATCAGCGTAAAGATGTAAAGGGTGCCGAAGATCACCGGATAGTCACGGTTGATGACGGCTTCGTACCCCAGAAGGCCCAGACCGTCGAGGGAGAATATGACCTCGATCAGCATGGAGCCGGTGAAGAAGATACCAATCAGGGCGGCGGGCATGCCGGCGATGATCAGCAGCATGGCGTTGCGAAAGACATGACCATAGAGTACCTGATTTTCATTCAGGCCCTTGGCTCTGGCCGTGAGTACGTACTGCTTGCCAATTTCATCCAGAAAGGAGTTCTTGGTCAGCATGGTAAGCGTTGCAAAGCTGCTGATCACCGATGCCAGTACCGGCAGGGCTATATGCCAGAAGTAGTCGCCTATCTTGCCGAGCAGCGAGAGTTCCTCGAAGTTCGACGAGGTCAGCCCGCGCAGGGGGAACCAGTTGAAATAGGTGCCGCCGGCGAAGACCACGATCAGCAGGATGGCGAAGAGGAAGTTGGGTATGGCATAGCCGACGATGATGGCGCTGCTGCTCCAGACATCGAAGGGGGTGCCGTCCCGCACCGCCTTCTTGATGCCCAGGGGGACCGAGATCAGGTAGGTCAGCAGGGTCGTCCAGAGTCCGAGGGAGATGGATACCGGCATTTTTTCCATGATCAGGGTTGTGACCGGTTTGTCACTGTAGAAACTGCGGCCAAAGTCGAACACCAGGTAGTTCTTGAGCATTTGCAGAAAACGCTCATGCACCGGCTTGTCAAAGCCGTAGAGCTTTTCGATCTGGGCTACCAGGGCTGGATCCATGCCCTGGGCACCGCGGTAGCTGCTGTCACCGTTGCTGTTCTGAATGATATCGCTCTGTACGCCACTGCCAATGCGCCCGGTGGCTTCGACATTGAGTCCCTCAAGCTGCGCCAGAGTCTGCTCTACCGGGCCGCCGGGCGCGGCCTGGATAATAAAGAAGTTGATGGTCAGAATGCCCAGCAGCGTTGGAATAATCAGCAGCAGGCGTCGAAGTATATAAGCTGCCATCAGTGTGTGGACGCCGCAGTGTCAGTCGGTAATGCCCACCAGGTATCAGTGCCAAGGCTGTAGGCAGGGCGTACCTTGGGCATGCCAAAGCGATCCCAGTAGGCGATGCGATAGGTGGCGATATGGAACTGCGGTATGACGTAGTAATTCCACTGCAGTACCCGATCCAGGGCGCGGGCGGCGGTAACAAGACTGGCTCTATCCGGCGCTGCGATCAGGGTGTCCACCAGGCTGTCGATGGCGGGGTTCTTGATGCCCACCAAATTGCGAGTGCCGGGCATGTCGGCCAGCTCCGAATGCCAGAAATCGCGCTGCTCGTTGCCGGGTGAGCTGGATTGCGGGAAGGAACCCACCACCATATCGAAGTCGAAGCTGCGCAGCCGGTTGATGTACTGCGAGACATCGATAATGCGAATATCCACCGCCACGCCCATGCGCTCAAGGTTGCGAATCATGGGTGCGATAACGCGCTCAAATTCTTTCTGAACCAGCAGGATCTCGAAGCGAAATGGCTCGCCGGTTTTGCTGTTTACCAGCTTGTTGTCCTTGAACTCCCAGCCGGCGCTTTGTAACAGGCGCATGCCCTGGCGCAGTTCACCGCGGATATTGCCGCTGCCATCGGTGGTGGAAGCGCGGTAGACCTTGCTGAAGACTTCGGCAGGTACCTGGCCGCGAAGCGGCTCCAGCAGTGCCAGTTCCTCGGGCCCCGGTGGTTCGGTTGCGGCCATTTCAGAGTTGGAGAAAAAGCTGTGGGTACGGGTATAGGCGTTGTAGAAAATATTGCGGTTGGTCCACTCGAAATCAAATGCATAGCCGAGGGCTTCACGTACCCGGGGGTCGGCGAACTTGTCGCGCCTTGTGTTGAAGATAAAGGCCTGCATGCCGGTGGGATTGCCATTGCTCAATTCCTGTTTCAGGATGCGGCCATCGTCGAATGCGGGACCCGTGTAGGCGGTAGCCCACTCCTTGGAGGAGGTTTCGAGGCGAAAGTCATATTCGCCGGCTTTGAAGGCTTCGAGTGCAACGGTGGCGTCGCGGTAGTAGTCAAAGCGCATTTGGCTAAAGTTGTTGTGGCCGCGTCGCACCGGCAAGTCTGCGCCCCAGTAGTCATCCCGCAGGCTATAGGTGACCGAACGGCCTGCCTCGAAGCTGTCGATGCGGTAGGGGCCTGAGCCGACGGGAATGTCGAGGGAGGGGCTGTCGAAGTCGCGCTCCTGCCAGTACTGTTTGGGCAGAATGCTGGCCTGGCCCACGATCAGCGGCAGCTCGCGGTTGTTTTCACCCTTGAAGTGGAAGGTGACGGTCTGGGGGTCGGGCGCTTCAATGCGGTCTATATCGGCGTAGTAGGCACCATAGAAAGGGCTGCCTTTGCTGCGCAATATGTCAAAGGTGAAAATGACGTCGGCGGCGGTCACGGGCGTGCCATCGCTAAAACGGGCGGCCTGGCGCAGCTTGAAGGTTACCCAGCGACGATCTTCTGGCATGACGACTGATTCGGCCAGGAGTCCGTACTGGGAGAAGGGCTCGTCCGCGGCCTGGTCCATCAGGCTGTCGTACATCAAGCTGGTGCCGGCGGCCACGTTGCCCTTGATGATAAAACTGTTGAAGCTGTCAAAGGTACCCATATCCCACTGTTTCAGGGCGCCGCCCTTGGGGGCTTGCGGGTTGACGTAATCATAGTGGCTGAAGTCGGCAGGATACTTGAGATCCCCGTGCATGGCGATGCCGTGGCTGGGGTGGCTGTCCGCGAGCAGATAGCTGCTGGCAAACAGGCAGGCATTGATAATTACCGCGCCGAGCAGTCGCAAGGGCAAATGTGTACTGGTCATAAAGCTCCGTCACCTCTGCAAGAATATGACTTGTTATATCAGTCACTTGTCGCTTATGGAACCGTGGATGGGCCTAGAGTAGCGCTATATGACAGGGGAATTGCAGATTTATTCCATCGATGGGTGAAACAGGCGCTATAAAGCAGCTGCTGCCGGGTTTTTGGCTCACTGCAACTTTGAATAGGAGGCAAAGGGCGCTCACAGAGGGCTCTGGGGCTGGATGACAAAGCGCCCCTGGGCTGCTGCTTTTTTGGTAGAAAAGCAGCAGCGCCGGAGCGCGTTTAAGGCTGTGCTGTTTTTTGGGGAGGGGGTCGCGGGATCAGCTGTCGGCTCCATTGACGAACAGGGTCAGTTGCTGGCCCGGTTGCAGGTAACTGCGCTGATTCAGTTTGTTCCAGCGTGTAAGGTCCGCGACGCTAACACTGAAGCGGCTGGCGATACCCGACAGAGAGTCGCCGCTGCGCACGCTGTAGCCCACCTTGCGCAGGTTTTCCCTGCCACTGCTGGCCAGGGTGTTGCCCCTGTTGTTGTCACGCCAGATCACCAGTTCCTTGCCGACCCTGAGTGCGCTGCGCGGTGTCATCTGATTCCAGCTCGCCAGATCGCCGACGGAAACCTTGTGGCTGCGGGCGATTTTCCAGAAGCTGTCGCCGGAACGGACCTTGTAGCTGAGCTTTGTGCGTGCCTCCTGGGCGGATTCGCTGGGGTCATTGCTGGCAACCAGGGCGGCGCGGGCATTGCCGGGACCCGGTATCCGCAGGGTTTTACCTGCAGTAATGCGGTTGCTCTTCATTTTGTTGGCGCTGCGGATCGCCGAAGTGCTGACGTTAAAGCGCGCGGCTATGGCCGACAGGGAGTCGCCACGCTTGATGCGGTAGCGGTTCCAGCGTACCCGCTGATCCGCTGGCAGACCGGCCAGGTTGTTGCGAAAATCCTCGGCACTATCGACCGGAATCAACAGACGGTGCGGGCCTTCGGGGTCGGTTGCCCAGCGGTTAAAGCCAGGATTAAGCAGTGCCATTTCCTCGGTGCTGGTATCTGCGAGCTTGGCTGCCTGGGCCAGGTCGAGCTGGCCCTCTGTTTCGATAATGGCGAAGTAGGGCTCGACGGCCAGTGGTCTCAGGCTGACGCCGTAGCTGTCAGGCGTGTCCACCAGGCTGGCGATGGCCAGCAGCTTGGGTACATAGGCTTCGGTTTCACTGGGCAGGTCGAGGGACCAGAAATCCGTCGGCAGGCCTTTCTTGGTGTTCTTGCGGATGGCCTTGGAGACGGTGCCGCCGCCTGCATTATAGGCGGCAAGGGCCAGCAGCCAGTCACCATCAAAACGCTTGTTGAGCTGTTCGAGGTAGGTCAGGGCGGCGTCGGTGGAGGCGACTATGTCGCGTCGACCGTCGTACCACCAGGTCTTGCGCAGGCCAAAGTGCTTGGCGGTGCCGGGGATGAACTGCCAGGGGCCGGCGGCGCGGCTGGAGGAGTAGGCGAAGGGGTCGTAGGCGCTTTCAACTACCGGCAGCAGGGCGAGTTCGGCGGGCAGGCCGCGTTCAATAATTTGCTGCAGTATGTAGTGGTAGTAGCGTTCGGCGCGGTCGGTAACACGATCCAGGTAGTCCTGGTGCTTGCTGTAGTACTTGATCTGAGACGCGACGCGGGGATTGTCGGCTTCAAGGTTAATCTGAAAGTGGTCGCGGCTCAGTTGCCACAGGTCTTCAGGGGGGGCTGTCGTGTCAGCGGGGATATTGCTACGGGCTTTGGTGCGGCCGATGCTGTCACGACTGCCGGTCGCTCGGTTGTCCCAGGGGCTGGCGTGGGAGCCGGCCTTGCTGTTGGACAACCCGAGTGCATCAGGGCTGCTGTCGGAATTCTGTGTCAGGGCGCTACTACAGCCGGACAGCAGAAGTCCTGCAGCTGTGATGGAAATCCAGTTGCGTGTAAAGGTCATGGGCCAAAATCTGTTTTGTAAAAAAGTTGCAGCATTTTATGGGTGCACGCGGAACTGGTCAACCTTTGATCAATATTGGTTTTTCCACTGGCGGATGGCGGCCATGATATCGACCGGGGTATCAAGCCTGGAACCTGCATGCCGGCTGGCGCTGGCCCTGACGGACTCGGTGTGGGTGCGCATAAAGGGATTGATATTTTTTTCGGTGCCAATATGGCTTGGCAGTGTAGGTTCGGCATTGGCGCGCAGTGCCTTGCAGGCGTTGATGGCGGCCTGAATATGGGCGTTGTCAGGTTCAACAGCGGCGGCGAAGGCCAGATTGGCGAGGGAGTACTCGTGGGTGCAGTACACCTCGGTGGTATCGGGCAGGCAGGCGAAGTAATTCATGGCCTGCTGCAGCTGGTGGGCGTTGCCTTCAAACAGACGGCCGCAACCGGCCAGAAACAGGGTGTCACCACAGAACAGCTGTGGCGTTTCGTCGTCTGTGCCGGACGCACAGTAATAACTGATATGGTCCAGAGTGTGGGCGGGTATTTCCCGTATCTGCAGGGTCTGGCCAAAGAGCTCAAGACGGTCTGCATCCTGCAGTGGATGGTCGATGCCGCCGAACGGGCTCGGGCGCGGGCCGTACACAGGCACTTCAAAGGTCTGCAGCAGGTCGGCGACACCGCCGGTATGATCCTGATGGTGGTGCGTAATAAGTATCGCTGCCAGTACCAGATTGTTCTGTTCCAGGTATTCCAGCACAGGGGCAGCTTCACCTGGATCCACTACCGCTACGTTGTTGCTTTGGGCGTCGGCCAGCAGCCAGATGTAGTTGTCATTAAAGGCCGGAATCGGTGTGACCTGAAACATGGGAGTCCTCTTCTGTGGGTAGCTGCGGCGCGGTGCGTCTTGGCGATACAGGTTACCTCAATCGGTGGGGGCTGTTAACATACCGTCATTGTCAGCTACACCGGTTTCATTTGATGAGATTTCGTCAGCAGCCCCCATTGCACAAACTGATTCCGGCACTGCGCAGCTGGTTTCAGACTGAGCTTGGACAGGAGTTACTCGCGGCCGAGCGGGCGCAGATAGAGCGGCTTTTACCCACCCTGTTTGGCTACCACCTGCTGCAGCTGGGTATTGACAGCCAGATCTGTCTGTATGACAGCAGTCCTGTGTCACACAAGTTCATCGTTGCACCGGCACTGGAGCTGGGGCTGGGACAGAACAGTGTGATTGCGGCCAACGAGGAATTGCCGCTGGAGCGCAACAGTCTGGATGTGGTTGTGCTGCACCATGCACTGGATTTTGCCCAGAGCCCGCATCAGGTGCTGCGTGAAGCCGCGCGCGTGCTGCGCCCGGGTGGTCATCTGCTGGTGCTGGGGTTTAATCCGCTTAGCCTGTGGGGACTCTATAGCCGTCTGTGTCGCAAGCGCACCGAGGTGCCCTGGTGCGGCCATTTTATCAGCCACTGGCGCATGAGTGACTGGCTGAGTCTGGTGGAGCTGGTGGAAGTGAAGCTGATAACCGATTTTTTCCTGCCGCCCATGGCGACGGGTAAATGGCGCCAGCGATTCTCTGCGCTGGAGCGTTATGCCAAGCCCGGCCGCAGCTATCACGGCGCTTTTTCGCTGCTGGTGGCGCGCAAGGATGTGGTTGGCATGACTCCCATACAGCCGGAGTGGCGCCGCCGAAAACTGATTAGTCTGCCGATACCTGAGCCGTCTGCGCGAGGAAAGCATTGCCGTGAAAACCGAGAATTCCGTTAAGATTTACACCGATGGTGCCTGCAAGGGTAATCCGGGCCCGGGGGGCTGGGGTGCCCTGTTGCGTTATGGCGATGTGGAAAAACAGCTGTTTGGCGGCGAGAAAAATACCACCAATAACCGTATGGAGCTGATGGCGGCGATTGAGGCCCTGGCGGCGCTGACCAAGCCCTGCGTTGTGGATCTGACCACGGACTCCCAGTATGTGCGCAAGGGTATTACCGAGTGGATGCGCAACTGGAAGCGCAATGGCTGGAAAACCGCCGCCCGCCAGCCGGTGAAGAATGCCGACCTGTGGCAGCGCCTGGATACCGAGGTGGCCCGTCATGAAGTCAAGTGGCACTGGGTAAAGGGACACAGCGGGCACCCGGAAAACGAACTGGCCGATGAACTGGCCAACAAGGGCGTTGAGCAAATAAAGGGTTAGGGTCTGTAAATGCGTCAAATCGTACTGGATACCGAAACCACCGGTCTTGAGCCGGCGGAAGGTCACAATGTTATCGAGATCGGCTGTGTCGAGATGGTGGGTCGCAAGCTTACCGGGCGCACCTATCACGTCTATATCAAGCCCGATCATGCCATCGATCAGGAAGCCATCGAGATTCACGGCATCACCAATGATTTTCTGGCCGACAAGCCGAAGTTCTCTGCGGTGGTGGCTGAGTTTCTGGAGTTTATCCGTGGCGCTGAGTTGATCATTCACAACGCGGCCTTCGATATTGGCTTTCTCAATGCCGAGCTTGAGCGTATTCGCCATCCCGAGCGGATTGGTGATATCTGTGGCGTAATCGACTCCCTGCTGCTGGCGCGTCAGAAGCATCCAGGGCAGAAGAATAATCTGGATGCCCTGTGCAAACGCTACGGCATCGACAATTCACACCGTGAGCTGCACGGCGCTCTGCTCGACTCCGAGATTCTGGCCGATGTTTATCTGGGGTTAACTGGTGGTCAGCTCAAGCTGGATACCGGCGATGATGGCTCCGATGGCGGTGGCGCGGAGCGGGATATTAGGCGCGTGGAAGAAGGGCGCTATAAGTTGCAGGTGCTGCGTGCCAGCGATGAAGAGCTCGAAGCGCACCGGGCCTTTGTCGCCTTGTTGAGCAAGAAAGCCGGCGAGCCCTGCCTGTGGGAATCGCAGGAGCCGTCCGAGCCTTAGACCCGGTAAGCTGGGTACGGTTATTTACGTGCACTGGTGCACGCCCATAACAAAACACCCCCGCAACGGCCCGTTGCGGGGGTGTTTTTTTGTGCCCTGCGAAAGAGTGGCAGGCTGCTCGTTCTCAGAGTGTGAAACTTACGGCGGCAAAGCCGACCAGACTCATTACTATGGTGTAGGGCAAAGCCATGATCACCATGCGTCCGTAGGACAGGCGGATCAGCGGTGCCAGCGCCGAGGTCAGCAGGAACAGAAATGCCGCCTGACCGTTGGGCGTCGCCACACTGGGAATGTTGGTGCCAGTATTGATGGCCACAGCAAGTTTGTCGAAATGCTCGCGGGTGATGTCGCCATTGTTTAGCGCCTCCACCACTTCGTTGATATACACGGTAGCGACAAAAACGTTGTCGCTGATGGCTGAAAGCAGGCCATTGGCGACAAAGAACACGGCGGGCTGCACGCTGGGACTCATTTCCAGTACGGCGTGAATGATCGGCTGGAACAGGTGCTGTTCGTGGATCACCGAAACGATGGAGAAAAAAACCACCAGCAGTGCAGTGAAGGGCAGCGCTTCTTCAAATGCCTTGCCGATCTGGTGTTCTTCAACAATGCCATTAAAGGCCGTGAGCAGAATGATGACGCACAGGCCGATAAGGCCTACCTCTGCCAGGTGAAATGCCAGCGCCAGCACCAGAAATACAGATACCACGACCTGAACACCCAGCATGGCGACATCGCGCTTGGTGCGCTTGCGGTTCTCCTCGCGGTTGAACTCTTCCAGAATCTGACGCACGTTCAGCGGAATCTGTTCGCCGTAACCGAACAGCTTGGCTTTCTCCAGCAGGACACAGGTCAGCAGGCCTGCAACCAGTACCGGCATGGTGATGGGCGCCATAATGACGAAAAATTCGACGAAATCCCAGCCGGCTTTCTGGGCGATCAGCAGGTTCTGCGGTTCACCCACCAGGGTGCAGACGCCGCCGAGCGCCGTGCCGACAGCACCGTGCATCAGCAGGCTGCGCAGGAAGGCGCGGAACTGTTCCAGTTCGCTGCGATGAGTATCGCCGACGTCATCGTCGTCAGAGTGGTCGTGGTCATGCTGGGTCGACTTGCCCGAGGCCACCTTGTGGTAAACCGCATAGAAACCCACGCCCACGCTGATCAGTACTGCGGTGACAGTAAGAGCATCGAGAAATGCCGACAGCAGGGCGGAAGACAGGGAAAATAGCAGCGACAGCATGACCTTGGAGTGCACCTTGAGCAGTATCTTGGTGAACAGCCACAGCAGCATGCTTTTCATGAAGTAGATGCCCGCCACCATGAACATCAGCAGCAGTATGACTTCAAGGTTGGATTCAACCTCGTGGGCGACCGACTCGGGGCTGGCCAGGCCAATGATAATGGCCTCAATGGCCAGAAGTCCGCCGGGTTGCAGCGGGTAGCATTTGAGTGCCAGCGCCAGGGTGAAGATAAATTCAAAGATCAGCAGCCAGCCGGTAACCACTGGGCCTGCAACCTGAAATAGAATGGGGTTCAGGATAAGGAAGCCAATAATCGCCTGCTTGTACCAGACGGGTGAGTTGCCCAGAAAATTGCGTATTAACGCCTGGGGTAAAGTGTTCGTCATGGCTGTTATTCCTATGCCAGCAGAGTCTGTTATGTTTACGGTGTCACGACTCAAGCCACGCTCAGCTATGGCTGCGCAGCCTTGAATCATGACCCTTTATGACAAAGCGCGGCTAGCCTAGCAGCGGCAACAAAAAATAAGAATAGCCATAAGCTATAAAATGGCGGTACCAATGGCGGCTTGTCTGGTCTGACGACCGCCCTGCGGTCACCGGTTTCGGGACTGTTGGCGTTAACCTATAAGTCATTATCATGTTTGTTTATTGTTAAGATAAACCAAACTTTATGTGTATCGCAGAAGAGGCGAATAGATGAGACAGGATGATTGTCAGCCGATACTGCTGGCAGCCGGTGGGCGCTTGCTGCAAAGCCGCACCGGTGGGTCGCTGGACATGTCGGCAGAACTGGAAACGCTGCCATCAGAGGTGATAGAAGCAGAGTATCCGTTAGGGCCTGATGCGGTGGATGGTCGGTTGCTGGTGCTGCACGCTGACAGCGAACCTGCGCTGCGACAGCCCGCCATGGCGTTGCGCGATGCGCTGGCCCAGGCACGCAACGAGACGGAATATGCCTGGCTCGCGCGGGCCGCTCAGCTGGCTACCTGGCATGAACAACATCGTTTTTGTGGCCGATGTGGCGCTGCACTCATCCATCACGCCCAGGACCTGGCCAAGACCTGCGAGCCCTGCGGCCTGAGCCAGTACCCGCGCATCTCGCCGTGCATTATCGTGCTGGTGGTGCGCGGGGATCAGTGTCTGCTGGCCCGGGCACCCCATTACGCAGTGGGGCGCTTCAGTACCCTGGCGGGCTTTATTGAGGCCGGTGAGACCGCAGAGGCCGCAGTGGCGCGGGAAATTCAGGAGGAGGTCAGTATCGAGGTCCAGAACGTGCGTTACTTCAAGAGCCAGTCCTGGCCTTTTCCCCATGCGCTTATGCTGGGTTTCTTTGCCGATTACAAGGCGGGAGAGCTGATGCCCGATGGCGTGGAGATACTGGAGGCCCACTGGTTCAGTCGTGACAATCTGCCGGACCTGCCGCCGTCTTTTTCCATCTCGCGCCAGCTGATCGAAAGTTACCGCCGCGGCGAGCTGGGCTGAGGCTCTGCGTCCTGCGTATCAGCTCTGGCGCTGGCGGGAAAAAAGTTTGCCCAGGCGCGTGGCCAGCATGATGTTGCCTTCAGCGCGTAGCTGACCTTTCAGAAAGGCGCTCATGCCATCCTGCTCCCCGGTGACTACCCGGATAAAGGCGTCACTGCCGACATAAATAGTGATGTCGGGGTCGGCGTGGTGCTGGCGTACTACCTGGCACTGCTGGTCCTGAATAGCGATATAAAAGGCATTTTCGTCATCGATAATGAACTGGAAAGAGCAGTTCAGATCCTTCGCCTGGTCGGCACAAAAACGGGAGGGGAGTTTATCAATTACCTGGTCGACGCTGATCTGTTCGTTCATGGGATTCCACTGTGTCCTGGGCAGTAAACCGTCTGGTCGTGACGACAGCGTTTTATGGTACATTACCCGGCTTACATTGATCTAAGACTTTCTGGAGAAGCGCGTGCTCTCGTTCCTGTCTGAATACGGCCTGTTTCTGGCCAAAACGATGACCCTGGTGGTTGCGGTGCTGGTGTGTGTACTGGGGCTTGCCCTGATTGCCGGGCGTAATCGCAAAGGCGGTTCGGACGGGGAGATCAGTGTCACTAGCCTCAACGATCAGCTTGAAGATATGCAAAGCGCCATCGAACAATCGGTGATGGATAAAGACAGCTACAAACAGCAGATGAAAGACGAGGCCAAGAGGGAAAAGGCCGAAGCCAAGGCGCGCAAAAAGGCGCTTAAAAAGGGTGAGCCGGTTGAGGCATCCTCCGGGCGACGCCTGTTTGTGCTCGATTTTGATGGCGATATCAAGGCCAGCGATGTTGAACCGCTGCGCGAAGAGATTACCGCGATCCTTACCGTGGCCGGCCCCGAAGATGAAGTCGTACTCCGGCTGGAGAGCGCCGGTGGTCTGGTGCATGAATACGGTCTTGCCGCCTCGCAGCTCGAACGCATTCGTGCACAGAAAATCCCCCTTACCATCTGTGTTGACCGTGTCGCCGCCAGCGGCGGTTACATGATGGCCTGCCTGGCCGACAAGCTGATGGCAGCGCCCTTTGCAGTGCTGGGTTCCATTGGTGTGGTGGCGCAGATGCCGAACTTCCACAAATTGCTGAAAAAGCATGATATCGACATGGAAATTCTTACCGCCGGCGAATTCAAGCGCACCCTGACCATGTTCGGCGAAAACACCGATAAGGGTCGGGAAAAGTTCGTTGAGGAGCTGGAAGACACCCATGAGCTGTTCAAGGAATTTGTCACGGGCTATAGGCCTCAGCTCGACATTCACAAGGTGGCCACTGGTGAAATCTGGTTCGGCAAACGCGCCCTGGAGCAGCACCTGATCGATGAAATCTGCACCAGTGACGACTACCTGATGCAGGCCGCGCGTGAAGCTGATGTGTTCGTTGTACGCTATGAAGAAAAGAAGAGCCTGCAGGAGCGCATCAGCGATTTTGCCATACATACCGGCGACAGTCTGATGCTGCGCTGGTGGGACCGGCTGTACAAAAGTCGCTTGTTGTCCCGCTAATACGGGTTGCGTTTAACAGAGCAGGCAAGCTGTATCGTGCCACTCGGGACGAGTGGCACGTTCAAATGGAGAAAAACGGATGCCCCAATCCGACACCACGGACAAGATATTGCAGGCAGCGTCGTCGCTGTTTGCCGAACAGGGTTTCAATGACACTACCATGCGTCAGATTACCGCACGGGCCGATGTTAACCTTGCTGCAGTCAACTATCATTTCGGCTCAAAGGAGCGTTTGATTCTGGCGCTGGCGGATGCCTGTATCGAACCGCTGGTGGAAGAGCTGGAGCGAGTGCTGGTGGAACGCCTGGCGCTGGCGCCGCAGTCTCTGATGCTCGATGAGCTAATGGACATGCTGATGCGCGCGCTCTTGCAGGCGCAAAGGCTCAGCACTGATGGGCTGACCGTATTCATGCGCTTGCTGGATCTGGCCTATATGGGGCGCCAGCAGGCACTGCGCGAACATCTGGTGTCGCGCTACGGTGCGCGTCTGCAGCCGTTTTTGCAGCATCTGAGGCAGGATTCGGCGCCCATGGAGGACGATGAGTTCTTCTGGCGCCTGCACTTTCTGCTGGGCTCGGTCGTTTTTACCCTGGCAAACTTCCAGACCCTGGTGGCGATCGAAAAACAGACCTTTGATCTGGATGCCGAAATCGAGCGTACTCTGCACCGTCTGGTGCCGGTGTTGGCCGGCGGCTTTCAGGCGCGGGCCGAAAACACGAAATTCTGCTGGTTATGAGCGAGCGGCGCGTGCGGGTGTCGATTAGCCGGCAGCAGCTTGAGCTGTTCGAGGGTGATCGGTTGTTGCAGAGCTATGCCGTATCCACGGCGCGCAACGGCCCTGGCGAGCAGGAAGGCAGCGGCTGTACGCCCCGCGGCCGACACTGCATTCGAGCCAAGATAGGTGCTGGGCAGCCGCTTAACGCGGTTTTTCGCGGGCGCCGCTTTACCGGTGAAATTTACTCCCAGATGCTGGCTCGCACACACCCTGAGCGGGACTGGATACTGACGCGCATTCTCTGGCTCAGTGGCTGTGAGCCAGGTTTTAATCGCCTGGGGATGGTCGACAGCATGCGTCGATACATCTATATACACGGCACGCCGGATACCGAACCCATGGGGGTGGCCTTGTCCCACGGGTGCATTCGCATGCGCAATGCCGATGTACTGGATCTGTTTGAACGTGTGGTCACAGGTACCCTGGTTGAGATTGACCCTTGAATTTATTAAGTCACGACAGTGTCAGTTGGTGGCCTTTTGGGTGTGTAAAAAGTTGAGAGCTGAGGGATTTTCATGACAGCCGCTGTACTGATGCTTGATCTGGCGGGCACCGAGCTGAGTGCCAATGAAGCGAGGCTGCTGGCCGAAGAGGGGGTTGGCGGGCTGATACTCTTCAGTCGCAACTTTGAGAGCCCGGTGCAGTTGCGCAGGCTGATTGTGACGGTGCGGGCGCTTGCGCCGAATATTCTTATTGCGGTCGACCACGAGGGTGGACGGGTGCAGCGTTTTCGCCAGGGCTTCACCCTGCTGCCCGCCATGGGTGTGCTGGCCCAGCGTTATGCCAGGGCGCCTGAGGCTGCGCTGGCTGAAGCGCTTGAGCTTGGCTGGCTGATGGCGGCGGAACTGCTGGATGTGGGGATCGATATCAGCTTTGCGCCTGTGCTGGATCTGGATTATGGCCGCAGCCGGGTTATTGGCGATCGCGCCTTTGGTGGCGATGGAGCAACGGTCAGCGCCCTGGCGGGAGCCTTTGTGTGCGGCATGGCTGAGGCTGGCATGGCCGCCACCGGCAAGCACTTCCCGGGGCACGGCTGGGCCGAGGCTGACTCCCACCTGGAAATTCCCACCGACGAGCGGGATCTCGCCACCATTGAGCAGCAGGACATGCAGCCCTTTGTGCGCTTGATCGATGCAGGGCTGGCAGGCGTTATGCCAGCCCATGTCATCTACAGCGCCGTGGACCCGTCACCCGCAGGGTTCTCGCGCTACTGGCTGCAGCAGGTGCTGCGCATGCAGCTGGGCTTTAAAGGTGTCATCTTCAGTGATGACCTGAGTATGGAAGGGGCTGGCTTTGCCGGCGGCTATGCGGCACGGGCTGCACGTGCACTTGAAGCTGGCTGCGACATGCTGCTGGTGTGCAATCACCCGGAAGGTGCACAGGAGGTGCTGGATTATCTGCGGGCGCACCCCCGGGTGCCAAGCCTGGCTATTGCTGCGCTGCGCGGCGACAGGCGCGCAATCGATCAGCAACGTCAGGTGCGGGCGCAGGCGCTGGCAGCTGAGCTGCGGGCGCTCTGACGGTAATCTGTAATCAAGCGGAGAATGTAACGGATGTGGCAGGAGTTTAGTGAGCAGTTGGCGAATTACTGGCCTTTCGGTCAGGACACGCGCTGGATGTTGCGGGTCTTTTTCATCGTTTTTATGACCATGCTGGTGAATTATCTTTCCAATCGGCTGTTTCGGCGCTTGAATGAGCGACTTACGCTGACCAGCAATGTGTGGGATGACCTGCTGCTGTCGGCGGCGCGGCGCCCGATTGCGGTGCTGATCTGGGTCTTCGGCGCTGCCTGGGCGCTGGAGGTCATCGACCGCGAGACCGGTACCCTGCTGATGGATGTAGTTGATCCGATGCGGCGCATGGCAGTGATAGTGTTGATCACCTGGTTCCTGATTCGTCTGATTCGCCGTGCCGAAGTGGCGCTGGTGTCGCCGCAGAAGGTCAAAACGCCGATGGATCAGACCACCGTCGGTGCCATCGGCAAGCTGTTGCGTCTGTCGATCGTTATTACCACTGGGCTGGTCGTACTGCAGAATTTTGGTTACAGCGTGTCCGGCGTCATGGCCTTTGGCGGTATAGGCGGCATCGCCGTAGGTTTTGCGGCCAAGGATCTGCTGGCTAACTTTTTTGGCGGTCTGATGATCTATCTGGACCGCCCGTTCAAGGTAGGAGACTGGATTCGTTCCCCGGACAAGAATATCGAGGGTACGGTGGAGGAAATCGGCTGGCGTCAGACGCGTATCCGCACCTTCGACAAGCGCCCGCTCTATGTGCCCAATGCCACCTTTGCCAGTATTTCGGTGGAGAATCCCTCGCGCATGACCAACAGGCGCATCTATGAAACCATTGGTGTGCGCTACGACGATGTTGGGCACGTCAAGGCGATAGTGGCGGATGTACATGCCATGCTGCGCCAGCACGATGAGATTGACCAGGAGCAGACGCTGATCGTCAATTTGAACAGCTTCGGTGCATCGTCGGTTGATTTCTTCGTCTATACCTTCACGCGTACCACCAACTGGGTGCGTTTCCATGAGATCAAGCAGGATGTGCTGTTGCGCATCATTGAGATCATCGAAGCCCGCGGTGCAGAAGTGGCCTTCCCGACCCAAACGCTGCACCTGGCATCGTTGCCGGATACTGCTGTGGCGCAGGGAGTGCTGCCATCGCAGACCCAATCGGAACGAGCGCCAGCGCAGACCTGATCGGGCTATTCTGGGCCCAGGTTCGGCCTCAGTATGCCCTTAAGATTCCCGCTACCTTGCACGAGGTGGCGGGATTTTTTCGTTCTGGCGCGTGGCGGCCCCGTAATCTGCTGGTGGTGGGGTTCTGGCGCAAGACCCCCGCTGTGGTACCTCGCCGGAAGATGGTGCACTATTATTCCGCAGGGATATTGGCAGAGTGCGGCGTTTTTGCGGGATCATCGCCGTCGCTGCAGGGATCCTATTCCACATATTGAGGGGCGTCCCGCTATATGGACAGATTTTTTAGTACAGGGAGTAAGCCGGCCTGGCTGGTGGCTTTACTGGTGTTGAGCATTGTTTACGCGCTGCTGGGGCGACTGGCGCTATTGCTGGCCATACCGCCTGGCTATGCGACGGCGATTTTTCCCTCCGCCGGTATTGCTGTTGCGGCTCTGCTGATCTGGGGCAATCGTCTCTGGCCGGGTATTTTTATGGGGTCGGTGCTGCTGAATGGTTGGGTGGGGCTGGAGCAGGGTGGGCTATCGCTGCTTGCCCTGCTGGTGTCTTTTGGTGCTGCCAGTGGCGCAACCCTGCAGGCGCTTTCCGGGGCCTGGTTGGTGCGTCGTGTTGTGGGGTATCCGACACCTCAGTCCCGTGAGCAGGATATTTTCTGGTTTATGCTGCTGGCAGGCCCTGTTGCCAGTCTGGTGAGTGCCAGTATGGGGGCGACGAGCCTCTATGTAGGCGGTGTTATTAGTATCGCCGATTACGGCTACAGCTGGTTTACCTGGTGGGTGGGGGATGTAATCGGCGTGCTGATAGGTGCGCCACTGATGTTTATCTGTTTTTCTCAGCCCAGGTCGCTGTGGTGGGGGCGGCGCAATTCGGTGGCAGTGCCCTTGTTGTTGTCGCTGGCGCTGGTGATTCTGCTTTTCGTGTGGGTCAGCAAGTGGGAAGTCCAGCGGGCCGAGCTTGAATTTCGCAAGGTCTCAAGCGAAGCGGTGGAAACTTTGCGCTCCAGTGTGGCCGGTCATCTGGATTCGGTGGCATCGATCGAGCGTTTTTTTGTCAGTTCATCCCGGGTAACGCGCGCGGAATTCAGTACCTTTGTTGAAAACATGCTGGTGAAAAAACCGGGTATTCAGGCACTGGCCTGGAATCCGCGTATCACCGATGCCCAGAGAGCGGATTTCGAAGAGCTGATGCAGGCTGAGGGCTTTGCTGGCTTTACCATTACCGAGCGGAATCCTTCGGGCGATATGGTAGCCGCCGCCAGGCGAGCAGAATATGTGGTGACGACCTATCTGGAGCCGATGGACGTTAATGGCAAGGCGCTGGGATTCGATGTGACGTCCAATAGTGAGCGCCTCGAGGCATTGAATCGGGCTCGGGATTCGGGGCTTGCGGTGGCGACGGCGCCAATAACGCTGGTGCTGGACAGGGGTACCCAGTCCAGCTTTTTGCTGTTTCAGCCGGTGTACCGCGGGCCAAGCAGTAATGAGGCTGAGCGCAGGCTAAGTCTGGTTGGGTTTGCGCTCGGGGCCTTGCGTGTGGGTGACATCGTGGATGCGGTGCTGAGCACCAGTCTGCCTAGTGATGTTCTGTTGTCGATCCATGATCGAGGGGCCCCGCAGGGAAAGGCCCATCTCTATGGTCCCGAAGAGCACGCGAGCCAGGAAGGTGCCACCTATGGCTTTGCAGCGGATATTAATGTTGGTGGGAGGCAGTGGGAGCTGCAGTTTTGGCCATCGGCGGGTTACCTGTCCGGGCATCGCGGTTGGCAGGCCTGGGGGGTGCTGGCGGCGGGGTTGCTCTTTACCTGTGTGCTGGGTGCATTCCTGCTGGCCATGACCGGCCGCGCCTATCAGGTGGGGGTGCTGGTACATAGGCGTACCGCCGAGTTGAGCGGAATTCTTAATACCGCCATTGAAACCATTATGACGCTGGATGGAAAGGGGCGGGTGGAGTCGGTCAACCCGGTCGGCGAGGCGCTGTTTGCTCGGCCCGCCGATGCGCTTGTCGGGCGTTTGATTAGCGAGGTTGTACCTGAGTTCTTTATCAGTTTGGTGGCGGGCGCCGGGGGCTTGCTGTCGCTCTCCGAAGAGGGTAGTCGCTGCGATAGCTGGGCTTTACGCCCTGATGGAATCCGGGTGCCCATAGAGCTGGCGGTGAGTCCGTTGCCGGTCGGTGAGCGCAGGCGCTACACCCTCATCATTCACGACCTGACCGAGCGGCATAAGGTCAATCGCATGAAGGATGAATTCATTTCCACGGTCAATCATGAGCTCAGGACGCCCCTGACGTCGATCAAGGGGGCTCTTGGGCTGGTGGTTGGTGGCGTACTGGATGCTCATCCAGAGCGCAAGGCTGGTGCCATTTCGCTGGCCTATGATAACTGCCAGCGGCTTGAGACCCTGATTAATGACCTGCTGGATATTGGCAAGATTCAGTACGCCGAAGCTGAGCTTAATTTGCAGTCGGTGCCGGTTAATGCGCTGGCCGAAAAGGCGCTGGCGATGAATCAGGGTTATGCCGACAAGTTTGGCGTGCACTGTCGCCTGGTGTCCTGCGTGCACGAGACGGTGCTGGTACTGGGAGATGAGAGCCGCCTGTTGCAGGTGTTTTCAAACCTGCTGTCCAATGCCTGCAAATACTCGCCGGCGGGCGGCGAGGTTGTGGTGTCCTTGCTGTCAGCGGCTGGAGGCTTGCGTATCAGTGTGGCGGATTCAGGATCAGGTATCCCGCAGGAATTTCAGGCGCAGGTGTTCGAGCGCTTCACTCAGGCGGACTCTTCGGATACGCGGCGGCTGGGTGGAACCGGGCTGGGTCTGGCTATTACGCGGGCCATCGTTGAGCGCCACGGTGGGCGGATCAGTTTTGACACGGCCCCAGGGCAGGGCACTGTATTTCATGTCGACCTGCCTGTGGTGACGGTTGACGCTGAGCTTTCAGGCAAGCCCTTGGAAAAGGTAGTTGCGGGTTAGGATGACAGCAGGGTTGCCGCACGCTGATAAGGTGTGCGTTTAAGCAGTGCCCGGGAGTGGGTCTTAGGCAAGGCAGTGGTTTTGAGGTACAAGGATTCGATTATACAAAGGGCCCGGCAAGGGCCCTTTTTTGTGCGCCGGCGATGTTGGGTCTGTCGGGTCAGCGCTGAATCAGTACCAGTACACCGAACAGCGGATTATCCAGGTAGTGAATCTGGTTGGCTTTTATGCGCCTGGGTGTATTCAGCGTTGCCATCTGCAGCTTTTCGACGGTTTGTGGGTTGATGCTGGTGTAGTAGAGGTCGGGGCGCAGGTGCAGGAAGTCGTCGCGGTCGATGCTGATGTAGCCGTCCAGTTCGTAGGCGCCGTTGGGCATCAACTGGCCGCCGCGCAGGTGCACCGCACGGCTGCTGTTCTGGTTACCCACCGGCTGATACCAGGCGCCGTGGAACAGGGTGCGAAATCCCTGCTGGCGAGCCAGCCGATTTTTTTCCGCTGTCAGTACCAGGTTGTTGCCGGGCAGGCGCTGATAGGGGCCACTGCCGCCGCTACCGAGCTCCGCAGCACCCGCAAGACGGGGTATTTCCAGGGTGTTCCATGTCTGCTCTTTAAGGGCGGCGGGGTCCTGATTGGCGAATACCAGCACTTCGACCTTGTAGACGGGGTTCTCGGCCCGGGCGCACAGGCTGAGCAGGGTTAGAAGCGTGAACGCCAGGGTATTGAAGAGAGTGGGGCGGGGCGGGTAAAAACTCATGCAGAAAGCTCGTTTAGCAGGTCTTCGACGGTCTGGGCACGCAGTTCGGGAGTTGTCATGTCGACATTAAAACGTAACTGGCTGGCGCCTTCGAGTTTGAAACGTCGCGGCTGGCTCTGAACCAGAGTGACCAGTTTGTAGGGGTCTATGGTGGTATCTGGGCTGAATTCGATGCGTCCGCCTTTATCGCCGGCATCGACCTTGGATATCCCCAGTGCGCTGGCGCACAGCTTGAGCGCCGTGATGCGGAACAGGCTCTTCACCGGTTCCGGCAGCAGGCCAAAACGGTCAATCATTTCCACCTGGAGTTCATGCAGTTGGGCGTCGTTGCTGGCGTTGGAAATGCGCTTGTAGAGAATCAGCCGGTTATGCACATCTGGCAGATAGTCGTCCGGAATCAGGGCCTGCAGGCGCAGGTTGATCTCGGGGCCGTGCCGTAGCGGCGCGTCTGGGTTAGGGGTCTTGCCATCGCGCATCGATTGTATGGCCTGTTCCAGCATTTCCATATAAAGCGTAAAGCCAACGCTCTGCATTTGGCCACTCTGGCCTTCCCCCAGTAGTTCGCCGGCGCCGCGAATCTCCAGGTCGTGGGTTGCCAGAGTGAAACCTGCACCCAGATCGCTGGCCTGGGCGATGGCTTCCAGTCGTTTGCCGGCGTCGGTGGTCATGTTGGCGACGGGGGGTGTCAGCAGATAGGCGTAGGCCTGGTGGTGGGAGCGGCCGACACGGCCACGCAGCTGATGCAGCTGGGCGAGGCCGAACTTGTCGGCCCGGTCGATGATAATGGTGTTGGCGTTGGGGATATCGATGCCGGTTTCGATAATGGTGGTGCACACCAGCAGGTTGTTGCGCTTGTGGTAGAAGTCGGTCATGACTTTTTCCAGTTCGCGCTCGCGCAGCTGACCGTGGCCTATGCCGATGCGGGCTTCAGGCACCAGCGCCTTGAGCTCTTCAGCGGTACGCTCGATGGTTTTGACTTCGTTATGCAGGTAGTACACCTGGCCGCCGCGCAGCAGTTCACGCAGGATGGCCTCCTTGATCATGGGCTTGTCACCCTCGCGCACAAAGGTCTTTACTGACAGGCGCCGCGCCGGTGCCGTGGCGATGATCGACAGGTCACGCATGCCGGACATGGCCATATTGAGTGTGCGCGGAATCGGTGTGGCGGTGAGGGTGAGGATGTCCACCTGGGCGCGCAGGGATTTGAGGCGCTCTTTTTGCTGCACGCCAAAGCGGTGTTCCTCGTCAATGATGACCAGGCCCAGATCCTTGAACTGGATGTCGCCCTGCAGCAACTTGTGGGTGCCCACTATGATATCGATTTCGCCGGAGGCGAGTTTGGCCTGCGCCTGGGTCTGCTGGCTGGTGCTGCGAAAGCGCGAAATCAGCTCGACGTTGACGGGCCAGTCGGCAAAGCGGTCGCGAAAGTTATCGTAATGCTGCTGTGCCAGCAGGGTAGTGGGAACCAGTATCACCACCTGCTTGCTGTTCTGCACCGCCAGGAAAGCGGCGCGCATGGCCACTTCCGTCTTGCCAAAACCGACGTCGCCGCACACCAGGCGATCCATCGGCTGGCTGGCGGTCATGTCATTGATGACGGCCTCGATAGCCAGTGCCTGGTCGGGGGTTTCCTCGAATGGGAAGCTGGCGCTGAACTGTCGGTATTCGGCATCCGGTGTGCCAAAACTGAAGCCTTCGCGGGCGCCGCGACGGGCATAAATATCCAGCAGCTCGGCGGCGGTATCGCGGACCTTTTCGGCCGCCTTGCGCTTGGCGCGGACCCATTGCTCGGTACCCAGGCGATGCAGCGGGGCATTGTCGTCGCTGCTGCCGCCGTAACGGCTAATCAGGTGCAGTGAGCTAACCGGCACATACAGCTTGGCGTTGTCGGCGTATTCCAGTGTCAGAAATTCATTCTGCTGGCCGTCCAGTTCGATGCACTGCAGGCCCAGATAGCGGCCAACGCCGTGATCAAGATGTACCACGGGTGCGCCGGTGCGCAGTTCCGACAGGTTCTTGATGACCTGGTCGGCCTGCTCCTTGTCGCGACTGCGACGCCTGCGCTGGAATACCTGCTGGCCGAATAATTGAGTTTCGGTAATTAGCTGGCACTGGCCAGGCAGGCTCAGGCCCAGTTCCAGTGGATAAACACAGATGCCGTGACGTGGCTGCTGCTCGGCAAAGTCCTGCCAGTTCTCGACGCTTTGCGTCTTTATGCCGGCCGCAGCAAAGAGCTCAAGCAGGGATTCGCGTCGCCCGGCGGATTCAGCGCAAAACAGTATGGGTTCAGGGTGGCTGTCCAGAAACGCGTTCAGTGTCGCCATGGGCTGGTTCGACTGGGCGTTCACCTGCAGTGCTGGTGGCTCGACAAAAGCGCTGTCCTGGGCGCCACCGCCCGTGCCTGCGCTGTCGCTGTGCAATACCAGTCGGGGCAGTCGTTTGAGGGCGCCGAACAGGTCGGCGACGCGGGTAAATACTTCTTCAGGCGCCAGCAGCGGGCGTTCGATGTCGTGGCGGCGCTCTTCGTAGCGCGCCTGGGCTTCGTGCCAGAACTGCTCGGCCGCTGCCTCAAGGCCGGGGTCGCACACCACCAAGGTGTTTTCCGGCAGGTAATCGAAAAGTGTCATGCTGTTTTCGAAAAACAGTGGCAGATAGTATTCAATGCCAGGCGGTGTCACGCCATTGCTGACGTCCTGGTAGGTCGGGCAGCGGCCCGGGTCGACATCAAAGCGTTCGCGCCAGCGCTGTCGAAAGCCTGTGATGGCGCTGGAATCAAACGGAAACTCCTGTGCTGGCAGCAGGCGCACCTGCTCCACCTGTTCGATGGAGCGCTGGGTTTCCGGATCGAACACCCGCAGGGTTTCTATTTCGTTATCAAACAGGTCGATACGATAGGGCAGGCGACTGCCCATGGGGTAAATGTCGAGGATGGCGCCGCGCTGGGCGAATTCGCCGTGCTCGTATACTGTTTCAACGGCGCGATAGCCCGCATCACTGAGCATCTGGCGGGTTTCGCTGGGGTCCAGTGTCTGGCCTGTGTCCAGCAGCAGGCTGTTGCCGCCGATAAACTGGCGTGGTGCTATGCGCTGCATCAGGGTGGCCGCCGTCACTATCAGAATGCCGCGGCTTAGCTGTGGCAGGCGGTAGAGGCTGAGGATGCGTTCGGAAATAATATCCTGGTGCGGCGAGAAATTGTCGTAGGGCAGGGTTTCCCAGTCGGGAAAAGACAGCAGTTCGACCTCGGGATCAAAAAAGGCGATTTCGCTGGCCAGGCGCGCAGCAGCATCGCTGCTGGTGGCGATCACCAGAGTGACGCCCTTGTGGCGGCGGGCCGCGGTGGCGGCGAGATATCCCTGGGCGCTGCCTTTTAACTGGCCGATACGCTTGATATCGCCCGCTCCCGCCGGCATCGGATAGTCCAGTTCAAACACGGTTGCTGACTCCTTGAGGCCCCGACTACAAAAGCGGCCTATATTACCGCCTGCGGGGTCAAAAGGGCAGGCTTGCTGCGCAGGGGGCCGCGCCAAATGTTGCAGTGCGAAAGTCGTAGGCCGGCAAGTTTGCCCCGCTTGGCGGAAAAAGCGATAATGCGCCCGCAGCCAATTTCAGCCTTGACGTAATTTGGAGTTACCTGTGAGCCAAGAACTAGTATTCGCAGACTGGAAGGCGCGAGAAGCGCTGGCAGAGGCCATGGTGCCGTTAATCGGCCGTCTCTACCGTGATCGGAATGTTGAAACTTCTGTGTTCGGACGCCTTATACACAAGCGTTCGGTCACCGATATCCTCAAGGCGCACCGTTTTGCGCGCCAGATGATGCAGGATCAGGAAGAACTTAGCGTTCATGATACCTATCCAGTACTGGAAGCAGTCGACAAGCTGGGCGTTGCCAACGCCCACGTAGACGTCGGCAAGCTCGTGATCAAATTCCGGCACGAGGGCAACGGTGATATCGAAGCCTTCCTGAAAAAAGAGCTTGATAGCGTAATAGGCGCACCTGAGCGCGAATCTACCGATGTCGTACTGTACGGCTTTGGTCGCATTGGTCGTCTGTTGGCGCGCCTGCTGATCGAACGAACCGGTGGTGGTCAGTCCCTGCGCCTGCGTGCCATAGTGGTGCGCCGTGGCAATGCCGAGAACGATCTGGAAAAACGCGCCAGCCTGCTGCGTCGCGACTCCGTACACGGATCCTTCAAAGGCACGATTCAGGTTGATGAAGAAAACCAGGCCCTGATTGCCAATGGCAACATGATCAAGGTTATCTTTGCCGATGCGCCTGACACCATCGATTACACCGATTACGGCATCAGCAATGCACTGGTGATTGATAACACCGGCAAGTGGCGCGATGCCGATGGTCTGAGCCTGCACCTGCGTGCGACGGGCGTATCCCGCGTGTTGCTGACGGCGCCTGGCAAGGGTATCAAGAACATCGTCATGGGTGTGAATCACCAGGATATCCTCGACGAGGATCGTATTCTGTCTGCCGCATCCTGCACCACCAACGCCATTGTGCCGGTGCTGAAGAAGATTGATGAGAAGTTCGGTGTGCTCAACGGTCATGTTGAAACCGTGCATTCCTATACCAACGACCAGAATTTGATCGACAACTATCACAAGGGTGATCGTCGTGGTCGGGCGGCTGGTCTGAATATGGTCATTTCCGAGACCGGAGCTGCCAAGGCTGTTGCCAAGGCGCTGCCGCAGCTTGAAGGCAAGCTGACGGGTAACGCGATTCGCGTTCCGACGCCCAATGTCTCCATGGCTATTTTGAACCTGAACCTGGGGAAGGAAACCACCAAGGAGGAGCTGAATGCCTACCTGCGTGATGCTGCGCTCTTCTCCGAGTTGCAAAAGCAGATCGATTTCAGCACATCGCCTGAAGCTGTATCGACCGATTTTGTTGGTTCCCGTGCCGCGGGCGTGGTGGACGGTCTGGCAACTATCGCTGATGGCAAGCGCTGCGTTCTCTACGTCTGGTACGACAATGAGTTCGGCTACAGCTGTCAGGTATTCCGCATGATGCAGGCCATGGCGCACTGCACTCTGCCGGCGTTCCCGCTTAAGGGGATCTGATTTAGATCTCTCTGGCCTGGGTCGTTCTGATGTAGGCCTGGCCGACTATCTCTGAAAAGAGACCTGACCGGCTGCACCTTGGGTGCAGCCGGTTTTTGTTTTTATGGGCTCTGGTTAATTGCTGTTTTTATGTGCGTTCGCTGTGTTTGGCGGGCAATGGCTGCTAGTGTCTTATTCCAGTAATTTTTTGTATCTGGCTGATCTGGGGCAGGGTTTATTCGCAGTCTGTGCGACTAAGGTCGGGTTGCTTCCTGTGTTGCACTCTGTTGTGTGTTGAGTTGAGTGGGGCTTTTTCCCCGCCGTGGCGTTTTTTTGTGCATTCTGTTTGTCTAGGTTAAAAATTATCGAACTTAAATGAAGCAAAGGGCCTGATTGCAAAGGTACTTTGTAGAAAAGACAGGCTGCGCTCAGTTATACTGTTGCGGATTTTTGGCGGGACAAATCTTTCCTTGGGACAAAAACAAAACAGCATCTCGATCGTTGCCGGGGCAGCGTTCACTGGATGACTGATGTTCAAGGGCGGAGTCCTGAAACATAGTTAACGTGATTGGGTGAGGCGTATGATCAAGATCAATAAGGGTCTGGATCTACCGATTGCGGGGGCACCGGAGCAGCTAATTAGCGCAGCTCCGACCGTGCGCTCCGTCGCCGTGATGGGTCCGGATTATGTAGGCATGAAGCCTACGATGGCCGTCAAGGTGGGGGACCGGGTAAAACTCGGTCAAGTGATCTTTTCCGACAAAAAAACAGAAGGCGTCGACTTCACGGCTCCTGGCGCGGGTGTCGTCAAGGAAATCAACCGTGGCGAACGCCGGGTACTGCAGTCTGTTGTTATCGAACTGGATGACAACGAAGAAGCGGTCGAATTTGCCAAGTACGATGCCGGTCAGTTGGCGAGTCTTGAGCGTGCTCAGGTTGAACAGAACCTGCTGCAGTCCGGGCTCTGGACAGCATTTCGTACCCGTCCGTTCAGCAAGGTTCCTGCGCCTGGCAGCGAGCCACACTCGATCTTCGTTACCGCGATCGATACCAACCCGCTGGCCGCTGATCCTCAGATCGTTGTTGCCGAGCAGGCTGAAGCTTTTGCCAATGGTCTGAAGCTTCTGACTGTGCTGAGCAAGACCAAGGTTTACCTGTGCAAGGCTGCAGGTGCCAAGATCAATACGGTTGAAGGTGTACAGCTGTCCGAGTTTTCCGGTATTCATCCGGCCGGCAACGCCAGTACGCATATTCACTTCCTGGATCCTGTCTCCCGCACCAAAACTGTTTGGGCACTGGGTTACCAGGACGTTATCGCCATGGGCAAGCTGTTCACCGAAGGCCGTTTGTCGACCGAACGTGTTATTGCTTTGGGTGGTCCGCAGGTCGACAAGCCGACGCTGTTGCGTACCCGTCTGGGTGCGAGCCTGGCGGAGATCTGCGCCGGTCGTCTTAAGCCTGGTACCAATCGCGTGATCAGCGGTTCCATCTGGAATGGCCGCAGCGCCTCAGGCCCTCTGGGCTATCTCGGCCGCTACGCGACCCAGGTGAGCGTGCTGGAAGAAGGCTACAAGCGTGAATTCATGGGCTGGATTGCCGCCGGCACCGAGAAATTCTCGGTACTGAACATGTTTGCGTCTGTGCTGAATGCGGGCAAGAAGTTCGCCTTCACTACCAGTACCAACGGTTCCGAACGCGCGATGGTGCCTGTGGGGCAGTTCGAAACGCTGATGCCGCTGGATATCCTGCCGACACAGTTGCTGCGTTCCCTGATCACCGGCGACATCGTGACAGCGATGCAGCTGGGCTGTCTGGAGCTGGATGAGGAAGACCTCGCACTCTTTACCTTTGCCTGTACGGGCAAGTACGAGTACGGCCCCATCCTGCGCGACAACCTGCTGCGTATCGAGAAGGAGGCCTGATCCAATGAGCCTGAGAAACGTTCTTGACAAAATGGAGCCGCATTTCCATAAAGGCGGCAAATATGAAAACTGGTACGCGCTCTACGAAGCGGTTGATACCATTTTCTACACTCCGGGGCAGGTGACCAAAAGCGCTGCCCACGTGCGTGATGGTGTCGACCTCAAGCGCATGATGATCCTGGTGTGGCTCTGTACTTTTCCGGCCGTGCTTTTCGGCTTGTACAACGTTGGCTTTCAGGCCAACACCGCCATGGCGAGCCTGGGTCTGACCGACGCAAGCAGCTGGCAGGGCGGCATTGCTGGTGCCCTGACATCCTTCAATCCGGACAGTCTGTGGGATAACATCATTCACGGCGCTGCCTACTGGATTCCCGTCTACGCTGTGACCTTTGTGGTCGGCGGTTTCTGGGAAGTGCTGTTCGCGATGAAGCGTGGTCACGAAGTCAATGAAGGCTTCTTTGTCACCTCCATTCTGTTCGCCCTGATTCTGCCACCGTCGATTCCTCTGTGGCAGGTTGCCCTGGGCATCAGCTTTGGTGTGGTGATCGGCAAGGAAGTGTTCGGTGGTACCGGCAAAAACTTCCTTAACCCGGCGCTGACCGGTCGTGCTTTCCTGTTCTTCGCTTATCCTGCGCAGATGTCAGGCGATGCGATCTGGACCGCGGTTGACGGCTTCTCCGGTGCTACGCCACTGGGTCTGGCGGCCATGGGTGGTGTGGATGCCATCCTGGCGCAGAACATCACCTGGTTCGATTCTTTCATCGGCAACATTCAGGGCTCGGTGGGTGAAGTATCCACGCTCTTTATCGCCGTCGGCGGCCTGGTTCTGCTGTACACAAGAGTTGCAGCCTGGCGTATCGTTGCCGGCGTGCTGGCCGGTACTGTGGTAACCACTGTGCTGCTGAATCTGATCGGCTCTGATACCAACCCCATGTTCAGTGTGCCTTTCTACTGGCACATGGTGCTTGGCGGTTATGCCTTTGGTCTGTTCTTCATGGCCACGGATCCGGTGTCGGCGTCCATGACCAATACCGGCAAGTGGTACTTTGGTGCCCTGATCGGTCTGATGGTGGTACTGATTCGCGTCGTCAATCCGGCCTTCCCTGAAGGCATGATGCTGGCGATTCTGTTCGGTAACCTCTTTGCACCGCTGATCGACAGCTTTGTGGTGCAGGCCAACATCAAGCGGAGGATGAAACGTCATGGCGGCTAATGATTCGATCAAAAAGACGATTACCGTTACCGTTCTGCTGTGCGTCGTCTGCTCGGTAGTTGTATCCGCCGCAGCGGTACTGCTCAAGCCTCAGCAGGTTTCCAACAAGGAGCTGGATCGCAAGTCCAACATCCTGTCGGCAGCGGGCATCAGTGAACCCGGCAAGTCCGTGGATGAACTCTTTGCACAGATCACCACCAAAATCGTCGATCTGGAAACAGGCAAGTTCACTGATGCGGTGAATGTTGCGACCTATGATGCAATCAAGGCTGCCAAGGATCCGGCGCGCTCCATTAAGCTGGATCGGCAGGATGACATTGCTTCCATCAAGCGTCAGGCCCGCTACATGCCGGTCTACCTGGTGCAGGATGGAGACCAGATTGAGCGCATTATACTGCCGGTTCACGGTTACGGACTCTGGTCTACCCTGTACGGATTCCTGGCGCTGGAAGGCGACCTGAACACAGTGGTGGGTCTGGGCTTCTATTCCCACGCCGAAACACCGGGTCTGGGTGGCGAAGTTGACAACCCGGCCTGGAAAGCACTCTGGCCAGGCAAGCAGGTGTACGCGGAGGGTTCCATGGAGCCTTTGCTGCATCTGATCAAGGGCAATGTGAATCCGTCTTCAGCGGATGCGGCGCATCAGATTGATGGTCTGTCCGGTGCGACTCTGACCAGTAATGGCGTGAGCAATCTGGTTAAATTCTGGCTCGGCGAGAATGGCTATGCGCCTTTTCTGGCTAACCTGCGTGCAGGGGGGGTGTAAATCATGGCACCAGTTTCAGCTAAAGATGTCCTGACGAAACCGATTTTTGCCAGTAACCCGATAGGCCTGCAGATTCTCGGGATCTGCTCTGCGCTCGCGGTTACGTCCAACCTCAATACTGCCATGGTGATGAGCCTTGCCGTTATTGTGGTGACGGCGTTTTCGAACTTTTTTGTTTCGTTGATCCGCAATCACATTCCGGGCAGCATCCGTATCATTTGCCAGATGACCATCATCGCGTCCCTGGTAATAGTGGTGGATCAGTTCCTCAAGGCCTATGCCTATGATGTGTCCAAGCAGTTGTCGGTCTTCGTCGGTCTGATCATCACCAACTGTATCGTCATGGGGCGCGCAGAAGCCTTCGCCATGAAGAACCCGCCGGTGATTTCGTTCATCGACGGTATCGGCAATGGCCTGGGTTACGGTGTGGTACTGATGTTTGTCGGTACCATCCGTGAGCTGCTGGGCTCAGGTTCTCTGTTCGGTATCGAGATTCTGCCGCTGGTCAACAACGGTGGCTGGTACCAGGCCAATGGTCTGCTGCTGCTGCCGCCGAGCGCGTTCTTCATTATCGGCATGTTTATCTGGATCGTGCGTTCCTGGAAGAAAGACCAGGTTGAGGCGCCGGAATATGTGCTGGCCCCCAATAGCAAGCAGGAGGCGGTGTAATCATGGAACAGCTGATAAGCCTTTTCGTTAAGGCCGTTTTCGTTGAAAACATGGCGCTCGCCTTCTTCCTGGGGATGTGTACTTTCCTTGCGATCTCCAAGAAGGTACAGACGGCGATTGGTCTGGGTATTGCGGTTATAGTGGTGCTGGCCATCACGACGCCGATCAATAACCTGGTTTTCAACCATCTGCTGCGTGAAGGTGCACTGGCCTGGGCCGGTTACCCTGACGTGGACCTGAGCTTCCTCGGCTATATCTCGTACATCGGCGTTATTGCGGCGGTTGTGCAGATTCTCGAGATGTTCCTCGACAAGTTCGTACCGGCGCTCTACAACGCCCTGGGTGTGTTCTTGCCGCTGATTACCGTGAACTGCGCCATCATGGGTGCGGCTCTGTTCATGGTAGAGCGTGACTACAACTTCAGCGAAAGTGTGGTTTACGGAGTAGGTGCCGGTACGGGCTGGGCTCTGGCCATCACGGCGCTGGCGGGTATTCGCGAAAAGCTGAAGTACAGCGACGTACCGGCAGGACTGCGTGGCCTGGGCATCACCTTCATTACTGTTGGTTTGATGTCTCTGGGTTTCATGTCCTTCTCCGGTGTGCAGCTGTAAGGAACATGATGAACACAAGGGTGGATCAAGCCAATGAATGCTGAAATCGTTCTCGGCGTTGTCATGTTTACCGCGATGGTGTTGGCACTTGTCGCGGTTATCCTGGCAGCCCGTTCAAAGCTCGTAAGTTCCGGTAACGTCAATATAGAGATTAATGGCGACCCGGAAAAAACCATTACAGTTGCGGCCGGCGACAAGCTGTTGTCGACCCTGGCAGGCGCTGGCATCTTTGTCCCCTCCGCCTGTGGCGGTGGTGGTACCTGTGCCCAGTGCAAATGTATCGTGGAAGAGGGCGGTGGCTCCATGCTGCCGACAGAAGAGTCCCACTTCACGCTGCGTGAAGGCAAGCAGGGCTGGCGTCTGTCGTGCCAGGTTGCGGTCAAGCAGGATCTGAAGATCGAGCTCGAAGACGATGTCTTCGGCGTGAAAAAATGGGAGTGCACCGTCGATTCAAACCCGAACGTGGCGACTTTCATCAAGGAACTGACGCTGCGCCTGCCTGAAGGCCAGAACGTCGATTTCCGCGCCGGTGGTTATGTGCAGCTCGAGGCTCCGGCTCACGAAGTGCACTACAAGGACTTCGATATCGAAGAGGAATACCGCGCAGACTGGGACAAATTCAACGTTTGGCAGTATGTCTCCAAGGTTGATGAACCGGTTATCCGCGCCTACTCCATGGCCAACTACCCGGAAGAAGTGGGTATTGTTAAGTTCAATATCCGTATCGCTTCGCCGCCGCCTGGCACCAGCTTCCCGCCGGGTAAGATGTCGTCCTATGTCTTCGGCCTCAAACCCGGTGACAAGATCGACGTTTACGGTCCCTTCGGTGAGTTCTTCGCCCAGGAAACCGATAACGAGATGGTCTTTATCGGTGGTGGTGCCGGCATGGCGCCGATGCGCTCCCATATCTTCGATCAGCTCAAGCGCCTGAACTCCAAGCGCAAGATCAGCTTCTGGTATGGCGCACGTTCCATGCGTGAGGCCTTCTACAGCGAAGAATATGATGCGCTGGCGGCAGAGAACGATAACTTCAAGTGGCATCTGGCACTGTCGGATCCCCAGCCTGAAGATAACTGGGATGGCCACACCGGCTTTATCCACAATGTACTGTTCGAAAACTATCTGCGGGATCATGATGCGCCCGAAGATTGCGAGTACTACATGTGTGGGCCGCCAATGATGAACGCGGCGGTCATCCAGATGCTGGTAGATCTGGGTGTGGAGCGTGAAAACATCTATCTTGACGACTTCGGTGGTTAATGGATGGTCGCTTCTGTGCCGAAGCTGACAACAAAATGGCCAGCAGCTTCCCTGCTGGCCATTTTGTTTGTGTGGCTGCTAATTTTGTCCGGCTGCAGTTCGGAGCCCGAGCAGCGAGTGCTGAGTGTGTCAGGCGCGACCATGGGCACGACCTATACCGTCAAATGGGTGTCGGCTGAAGCTGGAGATGAGTCTGTTGAGCGCATAGGGGCGCTTCTGCAGCAATCCTTGCTGGGCGTGAACCAGTCGATGTCGACCTACATCGAGGATTCTGAGCTGTCGCGCTTTAACCAGGCAGGGGCGGGCTACAGCACTGCAGTCTCGGCCGGTCTGTTTGAAGTGCTGCAGTTGGCTCAGAGTCTCAGTGAGAGTACCCAGGGGGCTTTCGATGTGACCGTCGGACCGCTGGTCAACCTCTGGGGCTTTGGGCCTGATGGGCGCGTGACCCATGCGCCTGAACAGGCACAGATAGACCAGGCGCGTCAGCGCGTGGGTTATCAGTACCTGCAGCTGGATGCCCCAAGGCTGCACGCGAGCAAGGCGGCTGATCTCTACGTTGATCTCTCGGCTATCGCCAAGGGCTATGGTGTTGATGAGCTGGCGCGGGTGATGGAGCATGAAGGTATTGGCAGCTACCTGGTTGAAATTGGCGGCGAGCTGCGTGCCAGGGGGCTAAAGCCCGATGGCAATGGCTGGCGCATCGCGATTGAAAGCCCGGTCGATGCGGGCCGTGAAGTGCAGCGTGTTATTACGGTGCATGAAACCGGCGTGGCCACCTCCGGCGACTACCGCAATTACTTCCAGGAAGACGGGGTGCGTTTTTCCCATACCCTGGATCCGCTTACCGGCAGGCCTATTACCCATCAACTGGCGTCGGTGACCGTATTGCGCTCAACCTGCGCCGAAGCGGATGGGCTGGCCACGGCGCTGACGGTGATGGGGGATGAACGCGGCTACCAATATGCGGTCGATAACCAGATAGCGGCCTTTTTTATCGTCAAGTCCGAAGCTGGTTTTGTAGAGCGCATGACGCCGCAATTCGAGCAGTACCTAAGCAAGTAAGGTGTTACTGATGGATATTATGATTTTGACTTTTGTGGTGCTGGGTACCGTGATCCTGGCCATGTCCGTGGGTGTCCTGATGGGACGCAAGCCTATCGCGGGGTCCTGTGGCGGCATGGGTGCCATGGGCGTGGAAACCGTGTGCGATATCTGCGGCGGTAATCCGAACAAGTGCGACGAAGAACAGCAAAAGACCGACCGTGCCAAGACACTGGCGGCCATGGCGTACGAGGTCAAGGCATAGGCCTGGACCTGGATTTATAGTCGCCCACAGTGGTGCTATTACAAGATACGAAGGGGAAACGAATGGCAGTGTATGACTATGACGTCATTGTGATCGGATCCGGACCTGCGGGTGAGGGTGCGGCCATGAATTCGGTCAAGAAAGGGCGCCGCGTTGCGGTGATCGAGGAACAGGACCTGGTCGGCGGCAACTGTACGCACAAGGGTACAATTCCTTCCAAGGCACTACGTCATTCCGTGAAGCAGATCATCGAGTTCAACACCAACCCGATGTTTCGTGATATTGGTGAGCCGCGCTGGTTTTCGTTTCCCATAGTGTTAAATCGCGCCGAAAAGGTTATCGCCAATCAGGTGATGCTGCGCACTAACTTTTATGCCCGCAATCGGGTGGATGTGTTCTTTGGCCGGGCTGAATTTGCTGACAAGAACACCCTTATCGTGCGCGGCACGGCTAATGGCGAGGAAACGCTGCGTGCGCGCAATGTGGTGATCGCGACCGGTTCGCGTCCCTACTGCCCGGCGGATATTGACTTCGAACACCCGCGTATCTACAACTCCGATACCATTCTCAAGCTTAGCCATACGCCCCGTACCATGGTGATTTACGGTGCCGGGGTTATAGGTTGTGAGTACGCCTCCATCTTTGCAGGTCTGGGCGTCAAGGTGGATCTGATTGATCAGCGTGACCGTCTGCTGTCCTTCCTGGATGGCGAAATTTCGGATGCGCTCAGCTATCACCTGCGTAACAACGCCGTGAAAATTCGTCACAATGAAGAATACGCATCTGTAGTGGCGGACCAGGGCGGCGTGATCATGACCCTCAAGTCTGGCAAGCGCATTCATGCCGATGCTTTCCTATGGTGTAACGGCCGTACCGGTAACACCGACGGGCTGGGGCTGGAGAAGATCGGCTTGGTGGCTAACAGCCGTGGTCAGCTCGAGGTGGATGATCACTACCGTACCGGTTGCGAAGGTATTTATGCCGCAGGTGATGTAGTGGGCTGGCCGAGCCTGGCGTCCGCGGCGCTGGATCAGGGGCGCGCGGCGGCGGGGGATCTGCTGAACTGCGAGGACTTCCGTTACATCAATGAAGTGCCGACCGGCATTTACACGCTTCCTGAAATCAGTTCGCTCGGCAAGACCGAGGAAGAGCTGACGGCGGAATGTGTGCCCTACGAAGTGGGTCAGGCCTTCTTCAAGGATACTGCCAGGGCGCAGATATCCGGCCAGACGGTGGGTATGCTCAAGCTGCTGTTCAACCGCGATACGCTGGAGATTCTGGGGATTCACTGCTTTGGTGACCATGCTTCCGAGATCGTCCATATCGGTCAGGCGATCATGGCGCAAAAGGGTGAGGCTAACACCTTGAAGTACTTTATCAATACAACATTCAACTACCCGACCATGGCGGAAGCCTACCGGGTTGCGGCTATCTCTGGTTTGAATCGAATTTCCAACCTCTAGAAGCTTGGCGATGTCCCCGGTCGGAGCCGTCTGGTTCTGGTCGGGGCTGTTCTTATCCGTCAGCCTGTCAGGCTGGTGATCTGAGCGTCCTCTGCGTACCCCTTCGCTTGTTATTACGCTGCCCGGTCTTGGGTGTGTCAGCATGGCTGATTGGCAGTTCCGCATCGTCGATATCAAGCAGCTCCAGTACTACTCGTGCCGCATAGGCATCGTTGCCGGCATAGAGCAGCTGGTTGTCTTTGAGTTCCGGCAAAGCCCAGTTGGACATGGCAACGGTTTTCGATTTCTGGAATTTTTGTTGTAGCAGCACTGCTATGGCAGCCTTGACGCCCAGCTCCCGACGATAGCCCTGTTTGCGAAATACCTGATCCAGGTCCAGCAGCGCGTTGGGCGTAATCCCCAGCTTGCGACGGATATGGCTGCGATCGGAGCGCAGTCCAAAGCCTACCTTGACGGTGTCCGCCGATTGCAGAATGCGGCACAGCTGCTCGCAGCAATGCTCGCGCCAGAGTTGGAAGATATAGGCGTGCTTGAGGGTCGTCAGTTGCACTACATGGGGGCCGCGGGAGGTTTCGCCCTTGTCAAAGGTGGGCTTGGACTCAGTGTCAAAACCCACATAGCGGCACTGCAGCAGATCCCGGGTGGCCGCTATGAAGTCCTCATGACTGCGCGGTATCAGGATTTGGGCAAGACCCAGTCCCTGGAATGGGGGCATAAGGGCAATGTCGGCCTTGCCGGGGGCTTCACGTTCTTCTTTGCGCATTGATCAGGCTTGCCTTGTTTTTGCTCGCCGTCAGGGCGCGGTATTCAATGATAAGGTCGATGATTTCCGGCCGCGGCGTGGCCACGGCCATCAAGGACTCGTCCATTGAGCGGCGTTGCGGCAGGGGCAGGTTGAACTTGTTGAGCAGTATCTGCCTGACCTCGGCGTCGGCATCGGGGTCTATCCTGGTGCCGGCATAGATACAGATGCGCTGTAAAATAAATGCTTTGTTCGCCATTAAACGGGGTTCCGCGTTGAGGATGGTCGAGGGTGTCTGGATAAGACATCCTGCGGGAGATCAGGCTGCCAAGGCGCCCAGGGTTCTCAGCCGTGGGGGCTGTCTGTCAGCACAGCTATATAGAGGTCTTCGACCTTCTTGCGTGCCCAGGGGGTGCGGCGCAGGAATTTGAGACTCGACTTGATGGACGGGTCCTGAGTGAAGCAGCGGATATCAATGCGATCGCCCAGCTCGCTCCAGCCATAATACTCTACCAGGCGGGTGATCACCTGTTCCAGAGTAATGCCGTGCAGGGGGTTATTGGGTTGCGGCTGGTTCATGGTATCAGCGTGATCCTTTGGGAGTATCAATGTCAGATGCGCGAGTCGTCGGGGCGGCGCAATGTTGCCATCGATTATATCACCTGCGTTGGAGCGCGGCTGCACAGTCCCAGGCGCAGGGCTTGCGTTAGCAGGGGCGATAGCGGCCTTTGTGGCTCAGGTACCAGCTATTGAACGCGTCGGCGGGCATGGGGCGAGCTATGAAATAGCCCTGGGCAAAATCGCAGCCGAAGTCTGTCAGCAGCTCATAGGCGGCCTTGGTCTCAACGCCTTCGGCAACCACCTGCATACCGAGGTTGTGGGCCATGTCCACGGCGGCCTTGACGATATGGTATGAACCCGACGTTTTGGAGAGGGATTTCACGAATGACTGGTCAACCTTGATGATGGAGGCTGGCAGGGCATCAAGGTAATGCAGTGAAGAGTAGCCGGTGCCGAAATCATCAATGGACAGGGTTATCTTGGCGTCCGCCAGGCGCGTGAGTTCGTGCACGGTGCGCTCAATGTCGAGCATAAAGGCGCTTTCGGTGATCTCGAGTTCCAGCAGGGTGCCATCGACCTGATGCTTTTCCAGCAGCGCCAGTACGCTATCGGCAAAGTCAGGGGCCAGCAGGTTGCGGGTGGAGATGTTGACGGCAATGCTCAGTTGAATGCCCATGGCCTGCCACTGGGAAATCTGCGCCAGGGCGCTGTCGATGGCCCAGGCGGTAAGCTGGTCGATCAGGGTGCTGTGTTCGGTGCGGGGGATGAACTTCCCCGGCGGGATAAAGCCGCGCTCGGGGTGCTGCCAGCGCATCAGGGCTTCGACACCGAGGACGGTATTGCTGAGCAGGCAGACTTTAGGTTGATAGTGCAGCGTCAGCTGACTGGATGTCAGGGCTGTCTTGAGCTCCGCTAGCAGTTCGAGGGTATCCTCATTCTGGGCAACGTCGAGCTCCGGGTTAAAGCGCACCCAGCGCTGTGAATGTTCGGCGGCTCGGCGCAGTGCGATTTCTGCCTGGCGCAGGCAGGTTTCGGCGTCTTCATTGCGATTTGCAAGCTCGGTACAGCCGGCGCCGATATCGGCGTGAATCGACAGGGTGTCGAAACGAAATGGCAGGCTGAAAGTATCGCTCAGCTGGGCCAGACACTTATCTATGCAGTGTTCAGGTATTGGTGCAAATATGATTGCCAGCTGATGGCTATTGATGCGGTAGGGTTCATGTTTCATGTCTTGCTGGTTTTGCAGGCGGTGGGACAGCTGCTGGATGACTTCATCGCTGACACCCAGGCCATAGGCGGTTTCCATCTCCAGCATGTTTTCCACCGAAATCACCGCCAGGTAGCTGTGCCTGCAGTTCTGATTGCTGTTAGGGGTCGCGTTCAGGTGGGTGATCAATGCCTGGCGGTTAGGCAGTTCGCTGCTGCAGTCGTGGTGCATAAGCCACTGGATATGTCCGAGGTAGCGCAGCACGCAGTCTCTGGCGGTGCCGCAGAATAGCCCTGCAAGGATGAAAAAACCACTGCGATAAAGCCAGTTGAGGGTTTTCTGAGCTTCGCCCGTACTGACATCAATTGGCATCAGCGGGCCCAGTACCAGTCCCGCCAGGGCGCCGGTGAGGGCGCCGACAGGTGCGCCAAAAATAAAACCACCCAGCAGTATCACCAGATACATGGAGTGTGCATAGACGTATTTGACACCGCCGGTGTTGTATACCAGCCAATAGACAGAGGCCATGAGCAGGAGGATGAGCGGCGCAGCGCAGGCTCTGAGTTGCGTTGGGTTGCGCTGTGCCCAGGCAAGCAGGCGCGGTGGTTGTGGCTGTGTTGTGTCCGACTGCTTTGGTGATTCAGCAGCCGGGCGGTATTTGGGTGAGATGCTGGTGTCTCTAACGGTATCTGACTGGCTCATAACGTCCTGTTAATGCGTTGGTAGCTCCATGGTGTCATCTTGCCTATCGACGGCCAGCGACATGAGTTTCTATGGTGGTAAAGGCGTGTCACTAGTGTAGACGATCAGGTGGCCGATGTCGGGCAGCGGTTGACGCTGCCGCGGGGGTTGTTCGGGTAATAGCGGTTATTTTTCGGGTTCTTCACTGTCGTCCTGCTGCGCAGTGCTTGCTGTGCTTTTGTAGTACTCGTCTTCGTAGTATCGGCCGCGAATTTGCAGGCGGTGCTCGACCCAGCGGTTATACAGTTTCCAGATAAAGAAGCCCGGTATCATGATCGCTGCTATGCCGAGCATCAGGCCGGCACCGGCGTGGGAGCGTGGCACCAGATTGATGATCCAGTCGAGGACGCCGAGCTGTTTGAACAGGACGTACCAGAGGCCGAGGAACAGCAGGCCCAGGGCGGTGGCGATATGGTGCAGCAGTTTGGTTCTGGCTGGGGACATGGTTGGCCTGATCGGTATCGTTAATGCTGGTAGCGGTGAATGCGCAGACTGGCAATAAAGGGTTCGGGGTCTATGCGTGCATCCGAGCGTTCGGCGCGCTGGCGACCGATGGGTGGCGTAAGTTCGGGTCTGTTGTGTTCTGGCAGGGCGCCACCCTGCGCCAGCGGGAACAGCAGCGGCAGTGGGCAGTTGCGGGCCTGGCGTTGCCAGCCCTGATCGGTTTTCCAGCCGATATTGGCGCGCATCACCGGTACCTGGGTCTGCAGCTGGGCCAGCGGTGTTTCTGCGCTCAGGGGCGACAGGCGCGCCAGCTGAATTTGCACATGGGGCTGGCTTTGGTCGAGCTTGAGCAGCAGCTGCATCGCTTCGCCCGCCGTCAGGCGGCGTATGCTGCGCCCGCTGCTGTACCAGTTGAAACCAATACGTGTTGGCGTGCGCTCCAGTATGGGAATCTGACGATAGCACTGCTTGAGATGAATGCGGCCCAGGCCCTGGTTATTCAGTAACTCGCCCAGCAGGGTGCTGCGATGAGCCAGTTGGGTGGGCAGTTCGCGCAAGTGCTGTGCGTTCAGGCTGCTGGCGGCCCGCTGGAAGGCGGCCTTGTGCAGGTTGAGCGTCTGAGCGCTGGCAAGCAGTGTCTCATCGGCGCCGATCAGGCCGTGGCGGCTGCGGGTGCAGCGCCCGTCCTGGCCGTCTTTGTACCAGATGTCTGCCATCAGCGAGCAGGCGAAGTCCCGCTCGCTAAAACCGCTTTCACTGTCGCGTCTGGGTACCCAGAGGGCGCGATCGCTCTGGCGCAGCTGGGTACAGAAGTGTGTCAGGCTGGTGTTTAGCAGATCAAAGGCTTCCAGTAGCTCGCTGGCCAGGGGCTGACTGGCGGCTGAGGCTGCTTTAGTCATCTGGGTTGAGCCGGCGCTGCCGTTCCCGTGCCTGGGCTTCCAGGATGAAGCGAGCCAGCAGGGTGCGGCAGCTTTCCGGCATTTTGAAAAATTCGATACCTATCTGGTAACCGCCGTCGATGGCTTCATTGCGTTGCACGCTGGCATAGAGCAGCAGGCCCAGCAGGCTGTCAGGGAAGACCAGCTTGAGCGCCAGGTATTGTCCCAGCGGCAGGTCATCGTCGCAGTCGAAGGACAGGCCGCCTTCACTGAGGTTGATATTGTGCATGCGCAGTGAGCCGGTGTCCTTGAGCTCTTCGGATACCAGGCTGCGGGCGATGCGATTGAGCTTGGTGTCCAGCAGCTTGAGGTAGGCTGATACTTCGGGCTGCTTTTCACCGATCTTGCGCAGCAGGTGGCCGGTGTCTGTATCCATGGCCTGGAGTTCGCTGAGCAGCAGAAAATGGCGCGACACGTCGAACTGATAGGGGCGGGCGCTGTCCATGACATCGGCTTCGGGTACCAGCTTGTACTCGATTGCGACCTGGTGTTCGATACGGTAAAACTGGCGCCGATCCTGGTCCATGCAAGGCTCTCCTAGGGTTCTTTTTCTGCTTCGGAGAATAACAACATTGCGCTGATTTTGTTAGAGTAAATGCCCCCTCTATGGTTTAATCCCGCGCATGTTCAGACCATTCTCTCTTTACGTTGGCCTGCGTTATACCGGCGCCAAGCGTAGCAATCATTTTATATCCTTTATCTCCCTGGTTTCGATGCTCGGGTTAATGCTCGGTGTCGCCGCACTGATTCTGGTGCTGTCCGTCATGAACGGATTTGACCGCGAGCTCAAACAGCGCATTCTGGGGATGGTACCCCACGCCACCATTTCGAGTTACGGCGAGTCGCTGCAATCCTGGCGCAGCGTCGCCGACGATATTGCACGCCAGCCTGGTGTGCTGGGCACTGCGCCCTTTATTCAGGCCCAGGGCATGCTGACCCAGGGTGGCAGCGTGCACGGTGTACAGGTGACAGGAATAGACCCTGTGCGTGAAAATCAGGTGTCCATCATCGGCGATCACATGCGCGAGGGTAGCCTGGCTGCGCTGGGTAATCAGCGTTTTGGTATTGTGCTCGGTGCCATTCTGGCGCGCTCTCTGGGTGTGGGTGACGGCGACAAAGTGACGCTGGTGTTGCCGGAAGCGTCGGTCAGCGTGGCCGGTGTGGTGCCGCGCATGAAGCGCTTTACCGTGGTGGGCGTGTTTGAAGTGGGCGCGGAGCTGGATGCGAACCTGGCCTATATCAGTCTGGAAGATGCCGCCATTATTACGCGTCAGGGCGACGGTGTGGATGGTATCCGGCTGCGATTTGAGGATCTGTTCGATGCGCCGGCCGCCGTGCGCCAGATTGCCACCGGCCTTAACGGGCCTTATCTGGTGAGTGACTGGACCCGCTCCCACGGTAACCTGTTTCAGGCGATTCAGATGGAAAAGCGCATGATTGGATTGCTGTTGTTTCTGATCGTTTTTGTGGCCGCATTCAATATAGTGTCGACCCTGGTCATGGTGGTGACAGACAAGAAGGCGGATATCGCCATTTTGCGCACCCTGGGGGCGACGTCCGGGCGTATCATGCGCATCTTCATGGTGCAGGGTTGTCTTATCGGCACCATCGGCACTCTGCTGGGTACTGGGCTTGGGGTTTTGCTGGCCCTGACCGTCACGGATCTGGTGGCCTGGCTGGAACGGGCGTTGGGCATTCAGTTTCTTTCCGCCGATGTGTATTTCATTAGTTACCTGCCTTCGCAGCTGCAGTGGGATGACGTTACGCTGATTTGCAGTGCGGCGCTGACCATCGGCTTTCTTGCAACCCTGTATCCGGCCTGGCGCGCATCCCGCACCGAGCCTGCGGAGGCGCTGCGCTATGAGTAACTGGGTGATGAATGCGCAGAATATCGCCAAGGCCTACAGCGAGGGCGATACCTTTTTGCAGGTGCTTGAAAATGTGCAGTTGCAGATCGCGCGCGGTGAGCGGGTGGCAATTATCGGCAGCTCAGGTTCCGGCAAGAGTACGCTGATGAATATTTTGGGCGGCCTTGATCGCCCGAGCACCGGCAGTGTTGAGGTGGGGGGTGAAAATCTTTACGCCGTAGCGGAACGTCAGCGCTGTGAAATCCGCAATCGGGCACTGGGCTTTGTCTATCAGTTTCACCATCTGCTGGCGGAGTTCAGTGCGCTGGAAAACACGGCCATGCCGCTGCTGATTCGTGGCACGCCGGTGCGCGAAGCCGCCGCCGCTGCCGACAGGGTGCTGCGTGGGGTGGGCCTGGGCAAGCGCTTGCAGCATCGCCCGGCACAACTTAGTGGTGGCGAGCGCCAGCGCGTTGCCATCGCCCGCGCGCTAGTGACGGAGCCTTCCTGTGTACTGATGGATGAGCCGACGGGCAATCTGGATCGCAATACGGCGGCTGAAGTACAGGCGCTAATGGATGAGCTGAATCAGCGTACCGGCGTGTCTTTTATCGTCGTGACCCACGATCTGGAGTTGGCCTCGCGCATGGACCGCAAGCTTGAGTTGCGTGACGGCAGCCTTTTTCCCGCCTGATTGCCTCGGCTCTGTGCCCGGCATAAAAAACGACAGCCCGGGCTGTCGTTTTTTATGCGCGCTCGCTCGCAGCACGTCAGTCGCAGGGCCTTATCGGCTAGAGCATTTTCACGAAACACTTATCTGTCGATCGAGGTTGTTTTGTTTGAGTGCTTCCTTACTTCGAGGCGGCCGGATATGGGTCGAGGTAAGATGAAAGTGCTCTAGATCGCGCTTGCAGACGGAAGCTCCGCTGATTTTTTCGGGCCCGTATTTCGCCTGTCGACGACATACTTTCTTTGCTCGTGCCAAAGAAAGTATGCAAAGAAAGCACGCCCCAATGAAGCCTATTCGCTGCGCTCTGAGATCATTCGGCGGGCTGCGCTGACGGTACATCCTGTACCTCATCGCAGGCGCATCAGTCCCTGTTGCGCCCCTTCGGGCCTGATCGCCGAATGACCTCAGTGCTCGCCGGCTTCATAAGGGGGAATGTAGGCCGTTCTGCTTTCTTGGTGGTCGTACTTTACGTCTGATGGTTTGATATCCCATCGGGGGCTGGCTGTGTAGGGTGTCAATGAGCCTGCCAATTACAC
>NZ_BCNS01000137.1 GCF_001528745.1 Marinobacterium profundum | reverse complement strand
GTTCTTTTTGCCAGCGTACTCGCCTGAACTGAACCCGGATGAATACTTGAACTGCGACCTGAAAAACATGGTGCACAGTGGTCCGGCGGTCCGCTCGATTGAAGACCTGAAGAAACGCACTCGATCATGCATGCTCACATTGCAACGTCGGCCAGAACGGGTAAAAACATATTTCCGGGCAGGACACATTCTGTATGCAGCGTGATCGATGTATTTATCCGCCGGGTTAATAACAGTTGAGTTCAATGACATGGGTAACCCTTTACAGGAAACTTTAATTCCTGGACCTTGGATATGTAGTGCTAGCAGCCTGTCGGACTTACCACTGATCTACTGCGGAAAAGCTGAATTTGGTCATTTTATGTGCTCTTTTTTACTCGTCGCAGGCTCCTCGGTCTGCGACCCCGCTAAAACGGTTCTTTACACTGCGTTCCAAGTGTTAAATAGAACCACTATTCGCCTCAAAAGAGCCCAAAAACTGCCTCAAATCGGTCTTTCCCTCGCTACGACCGATCAAGTCCGACAGGCTGCTAGGCTGCGGGGAGCATGCTGATGTGCATGAACTTCGTCTGAGTGGGATTAACGCGTTGCTTCAAGTACAAGGTTGACCAGTTGTTCAAAATCAATTTGAACGATTGTTCAAATCTGGTTAGGATGTGGGCATTGAATGGCGCGACGCGCGAATTGAGAGGCGAGGACTAACATGGCGGACAAGATTCAGATCGACATCATCTCGGATGTCGTGTGCCCCTGGTGCATCATTGGTTACAAGTACCTGGAAAAGGCGATTACTGAGCTGGGGCTGGAAGACAGGGTTGAAATCGAATGGAAGCCGTTCGAATTGAACCCAGACATGCCGGCCGAGGGTGAAAACCTGCGTGCTCACGTCGCCAAAAAATATGGCAGCACGCCTGAAGAGAGCATCAAGGCGCGGGCCAACATGACCAAGATAGCCGGCGAGCTGGGCTTCAGGTTCGACTATTTTGACGACATGAAAATGGTTAACACCCGCGATGCCCATATCCTGCTGGAATATGCCGCTGAGCAGGGCAAGCAACATGCGCTTAAAATGCGCCTGTTTGAAGCCTTCTTTAGCAACCGGCAGGATGTATCCGACAAGCAGATTCTGGCTAGAGTCCTGGAATCCGTAGGCCTGAATGCCGCAGAGGCATTGGCGGAGCTGGATAATCCGGCTGCCCGCGATAAAGTTGCCGGGGAAGAAGAATATTGGCGCAGTATGGGTGTTTCATCGGTGCCGACCATAGTGTTTAACCGCAAGAGCGCGGTGACCGGAGCTCATCCAACGGAAGTGTTCAAGCAGGTTTTAGCGGAGATTGCTGAGCAGGGATAAATTGGAAGTGGGCTAAAGTCAGCTTGTGATGATTTAATGAAAGGGTGCTCCCAATAATAGTGATGTTGGGGGCGATTTTTTTAAAATATGATATCGGTTGTCTTATTTACCTTGAAGAATGCGCCCCGATGAAGCCTTTCCGCTGTGCTCGGACGCCATTATGTTGGCGGCGCTAACGGAACATCCTGTTCCTAATCGCCGGCTCGACAGTCCCTGTCTTCGCCCCTGCGGTCCTTGTCGCACAATGACGCCAGTGCTCGCCGGCTTCATAAGGGGGAAGGAGGCCACTCTGATGTATTAGACGTTTTAATCTGCTCCCCACCTGTCTGCATTTCATATTTTTTATAACGCATGCTGTAACGATGAAGAGTGGGAGCATCCTGCATCTAATCGCCGGCGCAGCAGTCTCTGCTGTTCGCCTTTGGGCCTGATCGTACAATGTCACCAGTGCTCGCTGGCTTCATAAGGGGGAAAGGGGCCGCTCTGATGTTTTGGATTGAATTATATAAAACTGACTTCATCCCATCACTTATCTGGATTTAATGCTGATTCATAACGCCTGCGATTATCGCTAAAAGCTACCACGCTTCTTTGAATCTGCTATGTCGACTAATTATGCATTCTCTGATGGCTCAATGTCTTCGCCGAACATGATTCGGTGGCCTTCTGGGGTGATAACACCAAACTCCCGTAAACCCCAGGGCTTGTCGGATATTGCCTGGCATATCTCGGCGCCGCGCTGCTGGTAGTCACTGTAGAGCTCATCAATGCCGTCGCAATTCACATAGGCGAAGTACGAATGGTTATGCGTATCGCGGGCCGGTACCTCGTCGGGGCAGTGTCCCAGCATCACATGGAAGCTGCACAGACTAAGGAACGACCAGCCACCCACCCGGAACCGAACCGAAAATCCAAGCTTGTCGAGAAAATAGCTCTCGCTCTTCTCAAGATCATTGACCGCCAAAACGTGCTGGGTTGCTTTTACTGTGAACATTATTGACTTCCTTTACGGGTGTTGATACTCATTGCAAGTAAGGACCGGAGGAGTCACTAAGATGGCCCCTGAAAACATGAGATCTTGGCGCATACGTATTTATAAAATTATGAACTTCGGGGTATGTGAATAAAACGCTTGGAACTTTATAAGTTTTATTTTGATGTGAGTTTTTTAACAAATAGGCTAGATAGCCTCCCTGTTTTGTTCGCACCAAGGTTAGATCGTTACTCCAACCGCAGAACTCATCTCTACCTCGCCAGTTTTTGAAGTTAATACCAGCTCTAGTTAATTCTAGACAGGGTATAGAGCATAGAAGTAAAGCTACAATAGCTAGTATTCCAGTCAGCAGTAGAGATACGAGCGCAATGCTGTCTGAATTGATGCTTCCTCTATAAGCAGCCAGCCCAATCCCTAATAGAAATGGTAACCAAGTATTTTTGATGGCAATCTTCAATGCATCCTTGAATTTTACTCTGAGGCTTAAGGGTTCCATGTTTCTTCCTGTAGAATTGTATTCTATCCTTGAAGGCCGTTTTTCCTGTGGCCTGTATTTCCTGATGGATTCTCGTCAAAATCAGGCGCAATGCCAAGTAGAGTGAGCTGTTCAGATCATATTGATACAGCCAACTCTTTTTGCCAACTCTGCCGAACGAACCTAAAAACCACGCTACCGCCCGCTCGAAGACTGAATGCCGTCTTGCGATGCTGCGCAGGCAGGGCCAGTAAAGCAGGGGAATGGGGGGAGGGATTTCACCCAGCCTGGCTTCCGTTGCTTAGCTGACGATTACTTTTGACGATCAAAGCATTGCACCAGTACTCCGTCGGTGCTCACCGAATAATGCCTAAAACAGGATCAAGTTGGAAGGAGAAAATCGCAGGTGCGAGGTGCGAGGTGCGAGGTGCGAGGCTATAGAGCAGCTGCACCGCTGCATGGTGCAATTCGCAAACTCATTGGCACTCTACAAAAATCCAGTGCCCGATAGTTAGGTTCCGCTTTGACCATCTTACATTCGAATATCAAATCGCAACCGTTAACCCGGCACCGCCAATACGCAAGAACGGCTCCAATCCCCCTTATGAGCAGAAAATTGCTCCTGCATTTTCTGGCTACTGGCCATCCATGGCCATATGCCGGCGAGCACTGAGGTCATTCGACGATCCGGCCCGAAGGGGTGCAACAGGGACTGTTGCGCCTCCGATGAGGTACATGGATGTACCGTCAGCGGAGCCCGTTGAATGATCTCAGAGCGCAGCGAAAGGCTTCATTGGGGCGCTTTCTTTGGTTACTTTCTTTCGCGCGAGCAAAGAAAGTGACACGCCAAGAAGGCGTTACATGGACCATCAAGGATCGACGAAGCGTCCGCCTACACAGGTTGCTATATATGCTCCCACCTTGCTTCTGCACAGCCTGGCGACATACAACGATTAGGCAGAACCCTACCGCCGCATGATGCAATTCGCAGGCTCATTGGCATCCTACAAAAGCCAGTTCCCGATGGGCAAGCTCTGCTTTGCCCATCCTACATTCGAATATCAAATTGCAGCCGTTAATCTCGCACCGCCAATACGCCAATACGCCAATACGCCAATACGCCAGAACGGCTTCGTTCCCCCTTATGAAGCCAGCGAGCACTGGAGTCATTGTGCGATCAGGCCGAAAGGTCGATACAGGGACTGTATCGATGCCGATTAGCACATGGATGTGCGTTAGCGGCGCCCGCACAATGGCGTCGGAGCGCAGCGAAAAGGCTTCATTGGGGCGCGCTTTCTTTGGTTACTTTCTTTCGCGCGAGCAAAGAAAGTGACACGCCAAGAAGGTGTTACATGGACCATCAAGAATCGATGAAGCGTCCGCCTGCACCGGTTGCTATATATACCTCCGACCTTGCTTTCGCACAGCCTGGCGACATTCAACGATTAGGCAGAACCCTACCGCCGCACGGTGCAATTCGCAGGCTCATTGGCACCCTACGAAAGTCGGTGCTCGACGGGCAGGCTCCGCTTTGCCCAGCCTGCAATTGGATATCAAACCGCTCGCGTTAAATTAGACCACCAAGACACCAGATCGCCCCACAACAACAGGTATAATACCCGCCCACCACCCCGACCAGCAGAGCCAGACAACGCCATGGGATTTTCCACCACCGGTCTTAATCAGTCACTGATTGATACCGTTACCGAACAGGGCTACACCGAACCCACGCCGATCCAGGTTGCCACCATCCCGGCCATTCTTGCAGGACAAGACCTGATGGCCGGCGCCCAGACCGGTACCGGCAAAACCGCCGCCTTTGCGCTGCCGATCCTGCAACTGCTGAGTGAGGCGCCCGTATTCGCGTCGCCCAAGCGCGCTATTCGGGCGCTGGTGCTGACGCCTACACGGGAGTTGGCCCAGCAGGTGTACAAGAGCTTTGTGGCCTACGGCAGCCAGAGTGCGCTGCAGACGGCGCTGGTGTACGGCGGTGCCAGTGTTAACACCCAGATGGCGGCACTCGCCAGTGGCGTGGATATTCTGGTGGCAACGCCCGGGCGTCTGCTGGATCTGATTGGTCGCGGGGCGGCGGATCTGAGTCAGGTGCGCCATCTTGTGTTCGATGAGGCGGATCGCATGCTGGATATGGGCTTTATCGACGAAGTGCGCCGTATTATCAAACCCATCCCGGCTGCGCGGCAGACGCTGCTGTTCTCCGCCACCTTTGGGCCTGAGATTTTTGCACTCAGCAAAAGCCTGCTGAAGGATCCCACCCTGATTGAGGTGGACGCCCGCAACACTGTCGCTCGCAGGGTTGAGCAGATGGTGTACGCGGTGGATGCCGATCGCAAGCGCGAGCTGATCTCCTATCTGATCGGCAGCAAGAACTGGCATCAGGTGCTGGTATTTACCCGCACCAAGCAGGGCGCGGATGAACTCGCCAGCGAGATGTGCAAGGACGGTCTAAAAACCCAGTCGATCCACGGCGACAAATCCCAGGGTGCGCGGGAGCGGGCGCTGGAGGCCTTCAGGGCGGGGGATACCCGGGTGCTGGTGGCCACTGACGTGGCGGCACGCGGGCTGGACATCGATCAGCTGCAGTATGTGATCAACCATGAGTTGCCCTACAACGCCGAGGACTATATCCACCGTATCGGGCGTACCGGCCGTGCGGGCGGCTCCGGCATGGCAATATCGTTGCTGAGCCCGGCGGAAAACTACCTGCTGGAACAGATAGAAGTCATCCTCGACGAGCGCTTGATGCAGCAATGGTTGCCAGGCTATGAACCGGACCCGACGAAAGAGGTGCGCAATACCCGCAGCGTCAGCAGGGGCACCCAGAATAAACGTGCGCGGGAGCGTGCGCTGGGCAAGAAGCCGGATCGTCGTCGCCGTTGATAGCTGATAGCTGGATTGAGCAAGCGTACACGGGCCCCTGACAGGCCCGGGCGCTTTGGTCTTATTGAGTTGGTGTGGGCGCGTTCAGCGCCAGGTAGTTTTCGATCCCCTCTATCCGATCTTCCGGATGGTGGTTCACGTAGATCACCGCAGTCTCGGTGCCGGCGCAGATCTTCTCGATCAGTGCCAGCACCAGCTGGCGGTTCATGTCATCCAGCCCCAGGCAGGGCTCATCCAGAATCAGCAGCGGCGGGTGCTTCACCATGGCGCGGGCGATCAGCAGCAGGCGCTGATCACCGTAGGACAGCTTGTTGAAAGGCTGATCGGCGCGATGGCTCATGCCCAGCAGCGCGAGCCACTGATCGGCAATCTGGCGCTGACGGTCGCTGTACTTGCTGTACAGGCCGATGCTGTCGTAAAAACCGGAGATGATGACATTGCGCAGGCTGGTGCCCACCCGGTATTCCCACTGCAGCGCACTGGAGACATAGCCGATGAACTGCTTGATCTGCCAGATGCTCTCGCCGCTGCCGCGCTTGAAACCGAACACAAAGATATCGTTGACGTAGCACTGCGGATGGTCGCCGGTAATCAGCGACAGCAGCCCGGTTTTGCCGCTGCCGTTGGGGCCGCTCAGCTGCCAGTGCTGGTTGGGGTTGATGGTCCAGTCCAGGTCGCTGAACAGCGCCTTGTCATCGTACTTGATGCTCACGCCATTGAGATGCACCAGCGGCTGAGCTGGGTCCAGCGCCGGGATGGCGGTTTCAGGGTCTGCGGGCGGCACCGCCAGCTGGGTGGTCTTGAGGTGCAGCAGCTGATAGAGCTCGGCATAGGCCTTGGGATCATCGCGCTTCACCTGTAGCTGCAGCTCGCCCTGGTTGACGTAGGCGATATCGGTGATGAAGTCGGGGAATTCATCAAAGCGGTTCAGTACCAGCACCATGGGCACGGTTTCGATCAGCGTGGCCAGATAGGCTTGCAGCATCGACAGGGTGTCGACATCCAGGCCATCGAAGGGTTCGTCCAGCACCAGCAGTTCGGGGTTGCTGGACAGCGCCCGAATGAGCATCACCTTGCGCGACTCCCCGGTGGAGAGCTTTCTGAAGGCGCGATCCAGCAGGTATTCCAGCTTGAATCGGGCCACCAGATCGCGGGCGGTCGCGGGGTCTGCGCAGTCCTTGAACAGCATTTCATGCACCGGGGTGCCTTCGGAGATGACATCGAGAATATCGGCGTCATCCTTTTTGCGTTCGGCTTCGATCAGCTCGGCCTGGGCCTCAAAGGACACTACACCGACCCGTGCAGGCAGGCCGCTAAGGCTGCCCGAGACCCGCTCACCGGCACCTGCCAGCACGGCAGCCAGGGCGGATTTGCCGGCGCCATTGGTGCCGGTGATGACCCAGTGCTGCTCGGGCTCAATTTGCCAGTTGATATTGTTTAGCTGAAAACGCTCATCAAACTGAATCGTTAGCGCTTCCAGGTGAATAGGGCGGCGAGTAGTCATGGGAGGGAATCCAGCCAGGGTTGTTGCTCAGGCACCTTTAACAGGCGTTTTGGAAAAGTTGCGTTCAAAAAAAAGCCGGGACACAAGTCCCGGCTTTTTTAGTGCGCGATGCCTGCACAGTACCGCAGGCATCGCTCACTCAAGAAGACTTATACAATCTTCTTCATGTCGGCCATGTGGCCGCGCAGTACAGCGCCTATAGCTTCAACCGGGTGGCTGCGCAGGGCTGTGTTGACTTCGATCAGACGGGCGTTGTCGACACCGTTGTCGTCAACCGGCAGACCGCGACCGATAACGTCGGTCTTGATGCCCTTCATGAAGTCGGCCAGCAGCGGCAGGCAAGCGTGGTTGTACAGGTAGCAACCGTACTCGGCGGTATCGGAGATCGTTGCGTTCATCTCGTACAATTTCTTGCGCGCGATTGTGTTGGCGATCAGCGGGGTTTCATGCAGCGACTCGTAGTAAGCGGAGTCGGCAACGATGCCAGCAGCAGTCATGGTTTCGAAGGCCAGCTCAACGCCCGCCTTAACCATGGCAACCATCAGGATGCCGTGGTCGAAGTATTCCTGCTCGGAGATTTCAACATCGCCGGCCGGAGTCTTCTCAAACGCTGTTTCGGCGGTTTCAGCGCGCCATCCCAGCAGGTTTTTGTCATCGTTCGCCCAGTCTTCCATCATGGTGCGGGAGAAGGTGCCGTCGATGATGTCGTCCTGGTGCTTGTTGTACAGCGGACGCATGATGACTTTCAGCTCTTCGGACAGATCAAACGCCTTGATCTTGGCCGGGTTGGACAGGCGGTCCAGCATGTTGGTCACGCCGCCGTATTTCAGGGCTTCGGTCACTGTTTCCCAGCCGAACTGGATCAGCTTGGAGGCGTAACCTGCGTCAACACCTTCTTCGATCATCTTGTCGAAGCACAGCAGGGAGCCGGTCTGCAGCATGCCGCAGAGGATAGTCTGCTCGCCCATCAGGTCGGATTTAACTTCGGCGATGAAAGACGACATCAGCACGCCGGCCTTGTGGCCGCCGGTGCCAACGGCGTATGCCTTGGCCAGGGCCAGGCCTTCACCCTTGGGATCGTTGTCTTCGTGAACGGCGATCAGCGTTGGCACACCGAAGCCACGCACGTATTCAGCGCGAACTTCAGAACCCGGGCACTTGGGTGCAACCATGATGACGGTCAGGTCTTCACGTACCTTCATGCCTTCTTCAACGATGTTGAAACCGTGAGAGTAGGACAGGCAGGCACCCTGTTTCATCAGCGGCATAACAGCGGTCACTACGGACGTGTGCTGCTTGTCAGGCGTCAGGTTCAGGACGATATCAGCGGTAGGAACCAGCTCTTCGTATGTGCCGACGGTGAAGCCGTTCTCGGAAGCGTTTTTCCAGGACTGGCGCTTCTCGGTGATGGCTGCCTGACGCAGGGCGTAGGAAACATCCAGGCCGCTGTCGCGCAGGTTCAGACCCTGGTTCAGGCCCTGGGCGCCACAACCGATGATGACCATTTTCTTGCCTTTCAGAGCGGAAACGCCGTCTGAAAACTCGGAAATGTCCATGAAACGGCACTTGGCCAGTTGCTCGAGCTGCTCACGCAGGGGCAGGGTGTTGAAATAATTGTTTGGCATTTTGAAATTCCCGTATATGTAAGCAGCTGCCAGAGCAGCTAAAACAACGTATTAAGCCAGGCTTGCGTAAACAAAGCGCTGTGCAGCCCATCAAATCTGGCGAGGTATTATACCTCCAGATTTGCTCAGGGGCTGCACCGCCTGAAAATCTAGTGGGGCTACTGTAGCGAAGATGCCTTCTTTCGTAAATCGATATAAACGCAACACCGTGTGCCATATTTTGCAATAACGGTTAAGCTAGCCCCATGGACATACGCACTCTTAAACACTTTATCGCCCTGGCCGACAGCCTGCACTTTGGCCGCGCCAGCGCCAGCTGCCATATCAGCCTGTCGGCGTTGTCGCGCAATATCCGCCAGCTGGAAGACGAACTTGGTGTCACGCTGTTCAGGCGCGATAACCGCAGCGTTTCCCTCACCGATGAGGGGCAGAGATTCCAGCAGTACGCCCGCGAGGCGATTTCGCAGTGGAACCTGATTCGTAACGCACTGGCGGGCGGGGCCGATCAGCTGCACGGTGAAATCAGTCTGTACTGCTCGGTCACCGCTGTGTACAGCATCCTGTTTGACCTGCTCAATCGCTTTCGCCACGACTTCCCGGATATAGAACTCAAGCTGCACACCGGCGACCCGGAATATGCCATAGCCCGGGTCGTCGCCGGTGAAGAGGATATCAGCATCGCAGCCCAACCCCGCTCCCTGCCAAGGGGCGTGGTCTGCAAGCCGATCACAGTGTCGCCGCTGCGCTTTATCGCACCCCTGGAACAGAGCGACCCGGATGTGCCCCTTACCCCGCCGGCCTCGGCGGCGCAATGGGCCCAGGTGCCCATGATACTGGCGGAGGGCGGCATCGCCCGCAAACGTATCGACGCCTGGTTCCACAAGATGGACGTCAACCCGCGCATCTACGCCCAGGTGGCGGGCAACGAGGCCATCGTCAGCATGGTGAGTCTGGGGCTCGGTATAGGCGTGGTACCCGAAATCGTCCTCAAAAACAGCCCCATGGCGGATCGCATTCGCATCCTCGACGTGCAGCCAGAACTCGAGCCCTACGATATAGGCCTGTTTGCGCTGAAGAAAAACCTCAGCAACCCGCTGGTGAACGCGTTCTGGTCATTGATTCAAGAGCAGTGATTTTTAGGTGAAAGGTGAAAGGTGCGAGGTTCGAGGTTCGAGGTTCGAGGTGGCAAAGAAAGGGGCTAGGTTCTAGGGGCTAGGGGGCGAAGAAAGGGGCGAGGTGGCAAAGAAAGGTGCGAGGGGCTAGGGGCTAGGGGCAAGAAAAAGCGGCGGCGACAGCGCTTTATCGGTCATTACGCAGAGCTGGGTCAGCAACACTGAAATATCAGAACGGCTCCGATCCCCCTTATGAAGCCAGCGAGCACTGGGGTTATTCGGCGAATTGGCCCGAAGGGGCGTAACAGGGACTGTTGCGCCTGCGATGAGGTACATGGATGTACCTTCAGCGCAGCCCGCCGAATGATCTCAGAGCGCAGCGAATAGGCTTCATCGGGGCGTGCTTTCTTTGGTTACTTTCTTTGCACGAGCAAAGAAAGTGACACAACCAGAGCTCTTAACAGGGAATATCAGAATATCACCCTATCTCTTTGTAATATAAATTCTTTCGAAGAATATATCCCCCATTTTTGACGCATCAAAATCCTGCAAAGTGTCACCTATGTCATTGAACTCAATTGTTACCTATGTCATTGCACTCAACTGTTACCCATGTGGTTGAACTGTGGTTGAACCGTACCGGTAAAGGGTGCGATTCGCTGTGGTGAACGGTGCGATTCGCTTCGCTCATCAGCACCCTACGGGCCCCCTGCGCAGCCTTGCGGAGCATTGCCGTGCATGGCGGAAGGTTGCCGTACCCGAGCCACCTCACTCCCTCTTGCGATAACTGCTTGGTGATACCCCCGTCCAGTGCCGAAATGCGCGGGTAAATGCCGAGGGCTCCGAAAACCCCAGTTCGCGCGCGATACTCGACACCGGCAGGCTGGGCTGGCTCAGCAGATGGATGGCGGTATCGCGGCGCAGCCCGTCTTTTATATCCTGGAAGTGGGTGCCCTCATCGGTGAGCTTGCGTCTCAGGGTGCGGGTGGTCATGTGCAGCGCGCTGGCGGTATCTTCCATGCTGGTGCTGGCCAGGCTGTCGGCACGCTCCAGCTGATCCAGCACGCGGCGAGTATAGATGGGGTAAAAGGCCTGGCGGCTAAACCAGTCAAGCGGGGCGCGTTTCATGTACGTACGCAGGTTGGCAACCGTCTGCACTATGGGGGCATCGAGTTGGTCGCGGCTGAATTCGAAGCCATTGAACGGCTGCTCGTAGGCCACGGGCGCCGGGAACATCAGGCGGTATTCGGCGGCGTGACGCGGGCGGGCGTGGGTAAAGCACATGCGACTCAGTTCCACCCGCCGACCAATCATCCAGCCGGGGAAACGGTGCCAGATCAGCAGCAGGAATTCACACAGGCTGTGCTCGGTATCCATACTCGGGTCCGTCAGACGCAGGCTCAGGCGGGCGCTGTCATCCCATTCATCAAAGCCAAATTCCACCGCCTCGGACACCAGGTTGTAAAAGTGACAGCTGCGCCTCAGTACCGAGCGCAAGGTCGTGCCATACAGCGCCTGACGGGCCATCAGCGGAAAGATGCCAAAGCGGCAGGGGCGGCTGCCCAGACACAGAAATTCATCGTCCGCAGTGTGCCAGAGTTGTTGCACCAGGGCGCTGAGTTGATGGGGTGTGATGCGTACCTGGGGATTGTCGAGCAGGCCGCGGTGCAGGCCCGCCCGCTGCAGCATCTCGTCGCAGTTGTGGCCACGGCGTTCAAGCCCGGCAATAAAAGTACGGGCATAGTGGACCGAGATGGAATGACGCGGTGAACTCATGGGCCTGTCCGTATTGGCTATGCTGATCACGGATTATGCCGTAATAGGGCAGGCCCGGGTAAGTGGGCTGTCCGGATATGTCAATTATACGGCTGGGATTGTCATTGTGACGCACCCCTGGCTGATCCAGACTGTTGGGATATTTGATGGGTAGCTGTGGCTTTGGCCCGGCGCCCGGGCTAACGGCAACGACTGAACATAAGGATGCGATCATGATGTATGAAGGCCAGGCAATTAGCCTGCAGATTGTAGAGCCCGGCATCGCCGAGCTGGTATTCGATGTGCAGGGTGCATCGGTCAACTCCCTCACCAGTGCCCTGTTCGCGGAACTGCAGGCGGCGGTGCAGCAGTTGCGCGCAGCCCAGGGCATTGATGGCCTGCTGCTGCGCAGTGCCAAGTCTAACTTTATCGTTGGTGCCGACATCCCTGAACTGGCGCACCGCGCAAAGCAGGGTGCCGAGGAGCTGGCGCCCTGGATGACGAGCGTACATGATTTGCTGTGTGATATGGAAAGCCTGCCGCTGGTGTCGGTGGCGGCGGTCAACGGCCTGGCCCTGGGAGGCGGTTTTGAAATGGCGCTGGCGGCGGATTTTCGCGTGCTGGCCAGCGATGGCAAGGTGGGGCTGCCCGAAGTTCACCTGGGGCTCTTTCCAGGCTGGGGTGGCACTGTACGCCTGAGTCGCTTGATAGGGGCGCAGGCAGCACTGTCCTGGATGCTCAGCGGGCGCCCGCAGAATGCCACTGTGGCACTGGAGCAGGGTGCGGTGGATGCAGTGGCTGAGCCCGATGCACTGCATGAAACTGCGCTTGAACTGCTGCGTGGCAAGATCAAGGCGGGTTGTGATCTGCGCCGGGTACGTGAGCGCAAGCAGGCGCCGATGCTGGCCAGCGATAGGCTGCACAGTGAGCTGGCGGCGCTGGACAAGAAACTCGGCGAAAAGCTGGATCCCAATTATCCGGCGGGGCCCAGGGTGCTGGCGCTGGTACTGCGCCATATCACGCTGGATTTCCAGGCGGCGCTGCAGGCTGAGCAGCAGGGCTTTATTGAGCTGCTCAAAAGCGATTCGGCCCAGGCGCTGGTCGGCCTTTTCCTCAACGAACAGCTGCTCAAACGCAAGGCCAAGAATGCCCTCAAGCAGGCGGGGCAGGTCAAGCAGGCGGCGGTCATTGGTGCCGGCATAATGGGGGGCGGTGTCGCCTTTCAATCCGCCAGTAGTGGCACGCCCGTACTGATGAAGGACATTCAGCCCCAGGCGCTGGAGCTGGGCACGGCTACGGCGGCCAAGCTGCTGGATCGACAGATCCAGAAGGGCCGGCTGGACGAGGCGGGTAAAGCTCAGGTGCTGCAGGCCATCACCCCGACGCTCGAATACCAGGGCTTCGATCAGGTGGACCTGGTGGTGGAAGCGGTGGTGGAAAATGCCGCCATCAAGGCCAGTGTGCTGGCCGACGTGGAATCCAGGCTGCGCGAGGATGCGGTGCTCACCTCCAACACCTCGACCATATCCATCAGTTCACTGGCCGAGTCACTGCAACGGCCGGCGCAGTTTTGCGGCATGCATTTTTTCAACCCGGTGCATTTGATGCCGCTGGTGGAAGTAATAAGGGGGCGTGATACCAGCCCCCAGACCCTGGCCACGACCCTGGCGTACGCGGTTGCCATGGGCAAGAGCCCGATTGTGGTTAACGACTGCCCGGGCTTTTTGGTGAACCGCATTCTGTTTCCCTATTTCAACGGCTTTAACCGCCTGCTGCTGGACGGCGTGGATTTCGAGCGCATCGACCGGGTGATGGAGACCTTCGGCTGGCCCATGGGGCCGGCCTACCTGATGGACGTGATTGGTCTGGATACCTGCGTACATGCTGACAAAGTAATGATCGAAGGTTTCCCCGAGCGCATGTCCCACGAAGGTGTCTGCATTGCCGAGCAGTTGCTGGAGTCCGATTGCCTTGGGCAGAAGAATGGTCGCGGCTTCTATGAATACGCTGTGGATGACAATGGCCGCCGCACCCGGGTGGCGGCACCCAGGGCGCAGCAGCTGATAGATGTGGCCAAGGGGCCTGCACTGGAGCTAAGTGACCAGGATATTCTGGATCGCATGATGATTCCGCTGTGCATGGAGGCGGTACGCTGCCTGGAAGATGGTATTGCGGACTCAGCCGCGGAGGTGGACATGGGGCTGATCCTTGGGCTGGGCTTCCCGCGCTTTCGCGGTGGTGCGCTGCGCTATATCGACAGCCAGGGGGCGGCGGACTTCTGTCAGCGGGTCGAACGTCATGCAGCCTGTGGCGCGCTTTACCAGTTGACCGAAGGATTGAAAGTGCGCGTGCTTGGCGGTGAAACCTTCTTTTAAGCATCTGCCATCGCCTGTGCAGGATCTTCCAAGCCCGCGGTCCGGTTTTTCGGATCGCGGGCTTTGCTTTATCTGGCAGCACCTGCCTGCATTTGTAATTCGCTCATCCTGCCCCTACAATGCGCCCTGCTTCTGGTACCCAAGGGTTTTGCGCTTGGGTTTAATCGGGAAGCCGGTGCGCCTGACGGCGGGGTTTATCCCTATCGCGGCAATGCCGGCACTGCCCCCGCAACGGTAAACGACGTACACCCTTTTTGGCACTGGTGCCTGGAGGCTGCGCGCAACAGCGACACGCCACTGTGTTTATGCATGGGAAGGCGCTGTTTCAGAGTGCATCTGCATTCTGTCGTGAGTCCGGAGACCGGCCAAAAGCAATTTGTCGGCATCGCGGAGGGCTTTGCAGCGGCACGCAGGCGCTCAGATTTTACTGCGCGCGGCGTCCTCGTTTGTATCCTTCCGCGTTACCTCTCTCTTTGTTGATTGCCGTGCGGGTGAGTACGGGAAGGATCTGTTTTTAATGAAGTCTTATGCTTTTCCGGCAGCCCTGCTGCTGAGCTCCTCTGTGGTACTGGCCGACCAGGCCACGACCATGAGTCCGGTTGTTGTGACCGCGACCCGCACCGCCGAAACCGCTGATGAAACTCTGGCTTCGGTCACTGTCATCAGCCGTGAAGAAATCGAACGTAGTCAGGCGACGCTGTTGCCGGAAATTCTGCGCCGCGTGCCAGGCCTTTCTGTCGTCAACAATGGCGGCCTTGGCCAGTCCTCGTCGGTGTTCCTGCGGGGAACCAATTCCGACCATGTGCTGGTGCTGATCGATGGCATCAAAGTGGGTTCGGCGACCCTTGGCTCTTTTGCTTTCCAGGATATGCCGTTGTCCCAGATTGAACGCATCGAAGTGGTACGCGGGCCGCGCTCCAGTCTTTATGGATCCGAAGCCATTGGCGGTGTTATACAGATTTTTACCCGCAAGGGCACAGCCTCGGGTGAACTCAAGCCGCGTGTCAGTGTGTCCGTTGGCAGCCACGATACCTACCAGACTGATGCCGGTCTGTCCGGCGGTGACGCCGATGGCTGGTTTAATCTGGGCTTGAGCGCTTTAAATACCGATGGCTTTGACGTTAAGAATGATGGCGAGACCGATAAGGATGGCTATAGTAACCGGGCTGTAACCCTGCGAGTAGGGCGTGAGTTTGGCGACAGCTCCGAGGTGGAACTGCACTGGCTGCGCGCAGACGGTGAAACTGAGTTTGATGGCAGCTTCCAGAACGAAAGCGAGTCGCGCCAGCAGGTGCTGGGGGCGCGTATTTCTACGGCACTGACGGATAACTGGCAGTCGAGCCTGCAGCTGGGTCGCAGCTGGGATGAGAGTGACAACTTCCTGAATGGCGTTTTCAGCAGCCGCTTTGACACTGAGCGTGACAATGTCTCCTGGCAGAACGATATCGCTGTCGGTGTGTCCAATCTGCTGACTCTGGGGCTGGATTACCAGAATGATGAGGTCTCCAGTAACACGGACTTTGACGTGACTGAGCGAGACAACAAGGGTGCCTTTGCCCAGTACCAGGCGTCCCTGGGTCAACATGATCTGATCGCCAGTCTGCGCAGCGACGATAACGAACAGTTCGGCCGCCACAATACCGGCAGTCTGGCCTGGGGCTATGCTCTGGCCAATGATCTGCGCCTGAGCGCGAGCTACGGTACGGCCTTCAAGGCACCGAGCTTTAACGAACTCTACTACCCGGGCTACGGCAATGCTGATCTTGGCCCTGAGGAGTCCCGCTCACTGGAAGCGGGTCTTTCTGGCCCGCTGGGCAATGGTCGCTGGGCGGTAAACGTTTATGAAACCCGCATCGATGATCTGATCGCCTATGACTCCTCGATCTTTGGCCCTGCCAATATACAGAATGCTCGTATTCGCGGTATTGAAACTGTGTTGACGCAGTCCCTGGGTGCCTGGCTGTTCAGCGGTAACCTGACGTTGCTGGAGCATGAAGACAAGGATACCGGTAATGAACTGCCGCGCCGCGCCAGTGAAACCCTGCAGCTGGATCTGGATCGTCAGGTCGGTGCTCTGGGTCTGGGTGCCAGTGTGCATGTTGAGGGATCGCGCTACGACAACCTGTCCAACAGCCGCAAGCTCGATGGCTATAGCACTCTGGATCTGCGTGTCAGCTATGCCCTGGCGACGGACTGGTCGGTACAGGCACGGGTTTCCAACCTGTTTGATGACGAGTACGAGACTGCTGCGGATTACAACGAAGAAGGCCGTACTTTCTTCGTGACTCTGGCCTACCAGCCCTGATCAGGACATAGACAATGCTGCAACTCAGCTCCCGTGCCCAGCTTGTGCTGGGCCTGGTGCTGGCACTGATGATGGCCGCCTCGCGCGGCCATCATTTTGCCAGCCTGGAAAATCTTCCCAGTGCTTCCTGGGCACTGTTTTTTATCGCCGGTTTTTACCTCAGATCCAAATGGGCCTTTGCCGGCCTGATGCTTGAAGCTGTGCTGCTGGACATGATCGCCGTGGGCTTTCAGGGTGCTATTGACCTGTGCATCACTGTGTCCTATCCGATGCTGTTGCCGGCCTATGGCGCCCTCTGGATGGGTGGACAGTGGCTGGCAACGCGTTACCGTGCGCACTGGTCCATGCTGGGCAACTTGCTGCTGTCGGTATTGGTCGCATCTAGCCTGTGCCAGCTGATTTCCAGCGGCAGCTACTATTACTTCTCGGGGCGTTTTGCCGATCCGACTCTGGCCGAGTTTGCCCAGCGCATGTTGCGTTACGGGCCCCTGAGCCTGCAATCAATGGCGTTTTATATAGGCCTGACGACCCTGCTGCACGGGGCCTGGTTGTCGGCTGAGAAACTGCGGCATAGCCAGCACAGGGAGATCTCATGAGCGATTCAACATCCGCAGCACCCGAAAACGCTGCTGAGCAGGTGTCTGAAGCGGCGGCTAAGGAACTGCGCCATCAAGAGCGCATGAAGCGCAAAAAGGATGTGGTGGATGCCGCCATTGCCCGGGCCGATACGGTGCGCGGCATAGTGGTCGTGCTGACCGGCAACGGCAAGGGTAAAAGCAGCTCGGCCTTTGGCATGGTGGCACGCGCTTTGGGGCACGGTCAGCGCGTGGGCGTGGTGCAGTTTATCAAGGGCGCCTTCAGCACAGGCGAAGAGGCCTTCTTTCGCAAACTGCCGGGCGTGAGCTACCACGTTATGGGCGAGGGATTCACCTGGGAGACCCAGAACCGGGAGCGGGATGTCGCGGCGGCCATGGCCGCCTTTGATATCGCCTGCGGCCTGATGTCCGACCCGAACATTCACATGGTGGTGCTGGATGAACTCAGTATCGCCCTCAAGTATGGCTATGTGCCCCTTGAAGCCGTGATCGAGGCGGCCCAGGCACGGCCTGCACATCAGAACCTGATCATCACCGGGCGCGGCGCGCCGGCCGAGCTGATTGAGCTGGCCGACACCGTCACCGAAATGGGTGATGTAAAGCATGCTTTTCGTGCGGGGGTTAAGGCCCAGCACGGTATCGAACTTTAATACAGTCATGACCCGCCCCGACCAAAGCTTCAGTGATGCCGAGCGCGATGCGGTTTACCGCGCCATCCGCGAGCGTCGTGACATGCGGCATTTTTTACCAGGTGCTGTGCCAGCTGAGGTGCTGGCGCGTCTATTGGAGGCGGCGCACTGTGCGCCCAGTGTGGGCCTGATGCAGCCCTGGCGCTTTATCCGTATCTGCGATGCCACGCTGCGAACGGCTATTGTTGCGCTGGTGGAGCAGGAGCGCTGCAATACCGCCCGGGCGCTGGGGGAGCGGGAAGAGGAGTTTATGCGCCTCAAGGTGGAAGGCGTGCGCGAATGCGGTGAGTTGCTGGTGGTCGCCTTGGCAGACAAGCGCGAAGCTCATGTGTTTGGCCGTCGAACCCTGCCGGAAATGGATCTGGCCTCGGTGTCCTGTGCCATCCAGAATCTCTGGCTGGCCGCCCGCGCTGAGGGTCTTGGCATGGGCTGGGTATCTCTGTTTGATCCTGTCGCCCTGGCAGAGCTGCTGGATATGCCTGCGGGAAGTCAGCCGGTGGCCGTGCTCTGTCTGGGGCAGGTCGAAGCCTTTTATCCTCGCCCCATGCTGCAGGACAGCGGTTGGGCTGAGCCACGGCCGCTGACTGATTTGCTGTCGACCGATGGCTGGGACAGGAGTTAATGCCGGGCCTGTTTACGGGAGATGGATGGCACTCAGGCGATCTGCTCACGACGGCCTTGATCATGCTGGTGGCGGTCGTATTGGACGGGGTTCTGGGTGAGCCGCCGCTGCGCTGGCATCCGCTGGTGGCCTTCGGGCGCCTTGCGGCCCGGGTCGAGCAAGCGTTTCATGGCCGCTGGGGGCAGGGCGATAGAGCCCAGATTATCGCCGGTGCAATCGCCTGGCTGCTGCTGTTGGTGCCCGGGATTGTGCTGGCCTGGTGGCTGTCCGGCCTACCGCTGCTGGCGGAACTGGCCGCGGTGCTGGGGCTGTACTGGGCGCTGGGACATCGCAGTTTGCACGATCATGCACAACCGGTGTTCAGAGCCTTGCAACAGGGCGAAGAGGCTACAGCCCGGGATTATGCAGCTCGTATAGTCAGTAGAGACGCCGCAACACTGGATATTGAAAAATCAACTATTGAGTCAATTCTGGAAAACGGCAACGATGCGGTATTTGGTGCCCTGTTCTGGTTTGCCGTGGCGGGCCTGCCCGGTGTAGTGCTGTTTCGTCTGGCTAATACGCTGGATGCCAGCTGGGGTTACCGGTCGCCGCGCTACCTGTATTTTGGCCGGGCCAGCGCCCGTATCGACGATGTGCTTAACTGGCTGCCGGCCCGACTAACTGCGCTGAGCTATGCGCTGCTGGGCCAGACCCGCGTGGCGTTGCGCTGCTGGCGCACTCAGGCAGCGGCCTGCGACAGCCCCAATGGTGGCCCGGTGATGGCGGCAGGCGCAGGGGCGCTGGGTGTTCGCCTTGGCGGGCCTGCACGCTACCGGGGGCAGTGGCTGCAAAAGCCCTGGCTCGGGCAGGGGCCTGAACCTGTACCTGAGGATATCCCCCGGGCGCTGCGGCTGGTGCGGCACAGCGTCACGCTCTGGCTTCTGGTGTTAATAGTCGCGGGTCTGCTGATCTGAATTTTGCGACTTGCGTTGCAGTGCGCTGCTGATTAAAAACTGACTATGGAGTTTGAGCATGCTGCAACACGGTGGACGGCTGCGCCGCGCAGCGCTGCAGCAGGGAATCGCGCTGCACCGCTGGCTGGATCTGTCGACGGGCCTTAATCCCCAGGCCTGGCCGGTGCCAGCGCTTGACCCCCACTGCTGGGCACGCCTGCCCGAGGATGACGATGGCCTGGAAACGGCCGCGGTTGCCTATTATGGCTGCGACAGTCTGTTGCCCGTTGCCGGATCCCAGGCGGCCATTCAGGCGTTGCCAAGACTGCGTGCCCCCTGTGAGGTGCGGGTGATGTCGCCGGGCTACCAGGAACATCAGCACGCCTGGCGCCTTGCCGGTCATGAGGTGCAGCCGATATCCGCCGGTGAGTTGCGCGAGAGCCTGCCGGCGTCTGATGTGCTGGTACTGATTCACCCGGGCAACCCCTGTGGCGAGCGTATCAGTGCCGATGAACTCTTGGGCTGGCAGCGCCAGCAGGCGGCGCGCGGCGGCTGGCTGGTGCTGGACGAAGCCTTTATTGATGCGACCCCCGAGGCAAGTCTTGCGGCCTATGTGGGGCTGCCGGGGCTTATCATACTGCGCTCGGTGGGCAAGTTTTTTGGCCTGGCGGGTATTCGTGTGGGCTTTGTACTGGCACAGCCCGAGATTCTGCAGCCGCTGCGTGAACTGCTGGGGCCCTGGGCCGTCTCAGGGCCGGCCCGAGCGGCGGCCACGCAGGCGCTTAATGACCGGGGGTGGCAGGAGTCCATGCGCCTTCAGCTCGCCCGGGAAAGCGATCGCCTGGCCGCGCTGTTGCAGCGCCATCATCTGGCACCCGCTGGTGGCTGTGCCCTGTTTCAGTGGGTTCCTGCCGCCGATGCTGCGCGCCTGCATGCGGAGTTGGCGCAGCGGGCCATTTTTACCCGATTGTTTGAATTGCCCGCGAGCCTGCGCTTTGGTTTGCCGCCGGATGAAGCCGGCTGGGCACGGTTGGACAGGGCCTTGACGGAGATAAATGCATGAGCGCCACAACACCTATGATCAGCAATACCCTGATGATCCAGGGCACTACCTCTGATGCTGGCAAGAGCACTCTGGTCGCAGGACTCTGTCGTGTACTGGCGCGCCGGGGTGTCGCCGTGGCGCCGTTCAAACCACAGAACATGGCGCTCAATAGCGCCGTCACTGTGGATGGCGGTGAGATAGGGCGGGCCCAGGCGGTGCAGGCACAGGCCTGTTATCTGGCGCCCCATACCGATATGAACCCGGTGCTGCTCAAGCCTAATTCCGATACCGGCGCCCAGGTGATTATCCACGGCCACGCCATTGCCAATATGGAAGCCGGCATCTACCACGACTACAAAAAGGTCGCCATGCAGGCGGTGCTGGAGTCCCACGGGCGCCTGTGTGAGCAGTATCGCGCAGTGGTGGTGGAGGGGGCGGGATCACCCGCTGAGATCAATCTGCGCGCCCGGGATATCGCCAATATGGGCTTTGCCGAGGCAGTGGATTGTCCGGTGATCCTGATTGCCGATATTGATCGCGGCGGCGTTTTTGCCCATCTGGTGGGTACGCTGGACCTGCTGAGCGAAACCGAGCAGGCGCGGGTGGCGGGCTTTGTTATCAACCGTTTTCGCGGCGATATTGCGCTCTTGCAGTCGGGCCTCGACTGGCTGGAAGCACGTACCGGCAAGCCGGTGCTGGGGGTTTTGCCCTATCTGCATGGCCTGCACCTGGAAGCCGAAGATGCCGTGTCGCGGGATCATTACGCCAGGCCCGAAGGCGCCTGCCTGCGGGTACAGGTGCCGGTTATGCCCCATATCAGCAACCACACCGACTTTGATGCACTGCGCCTGCACCCGCAGATAGATTTTGAGTTTGTGGGCCCAGGCGAGACGCCGGGCCCTGCTGATCTGATTATTCTGCCGGGTTCCAAGTCGGTGCGCAGCGATCTGCACTGGTTGCGCGCCCAGGGCTGGGAAGCCCGGATTCAGCGGCATCTGCGTTATGGTGGCAAGTTGATCGGTATCTGTGGCGGCTATCAGATGCTGGGTCAGCAGGTGCAGGACCCGCTGGGGATTGAAGGGGCTCCGGGTATGAGTGCAGGTCTGGGCTTGCTTGAGATTGAAACAACACTTGAGGCCCACAAGCAGCTGCGCAACGTAACCGGGACCCTGATGCTGAACGGCGCCACTGTGGCGGGATACGAAATTCATCTGGGTGTTACCCGGGGGGCGGGCCTGCAGCGCCCGGCGCTGCAAATCGAGGGCCGGGATGAAGGTGCCCTGAGTCTGGATAATCAGATTCTTGGAACCTATCTACACGGTCTGTTCGACCAGGCCAGTGCTACCGATGCGCTGCTGGCCTGGGCTGGCTTTAGCGAGGCGGCAAGCCCCGACTATCAGGCACTGCGCGAGGCCGGCATAGACCGCCTGGCGGATTGCCTGGAAGCGCATCTGGATCTGGGCGCGGTGGATCGACTGCTGGATCTCTAGAGCATTTTCACGAAACACTTATCTGTCGATCGAGGTTGTTTTGAGTTCTTCCTTGCTTCGAGGCGGCCGGATATGGGTTGAGGTAAGATGAAAGTACTAGTTGCCTACTGCCCACCGAACCATCAGAGCGGCTCTTGCTTCCCCCTTATGAAGCCGGCGAGCACTGAGGTCATTCTGCGATCAGGCCCGAAGGGGCGCAACAGGGACTGATGCGCCTGCGATGAGGTACATGGATGTACCGTCAGCGCAGCCCGCTGAATGATCTCAGAGCGCAGCGAATAGGCTTCATCGGGGCGTGCTTTCTTTGGTTACTTTCTTTGCACGAGCAAAGAAAGTAACGCGCCAGCAAGGCGGAATATGCGCCATCAAACCGCTCCGATACCCCAGCCTGCACAGGCTCCAACAAAGTCACTTTAGTCTCGTCTCAACCATCGCAATGGGTCGATGTAAGATAAAAATGCTCTAGCTCGGCCTTTAGCGGTTAGAGTTTTCACAAACTAATATCCTGTTGCAGGATGAGCAAAGCGGAGCGCGGCGATCAATCGAGGCTGTTGGGCATGTCGTTACGCTCCTTTACCCAACCTTCCGTCCCTACCGGGCCATATTCGCCAAGTAGGGTGCAGCGAAGCGAAACCCATCAACCGATGGTTCAGTGTTGGGTTACGCCCCTTCGGGCCTGCACCCACCTGGCTATATTAAAAAGCAATGCTTAGATCAGTCGCTGGATCTACTAAACGCTGTTTGAGCTCAGGGTTTAAGCATCACAAAGCCCGCAAACAGCACCCAGGACAGCACCAGCAATATCCAGGGCAGCAGCGCGGGGCTTCCTGCGGATTCGGACTCTTGCGGCTGTTCCTCGGCATCGGATACCTGGCCCTGGGCCTTGACCTGTTTGACCCGCTTGTTCAGTTCCCGCGATTTGGCCTTGTGCTGTTTCTTGTACTCATCGATTCCGCGTTGAATTCCCTTGGCGATCAGCTTGGTCTGCTCTTTGGTCTGCCCAGGCTGCTGGGTGGCGCGGGCGACTGCCAGCGCTTCTTCCTGGGTTTCGGGGGAGGGTGCCTTCTGCTTGGAATATCTGACCATCGGTGATCTCTGTGTTTTCGGTGCGGTTCCGTTTATTCAGTGGCCTACGGTGACTGCGATCCTCGGCCGGGTCAATGAGGAAATGATGAATAGCTGCAAGATCAAGCCTTACGGCTGTGGCCCGGGCTTTGAATTCCCGACATCACGGCTCACAACAAAAAAAGGAGCCACGAGGGCTCCAAAGTGGGTCTCGGGCTGCAAAGCGCCAGAGATTTCTACGCCAGGCCCCGCCGAGGCGGGACCTTTCCGGGGTCTTACTTCATCGTCGGCATCGAGAACTCGGAGCCGGCGCGCAGGCCTGTGGGCCAGCGGGCAGTGATGGTTTTCATCTTGGTGTAGAAGCGAACGCCGTCCGGGCCGTGCATGTGTAGCGGGCCGAACAGGGAGCGTTTCCAGCCGCCAAAGCTGTGGAAGGCCATGGGTACCGGGATGGGGACGTTCACACCGACCATGCCGACCTGAATTTCTTCGCAGAACTGACGGGCGCTGTCGCCATCGCGGGTAAATATGGCAGTGCCGTTGCCGTATTCGTGATCATTGATCAGCTTCACCGCATCCGCATAAGACGCAACGCGTACCACGGACAGCACGGGTCCGAAGATTTCTTCGTCATAGATACGCATGCCGGGGCGGACCTTGTCGAACAGGGTTGGGCCGACGAAGTAACCATTCTCATGGCCTTCTGCCACAAATTCGCGACCATCGATCACCAGGGTGGCACCGTCTTCAACGCCCGAGTCAATATAACCCTTGACCTTGGCGGCGTGCTCTTTGGTGATCAGTGGGCCCATATGGGCTTCTTCCGGCAGGCCGACACCGGGGCCTACGCGCATGGTGGCGATTTCTTCGCCCAGGCGATGGATCAGGTTATCCGCAACTTCATCACCCACGCATACCGCTACTGAGATGGCCATGCAGCGCTCACCGGCAGAACCGTAGGCTGCGCCCATCAGGGAGTGAACCACCTGTTCGGGATCGGCATCCGGCATCACGACCATGTGGTTTTTGGCGCCGCCCAGCGCCTGTACACGCTTGCCGTTGGCGCTGGCGGTCTTGTAGATGTATTCGGCGATGGGGGTGGAACCCACAAAGCTGACCGCGCCAACACGTTCGTCGGTCAGCAGTACGTCAACGGCTTCCTTGTCGCCGTTAACGATGTTGAACACACCCTTGGGCAGGCCGGCTTCAGCCAGCAGTTCTGCCAGACGGTAGGTGGTGCTCGGGTCCTTCTCGGATGGCTTCATCACGAAGGTGTTGCCGCAGGCGATGGCGACCGGGAACATCCACATAGGCACCATGGCGGGGAAGTTGAACGGGCTTATGCCCGCGCAAACGCCCACCGGTTGCATCTTGGAGTAGCTGTCCACGCCACGGCCGACGTTCAGGCTGTGCTCGCCCTTGAGCAGATGCGGAATGCCGCAGGCAAACTCCACCACTTCCAGACCGCGGGTCAGCTCGCCTTTGGCATCGGAGAATACTTTGCCGTGCTCGGCGGTGATCATGGCGGCAATTTCGTCGGCGTTTTCTTCGATCAGTGCCTTGAACTTGAACATGACACGGGCGCGGTTCAGCGGAGAAACCTTGCTCCAGCCCTCTAGTGCTTCCTGCGCAGAGGCGATGGCAGCACGGGTTTCGTCGGCGCTGGAAAGCGCAACTTTCATGCTTGGCTCACCGGTGGCAGGGTTGTAGACGGTCGCGGTGCGGCCGCTCTGGCTGGCGACATGTTCGCAGTTGATGTAGTTGCCCAGAGTTTTCATGCTGTTTCCTTTTAATCGTGTCAGTGAGTGCCCGCAAGGCTCGTATTAGCTGCGGATCTCGAGTCCGGCATTGTCACAGAAGCGCTGCAGGTGATTGCGACCCAGGGTCGCGTAAGTCAGCGGGTGCGCAACGCTTGGATCCTGTTCGGCCTCAACCACCAGCCAGCCTTCGTAGCTGCTGGCCTTAAGGGCCTTGAACAGGGTTTCGTAGTCAATAAAGCCATCGCCCGGCACGGTGAAAACACCGTTAAGCATGGCGCTGAGAAAGCTCAGGTCACGGTTTTTGGCATCCCGCATGATCTCGGGACGGATATCCTTGCAATGCACATGGCAGATGCGGTCTGCGTGGCGCTGCTGTACCGCCAGTGGGTCACCGCCGGCGTAGGTCATGTGGCCTGTGTCGAGCAGCAGGCCCAGGGCATCGGAGGTGCCGGCCATCAGGCGATCGACTTCGGCTTCGGTTTCGACCACGGTGCCCATATGGTGGTGGTACGCCAGGCGCACACCCTGGGCGAGACAGTATTCGGCCACTGTATCCAGGCGCTCAAGGAACAGGGTCCACTGGGCATCGTTCATCACCGGGCGCTGAGTCACCGGGGTTTCGATCTGGCCGTGCACGCAGCCGGTGACTTCGCAGAACACCATGACCTTGGCACCGAGGGACTTGAGAAGTGTCAAGTGACCCTGGAGCGCCGCGATTTCGTCTTCGGCGCTGCGGTTCAGCAGCTCACTGCTGTACCAGCCGGATACCAGGCTCAGGCCGTGGCTGTCCAGAATCGGGCCCAGGGCTTCAGGGGTACGGGGGAATTTCTGGCCCAGTTCAAAGCCTGCGTAACCGGCCTGCTTGCCTTCGGTGAGGCAGGTATCCAGCGAGGTGTCGGCGCCCAGCGCCGGCATGTCATCGTTGGTCCAGGTCAGCGGGTTGATACCAATGCGTACACTCATTCTGTTCTCCAAAATCGCAGCAATTAGATTGTTTGTTATCGAGTGCTAGATATTTTGCAGCTGACGGGCCTTGAAGGACTCGTAGCGGCGGCGTGCTTCCATCACCTGTTCGCGCGGCGATACCTCGGGCACGGCGACATCCCACCAGGAACCGCCTTCTTCTGCGGCATTGACGACATCGGTATCCAGGGTGATCAGGTAGCTGATAGGCGAGGCCTTGGCGCGTTCCAGAGCCGCTTCCAGTTGCTGAATATTACCGACCTTTTCAGCCCTGGCGCCGAGTGCCCGGGCGTGGCCTGCGAAGTCGGTTTTGGGTGCGCCACCTTCAACGGTGAGGCAGTCTTCCAGCATGTTGTTAAAGCCGGGGCCGCCGCAGAACTGCTGCAGACGGTGGATGCAGCCAAAGCCGCGGTTATCCAGCACCACCATGACGATCTTGTGGCCCAGCATGACCGAGGTGGCAATTTCGGAGTTGAGCATCAGGTAGGAGCCATCTCCCACCATGACAAAGATCTCGGAATCGGGTTTGGCCATTTTGGCGCCCAGACCACCTGCCAGCTCGTAGCCCATGCAGGAGTAGCCGTATTCCATGTGGTAGCCGCGATCAAAGCGGGTACGCCACAGTTTTTGCAGCTCGCCCGGCAAGCCGCCCGCGGCACAGACCACTATGTCCTTTTCGCCGGCAGCGCGGTTTACCGCACCCACGACTTCGGCATCGGTGGGCAGATTGGTGCCTCTATCCGTGGTGGCCACGTCCACTGAGTGATTCCACTGCACGCGCAACTGGGCCGCTTTTTCGATCCAGTTGCCTTCGGGCTGCCAGCCGTCCAGGCCAGCTTCCAGCAGGGCCAGCGCCAGTTTGGCATCGCCGACCAGCGGCAGCGCCCTGTGTTTGATGGCATCGAAGGAGGCGACGTTAAGGCACAGCAGTTTGGCGTTCGGGTTGATCAGGGCGCGGGAACCCGTGGCGAAATCGCCCAGGCGGGTGCCCACGGCAATGATCAGGTCGGCTTCTGCTGCCAGTGCATTGGTGGAGGCCGCACCTGTAACACCCACAGTGCCCATATTCCGTTCATGATCCCAGGGCAGGGCCCCCTTGCCGGCCTGGGTTTCACCCACCGGCAGGTTGAAGCGGGTGACCAGGGCATCCAGTTCTTCCAGGGCGCCTGAGTAGTGCACGCCGCCGCCTGCGATCAGCAGTGGCTTCTTGGCCTGGCGAATCAGGGCTATGGCGTCTTCTAGCTCGCGCTGATCCGGCGCCTGGCGGCGCAGCTGATGCAGTTTCTCGTTAAAGAAATGCTCCGGGTAGTCGTAGGCCATGGTCTGCACATCCTGCGGCAGCGCCAGGGTCACAGGTCCGCATTCGATCGGATCTGTCAGCACGCGCATGGCCTGGGGCAGGGAGGTCAGCAGCTGTTCCGGGCGGGTAATGCGATCGAAAAAGCGGCTTACCGGCTTGAAGCAGTCGTTGGATGTGAGCGTATGGTCATGAAAATTCTCGACCTGCTGCAGTACCGGGTCCGGCAGACGGGTGGCAAAGGTATCCCCCGGCAGGAAGAGCACTGGCAGACGGTTAACGTGGGCCACGGCGGCGGCGGTCACCATATTGACGGCACCTGGGCCTGCGGAAGCGGTGCAAGCCATCATCTGTCGGCGATTCAGCGTCTTGGCATAGGCGATGGCGGCGTGGGCCATGCCCTGCTCATTGTGGGCGCGGTAGGTGGGCAGCTGGTCCTGCACCTGATAGAGCGCTTCGCCAAGGCCTGCCACGTTGCCGTGACCGAAGATGGCCCAGCAACCGGCGAACATGGGCTTGAGTTCACCGTCGATCAGCACTTTTTGTGCCGTCAGATAGCGAATGACGGCCTGCGCCATGGTGAGTCTGATTGTCTTCATGAATCTTATCTCCGGCTTAGCTGGCGGTGCGTTCGCGCCAGTACTGAATCAGTTGCAGGTAGTTATTGCTGACGCCGTCGATCAGGCTTTCATCATCGATTTCGCCGGCCAGCCACTGGCGGCTTTCCTTCGCCCAGAGAGTGCGGCCAATGGTGAAGCCCTTGCAGATATCAAAGCCTGCGGTGTTATTGAAGCCCTGGCGGATTTCCTCAATCGGTGCATCCAGACCCAGCAGTACCACGCCACGGCAATGGGGCGCGCGGGTTTTGATCAGGTCGCTGATCTGTGCCCAGGCGTTGCGACTCGGTGAGGGTAGTTTCCACCAGTCTGGGCGGACTCCCAGGTTGTAGAAGCGGGCCAGGGAACGTACCAGGGTGCTGTCGTCCTGGGGCATGTCCCTGGGGGGAATCAGCTCCAGCAGCAGTTCGTGGCCGGAGGCACAGCAGGCCTTGTAGAGTTCCATGGCCTGGCGTTCCTGGGCCAGGCGGGTCTCGATGGCGTGGTCTGGGTGGTAGAAAATCAGGCATTTCACCACGTGTTCGCGGGGCCATTCACGCAGGCGTGAGCCAATGGAGCGGCCGCCTTCGAGTTCGATTGGCAAAGACGAGGGCAGTTCCACCGGGCGCCCGATCCACCAGCCCTGGCCGGTAACATCGTTCAGCGCATCCTGGCCGTAGGTATCGTCGATCAGTACGCCGACGTTGCCGTTGAGGCCCGCAGTGTCGGCGCCGCGACGGGCAGCCTGTACCAGCAAGCGCTTGAGGGATTTTATGCGCACAGGATCTGCGCCTACTGCTTTGGCCATATCGAACAGCTGCTTGCGGTGGTCAAATGCCAGGCCGCAAATTTCGTTCCACTCGCCATTGCTGCGGGTTGTAACGCGGTGCAGGTAGTTGAGCTCCGTATCCTGGTCCGGGCGCGGGATTTCGTGGGCGTGCAGCAGGTAGTAGTCCAGTTCCTCGCCACTGGGGATGGCTGGTGCGCAGCCGTGGCGCGACACCACCAGGGCGCCGCAGGCATTGGCGTATGCGCAGCAACGCTCGGGGCTTTCATCACGCAGGTAGCCGCGCAGGTAGCCCGACATAAAAGCATCGCCAGCACCCAGCACATTGAGCACATCTACCCGTACGCCGGTGAAGACATCGAAGCTGTCCATGCTGTCGGGGATGGCGCCTTCCAGTACTGTGCAACCCAGGGCGCCGAGCTTGAGCACTATAGTGGCATCGCTCAGCTCGCGAATTTTCTTCAGTGCGGTGATGGTGTCGGTGCTGCCGCCGGCGATATGCACTTCTTCCTCGGTGCCCACGATCAGGTTGCAGTAGGGCAGCACGGTTTGCAGGTGGGCGCTGACGCTGTCATCGGAGACGAAGCGGTTTTCGCCTTCACCTATACCCGTGAGGCCCCAGAGTACCGGGCGATAATCGATATCCAGAATGACTTTGGTACCGGCGGCACGGGCGTGTTCCATGGCCGTTTTGCTGGCGGCGTAGGTCTGTTCGGTGGAAAAGTGTGTGCCGGTAATCAGCAGGGCGCGGCTGGAGGCAATAAACTCGGGCGAGAAATCATCTGGGCTTATCGCCATATCGGCGCAGTCGCGTCGGTAGAAGATCAGCGGGAAGGTTTCCTGATCCTTGATACCCAGAATCACCAGGCCGGTATGACGTTCGGGGTCAGTCTTTACATGGCTGACATCAACACCGGCACGGGCCAGTTCTTCGCGCACAAAACGCCCCATGTGCTCATCACCTACCCGCGTCAGCATGGCGGATTTGAGGCCCAGGCGTGCGGTACCAAAGGCGATGTTGGCCGATGAGCCCCCCAGGTATTTCGCAAAGCCGGACATGTCTTCCAGACGGCTACCGATCTGATCGCCGTAAAAGTCCACGGCGGCTCTGCCAAGGCAGATGACATCCAGTGGCCGGTCTGCGCTGCTGGCGCTGAAGTTGCTCATAGGGTGATGCTCCTGGGCCGTGCGTCCCACGGCGACTGTGCTTATTGTCGTAATTTGAAAAAGTATTCCAAATCTGTTGCCGGCAGCTCGCTATTCAGTATGACCGACTATAGGGCTTTAGTGGCGGTCATAGGGCAAGCTGTACGGTTTACCCACGGGCTCTGTGAGCTCTTAGTGGTGAGTGTCTGGATCGAGAATAGAATAAAAATTCCATAACAGCAACAGAATGGAAAATATTTTTTATTTAAGTGTCTTAAATGACGTCAGAGCCACGGCCTATAGAAGCTCCTGTACCGGCCAGATAGGTTGCAGACAGCTATTTAGAGACACAGATACTGCGCTAAAGGGGATGTTGTGACCTTCAATATGGAATAAATATTCTGTGAATATTGAAACAGGAACATAAATTCCTTATGGTTGGGTTATCGCACGGGCCTTAATGCCGCCACGAGCAGGTGCAGAGGCCGGCGCTACTTCATTTTTGGAAATTTCATTCCAATTCAGTGGCGCGGGGGTTATAAGGAACCCTGAACACTGGAGGGACGCGGAACCATGAATGCAGTACCCCAAACACTGGCCGATCTGAAGTCAGCCATCGCTGAACAGCACTCGGTGCTGAGCAAGCGCCTGCGCCAGGTGGCGCAGTATGTGATGGACAACCCCAATGCGATTGCCTTTGGCACCGTTGCGGTGATTGCCAAGGATGCCAGTGTGCATCCTTCGACGCTGGTGCGTTTTGCCAATGCCTTTGGTTATAGCGGCTTTAGCGAAATGCAGCGGCTGTTTCAGCAAAAGCTGATTCAGGAGTCGCCCAGCTATACCGAGCGCATCCGCATAGCGCGCGAAGAACTGGGGGATGACAGCCGGGATACACCGCTGCAGCTGCTGTCACAGTTTGCCGGCGCCAGCGCCGTGGCGCTGGAACAGCTGCGCGACAGCATCAGCGAGGAAGATCTCGAGCGGGCGGTGGATATTCTGGCCGCAGCCGAAGCCACCCATGTGGTGGGTGTGCGCCGTGCCTTTGTGGTAGCGACCTATTTCGCCTATGCACTGCGTCATATTGACCGTCGCGCCTATCTGATTGACGGCGTGGGGGGCATGTACGCCGAGCAGGGCGGTGCTATTGGCAAGGGCGATGCGATCATCGCCACCAGTTTCCACCCCTATGCACCGGAAACCCAGGACGTCGCCAAGGCGGCGGTCGAGCGCGGTGTACCGCTGATACTGATTACCGACAGTCAGCTCAGCCCGCTGGCGGCGCTGGCCTCTGTCTGTTTTGTGGTACGCGATGCCGAAGTACATGGTTTTCGTGCTCTTGGCTCCACCCTTTGCCTGGCTCAGGCGCTGTCGATCAGCCTGGCCTACCGGGTCGACAAGCAGACTGTGGCCGGCTAAATACCGGGCGGGGCTGGTTGCTACCCACTGAACTCTTAACCCTAATAAAGGTGAAATTCATGTCCAAGCTCCTGTCCCGCCCGACAACGCCCGATGAACAGGGCTGTATTCAGCGTATAACGCCTGCCTCCGCTGGCTGGGACTATGTCGGTTTTGAGGTCTACCAGTTGCAGCCAGGCCAGGTGCTGGAGCAGGCGACTGGCGATCAGGAAGTCTGCCTGGTGCTGGTCAGTGGTCTGGCGGATATCGCTACCGAGCAGGAAAGCTGGACTGGGCTTGGCGAGCGCATGAGCGTATTCGAGCAGAAGGCGCCCTATAGCGTGTATGTACCGCCCTCGGATAGTTACCGCGTCACGGCCACGACAGTACTGGAGCTGGCGGTGTGCAAGGCACTCGCCAAGGGCGAGTTTGGTGCCCGCCTGATTACCCCGGCTGATACCCGTTACGAGATGCGAGGCGAGGGTACCAACCAGCGTCATGTGTGCAATATCCTGTTCGGCAACATGGCTGCAGAACACCTGCTGGTGTGCGAAGTCTTCACCCCCGGCGGTAACTGGTCCAGCTATCCGCCGCACAAGCATGATCGTGACGCGGCTCCGGCGGAAACTCGACTGGAAGAAACCTACTACCACCGTATCAACCCACCCCAGGGCTTTGCCTTCCAGCGCGTTTATACGGATGATCGCAGCCTGGATGAAACCATGGCGGTGGAAGACCGCAATGTGGTGATGGTGCCTGAGGGTTATCATCCAGTTGGAGCAGCCCACGGCTATGACCTTTATTACCTCAATGTAATGGCCGGCCCCGAACGTACCTGGATCTTCCACAATGACCCCGATCACGAATGGATGATTAAAAAGGCCTGATCAGGCTCTCTGCCTGTTTCATTGAAGGCGGCAGCCGGTTGTGACCCTGTCGCACCTGGCTGGCCGCTGTGTTTCTGATGTGCCCCCGCAAAAGTGAACACACTAGGAGGCTGTCCGACAATACTCAACCTACTGCGAGCCACCTGAGTTTGGCTGTTTTTTGTGCTGTTTTGCGTTAAATAGAACCACTATTCGCCTTAAAACACCGCAAAAACCCGCTCAAATCAGTCGGCTCTCGCTACGGCCAGCATTCTCGGACAGCCTCCTAGGAGGCTGTCCGACAATACTCAACCTACTGCGAGCCACCTGAGTTTGGCTGTTTTTTGTGCTGTTTTGCGTTAAATAGAAA
>NZ_BCNS01000136.1 GCF_001528745.1 Marinobacterium profundum | reverse complement strand
TGCGGTGATCGCAGGAGTCGCACCCAGCGACGAAGCTTTTCGTTGCGCTCAGGCATCATCGTACGGGCTGCCGGCCAGCCGAACTCCTGTATCTAATCGGCGGCCTGACAGTCCCTGTCTTCGCCCCTGGGGGCGGGCAGGTTTTGCCTGTTAAAGATTTGAGCAAAAGACAAGACCTGACTGTTGTACCCGCGCTCTATCTTACATCAGGGTGACGTTATTTTTCCTAGTGAGTCATGCTCAGTTTTGCTGGCTAAAAAATGAGAATATATCGCTTCACCTACTCTCTGTGCCATCAAAGGAGGGACTGCATTACCAATCTGACGAGCTTTGGACTGCAGCGACCCTTTGAATTTGTAGTTTCTGGGAAATGTCTGTAAACATGCAGCTTCTCTCACAGATATGGCGCGATCTTGAGTCGGATGGCCAAATCTTCCATTTGAAAGACTAATGCATCTTGTGGTTAATCCACTCGCAGGCCTGTCCCAATGCAGTCGTCCGTATACGTCGGTGTGACCGGAATGTTCTTTATGACAATTCAACCATAGGTATTCAGGCCATGAATCCCGACTACCTCCCTCAGGGGTGGCTTTAATTCTTTTAATATTTGTTTCTGATAATCGAGCTGCTTGATGATCAGGATCAATTTCACAAACTTCACCGGCAGCTAATGTCGGTAGGTTAGATATCCAATCCCTTACAGTGCTATAAGCTATACCTTTAGATGGATCATGCGAAAATTCAGGTAAACTTATATCGCTAATGATGGATGCAATTAACACCAATCGCTCCCTTTTTTGAGGAACCCCGAAGCCACAAGCTGGTATAACATCATATGCTGTCTTATATCCGAGCTTTTCAAGAAATGTCCGAAACTGATCAAACGGGCCTAATAATTTCAGTTTCTGCATCCCTGGAACATTTTCAACGACAACATATTCAGGCAGCCAGTGCTCAACGAACTTAGAAAAATCCAAAAGTAAACTACGCCGAGGGTCATCACTTTTTTTATTTTTATTCTGCTTTGAGAAAGGCTGACAAGGTGCGCACCCGCAAAATAAAATTGGTTCAATGCGCTCTCCGACTATAGGAGTCAGTATACGTGGGTGTACATCTTGTATACTAGCAACTTGGGTATGCGCACGTGGAAAATTTTCTTGAAAAGTAGCGATCGCAACAGGATCACTATCAAGAGCAAAAGCTATATCAAAGCCGGCAGATTCAAAGCCGCAGCTAGTGCCACCGCAACCTGAAAAAAAATCAAAAACCTTAATTGACATTGATGATACTCTTTAATAGATACAAGTTAGGCTCCCAGAAAAGCCTTGATTTTATTAGATAGCTCTGTAAAAAGACTATCATTGATTGTTACCAAGCATCTCTTCTGAACTTGAAAAATATCATTAGAGCTAATGTCTTCATAAGACTCGACTCCTAATTCTAACCTACACAGCTGCTCAAAGCGAGACTTGTAGCAACTGTTTTTTTCAAAATCTTTATCATGCTTACTTAAATCATAATGCATATTATCCCAAATGAAAGATTCAGGAGTTTCACCTGGTAAATAATCCAAAAAATCGCGACAATATGACATGATTTTAATACGAGAATTTCGTAGCTGAGCTATATTTTTACCACCGTCGCCAGTGTCAACCGGAATTTTAAGCTTTCCATTTACGATTTCATTAATACTTTCTTCCAATGCATCATCATCAAGCTGAGAAAAACTATCTTTTATAGCTATGGTTTTTTTTGGTCGTTGATCACCATCCATCAGAAATAAAGAGTCTTTTCTGTCAGCTAATGCGCAACTTGGCATGTGACTCATTAATATAACGCTAGCACCTCCTGGAGGATATATGATCATGAATTTTTCATGAATTGCTTGCCCAAGTAACCTTAGAGATCTTTTAACTATTTCCCCGGCAAGTCTATCCTCTACAAATATTGTATACTTTTTTTCATCTTTAATTCCAAGATGAAAAAAAGCCTCTTCAGGTATTGTTTCATTGGTTGCTTTTATTTTTTTTGAAACGGAATCCATATACAGCGTTTTGATGGCAGTAGACGGAAGTCCTTTTAGTATAAATGGCGAATGAGTTCCTATCACAACCTGGTGCTTATCAATTTTTATACGATCTATCAAAAATTCAGTTAAGCGTTCCTGTGCTCCCGGATGTAATGAAACTTCGGGCTCGTCCAGAATGATTAATGAGCATGGCTTAGCTTCAAACACTCTGTGTACCAGCATAATAACGGAAAACTCTCCGCTACCTGCAAAGGCTTCGCTGTAGTTAAGATCTTCAGACTGCAGAATAACTGTTTCACCTGATTTTTTAAAAAATCGGTGATGTAATAATCTTATTTGGTTGTATTTTCTTCCAAGGATCTTAGATATATACTTTACCTGTTCTTCAGTGAGAAGAATATTGGTAATAATTTGTTCTTTACTTCCTTTATACATTCTTTTTGATTTTAGATCACAGTCAATTGCTTTTTTAATTAAAGAAGACTTGCTCCTTATATAATCCTGCTTAGTACCATGTCTGAGTGTCTCTTTGAGGTCTCCGTGATAGAAATACTTATCAAAAGCACTTATTTCACTGCGAAAATCCATAAAAACAACTTCTTTTTCTATGAGTTTCCAGCGGGTTTTTTCTCGACCTTCCGTACCAGAAAAAGGCATTTTTTCCATGCCATCTTTAACAGAAGGACGGGCGGGCTCCCAATAATCTGGGTTGACTCTTTTAGTCGTGCGACTCACGTACCTAATTCTTGTTTTTATTACCTCGACATTTCTCTTCGCATCTTTCTGGTAATATGAATATATAAATCTTGGTCGGCCACCATCTTCAGAAATAGGGTCTATTTTTGTAGAGAACCAGAAATTACCAACACTATAATCCTTAGGGCAGCCGTATATTGCCCTCAATATAGAGCTTTTATTAGTTCCATTTTGTCCAACAATTGCTGTAAGAGGAAAGGAAAATTCAATCTTGAGGTTCTCACTCAGATTTTTGTAATACGGGAAACGAATATAATTAATATATGGTTCTAGCTTTTTATTATCCTTAAGAGATTTAAGTATACCGGTAACATCCATATTCGCCATATATCAACCATTTTAGAAAAGTGTTAATTTAAAGTATTTGCTAATTTTACATGCGATTTATTTTTCATACAATATTATGAATCGATATTATTTAAAAATTTTTACAATGCACATAAACAAATCACCAAAACAGCGGTGGCTTAGAGTCGTCAAACGCCTCAGCATCGTCAAACTTTTATTAATACGCACGCGAGGGCGGGATCAGGTCTTGCCTTTTGCCTTTATAATGAGAGGCAGAAGCAAAAGACAAGAGCTGAACCCGTTGCTGTTAGCTCGTTAAATCCCGCACCGCAACAGATTTCAGAGCACTCTCATCGCATCTATATGCCAGCAGACACGTTCGAACACGGTTAAATCCCCGGTACTGATCAGTTCCAGGGGAGATTTACCTTCGTAATATTAACCCGGCGGGCAAATA
>NZ_BCNS01000135.1 GCF_001528745.1 Marinobacterium profundum | reverse complement strand
AGGGAAAGACCGATTTGAGTTAGTTTTTGAGCTCTTTTGAGGCGAATAGTGGTTCTATTCAACAATAAAGAGAACAAGAAATAACCAAATTCGGCTTTTCCGCAGTAGATCAGTGTTAAGTCCGACAGGCTGCCAGGGTGCCCTTGCTCAGGAGCGGTTAAGGCGCGTCGGTGCACATTGAGCGCACCTTTTGGGAAGGGTATCGGGACTTCTGGTTTATATTGAAGCTATCCGGGTTACCCGATATTGGCTGTCCGGTGCAGCGTCTGCTGTATTGTGGGCCAAAATTATTCAACGACATGGAGTGACGATAGTTATGAAACTGCCCTATATGCTTTGTTCTGCAGTACTGCTGACCAGCGTAGCCCTGACCGGTTGCGGCAATGACGAAGCTGAAAAAAAGGCTGCGGCACCCGCTGCCGCCCCGGCAGCAGAAGAAGCTCAGGTTGCACCTGCCGCGACTGTTGAGGTTGAGGCGCCTGCGCCAACCACAGCAGAGGTCGTCGAGGAAAAGGCTGAAATGATGCTGGAAGAAGGTAAGGATATGGCGACCCATGCCGCCGATGCCGTGACAGAAACCGCTACCGATATGGTGGAAGGCGCCGAGAGCATGGCCGCAGACGTAGCTTCGCAAGCCTCCGCCATGGCGAGTGCGACGTCCACTAAAGTCGTCAGCGCCGCCGGTGCCGCTATGGATATGGCCAAGGACGTCATGGGCACTGAGGAAGGCATGAAGGCCGAGGCTGAAGCAAAAGCCGCGCAATAAACCGTCTTAACTGTAAGCCGGTCTAAAGCAGGCCCGAAGCGATGACCCTGGTGGTCAGCGCTTCGGGCTTTTTCGTTTGTGTCAGCCGCGCTGGTAAATCCATTCCAGCATGGCCTTCTCGAACGCCCGTACCGGGTGCTGCAGCGGGTCACGCCAGGATGCACGTCGGTCGGCATCGCTCAGACTGATACCAGATACCATCAATACAAACAGATAGCGCTGGCCCGAGGCCCCGGTGATATAGCCGGCCAGATTGCTGGTGCCATTGATGGTGCCGCTTTTAGCACGCACGTTACCCAGTAACGGGGGCTTTCGCAGGGTGCTGCGATAGCGCAGGGTGCCGGACTCGCCGGCCACTGCCAGTGCCTGATAACTGCTGGATGCCGGCGTGCGGGCTAGCTGGCGCAGCACGGCGGCGAGCTGCGCGGGCTGTAACAAATTATCCCGCGACAGGCCCGAACCGTCCGCCAGGGTGGCGGGTTCAAGGCGCTGTCCCAGTGTCTCTTCCAGCCGGTCTTTCATGACACGTACGCCATTACGGAAATTGCCAGGGCTGCCGGCCTGATTGCTCAGGGTTTTCAGCAGACTGTCGGCGAACAGGTTATCCGAATCCTGCAGCATGGTGGTCAGCAGTTGTGACAGTGGTGCGGACTCGAGCTGCATCACGGCCTGCCAGTTGCTGCCGGCGTCACTGACACCGCGAATCTGTCCCTGCAGCTGAATACCGAGCTCCTGCAATTGCTGGGCGATGACGTCGCGGGTGAATGCAACAGGGTCATTGACGGCAAAATTCAGCGGTACGATCTTGCGGTTATTGGCCACGCAGCCGTGCAGACGGTAATGATTGCCGGGGCCTGTATCCATTTCCAGTTCGCACAGTGTCTCCAGTTGCTGCTGCAGGGTAACAGTCATGACTTCATTGGTGACGTCCAGCGGCTGGTGCGGCGGAACAAAGAAACGTGCAACTGTGCCTGGTGCGTTGGGGGTCAGGCTTGCGGCCACGCAGTTGCCATCCAGTATGATCGCCGCTGCCGGAGCGCTGTAGCAGACACCGAGGTTGTTCCAGGGCCAGCCATTGCCGCGGTCGTAGCCATCGAAGGCGGAGCTGTCCAGCAGCAGGTCGCCGCTGATCTGGGTAATGCCGCTCAGCTTTATCTGTTCCAGCAGTTGGCTCAACTGGGCCCGGCTGAAATCCGGTGCACTGCTGAATTCCAGTCGCCAGTCGCCCTGCCAGCGATTGCTCTGCTGCTGGCCCCGGCGCCAGAGCCGAGTTTGGTAGCGAAAATCCGACCCCAGCTGCAGCTCGGCGGCATAGGCGGTCAGTAGCTTAAGCGTACTGGCCGGGGGCAGCAGCAGGTCAGACTGATAATCGATGCGAACGCTGCCGCCGGCATCCAGCGGCTCAACCCGCAGACCAATCTGACTGCCGGTGGGTGCCAGTGCCAGCAAAGATTGCCAGCTGCCTGCGGGTGCCTGGGCACGGGCGCTGTTGTTGATAGTTGCAAGGCTCACGAACAGCAGCAGGAAAAATCGCAGTTTCATGGTAGTGGCAGGATCCTGGCCCAGAGGGCAGCGGTGTGGGTTGGTTTTTCAAGAGCGTTGATGACTAAGGAGTGTTGGTCACTGATCAAGGATAACAGTTCAGAGGGATGCGGCAGATGAATGCAGTCGATGAGAGCGAGAGGGTGCAAGCGGCTTAAGGGCCGCAGGCTGCTAGCCTGCGACCTGGTGGCTATCAATCCTTAAGGCCGTCCAGGCGAATGCCCAGGGCAGTCTCCAGGGCGTCGAGCTTTGTTTTCATGGCATCAATGGTATTGCTGCCATCACTGAGCTCGGGGGACAGGCGTATCATATCCAGCGCCTCAACCAGAAAAGACTCCTCGTTCATCTTCGCCAGTTGTTCGGCCGTCCAGCGTTTGACCTTGTACATGGGGGAAGCCTCGCAAAAACAGACCCTACAGGTATGGTTTAGGCGCTCTGCTTTTGCAAGAAGTTCCCGGCCCTGAGCTTAAGGAAGCCTTCAGGTCAGGATACTCTTGAATCCTTGCAGCCAGCGCTGACCGAAGCTGTTTACCAGCAGCCCCAGCATGACCAGCACAATACCGATTGCCTGCACCGGCGACAGGCTTTCGTCCAGAATCAGCCAGGCGCAGAGCAGTCCGACTATAGGCACCAGCAGTGTTAGCGGGGCTATGCGTGAGGCCGGGTGGTGCCGGAGCAGCCAGCCCCAGGTGCTATAGCCGAAAATGGTGGCTACCAGTGCCAGATAGGTCAGGGACACCAGCGACTTGATGCCCATTCCCGCAAGACTGGCCATGATCAGCTCCGGCCCTTCGATAAAATATGACATCAGCATAAAGGGCAGCGGTGGAATCAGGGCGCCCCAGATCACCAGGCTCACCAGATCGACGGAGCCACGGCTGCCTATATGGCGATTGATGATATTACCCGCCCCCCAGCTGGCAGCGGCTGCCAGTGTCAGGCCGAAGCCCGCCAGAGTCATGGTGGCAGGGTCAGCCTGGCTGGCGAGTACACCCAGCCCCAGCCCCGCGATCAGCAGTGCCCAGAGTTGCTGCGGCTGCCAGCGTTCGCCGAGGAACAGCATCGCGAACACCAGGGTGAAAATCGCCTGGGCCTGAAGTACCAGGGAGGCGATGCCGGCGGGCATGCCGACATGCATGGCGCTGAACAGCAGGGCAAACTGGCCGAAGCTGATAGTGATACCGTAGGCAAACAGCCAGCGAAACGGCAAGGCCGGCCGGCGCACAAACAGAATCGCCGGAAAGGCGACACAGGTAAAGCGCAGCGCACCGAGCAGCATGGGGGGGAGTTCATCGAGTCCCCAGCGGATAAAAACGAAATTGCAGCCCCAGGCCAGTATTACCAGCAAGGCGAGGGTCCAGGCTTTTCTGTTCATCGGTGAGGGTGTTTCCGGCCGGCGTAAAAAGCCATTCTATCGTCTTGTCGTAGCGTCAACGCCAGTTTTGGCGGCAATAGAAAATTTTTGCCGCATATGGCAAACAGGCCCACCGCGTTTGGCTGGCGTTCAGGCATCGGCTGCTGTACTGCGACGGTGAAAATACGCCCTGCTGCCTGTGGCAGTAAAGCCTGATTGCGGACGAGGAAATGATTCAAATGCAGTGGTTTAACTGGCCTGTTCTGGTGGCTTTGGTGGTGCTGGCGGTGGTGATATTCCTGCTGCGTCGTCGCAGGGTCCCAGCCGATGAATATATTGGCTCCTATGAGCTTGGCGAGCGGTTGCTAAACGATGAGCAGTGCCGCTTTCTGGAGGTGCTTGAGCAGGCCGTGGGTACAGATCACCGCGTACTGGCGCGTATCGCCCTGGCCGATGTGGTGACGGTGGACGAGACTCTGGAAGGGGCCGCCCTGGATGCTGCTATGGCGGGGCTGGAAGGTCGACAATTCAGTTTTCTGGTTTGCACCCGGGCGGCACTGGAGCCTGTTTGCGCGGTGGAGCTGGATGCGCCCTCGCTGCGTCGCGCGAAAATGGCACGCCGCGACCTGCAGCTGGATGTGATCTGCGAGCAGGCGGGTTTACCCTTGCTGCGGGTGCCGGCACAGGCCAGCTATCAGGTTGCGGAGATTGGTCTGCAGTTTGATGCATTGTTTGAGCCGCCGGTACAGGCGCTGGCACCGGCACAGCAAAGGGCGGAAAGCGAGCCCGTATTTGAATCCATAATAGCCGGTGCGCTATCGCTGTCGGCGCGGCATGACAGGTCGGCAGCTGACTCCTTCGCGGCATCAAGCGCCCAGAGTATGGAATGTCCGCGCTGCGCAGCACCCATGGTGCTGCAGCGAGCCCCCAAGGGTGCTGCGCCGGACAAGGCGTACTGGGCCTGCAGTCTGGCGCCAAGCTGCCGCCAGCGCATGCCATTACAGATCGAGCGCAATGAGGAGCCGCTGAGTCAGCGACTCGAAGGGCTGGTGCCTTAACGGGCGCCCCAGAGGCTGATTGTCGGGCGTATTTGCGCGCCTGACCTACAATACAGCGTTTCTATGCCTTGCCGCCCGCATAGCCATTGGGAGGCGGGTACAGTACAATTTGCCGCAGTTTCAACTGTTAGCAAGGCCGGCTGTTTTTTTGCCTGTAAAGAGAAAAATGCTTGTCATCGTGCATTGAGCGGGTTGGTGCTGTTGGGAATGTTGGTCGGGTGATGTTTGTTTGAGTCGGCAGTGCAATAGCAGCGTTAGGTTATTGGCAGGCTTGGGTTTATGGAACATCCCCGACGAGCCCTGAAATGCCATTAATATTTTCTCTGATTATTGAATGTAGAGATGAAAAAATACTTATTCTTGACGCTGCTGTTTCTGCAAAGCCAAAGCCTTCACGCTGATCTGACCACGCTGTTCAAAGACGACGATGGCAAAACCAACTGGCAGTATGTCGCCAACTGGTCGAGCGGCATTCTGATTATTCTGCTGTCTATCGCGGCAATCAATATGTTCGTTATCTGGCGTCGGGTGCAGAAGTCCAACCGCGCCCTCAAGGCCATTCGCAATAACCTTGAACAGCGGGTGCTGGAGCGCACCGCCACGCTGGACGAGTCCAACCGGCTGCTCAGGGAATCCAATCAGCTGCTGGAGCAGGAAGTGCAGCAGCATGTGGTTACTTCCGGCCTGCTGAAGTCCTCGGAATCCTATATTCGCAATATTCTCAGATCCATGCCGCTAATGCTGATTGGCCTCAACAGGCAGGGTCAGATCACACAGTGGAACAGCAAGGCTGAGGAAATCTCCGGTATTGGCGTCGCCGATGCGCTGGATAAAAACCTCTGGGATCTGTACCCGTCCATTACGGTATCACCGCGCCAGATCAGCCAGGCGATGGACAATAACGAAACTCTTAACTTTAAGCAGAGTCAGCCCGGCACCTATCATTTTGATATCACCGTCTATCCGCTGCAGGATCATAGCGAGAGCGGTGTCGTTATTCTGGTGGATGATGTCACCAAGCGGGTGCTGGCGGAAAATATGCTGATCCACCACGACAAGATGTCGTCCATGGGCGAGCTGGCCTCCACCATGGCACACGATATCAACAAGCCATTGCAGGCCATTCTGTTTGATCTGAGCAGTTTTCAAAGCCTGTTGAGTCAGGGTAAAGGGGCGGAAGAGGGCTTTGGCCGTGAGTTGGACAAGTTCGGCAGCCTGCTGGCGGATGCGTCGGAAAAAGGCCAGCACGTTGAGTCGATTATCAACAACTTGTTGTCCTTCGCCCGTGGCCGTACGGAAGTCAGCCAGATGGCGCGTTTGCCGGATATCATGGACCATACGCTGGAGCTTGCGAACGATGTGCTGAGTGCGCCGTCGCAGCTGCGTTTTCGGGATATCCGTATCGACCGGCAGTACGAGTCCGACCTGCCCATGGTGTCCTGCTACGTGACCGAGTTGCAGCAGGTTTTTCTGAGCCTGTTCCGCCACGCCTGCAATGCTCTGGGGCAGGTGGAGGCTGCGGATCACAAGCCTTGTATTCGCATTGAACTGAGCACCGAATATGAATCTTTCTGGATTCGTATTCATCACAATGGTGTGGCCCTGAGCGGTGATGAACAGATGCACCTGTTCGAGCCCTATTTCAGCGACCCGTCAGCGGATCAGGCCCTGGATGCAGGCAAGCGACTGTCGTTCTCCTACTTTGTTATTACCGAGCAGCATCAGGGCCATATGGCCGTGACCTCGGATGCGGACTCCGGCACCAGTTTCCATATTGAGCTCAAGCTGCCCGAAGCCTGACGCAAAAAGGCGGCCTTGTGCCTGGCAGGCTCAGCTCAGCAGCTGAACCTGCCGGGCTTTCAAGCTAGCGCCCAAACTCCCCGGCTCGTGGATAATGCCTGGTCGCTGATAGTCTTATCAAGTTAACCCATGTAGCCCAACCTGATAAGCAGGCTCAGCTCAGCAGCTGAACCTGCCGGGCTTTCAAGCTGGCGCCCAAACTCCCCGGCTCGTGGATAATGCCTGGTCGCTGATAGTCTTATCAAGTTAACCCATGTAGCCCAACCTGATAAGCAGGCTCAGCTCAGCAGTTGAACCTGCCGGGCTTTCAAGCTAGCGCCCAAACTCCCCGGCAGCGGCTGATCGCTGATCACCATATCAAAGTCACTCAAATGGCCGGCGACGCAGCTGGCCTGGCGATCAAACTTGCTGCTGTCGATCAGCAGGATGCGCCGCCGGCACTGGCCGACCAGAGCTTCGCGCGCCATCATTTCGTCATCGTTGTAGTCGTACAGGTTACCGTCGCGATCCATGGCCCCCACGGACACCACCCCCACATCGGCGCGGTAGCGCTGGAAGAAACGCAGCGCATCGCCGCCGATCACATCCTGGTCGCGTCGGCGCACACGCCCACCCGCCATCAGCAGTTCGCAATCCGGATGATCACAGAGCGCCTGGGTGGCGTGCAGATTGTTGGTCATCACCTGTATTCCCTTCAGATCACGCAGCAACTGCGCGAGTCTCGCTACTGTTGAGCCGGTGCCGAGCATCAGGCGCTGGAAGTCAGTGAGCTGTTCACGGCAGAGTTTGGCGATGCGTTGCTTGCCGGGGCTATTGAGTATCTGGCGCTGGTCGTAGCTGACATTGTCCCGGTGCGGAAAGGGCAGGGCTTCGCCGTGGCGACGCAGCAGCAGGCCCTGGTCAGCAAGCTGTCTGATATCGGTGCGTATGGTCTGGATTGAAACGCCGAAGCGGGCGCACAGAGCGTCCAGTGGCTGGCGTCCTTCGTTGTTGATCAGTTGCAGTATGGCCTGCTGTCGTTTGAACATGCCCGAGGTCCCTGTGGCGGTGAAAAAGTGATTTATGCGCGAAACGAAAGTCGCTGGCATTAAAACGAAAGTGTCCTGTCATCTTGTTGTAAATAGGTGACAGTAGAGTTGCAGCATCACCCACTGAGTTGGAGAAGCCCGATGCTGAAGCGAAATCTGAAACGCGGTATTGCCGTCCTTGCCCTGTCACTGCCCCAGCTGAGCCTGGCGGCGGAAAAACTGGTGCTCTATACCAGCCAGCCGAATACCGATGCGCAGCAGACGGTAGACGCCTTCAGTGCCGCCCATCCCGATATTGAAGTGGAGTGGGTGCGCGATGGCACCACCAAACTGATGGCCAAGCTGCGGGCAGAACTCAGTGCCGGTGTGGTCAAACCGGATGTACTGCTGATTGCCGACAGCGTCACCATGGAGGCGCTGGAGGCCGAAGGGCGCCTGCAGGCCTACCAGAGCCCAGAGCGCAGCGCCTACGCTCCGGCACTGTACGACGCCGACGGCTATTACTACGGCACCAAGCAGATCACCAGCGGCATTGTCTATAACACCGCTGCTGAGTTTACGCCGCGCAGTTGGTCGGATCTGGGCTTGCCACAGTACAAGGGGCAGGTTGCGATGCCGAGCCCGCTCTACTCCGGTGCTGCGCTGATTCACCTGGCCATGATTACGGCGACGCCGGATCTCGGCTGGGATCACTACGCCAAACTCAGCGCCAACCAGACCATGGCCCAGGGTGGTAATGGTGGCGTGCTTAAGGCTGTAGCGTCCGGCACCAAGCCTTATGGCGTGATTGTCGATTTCCTGGCTATTCGTGAGGCGGCCAAGGGGTCACCGCTGAAATTTGTCTTCCCGGCCGAGGGCAGCAGTCTGGTGACTGAGCCGGTGGCCATCATGCAAGGCGCCCAAAATCCGCAGGCGGCGCAAAAGTTTGTGGACTTCGTTCTGTCCAGCGAAGGTCAGCAGCTGGTGGCCAGCCAGGGCTACCTGCCGGCGCGCAACGATATAGAAGCGCCTGAAGGTTTCCCGGTACGGGATCAGATTCGACTGCTGCCCTTCGATGCCGCTGCGGCACTGAAGGATGCTGAAGCCAACAAGCGTCGCTTCAGCGACTTGTTTGGCGGCTGAATCCGATGAATCCGGTGTCATTTGGCAGCCAGCCTCGCTGGCTGCTTATGCTGTTACTGCTGCTGATTACCCTGCTCAGCCTGCTGCCAAGCCTGCGTTTGTTGCTGGAGGCGTTTCGCCAGATTGAGCTGGGGTTCGACTCACCCTTTGCCGGTGTCATGCTGGCTCCAAGCACCTGGCGGGCACTGGGGAACAGCCTGGTGACCGCTGGCCTGGGAACCCTGATCGCGGTGCTTCTGGGCAGTCTGTTTGCGTTCAGTATCAGCCTGACCAATATCCGCGCCCGCCAGTGGCTGGTGTTCTGCTTCATGCTGCCCATGATGATTCCGCCCCAGGTAACGGCGCTGAGCTGGCTGCAGCTGTTCGGGCCGGCCAGTCCGCTGCTCAATACCCTGGGGCTGGCGCCACCACTGGGGTCGCCCCAGCCGCTCTATTCCGCCGCAGGCATTGCCCTGCTGCTGGGTATTCAGCATGCGCCGCTGGTGTATCTGGCGTTACGTACCAGTCTGCTTAATATTCCGCGTGAGTTGATCGAGGCGGGGCGCATCAGTGGCGCCTCACAGTGGCGTCTGTGCCGTGACATGATCATTCCGCTGAGCCGTGGCGGACTGGTGGCGGGCACGTCTCTTGCGTTTGTTTCGGCGTTGGGCAATTTCGGCATCCCTGCGATGCTCGGTATTCCGGCCTCGTATTACGTGCTGCCGACCCTGATCTACCAGCGCATGGCGGGCTTTGGCAGCCAGATGCTGACCGAGGTGGCGAGTCTGTCTGTACTGATCGGTCTGCTGGCGCTGGCGGGAGTCTGGCTGCAGCAGCGCCTGTCCCGCGGTCGTGACTATGCGCTGATAGGCCACAGTGGCCAGGCGCAGAAGTTTCGCCTGGGGCCCTGGCGGCCCTGGCTGGAGGCCATGCTGGTGCTGGTATTGCTGCTTATTCTGGTCGCGCCCCTGGTGGCGCTGCTGATCGGTTCGGTGGTGCCGGCGCTGGGTGTTGCGCTGAATGCAGACAGCTTCACGCTGGATGCCTATCTGCAGATGTTCAGCCGCCAGGGTGTGACGCTGCGGGCGATGGGCAATAGCCTGGTGCTGTCGATAACGGCGGCGCTGGTGTTGATGCTGCTGAGCCTGCCTTTGGCCTGGTTTTTGCGTCAGTGTGCGCCGCGGCTGCAGACGCTGATCAGCAGCCTGATCGAAATCCCCTATGCGTTGCCGGGTGTGGTGTTGGCGATTGCCTGCATCCTGCTGTTTGCGCGGCCCTTGCCGCTGCTTGGCATCAGTATTTATGGCTCCCTGCTGGTCATTTTTGTCGCCTACCTGGCGCGCTTTCTCAGCGTGGCGTTCAAACCGGTGCAGGCGGTGGTGAGCCAGCTGGACCCGTCGCTGGATGAGGCGGCGCAGCTGGCCGGTGCCGGAGGCCTGCGTCGGATGATCGATATAGTGCTGCCGCTGGTGGCGCCTGCGCTCTGTGCCGGCGGTCTGCTGGTGTTTCTGATCGCGGTGAATGAGCTGACGGTCTCTGCACTCTTGTGGAGTACCGGCAACGAAACCCTGGGCGTACTGATCTTCAATCTTGATGAAAGCGGCGACACAGTGCTGGCCTCGGCGGTCTCGGTGGTGGTCGTGCTGATGGTGGCCGGACTCATGGCTCTGCTGAGTCTGTTGGGCAATCGTTTACCCAAAGGAGTTATCCCATGGCAGAGCTGATCCTTGATCAGGTGAGCAAACAATACGGCGGCGATACGGTTGTCGACAAACTGTCGCTTAGTATTCAGCAGGGTGCCTTTGTAGCGCTGCTGGGCCCCAGCGGTTGTGGCAAGAGCACCACCCTGCGGATGCTGGCAGGGTTTGAGTCCCTCAGTGATGGCTCGATCAGCCTGAATAACCGGGTGCTGGCCGGTAACGGCATCCATCTGGCGCCGGAACAACGGGATATGGGCATGGTGTTCCAGTCCTATGCCCTCTGGCCCCATATGACGGTGGCTGAAAATGTTGGTTATGCGCTGCGCGTGCGCGGCATCAAGGGAGAAGCCCGGGCACGCAAGGTGCGCGAGGCGCTGGAGGTGGTGCGGCTGGAGCCCTATGCGGACAGTGCACCGCGGGATCTCAGTGGCGGCCAGCGTCAGCGTGTGGCCCTGGCCCGATGCCTGGTGAGCGAACCTGCGGTGGTGCTGCTGGATGAACCCCTGGCCAACCTTGATCGCCATCTGCGGGCCTCAATGGAGGACAGTTTTCGCGAGTTTCATCGCCGTACCGGCGCCACTATGGTGTACGTGACCCATGATCAATCCGAGGCCATGTCCCTGGCCGATCAGGTAGCTGTGATGCAACACGGGCGTCTGGTGCAGTGGGCCACGCCGCAACAGCTCTATGCCAGGCCGCGCACAGCCTGGCTGGCGGACTTTATCGGAGAAGGATGCATTCTGGACGTGCCGGCGGTGACTGCCGGGCAGGCCGTGAACAGTGCCGCCCTGCACCAGGGCCTGACGCGCGCCGCCGCACTGGAGGCGACAGCGAGGGCGCCGGTGCTGGTGCGGCCTCAGCATGTGCGCATTAGTGCCCAGGGCGCTGACGCTCAGGGCATAGCCGCGCGGGTGATTGACACCGCCTACAGGGGCGAGCGCTTCAGCGTGCGTCTGCGCGTGGCAGGAAATCAGGAGTTGCTGGCATACCATTCCCATGCGCTGGCGCTGGATCAGCAAGTACAGATATCGCTGGAGCAGGGTTGGGCGCTGGAGCAGCACGCATGACAGTCTTGGCCGATAGCACTGCCTGCCGGGTGGAGATCCTCAGCGGTCTGAATGCCAAGGCACCGGCGGCGATTCTGATTCACGGGCACGACAGCTGCCTGCTGCTGGATGCAGGCGGTGCGCTGGAAGCCGGTGCCGACAGTGGCTGGGTGTTGCCGCAGATACCGGATGCAGTACTGTTGAGTCACGACCATGTTGATCACTGCGCAGCGCTGCACCAGGTGCCGGAGGGCGTGCCTGTCTACGCCACAGCTCCGGTGGCTGCCGGACTGCAGGACAGGCCGGATATTCGCCTGCTGCCGCTGCAGGGCTCGATCGAAATTGCCGGTATCACCGTTACTACAGGTCAGGCCGGGCATTCGCTGGGCGGCGTCTGGCTGCATCTGGCCCTGGGGGATGGCGTGTTTTACAGCGGCGATTTCAGTCTGGAGTCGACACTGTTTGCCTTGGATACGCCGCCGCCGGCCGCGCTGGCGTTGCTGGATGCCTCCTATGGACTCTATGACCGTGCCCAGCAGGCGTGCCGTGCAGAGCTTGAGCCCTGGCTTGAGCGGCCCTTGCTGTTGCCGGTGCCGCCTTCGGGCCGGGCGCTGGAAATGGCACTTTGGCTGAACGACAGGCCCGATTGTGACTGGACTCTGGATGACCCCTGCCGCCGGCAGTTGGATCTGCTCCAAAGTCTGCCGCCAGGGTTGCTACAACCGGGAGTCGCCGAAAGGCTGGCCCGGCTCAAGCCACAGCCCTTCGGTGATGATGTCCCAATCATTCTTGCCGCCAATCCGGATGGGGTCGGCGGCGAAGCAGGACGCATTATTGCGCAGCAAGCGCAGCAAGCGCAGCGTGCCGTGCTTTACACCGGCTACATGCCTTCAGTAGCCCAGGCTCAGGTGGATTCCGGTCGTGCCCACTGGCTGCGCTGGAATGTACACCCGCGCCTGAGTGATGTGCTGCAGCTTGCCGAGGTACTGGATGCCAGGCGCGTTGTACCGTTGTTCAGTCGTCTTGACCCCCTTGAAGCCTGGCAGCAGGCGCTGGGGAGCCGCTTGCTGATGCAAAATTTGATTGAAATATGACCTGGAAGAGAAGATGGAACTGATTCGAAAACCCTTTGTGTTCATGCGCCATGGTGAAACGGCGTTGAACCGCGAGCAGCGCATCTGCGGCTCTACCGATATCCCGCTCAGCCCGCTGGGGGAAAAACAGGCACTGGCGGCGCGGGCACTGCTGACGCAGGACTGGAGCCTGGTGGCGACCAGCGGCTTGCAGCGGGCACAACAAACCGCCCGCCTGGCGTTGCCCGACACCCGTTTGCTGATTTCGCCCGCCCTGAATGAACGTCACTGGGGAGAGCTTGAAGGTGCGCCTCTGAGTCAGTTGCTGCCCTATGGCAGCACACCGGCGGGTGGCGAGAGCTGGTCCGAGTTCAGCCTGCGAGTACTGCGGGTGCTTAATACCTTGCTGGAGCAATATCCTCTGCCGTTGATAGTGGCGCACTCAGGCGTGTATCGCGTGATTCGCGATGCCATTACCGGTACACCCGATGGGCCTCGGATTGAGAATGCTCGTCCAATGCGGATTGACCCGGTCGGTACTGGCACCGGCTGGGATCTGCAACTATTTGAAAAGGAAGCTGTAAATGACTGATACGGTGATTGTGGATGTGGATGGAACTCTGGCTGAATTCGATCCGGCGACTGTGGCGCAATGGGTGTTGGGGGATACCAAACAATGGACACCTTTTTTCCAGCATATGGCCAAGGCGCCGGCGATCGATGCGATACGCCGGCTGGTACGGATGCTGAAGGCCCAGGGCCAGATTATCGTCATCTGCAGCGGCCGGCCTGCCTCCCATAGTGACGAAACCGAAGCTTGGTTGCTACGTAACGAGGTGCCGTTCGACGCACTTTATCTTCGTGGGGAGGGGGATGACGCCGTGTCCGACGAGGATGTGAAGGCGCATTTGCTGACGCAGATGCGGGCCGACGGTTTCAACCCCTGGCTGGTGCTGGATGACCGTTCCGCGGTAGTGGCGCGCTGGCGCGAACTGGGTTTGACCTGTCTGCAGTGCGCTCCGGGCGATTTCTAGTGTAGTGTTTCACGCTATATGAAGCTTATAACGGCCCCTTTTTCCGCCATCCTGCGTTGTTCGTTGTCGCCGTAGCCCCACTATGACTCTGCCTCACGCCTTGGCTGGCGAAAAAATGAGCGCGTTCTAAAGCACCACCAAGAGTGAAACACTACACTAGCGCTTTGGCATCGCAAGAGCGGCCTGGGTGCCGCGCTTGCGATGCCACCTCTGTATCACCTTCCCACTTGCTGCGTTGACTGTGCGCTGCTGCTTTTCAGAAACATCACGACCATCAGCACCAGGCCGACCAGCACGGTGATGGACGACAGCGCCAGCACGGGTTCGAGCAGCTGCGGGTCCAGTATTTGGCCGTATACCAAAAACAGCGATACCAGCAGCACAATGGCGCCCACCTGATGCAGGCAGAACTGCAGAATGGCCAGCCCGCTGCGGCTGTTGTGCAGCCATAGTTTGTGCATGACGCCATAGATAAACGACAGCACAAAGCCCAGCAGCATAATGTGGGCGTGGGTGACCAACTGGCCATGATCATGGGAAGCCGCCATAAAGATGCCTAGGATCAGGCCGAGGACGGCGTAGGCCAAGGCACAGCTAATGTATTGTCTGTCCATCGAAGTCTCCCAAAGTGTGAAACCCCGCGGATCGCTCGGGGACGTCAGACAGTATAGGAGGTGCCAGAAAAATCGAAAAAGCGGCCTGTAAAATGTCAGTTTTAAAACAGCGACTACTCGCCTTCGTGGCCCGATGTAGCCCTGGGGATTGCTGATTTTTTCTGCAGCATGCCCTGTTGCAGAGAGGCCACCAGCGGACAGGCAACATCACCGCTGTGCTGGTGACAGGCACCGATAAGGTCCGCCAGGGCCGCTTCAAGACGCGTTAGATCCGCCAGTTTTTGCCGTACTTCCCGCAACTTTTCCTCGGCCAGCTCACTTGCCTCATCGCAATGGGTGCCGTCTTCGAGCCGCAACAACTCGGCGACCTGGTTCAGACTGAAGCCCAGCCACTGGGCTGACTTGATAAACGCCAGCCGCGCCTGATGTGCAGCGCCATAACGGCGTATGCCGCCATAGGGCTGGCGGGGCACCGTGAGTAGTCCCTTGCGCTGATAAAAACGAATGGTTTCCACATTAACGCCGGCGGCCCTGGCCAGAATGCCTATGGTCATGGACGAATTGTCTTTATTCACAGCCTTGACTCCGTACTTAACTACGGAAGTAACCTTAGCGCATCAACAGACACCGCGAAAGGAGATCACTTATGGCACAGCCAGGATCAATGGAGCGACTCGATAGCCCGTCGACGGCTGATTCAGATACGGCAACGGGATCCAGCTCCGGCAAGGGGCGAGGGGCTCTGGCCACCGGTGGCATTGCCGCCATCCTGGCGTCAAGCTGCTGCCTTGGCCCGCTGGTGCTGGTGAGCCTTGGTTTTTCCGGTGCCTGGATCGGCAACTTGACGCTGCTGGAACCCTATCGCCCAGTGTTCATCCTTGTCGCGCTGGTGGCGCTGTTTTTCGCCGGCCGGCGTATCTACAGGCCTGCCCGGGCCTGTGCGTCGGATGAGCTGTGCGCCGTACCGAGCGTGCAGCGGGCCTACCGGGCAATATTCTGGGGAGTGGTCGCCATGGTGATGCTGGCCTTCGCTTTTCCTTACGTACTGCCGTTGTTTTATTAAAGAGGACATAGGCCATGAATAATGAGCCGGGAACAATTTATCGCGCAGGCCCCGTAATGACCGGTCGCTGGGGATCATCCTGCAAAAGGCTGGCGGCGCTGATTGCGCTGGGGGCTACGCTTAGCGCACCGACCTGGGCGGCGCAGCAAAACGTTCGGCTGGCGGTGCCTGGCATGACCTGCTCAGCCTGTCCGATTACGGTAAAGATGGCGCTCTCCCGGGTTGATGGTGTCGAGACGGTTGAGGTCAGTTATAGGGAACGCCTTGCCAGCGTTACATTCGACGATACCAAAACAAGGGTCGAGGCCCTGACTCAAGCCACTGCAAATGCGGGTTATCCGTCCAGGGTGGTGCAATGAAAACGAAAACCCTGCTGCGTACCGGTGTTGTGGGCACGGTGCTGGTGGCGTTGTGCTGCGTGACGCCGATTCTGGTGATCCTGTTCGGCCTGGTAGGCCTGTCGGCGCTCACCGGCTACCTCGATTACGTGTTGTTGCCGGCGCTGGCGGCCTTTATCGCGCTTACGCTCTATGCGTTGTGGCGCAGGGGCAAGGTCGGGGAATGCAGCTCGAAGTGCGCAACAGGAGATAAACAGTGACTGGAATGAAGATGCAGGGGATGGGCGACAATGGGGCTGGGCTGCATATCGCCGTGATCGGCAGCGGCGGGGCAGCGATGGCGGCGGCGCTCAAAGCGGTGGAGCGCGGCGCCAGGGTCACTCTTATCGAGCGCGGCACTATTGGCGGCACCTGTGTGAATATTGGCTGTGTGCCGTCCAAAATCATGATTCGGGCGGCCCATATAGCGCATCTGCGCCGTCAGAGCCCCTTCGATGGCGGTATTGCCGCCAGCTCCCCGGCCATTCTGCGTGATCAGCTGCTGGCTCAGCAGCAGAATCGTGTAGACGAGCTGCGTCACGCCAAGTACGAAGGCATTCTGCAAGGTACGCCGGCCATTACGGTATTGCGGGGTGAGGCGCGTTTTAGCGGTGAGCACAGCCTTAAGGTGCAATTGCACGAAGGCGGTGAGCGGGGCATAACGTTCGACCGCTGCTTCATCGCCACAGGCGCGAGCCCAGCAATCGCGGCCATACCGGGCCTGGCGGATACGCCTTACTGGACGTCCACGCAAGCCCTGGCCAGCGACCAGCTGCCGCAGCGGTTAGTGGTCATAGGCTCGTCTGTGGTCGCGGTGGAACTGGCGCAGGCCTTTGCCCGCTTTGGCTGTCAGGTGACGATACTGGCGCGCCATCGCTTGCTGTTCAGTGAGGACCCTGCCATCGGTGAGGCGATTACGGATGCCTTTCGTCAGGAAGGGATTCGGGTGCTGGAGCATTGCCAGGCCCGGGAGGTGCGTTATGCCGAGGCTGAATTCCTGCTCGATACCACTGAGGGGGAAATTCGCTGTGATCAGCTTCTGGTCGCAACGGGGCGGACACCCAATAGCGGAAATCTGGCGCTTGAGTGTGCCGGTGTCGGGGTCGATGCCCGCGGTGGCATAGTTATCGATGCACAGATGCGCACCCAGGCGACCCATATCTATGCCGCCGGTGACTGTACCGATCAGCCGCAGTTCGTTTATGTGGCCGCCGCTGCAGGTACCCGCGCCGCCATTAACATGACAGGAGGCGATGCCCGCCTGGATCTCACCTGCATGCCGGCTGTGGTATTCACCGATCCGCAGGTGGCTACTGTTGGCTACAGCGAAGCCCAGGCGCAGGAACTTGGCATCAAGACCGACAGCCGTACTCTCAGCCTTGAGAACGTGCCGCGCGCGCTGGCTAACTTCGACCTGCGCGGCTTTATCAAGCTGGTGGCAGACGCCGACACGGGCCGGCTGATCGGGGTGCAGGCGGTGGCGCCCGAGGCCGGTGAGCTGATCCAGAGTGCAGCACTCGCCATCCGGGCACAGATGACGGTGCAGGATCTCGCTGACCAGCTGTTTCCCTATCTGACCATGGTCGAGGGCCTGAAACTGGCTGCGCAAACCTTCAGCAAGGATGTCACCCAGTTGTCCTGCTGCGCCGGTTAGAACGAACAGAAATTTAACAGGCCACAGGTCTAAAACTAAAGAGGGCCCGCAATGGGCCCTCTTGGTGTCGCTATCACCAGAATATCTGCTGCATCAGGTCGCCGAACATTCGCCGCACAGGGACTGTTGCAGTGCGCTGTGCAGTGCATCTGCGCTCAAACCGCTGGCGATCAGTACGTGCAGCTTGGCAAAGGCGGCTTCCAGCGTCAGGTCGCGGCCGGAGATCACGCCAATCCGGTTCAGGGCGGCGCCGGTGGCGTAGGTGCCCTGGCTGACGCCACCCCGGGCGCACTGGGTGATGTTCAGCAGGGTGATGCCGCGCTTGCTGGCGTTTTCCAGTACCTGTATCAGGGCCTTGTTGGCGTCCGGCGGATTGCCTGCGCCGTAGGTCTGCAGTACCAGGGCACGGATCGAGGGGCCGGCCAGAATCGCTTCGGCGATGTGCGCGCCTATGCCGGGGTAGAGCTGCAGCACCGCCACGGCATCGGTATCAAAGGGCGCCAGGCGAAAATCCGGCGTGCCCGGTGCCAGCAGCAGCTGTGGCTGCAGTTCGACGTCGATACCGACGCGGCCGAGCCAGGGAAAGCTGGGGGAGTCGAAGGCATCGAAGCCCGAGCTGCTGACCTTGACACTGCGGTTGCCCCGCAGCAGCCGGCCATTGAAGCAGATGCAGACTTCGCTGATGGCGGGGTTCGCCGCCAGCAGCATTGAGGTAACCAGGTTATCCAGTGCATCGTTGCGCAGCTGCGCCAGCGGAATCTGTGAGCCGGTCAGGATCACCGGCTTGTTGATGCCATCTAGCATGAACGACAACGCCGAGGCGCTGTAGGCCAGGGTGTCAGTGCCATGCAGCAGCACGAAACCGTCATAGTCGTTCCAGCGTGTCGCCAGGGCCTGGGCCATTTGCAGCCAGTGATCCGGCGTCAGATTGGCGCTGTCGATCAACTGGTCGAATTCGATCAGGTCGTAGGCGGGCAGCAGTCCGCAGTCGCGGTTGTCGAGTTGCCTCATGAGCTGGTCATGAAACCCTGGCATGGGCACGTAGCCGTCGTTCGAGGGCGTCATGCCGATGGTGCCACCGGTATAGATGATCAGAATCCGCTTGTTCATAAGGTATCTGCCTGATGGGTCCATTGCGGGTTGAGCAGCCGATCGCATCGAGCATCCTGCATCAACCCTTTTTTCATTGCCCGTTCGCGCACTCTGAAACCGGTGTTAGAAACGATGGAGGCCATGCAGGACGCATTGGCGTCACCGATCTGGGGTAAGAGAGTTGAAGTATCGGCGTTACTCGATGCGCACTGGGCCTGAATTCCCATATCGCCAGGCCAATCGTGTTCGGTGCTTGTATTCATGACAGTGCGTGGCCTTTTAAAAAAGGGCAAGGGGAGGCCCGCAGTCGGCAAAAGCGCCTGCGGGCCAGAGGTAAGCTTGAAACCAGAGGGGCAGAGCGGGGGCCGAAAAGCCCCCGGTTATCAGATGTTAAATCAACGAGTTTGTGCGCCTGCGGCGGGTGCTGGCTGGCGGTCTTCAGGCTCGATTTCCCAGGCAGCCGGATCGACGTTCAAGTCGGCGAACTTGCGGGCATCGAAGGTCGGCTGTTTGATACCGGCGCTGATCTGATCATCGAAGTCGCGCATGATGCGCAGGCCCGGCTTGATCAGCATGATCAGGGCGATCAGGTTGGCGACGGCCAGCAGGCCCATTGTTACATCGGCAAAAGCGAACACAGTGCCAAGATCCGTGGTGGCGCCCCAGCATACCAGGCCGATAATGGCGACACGGAAACCATTGAACAGGTTCTGATTATCGGTGTTGAAGAAGTTGATGCTGTTTTCGCCCAGATAGTAGTTGTACAGAATGGTGCTGAAACCGAACAGCAGCAGCGCAACGCTGACGAAGCTGCGGCCCCATTCGCCAACATGATCGGCCAGGGAGGCCTGGGTCAGGGCTACACCGCCAATATCACCAATGGTGGCCGGGTCGTAAACGCCGCTGAGCAGTATGATAAAGGCCGTGGCGGAGCAAATAATCAGGGTATCGATAAAGACCGAGAACGACTGCACTATGCCCTGGTTAGCCGGGTGCGGCACATAGGCCACAGCCGCGACGTTAGGCGCACTGCCCAACCCTGCTTCATTGGAAAACAGGCCACGCTTGACGCCCATCATGATGGCTGCACCAATACCGCCACCGATGGCAGGTTCAAGGCCAAAGGCGCTTTTGACGATCAGCAAGAATACTTCGGGAATGCGATCCAGGTTCATGCCCAGTACCACCAGGGCGATAAGGATATAGCCGCCCGCCATCACCGGCACCAGAACTTCCGAGACTTTGGCGATACGCTTGACGCCGCCGAAGATGATCAGGCCAACGACCATGGCAAGACCGATGCCGGAATAGAACACAGACACGCCAAAGGCATCTTCAATAGAGGTGGCTACGGCGTAGGACTGCAAGGCGGTGAAGCCGAAGCCAAAGGTCAGTAGCAGCAGGATAGAGTAGAGGCTGGCGAGCCATTTCCAGTTAGAGCCAAGACCCTTGGCGATGTAGTAGGCAGGGCCACCGCGGTAGGTGCCATCAGGCACGGCCTGTTTATAGGCTTGGGCCAGGGTGCATTCCAGGTAGCTGGTGGCCATGCCCATCAGGCCGACCATCCACATCCAGAAGATAGCGCCGGGACCGCCCAGGGTAATGGCGACGGCGACACCTGCGATATTACCGCCACCGACACGGCCGGCAACAGACAGCAGTAGTGCCTGGAAGGAGCTCAGGTGACCGTGCTTGTCCTTCCTGAAGGCCTGACTGGAGCTGAGGATGCTAAACATGCGGCCGAAATAGCGGAACTGCACGAAACGCGATGCCAGTGTAAAGCCAATACCGACGGCAATCAGCAGTGCAATTAGCACCTTGCCCCAGAGAAGATCGTTGAGAAAATCCAGCATTGCGGTTCTCCGCTGTTTGATTTTGTTATGGGTTATTTCGGGGTGCCCATTTAAACAAGTGTAGCGGGCGTAGAAAATTTGACGGCGCCGCTAAATTTGGCGCACTATGGCGCGCTTTGGTGCAGTTAGTGCACTAAAGTGCAACAGCTGATGCTGAAGGGCGGGATGGGCGAGACCATGGCGAACGATGACTTTACCCGCAACCTGCGACTGCTGTGCAGTTACTATAAGTCGATCGCCGAAGTGTGCCGTCGGCTGGAAATCAATCGCCCTCAGTTCAACCGTTATCTGAACGGACGCTACAAACCCTCCGCCAGTACCCTGCGGCGCTTTTGCGATTTCTTTGGCGTGGAGGAGCACGAGATACTGCTGCCCCACGGTCAGTTCGAGCGCCTGATTCAGGTACGCCCCCGCGGGCAGGCGACGGAAGCCGCGGCGCAGCCTGAAACCGAGCATCTGGCGCGGCTGGCGGATCTGGGCACCGAGGGGATGGAGCGCTATCTGGGATATTACTTCGAGTATTACCTGTCCATGGCCAGCCCCGGCAAACTGCTGCGTACCCTGGTATGTCTGGAGCAACGCGGTGATCAGGTGTACTACCAGCGCACCGAGCGCATGGAGGCACACCCCGGCGCTAGGCCAAGCCACAACTGCTACAAGGGCCTGGCTTATTTCCTGGCCGGGCGCATTTTTATGATGGATTACGAGTCACTGGGGTGCCACGAAGTGACCCAGACCATTCTGTTCCCGAGTTTCAAAAACCGCATTTCTCGCCTTACCGGCCTGAAGCTGGGCGTTGCGGACAGCAGCGAGCGAATGCCTTGCTGTGCGCGGGTGCTGTACGAATATCTGGGGTCAGAAGTGGATGTGCATCGGGCGCTGGGGCTCTGTGGTGTTTACGAGCTGGAATCCGCGGAAATCGATGCCTCGATTCGTGAGGCGGTGCAAAACGATATGAAGCCGGACGAGTGGCATTTCAGGGCGCGTTACTGAAGCGCCGCGGCCCGGCCGTTCTGTCAGTGCAGTTCTGTGCGCTCTTTCGACAGAATGCCATCGGCATCAAGCTCTCGCAGCGGCACCCGGGGGCTGAGCGGAATATCGCCGCTCGTTTGCAGTGCGCGGTTAAAGAGAGTCGAGGGGCGTGGTTCTATCAGTGCAGTTCTGTGCGCTCTTTCGCCAGAATGCTGTCGGCATCGAGATCACGCAGTGCGACTCTGGAATTGCGCGGAATATCACCGCTCATCTGTAATGCCAGGTAGCGTGTGGCGCAGACGCGCAGAAAAGAGGTGAAGTTGCCCAGGTCATGACCGGCATCAATGGACTCGTGGTACAGCCGGGTAATCATCTGCGGCACATTCATATCATCGCGCTGCGCCACTTCCTCCAGAATGCTCCAGAAGCAGTTTTCCAGCCGCACGCTGGTGACCATGCCGTCGATACGCAGTGAGCGGGTGGAACTGACCCAGAGCTCGGGATCAGCCTTGATAAAGAGTTTGCACATGAGCTCTGTCTCCTGTGTTCAGATCGGCCCAGGGCAACAGTGTAGCGCAGCGGGTGGGCTCCGGTGCGCTGTCGGTGCTGTTCGTGCTCAGGCGTTCAACAGCGCCATGAACTGGGACAGCCAGGCCGGATGTGCAGGCCAGGCCGGCGCTGTTACCAGGTTACCGTCGGTGATGGCGGCATCAATGGCGATATCGGCATATTCGCCACCGGCTTGCTCCACTTCTGGGCGACAGGCAGGGTAGGCAGAGCAGGCGCGGCCTTTGAGCACGCCGGCGGCGCTGAGCAGCTGGGCACCGTGGCAGACGGCGGCGACGGGTTTGTTGGTGCTGAAAAAATGCCGCACCATGGCCAGTACTTCAGGGTTCAGACGTAGATATTCGGGTGCCCGGCCACCTGGAATGACCAGCGCATCGTAGTCGTTAACATCTATGGCACCGAAACTGGCGTTGAGGGTGAAGTTGTGACCCCGCTTTTCGGTGTAGGTCTGGTCTCCCTCGAAATCATGAATCGCCGTGGCGATGCTGTCGCCAGCCTTTTTGCCGGGGCACACGGCATCCACCTGATGGCCGACCGCGAGCAGTGTCTGGAAAGGCACCATGGTTTCGTAGTCTTCGGTGAAATCACCGGTGATCATAAGAATTTTTTTATTGTGCATGGCTGTGATCCTGCAATCTGTTTAACGGAAACACAGTTGTAGCAGCGCAGCCGCCGCAGGTGGTATTAGCTGAGTACTACAGCCGTGACCCAAGCCTCTGGCTGAGCGCAAACCGGGAAACAGAACTGTTCAAGTTGCCCGGCTATGGCGCTGTTTGTGGTACTGCTTTATTGGAAAATAGTCGCCGCATTATTTGCTCTCTTTTGGCATAGTCTTGCTCCAGGGACCAATGCTGCTGAACGAAATTTGATCGCAAACTCATTGGTTGAATTGCCCACTTGTGGCGTTGTTTGTTGTAAAGAGTGCGCCGAATTTTTGTTCACCTTGTGCAGAGCCTTGCTTCAGGGTCCAATGTTCCTGAACGAATTTTGATCGCAAACTCATTGGTTGAATTGCCCACTTGTGGCGTTGTTTGTTGTAAAGAGTGCGCCGAATTTTTGTTCACCTTGTGCAGAGCCTTGCTTCAGGGTCCAATGTTCCTGAATGAATTTTGATCGCAAACTCATTGGTTGAATTGCCTACTTATGGCATAATATGCGCCGAATTTTCACCATCTTTTGCAGGGCGTCGCCTTCGGGCCACGGTACTGCGTTTTATCAGCTCTCTACTCGGTACTAACCATTGCTGACAACTGCGAATATCACCATGCAGTTTGGCGCCAAGCCGCTGTTTGAAAATGTCTCCGTCAAATTTGGCGACGGCAACCGCTACGGCCTGATCGGTGCCAACGGCTGTGGCAAGTCCACCTTCATGAAAATCCTAGGTGGCGACCTGGATGCCTCCGGCGGCAACGTATCCAAGGATGCTAACGAGCGCGTCGGCAAGCTGCGTCAGGATCAGTTCGCCTACGAAGAGTTCAGCGTGGTGGATACCGTGATCATGGGTCACGACGATCTGTGGAAGATCAAGGCTGCACGTGATGCGATCTACGCCAAGCCTGAAATGACCGAAGAAGACGGCATCATGGCCGGCCACCTGGAGGCGGACTTCGCCGAGATGGATGGCTACACGGCTGAGTCCCGCGCGGGCGAGCTGTTGCTGGGCGTGGGTATTCCGGTGGAACAGCATTTCGGCCTTATGAGCGAAATCGCGCCGGGCTGGAAACTGCGTGTGCTGCTGGCCCAGGTGCTGTTTTCAGATCCGGACATCATGCTGCTCGACGAGCCGACCAACAACCTGGATATCAACACTATCCGCTGGCTGGAAACGGTGCTCAACGAGCGCAACTGCACCATGATCATCATTTCCCATGACCGTCACTTCCTGAACAGCGTCTGCACCCATATGGCTGACCTGGATTACGGCGAGCTGCGTCTGTACCCCGGCACCTACGACGATTACATGACCGCCGCAACTCAGTTGCGCGAGCGTCAGTACTCCGACAATGCCAAGAAGAAAGCCCAGATTGCCGATCTCAAGGCCTTTGTTAGCCGCTTCTCGGCCAACGCCTCCAAGTCGAAGCAGGCGACATCCCGCGCCAAGCAGATCGACAAAATCACGCTGGACGAGATCAAGCCTTCGAGCCGTCAGAGTCCCTACATCATTTTTGATCAGGACAAGAAGCTGCACCGTACTGCGCTTGAAGTTGAAGGTCTGGCGAAGCGCTTTGACGAAGAACTGTTTTCCGGCCTGAACCTGCGCGTCGGTGTGGGCGAGCGTATTGCCATCATAGGCCCCAACGGTATCGGCAAAACCACCTTGCTGAAATGCATGATGGGTCAGCTTGAGCCCAGCGCCGGCAAGATCAAGTGGTCTGATAACAGCCAGCTGGGCTATTACGCCCAGGATCATGCGTCTGACTTCGAGAAAAAGGTCACGCTGTTTGACTGGATGGCGCAGTGGGGTCAGAAAGGCGACGACGAGCAGTCGATTCGGAGTATTCTGGGACGTCTGCTGTTTTCCCAGAACGACATTAACAAGACGGTGAAGGTTATCTCCGGTGGTGAACAGGGCCGCATGCTGTTCGGCAAGCTGATGCTGCAGCGCCCCAATATCATGCTGCTGGATGAGCCGACCAACCATTTGGACATGGAGTCCATAGAGGCGCTCAACCTGGCGCTGGAAAACTACCCCGGCACGCTGCTGTTTGTCAGCCATGACCGAGAGTTCGTTTCCTCGCTGGCAACTCGTATTATCGAGCTGACGCCAACCGGCATTGTCGACTTCCACGGCAGCTACGAAGACTACCTGCGCAGTCAGGGCATCTGATAACCGTCGCTTGATCCACAGGGCTCGGACATTCCGCAGGGATGCCGGGCCCTGTTTCGTTCTGGCTCTGTTATTCTGTGGCGGGAACGACGACGGGCCTGGGCGGCCATCTGATCAGTGCCTGTTGTACGCACGCCCGAACTCGCTCCCCGACGGGCCCGTTTCGACACGGCCATGCTATACCCATAGGGCTGCAATGCGTTTTTATCCTGCAGCCGGCGTCCATACCATCTGGAGGTAGCTTTATGACGTTCAACACACTGACACCCGAAGAGCAGCGCGTTATTCAGGAAAAGGGCACGGAGTCTCCCTTTACCGGCAAGTTCAACGAGCACTTCGAGAGTGGCCTCTATCTATGCAAGCAGTGTGATGCGCCGCTCTATCGTTCGGAACACAAGTTTCCCTCTCACTGTGGCTGGCCGAGCTTTGATGATGAAATCGAAGGCGCCGTGGCCCGTCATGTGGATGCCGATGGGCGCCGCACTGAGATCGTCTGTGCGCATTGCGGCGGTCACCTGGGGCATGTGTTTGAAGGCGAGATGCAGACTGCGAAAAATATTCGTCACTGCGTGAATTCCATCTCCATGAACTTTGTCAGTGCCGAAGAGTTGGCGCGGGAAAGTGGCAGTGAGCTGAAAAAAGCCTACTTTGCCGGCGGCTGCTTCTGGGGTGTAGAGCATTTGCTGCAGCAGGTGCCGGGTGTTGAATCTGTGGTGTCGGGTTACATGGGCGGGCCATCGGAGAATCCGACCTACACCCAGGTGTGCAGCAAGACCAGCGGTCACCTCGAAGTGGTTGAGGTCAGCTATGATGCAGGCCAGGTGAGCTATGAAACCCTGGCCAAGCTGTTCTTCGAAATTCACGATCCGACCCAGCAGGGCGGGCAGGGGCCTGATCTGGGGCCGCAGTACGCCTCGGCGATCTTTGTTGAGAATGATTCGGAGCGCGAAACTGTCGAAGGCCTGATCGATACCCTCAAGGGCAAGGGTCACGAGGTCGTCACCAAGGTACTAGCCATGGCGCCTTTCTGGCGCGCTGAGGAGTATCACCAGGACTACTACGCCAAGACCGGCAAGACGCCTTACTGCCACCGCTACGAAAAGAAATTCTGAGGTCCTGCCAGCTGCAGTGTCCCGGCCAGGTCGGGGCACTGTTTTGGCAGGCGGCTGCTTCGGTATCAGCATAGTGGGGCAGGGCATTGAAGTGTGCGTTTGTAAATTAAGAGTTGACGCCACCGTGAGGTCATGTATAATTCAGCCTTACCTGAAAGTACGACCTATATTTATGCACACATTTTCGATGTCCTGTTTTAGAACTTCGTCCTGTTTTTCATAAGTAAGCGCCACTTTTAGTCCAACGACCTTTTTTATAAAGGTCATTAAATTACTCTTGAATTATCAGGAATTACTATTATGTCTACTACTACCGGCACCGTAAAATGGTTCAACGAAGCTAAAGGTTTTGGTTTCATCGAACAGGAATCTGGTCCTGACGTTTTCGCTCATTTCCGTGCGATCACTGGTTCTGGCTTCAAGACTCTGGTCGAAGGCCAGAAAGTTGAGTTCACAGTTACTCAGGGCCAGAAGGGTCCTCAGGCTGAGAACATCGTAATTCTGTAAATCAGAATCACGACTGACATCGTAGCAATATGATGTCACCCTTGACTCTCTGAGTTGAGCGATAAAAAAGGCGAATCCTTAGGGACTCGCCTTTTTTTGTGGGCGCACGGAAATTTCCGGTAATTGGTTATTTGTAAGCCATGAGCCATGAGCCATGAGCCATGAGCTGTAAGCTGACAGCTTTAAGCTTACGGCTGGTATGAGGTGATTGGTAAATAGTGACTGGTTATTGGCAGGCGTAACCTGCAGGCTGATCACGAATCACGAATCACGAATCACGAATCACGAATCACGAATCACGAATCACGAATCACGAATCACGAATCACGAATCACCTTTCCCTGCAGTATCTTGCCCGGTACAGGGCAGTAAAAAGCCCGCCGAAGCGGGCTTTGCCTGAGTGCTGATTCCCTATCGACTGGCCTGGCTCTCGCCATTCATCTTCATTTCAATCTGCAGCCGCTCCTGTTCTTCGTCCGCGAGGGTCTTCTTCGGCAGTACCAGGTTGAGTACTATGGCGACAAAAGCCGCGACCACTATGGGCGATCCGCCCACAACCAGCTTCAGCATTTCTGGAAATTGCTCAATGGCGTCCGGAACTGCATAGATTCCCATGCTCAGAGCCAGTGCCAGGCTGACGATGGTCACATTGCGCGATGACATCTCTTCCTTGGTAATCAGCTTGATACCGGTCATGGTGATCATGCCAAACACAATGATGGTGGCGCCGCCCAGCACCGGGAACGGAATGGTGGTAATCAGGGCGCCGAATTTGGGAATAAAGCCCGCGACCAGCATAAAGCCCGCCGCCAGTGCCAGCACGAAGCGGCTGATGACCTTGGTCATGGCGACGATGCCGACATTCTGACTGTAGGAAGCCGTGGGCAGGGCACCAAAAAATGAACCCAGCAGGGTGCAGACGCCATTGCCGAGCAGGCCGCCGGACAGTTCACGGTCAGTCAACTCGCGATTCATGGCGCCTACGGTGGTGGCAGACAGATCGCCGATGGTCTGTACCGAGTTGATCACGCAGATGATCACCATCGAGATAATGGCCGCGGTATGAAATTCCAGCTCGAACTGCATGGGGCTTGGTGCCGTAAACCAGGGGGCCGCTGCAATGGGGCTGAAATCCACCAGACCGCAGAACACAGACAGCACGTAGCCCACCCCGATGCCGCAGATGATGGAGGCCAGTTGCAGGAAGCCGCGAGCGAAGTGGGAAACCCCCAGCACCACCAGTAGCGTAATGATGGCAATGCCCCAATTCAGCAGTGAGCCGCGGCTGCTGCTGGCCACGCCGCCGGCCATATAGTTGATGGCGATGTCATAGAGTGACAGCCCTATCACCAGCACCACAGTGCCGGCTACTACTGGTGTGAACAAACCGCGAATGTGGCGGATAAACAGAGCTACCAGCATCATGGCAAGGCCGCCTGCGACCTGGGCGCCAAGAATGCCGCTGATTCCGTATTGGGCACCGATGGCGGTAAGCGTCGGCACATAGGCAAAGCCCACACCAAAGATGGCGGGCAGGCGCGCGCCCATCCTGCCGATGCAATACAGCTGCAGCAGGGTAGAGATGCCGGAGGCGATCAGGGCGATCTGAATCAGCGCCATTTTTTCGTCCAGGGATGCGTTCACCGCACCCACGACGATAATGGGCACCGTTACCGTCCCCATCATCATGGCCAGAATATGCTGCAGGGAGAGCGGCAGGGCCTTGAGTATCGGCGGCCGGCCGTAGAAGTCGAACAGGGAGGTACTGCGGTTGCGCGTGGTCATGGCGAGAGCCCCAGGAAGGTCATTGTGATCGAGCGTCTAGGAGGCTGTCCGAGA
>NZ_BCNS01000134.1 GCF_001528745.1 Marinobacterium profundum | reverse complement strand
TCGGACAGCCTCCTAGGATTGAATTGTTGCGCGGCGGAGTCGCCGAGTATCCACGGGGTCTGGGCGTCTGCTGACGTCTGTGCTGAGCGCTTTCATGCTGTTCCTCTGGAGTCAGGTACGGCCTTGGCCGTGCCATTTTTATTGTTTGCGTTCCCACATCTTAGGGGCGCTTTGTCGTGTCGCAGGGGTGGGCACCTTTGCTTGAACTTGTAACGCCAAAATGCCTTGGGCAGCATTGTATACACTTTTGTCACAATATTTCAAAATTTAAAATTATGTTTTTGTAATTATATTTGTCTCTTATTGGACACATTTATACTCTTTTGTAATCAGGCTGATGACCTGTTTCGGGGATGAAGGCGCTGTGCTGTCGCGGTTCTGACGCTCACTCCCGGCTCTGGTAAACTGGCGGGCCTGTTGCGCCCTATGGGTGCGTCGATCAATTGCTGCTGTGAAATCAAGATGACAGATCCCAAACTCTGTATTGGCCTGAACAATCCCAAGAGCCCCACCAACGTGGGGGCCGTTATGCGTGCGGCGGGCTGTTTCGGGGCCGATGCGGTGTTCTATACCGGCGAACGTTATGCCAGGGCCCGAAAATTCAGTACCGACACCAAGCAGATAAGCCGCAGTATTCCACTTATCGGGGTGGACTCGCTGCTGGAGGCTGTGCCAGAGGGTGCGGCTATTGTGTGCGTGGAGCTGGTGGAAGGGGCACAGCCACTCAATGCGTTTCAGCACCCTGAAAATGCCTTTTACATCTTTGGGCCTGAAGATGGCAGCTTGAGCCAGGCGCTGGTAGATCGCGCCCATGCGGTGGTCTATATCCCTACAGTGGGTTGCCTGAATCTTGCGGCCACGGTCAATGTTGTGCTCTATGATCGGTTGGCAAAATCTGCCAGTGCCAAACAGGGTGATGAACTGATTCGCAGCAGTCGTGACAAAAATAACCGGGTGAAGGTAAGGGGCGGGTCCCTGTAAATAGGGAGCTTTAAGGTAGGTCAGTGTAAATAAAGAGGTTAGAGATGCGGCCTCTTTATCCTTGTCGCTAAAACACATCTCCGAGCCACAGAGACCCCTGAGCACTCGGAAGGCCGTCTTCTGCTTGAAAAAAAAAAAGAGTGACAGAGAAAAACAAAGAGACCACCACAGAAGAGTACAAGAA
>NZ_BCNS01000133.1 GCF_001528745.1 Marinobacterium profundum | reverse complement strand
AGAACCACTATTCGCCTTAAAACACCGCAAAAACCCGCTCAAATCAGTCGGCTCTCGCTACGGCCAGCATTCTAGGACAGCCTCCTGGTATTTCAGTTTTTCACAAGCTCACCCTATCTAGAACATTCTTTTATAAAACAAATAATTAGATTATTGGCGTGAAATGTGCCGAATTTTCACCAGGGGCCTGAACTCTTAGTACAGTGCTCTTTTATATCGATTACGACGGCTGTGCGGGAATTTTCCCAGACATTGGGAATCCCATAAAAAGACGCGCAGACCAGATCGGTGCCGGATGCACCGATATCCAAACCTGACCAGTACGGGGCCCTAGCATGAGCCACTCCAAGAGCCACTACTACCGCAGCCGATTGTTAAGGGAACGGGTTCGCACCCGTCCTGTCACGACAGAGCTGACAAACACCGATGACGGCTTTAGCCTGCCCGACTATTTCAACGCCCAGCCTCCCAGCGGCGCTTTCCCGGACGACGACCAGGGCCGCTACCCCAGGGTTGTGCTGTGGGACGAACATGTGCCTTTACCCTGATTAATAAGCCCGTTCGCTTTTATCCATGGGTTTGGAATGCAACTCAAGCCCCCGCAACTTGTTGCGATATTCACGGGTGACCTCACGCGCATCCGCCGTATCAGTAACGGCCGTAGGCGTAATCATCACCACCAGTTCGGTGCGCTGGGTGCTCTTGCCGCGGCTACCGAAGGCCCAGCCCAACAGAGGTACGTGGCGCAGATAGGGTATGCCTTCTCCGCTGTAGGTGCGATTTTCCTTGATCAGGCCACCCAGCACCAGGGTTTCGCCGCTTTGCACGGCAACGCTGGTGTTTACCCGGCGCTGGATAATGGTGGGCGAGTCGATACCCGAACTGGTGGTGCGGTCAACGTCGTTCACTTCCTGGGTGATATCCAGCACCACCATGCCACCGGCATTCACTCGGGGCGTCACTTCCAGCAGTACACCGGTATCCCGGTACTGAATGGTATTGGTGATATTTGATTCACTGCTGGTGTTGGTCGTCTGGGAGGTCTGAATCGGTACCTGATCACCCACACGGATTTCCGCCGTATGATTGTCCAGCACCATCAGCGTTGGCGAAGACACCACATTGAGCCTTGAGTCGGCCGCCAGTACATTCAGCAATGCCCGGGTGCTGGCACCACTGATCACCTCGTAACTGCCACTGCCGATCACTTTGGCCGCCGTGGAAATTGGACTTGGCCCGACAGCACCTACACCCCTGGCGCCACCGCCCAAATTGTTTTTGAAGAACCATTGCAGACCGTATTGCAGTTCATCTTCCAGTGAGACTTCAACAATGGTGGCCTCAACCAGTACCTGCAACGGCAGTACATCCAGCTTCTGTATGGCCTTGTGCACCTTGTCGTAATCGCCGGGGGACGCCATGATCAGCAGCGCGTTGTTTTCGTTGTCAGCGATAATGCTTACCTCACCCACATCGATGTTGGCGGGGCTTGCGCTGGCTTCGGCTCTGGTAACAGTGCCATCGGCGTCGGCGTCCGGCGCCGCCGCTGTGGCGGCCACAGGCTTGCGTGCCGCCTCAGCTTCGCGGGCCTGGCGGTTGCGCCGCTGGCCATCAAACAGCTGCCCCAGCATATCGGCCATGTTTTCAGCCCGACCGTTCTGCACATAATACACATACATGCCCAGCCCCTGGGCGCCTTCGCTACGATCCAGCCGGGTGATCCAGGTTTTGGCATCCGACAGATATTTGCGCTGTGCGGTTATCACCAGCAATGCATTCAACCGTTCGATGGGCATGAAACGCACCATGCCTGCCAGGGGCCCGTCGGCGCCATCGCCAAAGATGGCGCCAAGCTCTGCCACCAACACCTCGGCATCCACCGACTGCAGTCGGAACAGGCCTACCGACATGCCCTGCAGCTGATCCACATCGAAGGTTTTAACGGTATCGCGCAGACTCACCAGCTCGCCCTGAGTACCGCCCAGCACCAGCAAATTGCGCCGTTCATCGGCTTCCATCATGCCCTGGCGTGGCTTTAGCGGCTCCAGTATCTTGAGCATTTCCTGGGCACCTATATAGCGCAGCGGCACCACCAGAATCTGGTAGCCGCGATCCGCACTCAGATGACCCCGCAGGCTGATAGCGCCACCGTTGACGCTGTCGATGGGCACCACTTCATACAAGCCGTTGCGATCAATCAGGGCCGCACCATTCACCTGCAGCAGCTTTTCCAGCGTTGGTACCAGTGCATCGCGACTGATCGGCCGACTGGTCTGCATATTGACCACCCCACGCACCTGATCATCCAGAATGTAATTGGCTTGCAGGATATCCCCCAAAATGGTTTTCACCACCTCGCTGATCTCGGCACCCTGAAAATTAAAGGTAATATCTCCCTCCACGGGCGCACCCTTGTCATCGCTGCCGATATCAAAAAAAATGCCATTACCGCCATACAACTCAGTGCGCGGCGCTTCCTGACCCGGTGGAGCACCGGCCTCGGCGGCAAAACGCGTCGGTTCTGCCGAACCTTCCTGCACCTTGCGGCTCACGGCACTGGCTCCACTGGGCCCTGCCGGGCGCTGGGCATCCGGGTTACGCCAGGGATTATCGAGCGCATCCGGATTCTGCATGTCTTGCAGAGCACAGGCACTCAGTGCCAGACAGGAAGTCAGCAGCAGCGCAATTTTGACAACATTACTCATTCAGAGTCCTCTTCACGGATTCGGCTTGCTGTTCAAGCTGGCGCAAGGCTTCGCGGGTGCGTTCATCCAGCGGCGCGGCATTGGCATCGATATCAGGCCGGGCCGCCCGTTCGGGCACGGCATTGGCTGTGCTGTCTCTGGGCTCCAGCAGTTGCAGCGTCACCTGCTCATCCCCCGAGCCCATAACGACCGTTTGCACATTGATTTCCTCCAGCACCCAGCTGGAATCCAGTGGCATGCCGGTCCCCAGGCGCAGACGGCGCTCACCATTACGTTCCTTGAATAGCGCACGCACCTCATCACCCACCAGCACTATGCCAGTCAGTTTCCAGGTTTCCCGCAGCTCCTGGGCCGAGCCGCCGCTGATTGCGCCGGCTTGACGCCTGCGACTAGCCTGAAACAGCGGGCGTTCCAGCATTGCATCAAACTGACTGCGCGGCGCATACGCCGGCAACACTTCATCAACCTGAGTTCCTTCAGCCAGAACGGGGCCCGACGAGCTGGCCACAGACTGCCCGGCCTGCGGTGTCGCGGATAGCTGCACAGTATCGTCTTCCTGCGCGGAGTGCAGCGACACTGATGGCAGCATTAATGCCAACAAAACAACAAGCAGCACCAGGATGGCCAAGTCATTTCGCTGTTTGATCATAATGTTTTTTCCCGCGGCGCAAAGCCTGTCAGGTCAAAGCGAATGTCCAGTGCTGGCACGACCTGGGATTCAACTTGGCGGTTGGTCCGGCGTAACACCCGGGCTTGTCGACGTGGATTGGCCAGTACGGTAATGTTCTCGGCAAACAGAGCAGGCTTGCCCAATTCCAGGCTATAGAGCAGGTCCACCAGATCATCGAGTTCACCACGCATGTGCACCTGAATGGCGATGGTTTGCAAAGGTCCCGCCTCGGCCGACGTCAGAATCTGAGTACTGATGACCTGGCCACCACCGCGACTGACCTGACTATGCAGATACTGCTGTAAATGCGCCGCCGCCAGTGCCGGCTTGTTCTGCGGCAAGTAAAGATCGGTAACCGGCTCCGCTGCCCGCAGGCTGGCCAGGCGCGCCTGGGCATCGGCAAGCCCCTCCGCCAGACGCTGATAGATCGATAGCTGATTCTCAAGCGATTCTATGCGCTCACCGTAGTTCAAATAGCCGCTCAGTACCGGCCTGACAAGCAGCGCCACAAGCAACAACAGTATCAGCAGCAAACCCACAGCCAGTAGCCGGCTGCGGTGCGGGTTCAGATGATTCATGGCGCTGCCCCCGTAACAGATGCAGTTGCATCAGTTTCCAGTTGCGCTTCAATACTGAAGCGCTCGCGACGGCTGCGCGGGTTGATGGTCACCGGCGAGTTGAAATCCACCGCCATGAACTGATCCGACGTTTCCAGCAAGCCAATAAGCGATGAAGCACTGCCCGACTCCCCCTGAATTCGCAGGGTCTTGCCGTTCAGCTCAAAGCGGCTCAGCCAGGTATTGTCCGGCAGCAACCGCGTCAGCTCATCAAGGATGACTAATGCCGGCACCTGAGCCGCCTTTTTGCGCCCCAGAAATTGCCGCCCATTCACCAGCACATCAATTTCGGTGCGCACCTGCTGGGCCCGTTGTGCCTCGCTGCGGGGCAGCTCCAGTTCAGCCTCAAGCCTGGCTACCCGCTCCGAGCGCTCATACAGCGGGAAGCCCGCCAGCAGCGCCAGTAAAACCACCGCCAACAGAATTCGGTTGCGCAATGAACGCTGGCGCTGCTGACCGACGCTGGAGCGCTGCGGTTTGGGCAGCAGGTTGAGAGTCTGACGTTCCAATGCGCTGGGCGTAACGGCATCAAGGGGGAAAACAGCGGTGGGCGCGATGCCAAAACTCTGCAACTGTCGCAGCACCTTATCCAGACGGCTGCGCGGCAACAGATACAGATCCACCAAAATTCGCTGATTCACGCTGTCGCGGCGGGCGACCCGGTAGCCGTAGTAAACCTCATCGGCACGAAAGGGCGTGTGACGATCCATCTCGAACCCCAGCACCGACTCAAGTCGCGATTCGGTAACCCCAGGCAGGGTCAACACCTTGTGCAAAACGCTGCGGCCATCGAGCTGCAGCAGGGTGTGCCCGGTATCACGCGCCATCTGCTGCAATTGCTGGCGTAATTGCGGTGCAGGGGCTGCATCCAGCGGCACGCGATAGGCTTCTTCATCATTATCCAGCACCACCAGCTGAGGATTTTCCAGCTGCTCAATACGCAGCACCAGTGCAGTCATACTGAAACGCTGGCGCCAGCTGGCAGGCAGCAGCCCGCACAATTCGGCGCTCCACCAATACCAAAAACCGGACAGAGGCGCAAAAAGCCCCTCCCGCCAACGCTGAAATCGGCTACCGGTTGTCTCGATCACCGGTATCTCCTTATTTAATAAAATAATTATTCGTTGAGCCTAGTTCATATTAGGCGCAGGAGCCCAAGTGCAAGGCAGACAACTTCAGAGTATTTGTACCAGGGAGCCAACGACTACAACCATTTTTTTACTGGTCATCCTCTGCAAACAGTGGCTCCATTTCGCGCTGTACTCGGCTCAGCCCAGTCTGGGCAGAACGGCCGCGACGCTGTATTTGGGCGCTGAAACGGGCCCGCACCACAGGGCCTACCTCGGCTTCGGCCAGTACGGTGTAATAGGCGCCCTCGCGCCCTGCGCCAATGTATTGCGATTCTGGCAAAGGCGGGGCCGGCGCCTCCAGCCCATCAGCGCGGTTACGGCGCCGCTGTTCGATATACTGATCCACAGTGCCCTCATCCGCTCCGGGTAACGCCAGCAATGCCAGACGAGGCGCATAGAGCGGATGGATAAGACCTACGCCATTGAAGACTGTAAGACTGCCTTTAACACGGCTATAAATATCCGCCGTCATACCCAGCACCCGTTGCAGTTCCTCGACCCTCTCAAAGGGCGCATCCTTGGCCCCCTCTTCCCGACCCGCTGCCAGGTAATCATCGTCTTCTGCACCGTTAAGGCGACGCAGATCGTCGCCGTCACGCCAATCCATAATCGCATCGGCCAGCGCATCCGCCGTGGCGCTATCCAGCTCGGCGGCAAGAAAGAGCCCGCTGAGCAATTCCACCGGAGCCGCATTCAGATCAATTTTGCCACTCTCGTCCTGCAGCGCCACCCGCACCGGGATATCATCCAGCAACAGCCGCTGTACACTGCCATCCGCCAACCACTGTTGCTCTGTCGCTTGCTGCAGATTCCATAGCGCCCACTGCATGCCTGCCTCGCTGGCATACTTGCCCTGAGTCGCCGCCACCAGATTCTGGGCCAGCTGGGCATTGCTGCGACTACCCTGGGACAGGTTGGCCGCCATCAGCGACAGCAGCACCAGCACCCAGAGCACAGCGACCAGCGCCAGGCCCCGCTGATAACAGCCAGCCCCACCGGGCCCGGAATGATTACAACAGTGTTTTGCCGCCATAGCGGTACTCCGACGGTGACACGGTCAGCTGCGGCCAGAAGGCGGTAACAGATTCGCCTGCCAGGCCATCGGCACCCTCCGGCAACACTCGCAGGCGCACCAAATAAGGCAATACCGACTCATTATTCCACTCCCGGCGCCACTGGGGCCCGCCTTCGTCATCATAATAAAGGTATTCCAGCTCAAGCGCGGCGACCCCCTGCAACAGCACTCTTTCTTCAGGCCCGGCAAGGGGTAATTGGGCGCCATTGAGACCCTCGCCGGTCGATTCAAGCGGGTTCTGCCAGTCGATCGCCTCGCCTTCGGTGTAAGCCCGCGTAGCCATGATCAACTGGCGCGGCTGGCCGTTGCCTGAGTCCGCCACACGCAACTGACACCAGTAGAGTTGTGCCAGACCGCGCCGCGCCGGTAGCTGGGTAACAAAGGTCAGCTGCTGTTCATCCCCCTGCATCGCAACCGACAGTCGCGTTTCGATATCCCGCACGCTCAAGGGCTGCGCCTGCTCCAGCAAGCGCCGCACAAAACTCTGTACCAGGTAGCTTTCGTGCGCCCGCTCCTGTTGCCGGATTACCCGCTCCCAGCTGCCCGTGGCGATGCGAAAGGCGCCGAACACCAGCATTGCCACCAGGCCCGTCAGCAAGAGCGCGATCAACAGTTCCACCAGGGTAAAACCCTGGCTGTGGCGCCCGCAGGCCCTGGTATTCATTGCTCGTTGACCAGGCGCAGGGTGGTCAGGGTGAGTTCCTGATTGGCACCCCAGTGCACCGTCACATCAATTTTGTAGGGCACCCAGAGGGACTCCACAGTCGGTTCCTGATCCGCAAACGTGAAGCGTTCAATGCGCGAGGACCAATCAAAGCGCTCATCAATAGGGCCCTGGTCTCGCCCCGAGCGCAACTCCTTCAGGCTCGCAAGCTCCGCCAGACGTGATTCGGCCAGCAACAGCGCCTGCTGCTGTGCACTGGCGCTACTGGTGGTACGCATGGTCAGGGAGAAAATCTGCAAAATGACACCCAGGGACAGCGCCAGAATCACGAAGGCCACCAGCACTTCCAGCAGCGTAAAGCCGCGCTGCCCACTGGCACGAGCGTTAAACGACCTAACCATGGGGGGCAGCCTCCGCCCGGAATCCGGTATCAATTTGCACCCGGCCGGTCAACCAGTCGACGTCGATGCGGTAATGCCCGGACGGGCCACTGAGCAACAGACTGCCGCCACTGGAGCTGCCATCGGGATAGAAGCGAATACTCGGCCCTGGCATCGAGGCATTAACGGCCGAGGGCGGCAAAATTTCATGCCCCAGCGCCAGGTTACCGGTATCGCTGACGCTCAGTTCTATGCTGTCTGGCAGAACAACGGGAGCATCACTATGACTCAGGCGCAACGTGTGGGCCTGCGAATCAAGCTCAATGGCGATCAGGCGACTTTCCGCCATCGCCCGGCTGCGGGCATAGCGCAGCAAAGACGCCGTTTTCTGCGCCGTGCTTTTGAGCTCGACGCCGGGTACCACGGCGGCAAAGCGCGGCACAACCAAGCTCAGCATCAGCGTAGCCAGCACCAGCACTAGCAGCAGCTCCAGCAGCGTAAAGCCCGTTTGGGTGCCAGCTTTCACGCCAGCCTGGCTCCAGTGTTACTCCCAGCTGCGCACATCCTGATTCTCCCCATCACCGCCATCGCGGTTATCAGCGCCCAGAGAATAAAGATCAAACTCGCCGTGCTGGCCGGGAAAGACATAGAAATAGTCATAGCCCCAGGGATCTTTGCGTACCACGGTTTTCTTCAGATAGGGGCCATTCCAGTTAGGCGCACTGGAGGGTTGCTTGATTAGCGCATCCAGCCCCTCGGCCCCCGTCGGATAACGGCCCACTTCAAGCCGGTACAGGTCGAGCGCCGCACTCAGTTCTTCAACCTGTAGCGCCGCCGTTTTGGTTTTGGAGGTGCCCAGGTGCTTGAGCACCTGCGGGCCGACCAGACTTGCCAGCAACCCGAGAATTACCAGCACCACCAAGAGCTCAAGCAGCGTAAAGCCTGCGGACCTGAACCTCGCTCTGGCAGAGGCTACGGGGGGCTTTGCATGGATGGCGAAAATACTCACGATTAGCAGTCCTCAGGGTCGGTTGGCAGGGGTCAAAGTGGCAATTCGTTGATGGACATGATCGCAACCAGGATCGACATGATAATGCCGGCGATCATCAGCCCGAGCCCCACGATCAGTACGGGTTCCAGAATGGTCAACATGCGTTGCAGAGCATTGGCCACCTCGCGGTCATAGACATCCGCCACCTTGAGCAGCATGTCATCGAGTTGGCCGGTTTCCTCACCCACCTGGATCATCTGCAGCGCCAGGGTTGGAAACACGCCTGTGGCCTGCAGTGGCTCGGCAAGACGGCGCCCCTCTTTCAGGCTCGCCGCAGCGGTATCGGCGCCCTGCACCATCATGCTGTTTGAAAGCGTTTCCCGTGCTATCTGCAACGCACTCAACAGCGGCACGCCACCGCGCACCAGTGTGCCCAGACTGCGACTGAAACGGGCCGTATCCAGGCGTTGCAACAGGCTGCCCAGCAGCGGCAGACGCAACAGCCAGGCATCCCAGCGCAGCCGTACATCTGGCTCCTGCAAGCGGCGCCGTAACCAGAGCCCGAACAGGATCAGCGATAACAGCGCCCAGGGTCCGCCATCGCGCACCAGCTCGGCCAGGCCGATCACTATCTGAGTCGAAAGCGGCAGCGCCTTGCCCATATCATCGAACAGTTGCTGAAACTGCGGAATAACATAGGTCAGAATCACCAGCAGCGAGAGCCCGGCAACGCTCAGCAGTATCAGCGGATAGAGTAGCGCCGACAGGGTTTTTTCGCGCAATTCGCGGCTGCGCTCAAGATAGAGTGCCAAATCGCCCAGGCCGTCCGCCAGGCTGCCGGACATCTCGGCGGCATGCACCATGCTGATATAAAAACGCGAAAAGCGACCACCCTGTTCTTTCAATACAACTGAAAGCGCCTGTCCCTTGCGCACGCCATCCTGAATTCGCCCCAGCAGTGCCAGCGATTGCTCGTCACCCGCGACGCGACGCATGATATCCAGCGCCCTGTCCAGGGTGACACCGGCGCGCATCAGGGTCGCAAGGTCCAGACTGAACTGCAGCACCTGACGCTGCGAGGATGCGCCCAGGGTCAGTTTCAGCTGCAGCAGCGAGGCCAAGCCTGTAGCGCTGCCCGCCTCAGCCACCGAGATGGGAATCAGACCGCCGCGCTGCAGCTGCTGCACCGCAGCGGCCTGATCGGCGGCTTCGAGCGCACCGCTGCGCTCCTCGCCTTCCGCCGTTACCGCCCGGTACTGAAACTGCGCCATGACTCAGGACTCCTGGGTAACACGAATCACTTCTTCGAGATTGGTCAGGCCCGCCAGGGCTTTCAGGCAGCCATCCTCGTACAGGGTACGCATTCCGGCGGCCCGGGCGGCCTGCAGAATCCGCCCCGAATCCGCATGCTGCAGCGCCAAGCGGCGCACTTCATCGTTCATCATCAGCAACTCATGGATCACCAGCCTGCCATGAAAACCCGTATTCTGGCAGTGGTCGCAGCCCCTGGCGCGGTACAGCCGCACCGGCTGTCCTGCGTTCATCTCCTTGAGCCTGAGTTCCCGGGTCACTTCCTCCAGCGGTTCATAAGCTTCCTTGCAATGATTGCACAGCAAGCGCACCAGGCGCTGGCCGACAACCGCATGCAGAGTCGAGGTGAGCAGATAGTCCTCTACGCCCATTTCGAGCAAACGGGTCACACTGCTGGCGGCATCATTGGTATGCAGGGTGGAAAGCACCAGATGACCGGTGAGGGCCGACTGAATGCAAATGCGGGCAGTTTCCAGGTCGCGCATCTCGCCCACCATAATAACGTCCGGATCCTGCCGCACGATGGAGCGCAGCGCGTTGGCAAAGCTCAAACCGATAGCCGATTTCACCTGGATCTGATTAATACCCTCGAGCTGGTACTCCACCGGATCTTCCACTGTAATCAGCTTGCGATCTGGCGTATTCAGGCGGTGCATGGCGGTGTAGAGCGTGGTGGTTTTACCGCTACCGGTGGGGCCCGTCACCAGAATCATGCCATTGGGAATTTTGAGCAGTTGTTCCAGGTCTTGGCGAATGTCTTCGGAAAACCCCAGCTCGATGAAATCCAGCGACACACTTTCGCGGTTCAGCAAACGCAGCACCACGCTCTCACCGTGCATGGTGGGCACGGTGGAAACACGCACATCCAGATCCTGCCCCTGCACCCGCAATTCGATACGACCATCCTGGGGCAGACGTCGCTCGGCAATATTGAGCCGCGCCATTATCTTGATACGGGAAATCACCGCCGGGGACATTTTCACCGGCGGCGCTTCGCCTTCCTTGAGTACGCCGTCGATACGAAAGCGCACCTTGAGACTATTTTCGAAGGGTTCTATATGAATATCCGACGCCCGCGCCTCGACCGCACGCTGAATAATCAGATTGACCAGCCGTATCACAGGCGCGCCGCTGGCCATGTCCATCAGCAGTTCAACACTCTCCTCGACATCCTCGCTGGGTGCCACCTCGGACAAAATGCCTCCCATCTGGCTCTGGCCCTCACCGTGCAGTCGCTCCAGCGCCGCATCGATATCAGATCCAACCCCCACCACTACGCTGAGGGACTTATCCACCGCCAGTGCCACCGCCTCCCGGGCAAAGGTATCCTGTGGGCAGGCCATGGCCAGCACCAGAGTTTCATCATCAAGGCGCAGTGGTATCAGCTGCGCCTCCTTCATGAAACGGTACGACAAGCTGCCATCCAGCACTGCAACCTGCGGATAGTCCGCCACCTGGGCCAGTGGCAACTGCAGCAGCTCGGCCAGACTGGCCGCCATATTGCGCTCGGATACCAGCCCGAGCTTGACCAACAGAGCCGATAGCCCAGCCGCCTCAGGTTGGCCGGCACGCATGCGCTCGACTCTAAGCAAGTCCGCTTCCGACAAGCGCCCGGCCCTGACCAGCGCCTGGCCCAGCGAACTGTCATCCAGGTGCTCCATGCGGGACGCGACAGCTACCGACATAGACCTCTCCTTCGGGTGAATGGGTTTTGCAAGACTTAACAGTGCTTCTTAGTAGCGTCTGTAACCCGCTCTTCTTTCTAATTCAAATAGCACAACTATAGCTGAAGTAAATTCAGCCACCGCAGAGGTGCCACAATAGAGGAATACTGGAGGATAGTGATGCATCGCAGCGGTGTTGCACCGCAGCTACAGACGATGCACCGAGAGGACTGTATAACGACGGGGGGCAGCACGACGGCTGAGCTCGGGAGGTTCAGAGCCGCCAATAGGTGCGGAAAAGGGACATCAGGGCAATCAAACAGCGGAGCTAAGCCCCGCCGGATCCTCTAAAAAACGCCACCATCAGGTCAGTGACAACAGCGCCTCAGTCAACAGCTGCGCATCGGCCAGGGGCGCGCTCTGCTCGGACACCAGTGGCAGGTCCAGCACCCGCACGCCCAAAGCCTGCAGCGCCGGTGCATCAATGCCGCCGTTATAACGCCCATTGCGACTGTCGATAATCACATAGTTCAACAGCTGCTCCACCGGTATCGGTTGGTCACAGTCCTGACTCAGCACGGCCAGCAAACGCCGCACTGTGTCCGTCAGGCTGATGCCCTGCTGTTCAGAATCCGTCCCCAGGCTCGGCACATACACCTTGGGCGCGGTACTGGCCGCTATGGCCCGGCCAGCACCGCGGGGCAGCAGATTAGCCAGCACGCTGGTGTAAAAACTGCCGGGCGGAAAACAGATCAGCTCGGCGGTGGCGATCATGCGCAGGCGCGACTCGGACAGCACCGACTGTACCGGCTGCCACTCATCCAGCGAATGGCTCAGGCTCAGCTGTTCGATCACCGCATTCCTGGCCGCCAGATCCAGGCTGGTGATCAGGTGTTCACCTATCACTCTGGAGCCGTCATCCAGATGCGCCACCAGATGGTAATTGTCATTGGTTACTGTGTGTACGCCGCCCAGCACCTGGGCATGGCGGGCAAACTCGGCGATGGCCGCATCCAGATTCTTGTCATTGCGCAGATAAGTGCCCGCCAGTACCAGGTTACCAATGCTGGCACCACGCAGATCAAAATCCTCTGCCATGGCTTCGCGACAGGCTTGCAGCTGAATACAGATCAGCTCCCGGGTCTGTTCTTCAATCACCGCCGCCAGCGGGTGTACACCGGCGATAATGCAATCCAGCTCCGCCCGCAGCAGTGCCGCATCGTCGTCCCTGGACAGCCGATGTGCAAACAGCCGCACACCTTCCGGGTGCCCCGTCACCCGCTCATCCGCCAGCGACATCAGCCGGCTGCGCAGGTCACCGATGGCCGGCATCGAAAAGGCCTGGCGCAGAATCGCCGAACTGCCCCCCGAATCATAGGGGGTCACCAGATGCACAGAATTATGGGTAAAACGCTTGAGGGCACGGCTGGTACTGTCCAGCGCTGAACCGCCGGTAAAGAACAGCAGCTGTGGGCCAGCGGCAGGATCTTTGGCGAACAGATCAAGGCGTTTGGGATCCGGCACCCAGCTAAGCGGGAGGGGATCTGTGATGTGGTTAACGCGTTTCCCTGAAAGCATTCGTAGCGCTGACTCATAACGACAAAAACAGCGTTCATTATTACCCATACGGCGGTGATGCCAAAGCAAAGATATCATTTTCCAGCCCCGACTATGGTCGACAGTCCGACCAGGCTCTGCTGCATATCAGCCTGGCACGGCGATTGCCTTATTCTTGCCCAGAAGTGATAGCCACAGCATCAGCAGAAACACGAGGTCAGTATGAGCGAGACGGTATTTCCCTGGTTTCAGCCTATTGTCGAAGTCGCCAGCGGCCGGGTTGCCGGGTTCGAAGCCCTGGCCCGCCGCAAGGGGCCTAGGGGCGAAGTCGAGTCGGCTGCAGACATTTTCACTGACCCGGCCCGCTCTGCTGCCGAGCGCCTCGACGTGGATCGCAGCGTACGCTTTCAGGCACTGCAAAAATTCAGCACCCTGGATGGCCCGCAGTTCCTGAGCCTGAATCTGTCGCCTGAGTGGATCGACAACCTGCAGGCCAATGATGACCAACCCACGCTGTCGATGATCCGACAACTCGGACTGGATCCTGCCCGGCTGATAATGGAGATCACCGAACAAAACGGCGACATTGAACAGATTCACCGCCAGGCCAGCCGTTACCGTGCCGCAGGCCTTGGCATTGCCTACGACGACTTTGGCACCGGCTTCCAGCAGCTTGACCGCCTGCTCTCCTTCACCCCCAACCTGATCAAGCTGGACCTGCGCATGTTCCACATTGGTGCATGCAATGCCCGTAAAGAGGCGATTCTGCAGATGGTCGGCCAGATGGGCGCGCAACTGGGCAGCAAGATCGTCTGCGAGGGCGTAGAAACCGCCGAGGATTTTTATCTCGCTCTGCAGTGCAATGCCAGCTATGTGCAGGGATATGTCTTTGCTCCGGCACTGCCCGAATTTGTCGACGCCGACTCGACAAAGGCACGGGTGCGACAACTGCTGAACCGCCGTCTGGACATGTCAGTAGAGCATACCGCCAGGGCCCAGTGGCAGGAAAAGCGTCTGCACAGCAGCCTGCTGGCGCTGCGCGACCTGCTCGTCACCGGCAACGGCAGCGCGGCACTGGAAAATTACTATCCAAGCTCCGACATCCAGCGTCTGTATATCTGCAACCGCGAAGGCGATCAGACTTCGCCCAATTACAGTTTTAACGAGGGCCAGTGGCAGACCGACAGCAGTGTGGTCGGCAACAACTGGAGCTGGCGGCCGTACTTTTACCAGCTGATTGGCTCCACCGACTACCAGCGCCGCATCCTGCGCTCGGCGCCCTACCTCGATATCAGCACCGGTCAGCGCTGCGTTACCCTGAGCCTGGCGCTCGACAACCGCCGCGTTCTGCTGGTCGATGTCAGCGCCCCTGAACGCCTGGGCAACAGCGAGGCCTGTCGCAGTGAGCTGATGCCATTGCTCAACGGCGCCGCCTGAGCCGGCGTTCTCGCACACTCGAACTGAAAGGGTCATAAAACCGACACCTGTCGTACATGTCTAGATAACCGCACTGTCACGAAGCCTCTTTAAAGTTGCCTCCATCGCCGGGACAACAACAGAGGCCCTCATGCACGTTATCGATATTCACTCCATTCGCAAGTCGTTCAACCCCAGTCAGCAGGCTCTGTGCGACGTCGACCTGCAAATCAGCCAGGGAGAGATGGTCGCCCTGATTGGGCCCTCCGGATCTGGCAAGTCCACTCTGTTGCGCCACATCTCTGGGCTGACTCTGGCCGATCGTCAGAGTCAGGGCCATGTGCAGGTGCTGGGTCGTGACGTTCAGCGCAACGGCCGACTGCAGCCTGGCGTACGCCAATCCCGTGCCCGCATTGGTCATGTTTTTCAGCAGTTCAACCTGATCGGTCGTCTGAGCGTACTCAACAATGTGCTGATCGGCGGCCTGAGCCGCATCCCTGTCTGGCGCAGCCTGACCGGCCACTTTACCCAAGCCGAACAGCAGGACGCCCTTGACGCCCTGGCGCGCGTCGGCATGGCGGACTTTGCCAGGCAGCGGGCCTCTACCCTGTCCGGCGGCCAGCAGCAGAGGGTCGCCATTGCCCGCACCCTGATGCAGCGTGCAGAAATCATCCTCGCCGACGAACCCATCGCCTCGCTGGACCCTGAATCCTCTCGCCTGGTCATGGAGACTCTGCGCCGTATCAACCAGGACGACGGCATCACCGTCGTGGTGACGCTGCATCAGGTCGACTACGCCCGCAGCTACTGCGACCGTGCCGTGGCACTGCGCCACGGTCAGCTGCAGTTCGACGGCCCCATACAGGAACTGGGCGCCGATCAGCTGGCACAGCTGTATCGCGGCCTGCCGGACACAGAGCCGCACCTCGCCGCCCGTACTCCAGCCACTTTCACTCTTTCCCCCGCCTGATGGCGTTCAAGCACACAGGAGCTCACCCCATGAAACTGAAAAAACTGTTTAATGGCCTGGCCGCAGGCCTTGGCCTGAGCCTTGGCATTGCCGGTACGGCACTGGCCGATGACGCCGCCAAGGCGCTGAATTTCGGCATTATTTCCACCGAATCATCGCAGAACCTGAAAACCCTGTGGCAACCCTTCCTGGCCGACATGTCGCGCGAGCTTGGCGTCGAGGTCAAACCCTTCTTCGCCTCCGACTACGCCGGCATCATTCAGGGCATGCGCTTCGACAAGGTTGATGTGGCCTGGTTCGGCAACAAATCCGCCATGGAAGCCGTCGATCGGGCCGGTGGCGAAATCTTCGCCCAGACAATTGATGTTACCGGCAACCCAGGTTACTGGAGCGTGCTAATCACCCAGGCCAGTAACGACCGGATCAACAATATTGATGACATGCTCAAGCATGCCGGCGAGCTGAACTTCGGCAATGGCGATCCCAACTCCACCTCAGGCTTCCTGGTACCCGGTTACTACGTGTTCGCCCGCAACGGCATCGACCCCAAGGTCGCTTTCAAGCGCACGACCAATGCCGGCCATGAAACCAATTTCCTGTCAGTGGCCAATGGTCAGCTGGATATCGCCACCAACAACACCGAGAACGTCGACCGTATCGCCAAGACCCATCCGGACAAGGTGGAGAAGGTCAAGGTCATCTGGAAATCGCCGTTGATTCCGTCCGACCCCATCGTCTGGCGCAAGAACCTGCCCGAAGTCGACAAGAGCAAAATCTATGACTTCATCATGGGTTACGGCACCGACGGCAACGTGCAGCACCTGACTGTGCTCAAGGCCCTTGGCTGGGCGCCGTTCAAGCCCTCCAGCGATGATCAACTGCTGCCTATTCGCCAGCTCGTGCTGTTCAAGGAGCGCCTCGCTCTGGTCGGCGACACCACCCTGAATGACAGGCAAAAGCAGGAAAAACTTGCCGAGATCGATACCCAGCTGGCGACACTGAACCGTCGCATGGCGGCGCTGGACGCCGCCGCACGCTAATGCCCGACGGATACCTACGTAACAGCTAACCCCAGGGGCGGCACCCCGCCGCCCCCTCACTTCAAGACGACATACCGCATGACTACGGCTATTCGCATCGATCAGCTGCCCCGGCAGCGCTTTAACTGGCAGGCCAGCCTCGCCTGGGCCGCGCTATTGCTTATGCTCGGCTGGGGCTGGGAAGAGGCGGAAATGAATCCGCTGCAACTGTTCCGGGACAGCGCCAATATGGCCGAGTTTGCCGCCGACTTTTTCCCGCCGGATTTTCGCGACTGGCGCCTGTACCTGAGCGAAATGATCACCACCGTGCATATAGCCCTCTGGGGCACTGTGCTGGCAATCGTCTGCGCCATTCCCCTGGGGCTGATGAGTTCGGAAAACCTGGTACCCGCCTGGGTCTACCAGCCCACCCGACGCCTGATGGATGCAGCCCGCGCCATCAATGAAATGGTCTTCGCCATGCTGTTTGTGGTGGCCGTGGGGCTGGGGCCCTTTGCCGGTGTGCTGGCGCTGTTTATCCACACCACCGGAGTGCTGGCCAAGCTGTTTTCCGAGGCGGTAGAAGCCATAGACCCCCACCCGGTTGAAGGCGTGCGGGCCAGCGGCGCCAACCCGCTGGAAGAAATCGTCTACGGCGTGATCCCCCAGGTGCTGCCACTGTGGATCTCGTTCTCGCTCTACCGCTTCGAATCCAATGTGCGTTCCGCCACCGTCGTGGGAATGGTCGGTGCCGGGGGTGTCGGCGTAGTGCTGTGGGAAAGCATTCGCGGCTTTCAGTTTCAGCAGACCTGCGCCCTGATGATCATGATCATTCTGTGCGTCACCCTGATCGATCTGTCATCACAGCAACTGCGCAAGGCCTTCATATGACCCGGCCTATTTTTCTCACTCACGGACTTGTATAGACAACATGGCTGTTTACCTGAAAATCGCCACCGAACTGCGCGACGAGATTCGCCACCAGTACCAGATCGGTGACTTTCTGCCGCCGGAAAAACAGCTGGCGGAACGCTTCAATGTAAACCGGCACACCCTGCGCCGGGCGGTCGATGAGCTGGTGCAGGACGGCCTGGTGCGCCGCTTCCAGGGCATTGGCAACCAGATCGCAAAACCCAAGATCGACTATGTACTGCATGACCGTGCCAGCTACAGCCACAACCTGGCCAGCATTGGTCTGAGCCTGGAAACCCGGGTACTTGATTGCAGGCTCGAGAAGCTGCGCCCGGGCCTGGCCGACCGGCTTGAGCTGCCCGCAAATACAGCCTATGTGCTGCTGACGACCTGCCGTCTGATCGATGGCCGATCCGCCTGTCTGATTCGCCATCACCTGTTTGATGTCGAACTCGAAAAAATGCAGGCGTTCCACAGCGGGTCTGTGCACCAGTTCCTGCTGCAGCAATTCAACTGCCCGCTCAAACGCGGCAATACCCGGCTGCGGGCACGCATGCCCAACTTTGAAGAGTGCAACCAGCTGCAGCTTGGCCGCGGCGTACCTGTGCTCGAAGTACATACCCAAAACTTCCACGCCACGACAGGGGCACTGAAGGAATACTCCCTCAGCCTCAGTCGCAGCGACATGTTTGAATACAGTCTGGAGCCTTGATAATGCAAAACCCAACCCCGCGTCAGCACTGGATGTCCATCCTTGCCCGTGCGCCGCGTGCCCAGCTCTGCGCCCTGTACCGACCGGAACCGGACACCGAGTTTGAGCTTATCCGGGCACCTGAAACGGGCCTGACCCAGGTGCGCGCCCGCAGTGGCGGCACAGGCGCGCAATTCAACCTCGGCGACATGACCCTGACCCGCTGTGTCGTCCGATCCCCTGCCGGCCACCTGGGCTATGCCTTTGTGGCCGGGCGTGACAGGCAGCAGGCTCGCCTGGCCGCTGAGCTCGACGCCCTGCTGCAGGAGTCGGCCCGGCAGACGCAACTGCTCAGTGACATCATCGAGCCCCTGGCCCGGCAGCAGAGTGCCGCCCGCAGCGCCCGTGACGCCGAGGCAGACAGCACCAAAGTCGACTTTTTCACCCTGGTCCGCGGAGAAGACTGATGTCCAGCGATACCCTGATACGCGGCTTCGACGATAGCGTACACGACAGCCAGCAATGCTTTCGCCAGATTCTGCGAGCCATGAGCGAACCCGGCACCCAGGTGCAGCTCTGCAGCCCCGCAACCCCCGAGGGGCTGGCCCCAGCCAGTTTCGCGCTCTGCCAGACGCTGCTCGACAGCGATACGCGGCTCTGGCTCTCGCCGGAATTTGATCGCCCCGGCATAGAGCGCAACCTGCGCTTTCATTGCGGCCTCAGCCTGACCGGACAGCGCGAAGAGGCGCATTTTGCCCTCGCCCGCCAGGGCGAACTGCAGACGCTGGAGGGCTTTGGCCGTGGCAGCCCCGAATACCCCGAAACCGGCATGACCCTGTTGCTGGAAGTCAGCCTGGAGGGCCCCCGCAGCAGCCACTGCCTGACCCTGAGCGGCCCCGGCATCGACGGCGAGCGCCAGATTTATGTCAGCGGCCTGACAGGCCCCGTGCTGGACGAGCTGCTGAACCGCCAGGATAGCTTTCCCCAGGGGATCGACCTGATGCTGATCGATCAGCATCAGCTGATCTGCATTCCCCGCACCACCCGCGTCAGCAGCTGCCTGAGCACCGCAGCCACGGAGGTCCGTTAATGTACGTTGCAGTCAAAGGTGGCGAGAAAGCCATCGAAAACGCCCACCAGCGCCTGGCCGAGCGCCGCCGCGGCGACCGCGCCCAGCCGGAGCTGTCGGTGGTGCAAATCGAGCAACAGATGCCCTTTGCCGTGGCCAGGGTCATGACCGAAGGCTCCATCTGCGACCCCACCCTGGCGGCACTGGCCATCAAGCAGGCGGGGGGCGATCTGGTCGAAGCCATCTTCCTGCTGCGCGCCTACCGCACCACCCTGAGTCGCTTCTGTAGCAGTCTGCCGCTGGACACCACAGCGATGCAGGTGAATCGGCGCATCTCCGCCATCTACAAGGATTTGCCGGGCGGCCAGCGCCTGGGGCCCACGTTTGACTACAGCCACCGCCTGCTGGACTTCAGCCTTATGGCCGCTGCAGACGATTCCTGGGCCCAGGGGCCAGCGCCCGTCGGCGCAGATGAAGCCAGAGCCGAAGCCGCAGACCCCGAGACCCTGTCCCGCGTACTGCAGATTCTGGAGCGCGAAGACCTGATCGTGACCGAACAGGATGATGGTGCCGCCCCTGCCGATATCACCCGCGACCCGCCCAGCTTTCCCTGCAACCGCTCCGCGCGGCTGCAGTCCCTGGTGCGCGGCGATGAAGGCTTCCTGCTGGCGCTGGGGTATTCCACCCAGCGAGGCTATGGCCGCAACCATCCTTTCGCAGGAGAGATCCGTGTCGGCGAGGTTGAAGTCCTGATAGCCCCTGAAGAGCTTGGCTTTGCCGTCAGCATTGGCGACATCGAGGTTACCGAGTGCGAGCTGGTCAACGGCTTCACCCATGGCGCAGACGAGGACGCCCGCTTTACCCGCGGCTACGGCCTGACCTTTGGCTACGCCGAGCGCAAGGCCATGTCCATGGCGCTGGTTGATCGCGCCCTGCAAGCCGATGACTACGACGAGGAACGCAGCTCGCCGGCGCAGCAGGAGGAGTTTGTGCTGGCCCACTGCGACAACGTCGAGGCCGCCGGCTTTGTATCCCACCTCAAGTTGCCCCACTACGTCGATTTCCAGTCCGAGCTGGAACTTTTGCGAAAACTGCGCACCGCCGGCGCCCCCCAGGAGATACCCGCATGAACGCGCACGCCGTCCGCGATGGCTACAACTTCGCCTATCTTGATGAACAGACCAAGCGCATGATTCGTCGCGCGCTGCTGAAGGCCGTCGCCATTCCCGGCTATCAGGTGCCCTTCGGCGGCCGTGAAATGCCCATGCCCTACGGCTGGGGCACCGGTGGCATGCAGGTCACAGCAGCCGTCATCGGTGCCGATGATGTGCTCAAGGTCATAGACCAGGGCGCCGATGACACCACTAATGCCGTGAGTATTCGCGCGTTCTTTCGCGACCTCACCGGCGTTGCCACCACCGAGCGCACCGCGGATGCCAGCCTGATCCAGACCCGCCACCGCATCCCGGAACAGCCCCTTCAAGCCGGCCAGATACTGATCTACCAGGTGCCCATTCCGGACCCGCTGCGCTTTATCGAACCCAGCGAAGTGGAAACCCGCAAGATGCATGCGCTGGAAGACTATGGCGTCATGCACGTCAAGCTCTACGAGGACATAGCCCGGCACGGCCATATCGCCACCACCTATGCCTATCCGGTGCTGGTGAACGGCCGCTATGTCATGGATCCGTCACCGATTCCCAAATTTGACAACCCTAAAATGCACCACTCCCCCGCGCTGCAACTGTTCGGCGCCGGGCGTGAAAAACGCATCTACGCGGTGCCGCCCTTTACCGACGTCCAGAGCCTGGATTTTGAGGACCACCCCTTCGAGATTCAGCGCTGGGAACAGAGCTGCGCCATCTGCGGCAGCAATCAAAGCTTTCTCGATGAAGTCATCACCGATGACAAAGGCGGGAAAATGTTTATTTGCTCAGACACCGACTACTGCCGCAGCCGCAGCCACGCCGTCGACCAGGCCGTCGACCAGGCCGCCAAGGAAAACGCCGCATGAACAGCTTGAATACCGCGTTTAACAATACCGATCTCGACACGCCCCTGCTGCGCGTAAATGCCCTGTCCATGCTGTATGCCCCCGGCAAGGGCTGCGAGGACGTCAGCTTTGATCTTTACCCCGGTGAAGTACTGGGCATTGTCGGCGAATCCGGCTCCGGAAAATCGACCCTGCTCTCCTGCCTGTCGGGCCGCGTTACCCCAACCGCAGGCAGCGTGTCCTATCGTGATGAGGAAAACCGCTGGCTTGATCTCTATGCCCTGCCCGAAGCGCGGCGCCGCCGCCTGCTGCGCACCGAGTGGGGTTTTGTCCACCAGCACGCCCGCGACGGGTTGCGCATGGGCGTCTCGGCCGGTGCCAATATAGGTGAACGGCTGATGGCCGTGGGCGAGCGCAATTACGGCTCTATCCGCCAGCGCAGCCTCAAATGGATGGCCGACGTCGAACTCGATACAACCCGGATCGACGACAAGCCCGCAACCTATTCCGGCGGCATGCAGCAACGTCTGCAGATTGCCCGCAATCTGGTGACCCATCCCAGGCTGGTGTTCATGGACGAGCCCACCGGTGGCCTCGATGTCTCGGTGCAGGCGCGGCTGCTCGATCTGCTGCGCGGCCTGGTCACGGATCTGAACCTGGCGGTTGTAATCGTTACCCATGACCTGGCCGTGGCCCGGCTGCTGGCCCAGCGTCTGGTGGTGATGCGCCACGGCCGGGTCGTGGAAACCGGACTCACCGACCAGGTGCTGGATGACCCCCAGCACCCCTACACCCAGTTGCTGGTGTCATCCGTCCTGACACCCTGAGCCCAGCCGAATGCAAGGTGAAAGGTGAAAGGTGAAAGGTGAAAACACTATGGTCGAGCAAGCGCCGCACAAGGAAACAACAATGAACACCATGATCAAGCTGGAGGGGCTGTCCAAGACCTTCACTCTGCACAACCAGCAAGGCACACGGCTGGAGGTGCTGCAGGGAGTAGACCTCAGCGTACAGGCCGGCGAATGCGTTGTGCTGCACGGGGAAAGTGGCGCCGGCAAGAGTACGCTGCTTCGCACCCTCTACGCCAACTACCTGCCCAGTTGCGGCAGCCTGCAGGTGCGCCACGATGGCGAACTGCTGGACCTGACCCGCGCCAGCAGCCGCGAACTGCTGCAGGTGCGTCGCCGCACACTGGGCTACGTGAGCCAGTTTCTGCGCGTTATACCGCGGGTATCGACACTGGACGTGGTGATGCAGCCGCTGCGCGAACTGGGCATCCCGCGGGAGCAATGCGAAGTCCGCGCGCTGGCACTGCTGCGCAGACTCAATGTACCGGAGCGGCTCTGGAGCCTGGCACCGGGCACCTTTTCCGGCGGCGAACAGCAGCGGGTCAATATCGCCCGCGGCTTTATTGTCGAATACCCGATACTGCTGCTGGATGAGCCAACCGCCTCACTGGATGCCCGCAACGCCGAGGTCGTGGTGCAGCTGATCGCTGCCGCCCGTGATCGCGGCGCCGCCATCGTTGGTATCTTCCACGACCAGACTGCACGCCACGCTGTCGCCGATCGCCTGTTCGATCTGCGTCGCCCGGCCGCCTGATACAGCGTCTGCTACAGACAGCTGCCACCCCAGACAAGGGATTCAGAGATGATTTTGACCAACGCAAGAATTGTCCTCTCCAACGAAGTGGTTGAGGGCAGCCTGCACATCGAAAACGGTGTTATCCAGTCCGTCGATCAGGGCCTTTCATCCCTGCCGGGCGCCATCGACTGCGAGGGCGACCTACTGTTGCCGGGGCTGGTCGAATTGCATACCGACAATATGGAAAAATACTTCACGCCCCGCCCTGGCGTTGCCTGGCCCGGCATCTCGGCGGTAAAGACCCACGATGCGCAGATGATCAGCGCCGGCATTACCAGCGTGTTCGATGCCGTCTCCATTGGCGATGTCATTGAAGGCAGCGAACGCCTGGCCAACCTGTCGCGCATGGTGGACGCTCTGGGCGAGGCCCGCAGCCGCGGCCTGATGCGCGCCGACCACCTGCTGCACCTGCGCTGTGAAGTCAGCCACGCCGATACGCTGGACAACTTCCACTCTCTGGTGAAACGCACCGCCGTACAACTCGTATCGGTAATGGACCATTCACCGGGCCAGCGCCAGTTTGCCGACCTGGCAAAATACCGCGAGTACTATCAGGGCAAGTACAAGTTATCGGATGCAGAGCTTGAAGCCTTTATCGAGCGCCAGCAGGACGCCAGCGCCCGCTACAGCGACAGCTATCGCCGGGACATCTGCGACTACTGTCGGCAACAGGGCATCGCCCTGGCCAGCCACGACGATGCCACCCGGGCTCATGTCGATGAGTCTGTCGCACTGGGCATGGCGATCGCTGAATTCCCCACCACGCTGGAGGCGGCACAGGCCGCACACAAAAGCGGCATGGCGGTGCTGATGGGCGCACCCAACGTGGTGCGCGGCGGATCGCACTCCGGCAATATCGCAGCCCATATACTCGCCAGCGAAGGCCTGCTGGATGTACTGTCCAGCGATTACTACCCCGCCAGCCTGCTGGAGGGCGCCTTTAAACTGGCTGATCTTGAGAACAATGACTACGATTTGGCCCGCGCCATCGCCCTGGTAACCCGGCGCCCGGCGGATGCGGCGGGGCTGACAAGCCGCGGCCGCATAGAACAGGGGGCCCGCGCCGATCTAGTTTGGGCACACCAGGATGCCCAGCGCGATGTGCATGTCGAGCATGTCTGGAAGGATGGTCAACGTGTCTTCTGAACCCATAATCCGCGGTCGCCTGGTCTACCTGATGGGCGCCTCTGGCAGCGGCAAGGACACGCTGCTGCAAACGCTGCGCACCCAGGCCCCTGACTCCGCCGGGCTGCTGCTGGCCCATCGCTATATCACCCGCCCCTGGCAAGCCGGGGGCGAAAACCATATAGAGCTCAGCCCCCAGGAGTTCGCCCGACGCCAGCACCTCGGGCTTTTCTGCCTGCACTGGCAGGCCCACGGCTTGAGTTATGGCATCGGTGTCGAAGCCCATACATGGCTGGAAGCCGGCTGCAATGTACTGGTGAATGGATCCCGGGCTCAGCTGCAGCAGGCACAGCAACGCTTTGGTAGCACCCTGCTGCCGGTGCTGCTGCAGGTAAACGAAACGGTGCTGCGCAGCCGACTGCAGGCGCGCGGTCGGGAATCCGAGGCCGATATCACCGCGCGCCTGCTGCGGGCCCGGGAACTCGTTAACGGTATCAATAATGGGGTCAGCGTTATTAATAACGACGGCCCCATCGACCAGGCCACCCATGCGCTTTGCCACCTGCTGACAACGCCTGGCGCGGTAAACGGGGGCGGCGACTCATGATGGCACGGACACATTGGAGGAGGCAGCTTTATGCCTGAACTGGAGTTTCTCGGTACCGGTGATGCTGGCCAGGTCCCGCGCTGGGGCTGTAACTGCGGTGCTTGCCAGCGGGCGCGTCTGGATCCGGCCCGCAAACGCAGGCCCTGCAGCGCGGCGCTGCACACCGATGAGGGCACAACGCTGATTGATGCCGGCTGTACCGACTTGGCCGAGCGTTTCGCTTTCGATGATATACGGCGGGTTCTGCTGACCCACTTTCACATGGATCATGTACAGGGGCTGTTTCACCTGCGCTGGGGCCAGTGCCGCAGTAAAATTCCGGTCTACCGGCCCGATGATCCCAAGGGAGCAGATGACCTGTACCGCCACCCAGGCGTGTTCGAGTTCCAGCCCCCCTGCCCGGCCTTTGAGCGCCAGCAGTTCCCAGGCTTTAGCCTGACCCCGCTGCCGCTGACCCATTCGCGCCCAACCCAGGGACTGCTGATTGAAACCCCCGGTACCCGGCTCGCCTGGCTCACCGACACCCTCGGTCTGCCGCGCGTCACCCAGGACTTTTTACAGCAACAGCCACGACTCGACTGGCTGGTACTCGACTGCAGTGAGCCACCGCGACGAACACCCCCACGCAACCACAACGACCTGACCCGGGCGCTACACACCCATCAACTGCTCGCCCCAGGCCGCACCCTGCTGACACATATTGGCCATGAACTGGATGACTGGCTTGAATCCGGCCACGGCGACCTGCCGGCAGCGGTGACCATTGCTCGGGACGGGCTGCGCCTGTCACTGTGAATAGCGCCTCAGCTGTGCAGCAACAGAACCCCGACCCCATACGCCAGCAGGTAGACAAGTCCGTACAGCAGCGGCAGCAGCCATAGCAGCAGTAGACGCAGCTCAAGGCGCAGGTCTGCCAGGTGAATACGAAGCACCAGGGCACGGGAAAGGGCGAGCGCCAGCAGCATCAGTGGCACCAGCAGCAGCCAGAACAGCGGCACGCGAATCTCAACCTGCCAATACCAGCTCAGCGACAGCCACTGCGACACCTGCTCCGATACTGCATGCACCAGAGCCAGCAACCACTCAGGCGGTTGCCACATCTGAGCCGCACTGAATTCGAGCGCCAGCGGCACGCACAGGGAGACCGCTAGGGCGTGCACTAACCACAGCACCGGACTGGGTGTCAGGCGCCGCGGATGACGCTGCACCCGCTCCAGCTGGCGTTCCCAGTGGCCGTAGTGGTAATCATTCAATTGCAGCAGATGCGGCTGCAGCTCAGGGCAGAAAGCCGCATTTTCGCGCACGAACAGCAACGCATCTTCTACGGTCGTAAAGCGCTTCTGATAACCCAGCCCGAAACGACGCAGGCGGCAGCAAAAGGCATCCTTGCTTGCATCGTAACTTACGGGATTGGGGATTTTATCCGCCACTGTCTTCTCCCTGTCTGTTCGCCACAGCTTAGCCTCTAATGTTGCTGCAGCGCACACTTGGCTCGTGCATTGTTTTTAAAAAGGTTATTACGGGCAAATTCGACCCGCCGGGCTATGCTTAAGAACCATCACACTGACAGGCCTCACTGTTCTGGCAATACACTCAGGGGTAAAGCTCTGTGTTAAACAGACTGAAAAATAATAATACTGCATTTAAGAAACAGGCTATTGGCACCCTGGCACTCTGTTGCCTGCATTTCGGAAGTCCCTTTGCACTGGGCGCCGATGCCGAAATTCACACCCGGGAGTTGCTGGACTTCAGCCTGGAAGACCTGGCCCAGATCACTATCAGCTCGGTCGCAAAGAAGCCGCAAAAACTGTCGGAAGCGGCAGCCTCCGTATTCGTCATTACCGCTGAAGATATCAGGCGCAGTGGCGCCACCAGCCTGCCTGAAGCGTTGCGCCTGGCCCCTAATCTGCAAGTTGCCCGCATAGACGCCAACAGCTATGCCATCAGCGCCCGTGGCTTCAACTCCACTACCACCAACAAGCTGCAGGTGCTGATCGATGGCCGTATCGCCTATAGCCCCCTTTATTCCGGCGTCTTCTGGGACGTTCAGGATATCCTGCTGCCAGACGTGGAGCGCATTGAAGTCATCAGTGGCTCAAACGCCACCACCTGGGGCAGCAATGCGGTCAATGGCGTAATCAACGTCATCACTCGCTCCGCCGCCGATACCCAGGGCAACCTGCTGGTTGCAGGGGGCGGTAACCTTGAACAGCAGGCAGCCTTTCGCCATGGCGGCACACTGGCAGAGGGTGCCAGCTATCGGGTCTACGGCAAGACCCTGCGCATTGATGACTCCCAACTGGAGTCGGGCGGCCAGAATATCGATGCATGGAAAAAGATCCAGCTCGGCTTTCGCGCCGACGATCTCAGCCAGGGACGCCTGACCCTGCAGGGCGATATTTATGCGGGTCGCAGGAACAGCGCACTCTATAGCGGTGACGACAGTACTCGGGGCCTGAACCTGCTCGCGCGCTGGGACCAGAGGCTGGAAAACGACTCGCAGCTGCAGCTACAAGCCTATTACGACCGTACCGAACGCGACCTTGCCGGTACCCTTGACCAAAGCCTCAACATCCTGCAAATGAGCGTGCAACAGACTCTTGGTATGGGCACTGGCCAGGAAATTATCTGGGGGATCGGGCACCGCTCCGCCTGGGATGATGTAAAAGACCAGTCCGCCGTGCTGACCTTTCTGCCGGCTGAAAAATACCTTCGCTGGAACCATGCTTTTCTACAGGATGAAATCACACTCAGGCCTGACCTTAAGCTCACCCTGGGGGCACGGCTGGAGCACAACAGCTACACCGGTCTGGAGTTTATGCCCAACGTACGCCTGGCCTGGAACCTTTCACCCCAGGATCTGCTCTGGCTCTCAGTCGCCCACGGGGAGCGAACCCCATCACGGGTTGACAGGGACTTCTATCTGGATGTGCCTGGCATCAAGCTCGACGGTGGCCCCGACTTCGAATCCGAGAGCGCCAACACCCTGGAAATTGGCTACAGGGGCAACCGGCTGAATAGGCTCAACTACTCGATTACCGCCTTTTACGCCCGTTACGATGAGCTGCGTACCGTCGACCCCACTGGCAGTGGGACCTATGAAATTGGCAATGGCATGGAAGCGACCACCTACGGTATAGAAGCCTGGGCGGACTACCAGGCCGCGCCCCGCTGGCGCCTTAGTGCCGGAACCTTGTTGCAGCATGAGTCCTTTCACTTCAAGCCTGGTATCAGCCCCAACCCCTGGAGCAGCACCGAAGCCAACAACCCGTCCCATCAATGGATGCTGCGCTCAAGCCTGGACCTGAGCGAGGGACATCAACTGGATATGACGCTGCGCCACGTCGGCAAGCTATCCAACCTGGACCTGCCCGCCTATACCACGGCGGATTTGCGTTATGGCTGGAAGCCACACTCAGATCTGGAGCTGTCGCTGCGGGCCCTGAATCTGTTTGACCCACAACACCCCGAGTTTGGTACCGCCGCAAGCCGTAGCGAAGTGGAACGCAGTCTGTTTCTTGAAATGCTGTGGAGGTACTGACACAGCCATGAAGCAGCCCATACTGGATCTCCTGCGACTCCTGTGCCTTGGCGTCTCCCTGCTGCTGGCACAGGGCACTGTGGCCAGTGATCATCCGGATATCGCGGCAGAAGCGCGTATCAAGGCCGCTTTTCTGTTCAAGTTTGGGCACTATGTCGAGTGGCCCGCCGCTGCATTTACCAGCGCCAGCAGCCCCCTGGTCATCGGTGTCATGGGCGCCCCTGCCATTGCCCGTGAGCTGTCCAAAGCCGTCGCAGGCAGGCAAATTCAGCAACGCCCGCTGCAGGTGGTCAATATCACGGCGCCCAGACTGCCCGCGAATTTGCATCTGCTGTATGTGGCGCACGCCCACTCCAGTGGCACAACCAAAGCTGTCGGCAACCCGCTGAGCTGGCAGTCACAACTAAAGGAGCGCGCCGTACTGGTGATCACCGGCAGTCCTGATGGGCTCGAGAGCGGCAGCAGCATCAACTTTGAAATCGTCGACAACCGGGTACGCTTTGATATTGCCCTTGATAGCGCCCGGGCCCACAACCTTAAACTCAGCTCCAGGTTACTTGCGGTCGCACGCAGGGTTCAGGGGCGTGCCCAGTGATTCCGGCAGCAGAAAGAAAAAGTCCTTTGCAAAAGCGCTTTGGACTTAATTCCATCCGTTACAAACTGTCCCTGGGCATACTGCTGACCACCGTGACGGCGCTGCTCGTCTCCGGCTCTGTAATCGTTCTCTACGAACTGCGTGACTACCGCGCCCACATGCTGGAGGACATACAGGTTCAGAGCAACCTGATCGGGCAGGCCAGTGCCGCAGCGCTGCAGTTTGAAGATGCCGAGGTCGCCGCTGAAACCCTGACCCTGCTGCAGCTAAGCCCAAAGGTACTGGCGGCGGCCATCCGCAAGCCTGACGGCACCCTCTTCGCCCACTATCAACAAGCAGCGCACGCCGAACTAGGGACACTGCAACATCCCAATATACCCTTGCTGCTCTCTCCCGGAGCGGAACCTGAAATCGTTATCGATAATGATCTGCTGCGACTGTCTGCCCCCATCCTGTTTGGCCAGGAGTACCTGGGCAGCATTATGCTGATTACGAAATATGGCATGCAGGAGCACCTCGCGCGCGTACTGGGTATTGTGGCCACCGTGACGCTTTTGGCACTGATCGTATCGATGCTACTTTCCTACTGGATTCAGTCCCGCATCACCCGCCCGGTGATGCTTATAACAGAACTGGCTAACTGGGTAGTACTCAAGCGCGACTATAGCCTGCGTGCAGAAGCCCCCGCCAGCAATGACGAAATAGGCTATCTGGTGCAGGCATTCAACACCATGCTGAATGAAATTGAGCTGCGCACCGCCGCGCTTGAAGTGTCAAACCGGCAGCTCGAATCCGAAGCCCACGAACGCGCAGATGCCGAGCAGGCGCTGCGCAGCAGCGAACTGCGCCACCGCACCCTGGTTATGACCCTCACCTCAGTCGTCTGGCAAGCCGATGCCAGAGGTAACTTTGTGACAGACCAGCCAGGCTGGAGCGCCTACACCGGCCAGAGTGCCGCCCAATACCTGGGCAAAGGCTGGATCCAGGCGATACACCCCGATGATCGTGGGGGGGTCCAGAGCCTGTGGCTAAAGGCCTGCGAAGACCTTAGCCCCTTCGCCACCCAGCTGCGCCTGTGGCACGACCTCGATGCGGGCTTTAGGCACATCAACCTCAATGCCGTAGCGCTAAAAGATACCGCGGGAGTGCTGCAGCAATGGATTGGCGTCATCGAAGACATTCATGAGCAGATACAGTCGACCCAGGAGATTCGGCGCCTCAATTCCGAGCTCGAACAGCGTGTTGAGGAGCGAACCGCAGACCTGGAAAGTGCCAACAAGGAGCTCGAGGCGTTCAGCTACTCGGTGTCCCATGACCTGCGCGCACCGCTGCGTTCCATTGATGGTTTCAGCCAGGCACTGCTGGAGGACTACCAGAGCGTACTGGATGCGACCGGACAAAATTACCTGGCGCGTGTGCGCGCCGCCGCGCAACGCATGGGGATACTGATTGATGATCTGTTGAAACTCTCCCATGTATCCCGCATGGACATTGCCCGTGATATGCAGGACCTCAGCAGCATCGCGGCAGAGGTTATCCAAGGCTTGCGCGAGAGCGAGCCAGAGCGCAGGGTTAAGGTGCAGATAGAACCGGGGTTACAGGCCTATGGTGATGCCCGCCTGCTGCGAGTGGTGCTGGAAAACCTGCTTAACAACGCCTGGAAATACACCGGCAAATGCACAAAACCGCTGATCGAGTTTGGTACCCAACAGATCAATGGCAGTGCCTGCTTTTACGTTAAAGACAACGGCGCCGGCTTTGACATGACCTATGCCAGCCGGCTGTTCAGCGCTTTTCAGCGCCTGCACGATAGCCGTGATTTTTCCGGCAGCGGAATCGGCCTTGCCACCGTCAACCGCATTATTAGCCGCCATGGTGGCCGTATCTGGGCCCAGGCCGAACCTGACAAAGGCGCCGTATTCTATTTCACACTGCAGAACACTCAAGCAGCAACACAAGGCGAACGGCATGAAGCTCAAACCCATCCTGCTGGTCGAAGATAACCACGATGATGAAGCCCTGGCCCTGCGCGCCTTTCACCAAAGTGGCGTACGCAACCCTATTATCGTCAAACGTGACGGTGTACAGGCACTGGAATATCTTTGTGGCAGTGCAACCGCTGACTTCGGTAATCTGCCAGAGCTGCCCGCGGTAGTGCTGCTCGACCTTAATCTGCCAAAGATCAACGGCCACGAAGTACTCGAAGGTATCCGCAGGCACCCGCGTACCCAGCATATCCCTGTTGTCATCCTCACCTCTTCCCGGCACGAGGAGGACTTGATAAAAAGCTACAGCCTGGGCGCCAACAGCTACGTGCGAAAACCGGTGGATTTCACCGAGTTTGTCGATACTTTTAGCCGCCTGGCCGTATATTGGCTTTTACTGAACGAACTGCCCGATACTAAACACGCTGACTGCAACACCCTAACCAATACCTTGAAGGGAGAAAACACTTGAACAAGACCCCCTTGCAGGCACTGATCATCGAAGACGACCCCAACGACGTCGAATTGCTGCTGCTGGAGCTGCGCCGAAACGGCTATGAACCCAATTATCGTTGCGTCGATAACGCCACGGATCTGGCCGATGCGCTGCAGCAAAAGTGGCAGGTTATCTTCTCCGATTACACCCTGCCAAGCTTTGATGGCATGGCGGTGCTAAGCCAGGTGCGTGAAAAAGATCCTGACACTCCCTTTATTTTCGTATCGGGCACCATGGGTGAAGAACGCGCGGTGGAAGCCGTCAAGGCCGGTGCTCAGGATTATCTGATCAAGGGTGATTTAAAACGCCTGCCCACCACCATACTGCGGGAATTACGGGAAACCACCGCGCGCCGTGACAGGCGCAAGACCGAAGCCCGCATGCGATTTCTGGCCAACTACGACGAGCTGACCAGCCTCCCCAACCGTAGCCTGTTTGCCGCCAAGCTGGATCAGGCAATAGAGCACGCCCGCAAAACGGACACCATGCTCGGCGTGGTGCATTTCAACCTGGATCGGTTTCGCGATATCAACAGCAGCATGGGCCAAAAAACCGGTGACCAGCTGATCAAACGCATTGCTGCGCGCCTGAGCGACAACGCTGCCCAGGATGACATTATCGCCCGCACCTCAGGCGACGAATTCGCCGTACTGCTGCCCAATATCAGGCTGACGCAGGAACTGCTCGATCGCATTCGCAGCCTGTATGCCTGCATTACCGAACCGCTCACTCTCTCGGGTTATGCAATGCACCTGCGGGCAAGCCTGGGCGCAAGCCTGTATCCTTTTGATAGTGAAAAGGCCGAGGAACTGCAACGCAATGCAGGCATGGCTATGCACAAGGCCAAACAGGACGGCGGCAACTGCTGTCGGGTCTACAAGGCGGAGATCCGTAATACCTTCTACGAACGGATTAATCTGGAGCGGGACTTGGACCAGGCCGTGATAGCCCAGGATTTCAGCCTTAATTACCAGCCTCAGGTGGAGCTTGCCAGCGGCAGGATGCTTGCGTCCGAAGCGCTGATTCGCTGGGTACATCCGCAAAAAGGCCCCATACGTCCGGATCTGTTCATCCCCCTGGCGGAAGAAACCGGCCTGATACTGCCCATTGGGCTCTGGGTGCTGCGCGAAGCCTGCCGTCAGGCCCAACAGTGGCGGGCGGAATGCGGCATCGAAACACCCAGGGTTGCGGTAAATTTCTCGGCATTCCAGTTTCGCCAGCGCAATCTGGTAGACATCGTTAAGGACACCATCAACGAGTACCAACTGGAACCGAGCTTTCTTGAAGTGGAAATTACCGAAACAGCGCTGATGCAGGATCCCGAAATGGCGCTGCGCATTCTGGCCAAGCTAAGCAATCTTGGCATCTCAATATCACTGGATGATTTTGGCACCGGCTACTCCAGTCTGAGTTACTTGAAGCGTTTTCCGGTCGATATTCTCAAGATTGATCGGGCCTTTATTCACGATATCGACACCGATGAAGACAACGCCGCCATCACCCGGGCGATCATCGCCATGTCCGAACGATTGCATATCAAGGTTGTGGCCGAAGGCGTAGAAACCCGCCAGCAACTGGACTTTCTGCGCAACGAAGGCTGTGATCTGGTGCAGGGGTATTACTTTCATCGCCCGGTACCGGGCAAGGAACTGAATGCCCTGCTGACCTGCAAAAATCCCTTCGCCGCTCAGTTTGGACCTACTCCAACATCAGCATCCGCTGTTCCAGCTGTCCCTGCAGCTCAAGATTAAAATGCTCGGCCGAATGCATGTGTTCGAGCATCAGCGCTCTGGCCTTTTCTGCATCGCGAGCGCGAAAGGCACCCATCAGCTGGCGATGGTAGTCCAGGTTGGCACAGGAAAATTCGCGCTGCTCCGGCAGCCGCGCCTTCTTGAAAATCACCAGATCCCGGATCAGGTCATTCAGAAAGCGGCCAATAAAGGCCAGCAACGGGTTGGTGCAGCGCTCTGCCAGCACCACATGGAACTCAAGTTCGGCGATACGCTGCTCGATGCGTTCATCAAAGTCCGCCGCAGGCTGTGCGCAGCGCTTTACCAGCAAGTCCAGCCGGTCGAGGTCATCGTCGCTCAGCAAAGGTGTCACCTGGGCCGCAATCTCCGGCTCCACCAGGGTGCGCAGCGCATAGATGTCCGGCCCGCTGGGCTGCTCGAAGTGCAGGAAGTTGCGCAGCAGCTGGCTGGCCAGATCGTAGGGCACCGACACCAGCACAGCGCCACCGTTGGGCCCGGTGCGGATACTGATCAGACCCTGCACTTCCAGTGACTTCAGCGCTTCACGCACCGTCCCCTTGGCACAGTCGAACTGGGCCATCAGCTCACGCTCGTTGGGCAGCCGCTCGCCCGGCTGCTTGCCATTGACCACGACCCAACGCTTGATCGAATCAACGATCTGATCAGCACGCTTGATACGCCTGTTCGGGGTGAAAACTGCACTATCGTTGTTCATAAAGGTGTCTTTGTGGGTGGCCGTCTATTCTGCCATGGCTGCTCCAGCTTGGGCATAAAAGTTTAATTAACCTATTTATTGCAATAAATAGACTTATATAGTTTTATGCTACTCAACCTGCACCGATACTTGATCCGGGAGAGCGATACCATGGCACAGCACAGCAGCTTTAACTGGCAGGACCCTCTGCTGATCGATCAGCAGTTGACCGAAGAAGAACGTCAGATCCGCGATATGGCCCACGACTATTGCCAGGAGCAGCTGCAGCCGCGGGTGCTGCAAGCCTTTCGCAATGAGCACTTTGAGCGCGAGATCATGCGGGAAATGGGGTCCCTCGGGCTGCTCGGCGCCTGCGTCGATCCGCAGTATGGCGGCAGCGGCCTGAGCCAGGTGGGCTACGGCCTTATTGCCCGCGAAGTCGAGCGTGTCGATTCGGGCTACCGCTCCGCCATGAGCGTGCAGTCTTCCCTGGTGATGTACCCCATCGAAACCTATGGCTCAGAGGCGCAAAAGCAGAAGTACCTGCCAAAACTCGCCAGCGGCGAATGGGTCGGCTGCTTCGGCCTGACCGAACCCAACCATGGCTCGGACCCGGGTTCGATGATTACGCGGGCCAAGAAGGTCGAGGGCGGTTACCGCCTCAGCGGCCAGAAAATGTGGATCACCAACAGCCCGATTGCGGATCTGGCCGTGGTCTGGGCCAAGTCCGACGCCCACGACAACAAGATCCGCGGCTTTATCGTCGAGCGTGACACCGAGGGTTTCAGCACGCCCAAGATAGAGGGCAAGGTCAGCCTGCGGGCCTCAGTCACCGGTGAGATTGTGCTGGATGATGCCTTAGTGCCGGACGAAAATATGCTGCCCGATGCCAGTGGCCTTGGCGGCCCCTTCGGCTGCCTCAACAAGGCACGCTACGGTATCGCCTGGGGCGTCATGGGTGCGGCTGAATTCTGCTGGCATGCCGCGCGCCAGTACTGCCTGGATCGCACTCAGTTCGGCCGACCCCTTGCCGCCAACCAGCTGATTCAGCTCAAGCTCGCCAACATGCAGACCGAAATCACCCTGGGGCTGCAGGCCGCATTGCAGGTCGGCCGCCTGCTGGATGCAGGCCAGGGCGCGCCGGAAATGGTGTCACTGATCAAGCGCAACAACTGTGGCAAGGCACTGGATATCGCCCGGGTTTCGCGGGACATGCACGGCGGCAATGGTGTATCGGATGAGTTTGGCGTTATCCGCCACATGGTCAATCTGGAGTCGGTGAACACCTACGAGGGTACCCATGATGTGCATGCACTGATCCTGGGTCGAGCCCAAACCGGTATTCAGGCGTTTTGCTAAAGTCCAAGGAACCGTATCCATGAGCCCCAAGCCCCTCAAAGGTATCCGCGTGCTGGATCTGTCCCGCGTGCTGGCCGGCCCCTGGTGCAGCCAGCAGCTGGCAGACCTGGGCGCCGAAGTGATTAAGATCGAGCGTCCCGGGCGCGGTGATGATACCCGCGCCTGGGGGCCGCCCTGGCTTGAAGGCAGCACTGAAGCGGCCTATTACCTCAGCGCCAATCGCGGCAAGTCATCGGTCGCCATCGATATCGCCAGGTCCGAAGGTCAGCAGCTGGTCAAACAGCTGCTGCAGGACTGCGACGTCCTGCTGGAGAATTTCAAGGTCGGCGGCATGAAGCAGTATGGCCTGGACTACGACAGCCTCAAGGCCGACAGGCCGGATCTGATCTATTGCTCTATCACCGGTTTTGGCCAGGACGGGCCCTACGCCCACAGGGCCGGTTATGACTTCATGATCCAGGGCATGGGCGGGCTCATGAGCCTCACCGGCCAGCCGGACAGTGAGCCAGGTGGCGGGCCTGTCAAGGTGGGGGTCGCCTTCGCCGATATTTTTACCGGCATGTACGCCGCCAACGCCATCATGGCAGCGCTCTTTGCACGCCTGCAAAGTGGCACCGGCACCCATATCGATCTGGCCCTGCTGGATGTGCAGGTCGCGGTGCTGGCAAACCAGTCGATGAATTACCTCTGTTCCGGTCAGCCGCCGACACGCCTGGGCAATGCCCATCCCAATATAGTGCCCTACCAGGCCTTTGCTACCCTGGATGGTCACCTGATTCTGGCGGTGGGCAATGATGCCCAGTTTGGCCGCTTCTGCGCTACCGCAGCTTGCACTGATTTGGCTGCGGACCCGCGCTTTGCCAGCAACCAGGCCCGGGTTGAGCACCGTGACAGCCTTGTACCGCTGCTGCAGGCCCGCATGGCAACACGCAGCACGGCCGACTGGCTGAGCGCACTGGAAGCCGCCGGCGTGCCCTGCGGTCCGATCAACAATCTGCAACAGGTGTTCGAGGACCCTCAGGTGCGGCATCGCGGGATGCAGTTCGATCTGCCCCACCCGTCTGGCGGCAACGCACCCATGGTGGGCAACCCGATCCGCTTTAACGGCGAGGCGCTGAACGCCGGCAGCGCCCCACCCACCCTCGGCCAGCACACCGAGCAGGTGCTGCAGCAACAGCTCGGCCTGTCGGCCGCCGATTGTCAGCGCTTGCGAACTCAGGGGCTGATCGCGTGAATCTTCAGACTCCATCACGAATTACAAACACCCATTTCCATTCACCGGCTCGCCACGGCGGCAACACCGGCCTATGATGGCGAACACACTTTTCAGGGGAGACACACACATGGATCTGCATATTGCTGGTCGCACCGCCATTGTCTGCGCTGCATCCAAAGGTCTTGGCCGCGCCTGCGCTGAAGCCCTGGCTGCGGAAGGCGTGAATCTGGTGATCAACGCCCGTACCAGCGACATACTGGAACAGACCGCCGCCGACATTCGCAGCCGCTACGGCGTAACGGTCACGGCTGTTGCCGGTGACATTACTACCACTGAAGGGCGCGAAGCCGTGCTGGCCGCCTGCCCGGCACCGGATATTCTGGTAAATAACGCCGGCGGCCCGCCACCCGGTGATTTTCGCACCTGGGACGACGGCGACTGGCACCAGGCGCTGCAAAACAATATGGTCAGCCCCATTCAGCTGATCAAGGCGGTTCTGGATGGCATGATCGAACGAGGTTTTGGCCGTATCGTCAATATCACGTCTGGCGCAGTCAAGGCGCCGATTCCGGCACTGGGGCTCTCGAACGGCGCCCGCACCGGCCTCACCGGTTTTGTTGCCGGCCTTTCGCGCCAGGTGGCCGAGCACAATGTCACCATCAACAACCTGCTGCCAGGTCCCTTTGAAACCGACCGCCTTAATGCCACCCTGGCCGGTGCCGTCAAGGCCAGCGGTCAGTCACTGGAACAGGTACGCCAGGCCCGCAAGGATACTAACCCCAGCAAGCGCTTTGGTGATCCGGACGAGTTCGGCGCCGCCTGTGCTTTCCTGTGCAGCAGCCACTCAGGCTTTATCGTCGGCCAGAATATTCTGCTCGACGGTGGCGCCTTCCCGGGCACGCTCTAACCCAATCGCAGAACTGCAAGCAAGCGCCCACAAAAAAGGGGCTCCGTTATCACTAACGGAGCCCCCTTTTTTATAGATTGTGTCTACAGGCTCGGATAGCTGGTATAGCCCTGCGGGCCTGATGCATAAAAGGTACTCGTATCCGGCGTATTCAGCTCAGCCTGCTGACGCAGGCGCTGCGGCAAATCCGGATTCGCAATAAAGGGGACGCCGAAGGCCACCGCATCCACCCGACCATCCTCAATCCAGGCATTGGCGCTCTCGCCGGTAAAGCGCTCGTTGGCTATAAAGGCGCCGCTGAAAAGCGTCTTTATTGTCGGCACCAGGCTGTCGTCACCTTCGGCCTCACGGGCACAGATAAAGGCGATATTGCGCTCCGACAGTGCACTGGCAACATGGCCAAACACCGCCGCCAGATCCGAATCGCCCATGTCATGGATATCGCTGCGGGGCGACAAATGTACGCCCACCCTGCCCGCGTCCCAGACGCTTAGCACTGCATCGGTAATTTCCAGCAACAGCCGGGCGCGGTTTTCCACCGAGCCACCGTAGGCATCGGTGCGCTTGTTACTGCTATCCTGCAGAAACTGATCGATCAGATAGCCGTTGGCCGCATGGAGCTCCACACCATCAAAACCGGCGGCCTGGGCATTTTCCGCTCCCTGGCGAAAAACTTCGACGATATCCGGGATCTCTTCAGTTTCCAGCGCCCGCGGCGTTGTAAAGGGCCGCTCGGGCCGCACCAGACTTACATGTCCGGCCGGCGCTATGGCGCTCGGGGCTACCGGCAAGGCACCATCAAGATACATGGGGTCAGACACCCGCCCAACGTGCCACAGCTGCAATACTATCTTGCCGCCCTTGGCGTGCACCGCATCGGTGATGCGCCGCCAGCCACCAACCTGGGCCTGGTTCCAGATCCCGGGCGTATCGGGATATCCCACACCCATTGGGGTCACGGCGGTGGCTTCGGAAATAATAAGTCCTGCGCTGGCACGCTGGCTGTAATACTCCAGCATCAGATCACCGGGGATCCGGCCCTCCTCCGCCCGACAGCGGGTCAGTGGCGCCATAACAATACGGCTGTTCAGTTCGATCGCACCAATTTTCACCGGATCAAATAATGACGGCATAACAGAGTATCTCCATGGAATGAACAGGCCGGCAGTTCGCGGCAACAGATTAAGGACGCTTTGGATTGGCTCAGCAGGCCTGGCGCCAGAGGTCCTGCGTCTTGGCAGCACTATCGCCACGGCTGACTGGATAATGAATACGCATAGGGTCGGCACCTATATCTCGCAGCGTGTGACGGTCAATGGATACCGCTGCGGCGCAGCCCTGACGCAAGCTACGGAAAAGTTTCTGAATGCCGGGGATGAGTTTCATGGGTTTGCCTCCGCTGTGCGTATTAGGTGACGTCTGTTGGCTGATGCCCTTCACGGGCCAGTGCTAGTCGTCCAGTCGCCCGGCCGCTGAATCCGTTTCGTCAAAGTCGAAACAAACCGGTCGGTATGCTTGGAATGAATTTAACCATACCGATTGGTATGTGGTCAATCCCCAAGCTGCATAAAACTGACAGCAGCGGCCGAAACACCACAGCGGCGCCTGCGTATTTCACCCAGAGCCGGCGCAACACCGGGGAAAAATCGAGGGGCAAAGGGCAAGGGGCAAGACAAAAAAACGGCCCTGCCCCGCTAAGGGAAGGACCGTAAAAGTGACACAGGAGAATCCGCAGTGTGGGGCTGTACCCGATCAGTTGCGCTTGATGTACTGGTCCATGTTTTGTGGTGTTACCAGTTCAAACGGCACCCAGACTTTCTTGTCGACCGGCTCACCCTTGATCAGCTTGAGGCTGGTTTCAAGCGCACCGCGGCCCTGGGCCTCTGCGTTCTGAAATACGGTGACATCCAGATCACCGGCCTGCATGGCCGCCAGCGCATCGGCGGTAGCATCAATACCAGACACTATCACGCTGTCCATGCTGCGGCCGGATGCCTTAAGTGCCTGAATGGCGCCTATGGCCATTTCATCGTTGTTGGCGATAACGGCGTCAAACTCCAGACCCGCGGTCAGCCAGTTGGTCATAAGGTCGTTGCCTTCAGTGCGCATGAAATCTGCGGTCTGCTCTTCAACGATGACCAGGCCACTGCACTCGGGGGTGGCTATGACATCATGGATGTCCTTGGTACGCTGCAACGCGGCGTTGTCTCCCAGAGTGCCCATCATGACCACAACCTTGCCCTTGCCATTCATCAGCCGGCAGACTTCCTGGGTCTGCAGGGTGCCGGATTCGTCTTCGTTGGAGGCTACAAACGCCTGGCCATCGGGCAGCATATCAACGTTTATCGGACGTCGACCCACATAGACCAGTGGAATGCCCGCCGCGGCAGCATCGTCGGTAATGGCCTGGGTAGCATCGGAATCCACCGCATCAACGATGATGGCATCCACACCCGAGGCGATAAAATTCTGCACCTGATTCAGCTGCATGCCGACTTCGTTCTTGGCATCTTCCATCTGCACATCGACGCCGGCGTCATTGGCCGAGGCTTCAATGCTGTTGCGCAGCACCGAAAGAAAGTTGTCGTCGAAGCTGAACAGGGACACACCGATCTTGATCTCGGTAGCATACGCCGAGCCCGACAGCAGTGTGGCGGCGATGGCGGTTAGCAGTATTTTTTTCATTGTTGTTATCCTCGAACGATTGGATGAGCGTCAGTGACGCTCGTGGTTAACCTTGTACGGGGGTTATCCCCGATTCCAAACTGGACAGTGCGCAGGGTTTCACCCCCTGCGCCTGATCCACTATTACCGGCTGATGGTTTGCTTGAGCGCATCGATCGATGACTGGATGCCAGCCTCGGTCGACATGGTGAAATCCTCCATCTCCAGACTGACCCAGTCGTTGTAGCCCACCATGCGCACGACTGAGAAGAACTCCTTCCACCATTGCAGGTCGTGACCGGCGCCGACGGCGACGTAATTCCAGGCGCGATTGGCGACGTCATCAACACCCTTGAGTTCCAGCAGACCATTGACTTCGGCCAGACCGCGCTCAATGCGGGTGTCCTTGCCATGCACATGGTGGATCGCCTCGCCCAGCGCCCGGGCCCCGGCGATGGGGCAGGCGCCCTTCCAGAACAGGTGCGACGGGTCAAGATTCATGCCGACTTTGGGGCCCACTTCATCACGCAGGCGAAACAGAGTCTCAGGGTTCCACACCAGCATGGCCGAAAAGTTTTCCAGCGCGATTTTATCGACACCCGCCTGATCAGCGAGCTTCACCAGATCGTGCCACAACGGGAAAGCGCGATCTTCCCACTGGTAACGATCACGCTCAGGCATTTCGTTCGGCCAGCTCTTGGTGTAAACGAGCCAGTTTGGCACGCTGTCGCCCGGTGCCGCTTCCGGCAGACCCGACATGGCCACGATTTTACTGACGCCGATTTCACCGGCAAGCCGGATGCTATCCTCCATCTCCTTGCGATGACGTTTGCCCATCGCGCCCGGATCCAGCGGGTTGGCCGAACAGTTCAGCGCCGCAATTTCCAGCCCTCGGGCCTCAATTTCATTCAGCTTTTTCTTCAGCAGACCCTTGTCGACCAGCAGTTCATCGGCGCGAAAATGCGGCCCTTTGGACCAGCCGCCGCCGGTCATCTCCAGGCCTTCAACGCCCAGTGCCACGCATTTGTCGAGCATGTCTGTGAAAGACAGGTCTCCCATTACATCGGTACAGATCGAAAGTTTCATGCGGCTTCACTCAACTAGAGACGTTGTGGCTATTACATCAAGGGGGCCAGTATCAGCGCCCGTAAAACGCCGGGCGCTCGGGCAGGCTGATCGGCTCAATCTGGCCGCTGTACTTGGCCTTGACGCAGGCATCGGCAGTGAGTGCAACCACATAGCCATCCCAGGCACTGGGGCCGTCCATCTCGCCCCTGGCCGTGGCATTGATCCACTCCTGGAACTCAACCTCGAAGGCGTCGATAAAGCGATCCTTCCAGTCCACCAAAATCGCATGGCTGGATTTGGCCTGGTGGCGCAGGTGCACACTGGCCGGCTCCGGCAGACTGGCGATACCCTTTTCACCGGTAACATGACACTGAATGTCGTAGCCGTACTGGCAGTTGACGAAGCTTTCGATGGAAATATGGATACTCTGGCGGGTACGCAACAGGATCACGTGGGGATCCTGATAGCCTTCCACCCCAGCCTGCTGGCAGGGACGCGGCACTATAACCTGGGCGCTGACATAGTCATCATCCAGCAGCCAGCGCAGCACATCATATTCATGCACGCAGGAATCGGTCAGCGCCATATCACCGCTGAAACCCGGCGCTTCAGGCGCACGGTGAGCACAGTTCAGTGTCAGGGCGGCGCCGATAACGCCATCTGTCAGCACCTTTTTCAGCTGCCTATAGGATTGATCGTAGCGGCGCATGAAGCCCACCTGCACCAGCGAGCGACCCGCGGCTATTTCGGCATCGACGATCCTGCGGCAGCCCTCGGCAGTCACGGCCAGCGGTTTTTCGCAGAACACCGGCTTGCCCGCAGCAATGGCGGCCAGCACAAACTCCTCATGGGTCGGTCCCCAGGACGCCACAATAATGGCATCAACGTCAGGCGCATTGATAAGATCAAGACCCGTATCGTATACCCGGGCGTCTATGCCCTCGCTCTGCACAACCCCATGCGCCTGCTCGGCATTCACATCAGTCACCGCAACAATCCGCCCACCGGTGAGGTTACGCGTGATGCGTCTGATATGATCCTTGCCAATGGCACCAGTGCCGATAACGCCTATTTTCAACGTCATTATATGACCTATACAATTTTTATTGATTGGAGTTTTATGCTCTAGCTTATAACTAAATAATATTTAGATAACTGTATTTATTTACAAATATAATAAATTTCATTTAATTTTATAAATAAAAATAACGCCGGCATATTCACAAGAACGCTATTTAAACGAGTTAATACTTACCAATCGCCAGGGTGTCAAATAAGAACAGTTTGGGCAGCTGTCTTATTTCTCAGCGACCACTCCTTCAGTACCCGTTGGCTTGCCGCCTGCTGGGGCCCAAACGTTGGAGCCGAGGTGTTTGAGTCCATGTACACGCCGTGGCAACCATCGATTGTGAGACCTGAGACGCGTGGGCTGAAAAGTAACGAACGCAGGGCCGTGAAAAACTTCGGCATCAATAGAATTAATTCAGGAGTTACAGCAGCAGATAAAATAATACATAAGTGGTGTAGAGTTTTCATGAGTACATACCTCTTATTATTTTTATATACTGCAAGGCCGAAATATATCGTCACCTGGCAACAGAGATTGATTAAGTGACAACAATGAACGAATCAACTACAGAATGTGTCGCCACTCTTTTCCCTGAGGAGCTGCAGTGATTTAAGCACCCAGATCTTGATAAAACAATATCATCAAGATACATTGCATCAAAAGTATCACATAAATTTTCATCATAAATGATAGTTCTATCATCTATGATACTGGGAGATGCTCAATGTCACGCCCAACACTCGCCGATGTAGCACGCCAGGCCGGCGTAGGCGTCGCAACCGTAGACAGGGTCATCAATGGTCGTGCCCCGGTGCGCCCGGAAACCTCGCAGCGAGTGCTGGAAGCAGCCCAAGCCATTGGCTTCAGGGCCACCGGCCTGATCCGCGCTCGCATTGATCAGCGTGCCGGGCAATTCAAGCTGGGCTTTATCCTGCAGCGCCGCAGCGCCCCCTTCTATTCCCTGCTGGCAGACGCGCTCACCGATGCCACGCGCGCCAGCAGCGCAATTCAGGGACAGCCGGTGGTAGAGTTTCTCAACGAACTGACACCCCAGGCGGTGGCCGAGGCGCTGCTGTCAATGGGGTCTCGGGTCGATGCCCTGGCCGTGGTTGCAGCCGATCACCCCAAGGTCCGGGACGCCATCGAACAGCTGAATGCCAGGGGTATTCCGGTAATCACATTGCTCACAGACCTCAGTGCGACGCACCGTGTCAGCTATATCGGTATCGACAACCGTCGTGCCGGACGTACCGCCGCCTGGACCATCAGCCGCCTGAGCAAGGCACCGGGCAAGGTCGCGATTCTGGTGGGCAGTCACCGCTACCAGTGCCAGGAACTGTGCGAGGTGAGCTTTCGCTCCTATTTCCGGGAAAATGCGCCAAAATTTCAGATCGTAGACGATCTTATCAGCCTGGAAGACCCGGCCCTGGCGCAGGAAGCCACCTTCGATCTGCTGCAGCGCCACCCCGACCTGGTCGGCATCTATGTCGCCGGTGGTGGTGCCGAGGGAGTAATTTCTGCGCTGCGGGACAACCCGGCCACCCGCAGCATTATTACCGTCTGCAATGAGCTGACCGATCAGACGCAATCCGCTCTGGTAGACGGCATCATCGACCTGGTGATCTCGCACCCCCGCGATCGCCTGGCTGCCACTGCGGTGCAGGCCATGATTGACGCGCTGGAGGGTCGATCCTCTGGCGGCTCAGGCAATGAGCAGAGCGCTCAGCATCTGCTGCCGTTTGATATCCATATCGCCGAAAATGTGTAAAGGCGCCGGCGTATCTGGTTATGCTTTGCTCAGGTGTGACGAGCGCAGCACCAGCTGCCCCGGGAGCAGCAATTGCCGTACGGCGGAATCCCCGACTGCCAGCCTTCGAATGGCTTCATCCACCAACTGCTGCAGTGGCTGATGGTAAGTCGTCAGCTCATAGCTCGATGAGGCGGCCAGTTCAATGTCATCAAACCCCACCACGGCCAGCGGTATGGTGTCGGCGCGGTTACGCAGCGCATCCAGCGCACCTATGGCCAGGATATCGTTCTCGCAGAACAGCGCCTCTAGCCGCGTATCCGGCGCCGTACTGTCCAGATACCGGTTCAGTGCCTTGTAGCCATTCTCACGCGCATAATGCCCGGCATCCAGTACCCTGCTGAGCACCAGTCCGCGCTCGTGCAGACCCGCCTTGAAACCATCCAAGCGCTGTAGCTGAGTGGACTCGCTCACCGGCCCTGCCATGTAGCCAATACGCTGATAGCCCTGATCGGCCAGCAGCATGGCAATTTCATAACCCGCACGATAGCCATCGGTAGACACAACCTGGATACCCGGATTATCACTGTTGCGATACAGCACGATCAGTGGAATATGGCGAATATCCTGCGCCAGTCGCACCAGATCGTCGGTCAGCACGGTGCCAAGGAAAATAAGCCCGTCAATCTGGAACTGATCCGCCAGCGTCAGCGCTGACTTGTAGCTGTACTCCGAGGTGATGTTCAGCAACATGGGCATATAGCCCCGTCGCTGCAGCTGACAGCTGACCTCGTTCAGCACCTGCAGCAGGTTGGGGTTTTCCATCTCGTCGACCACCAGCCCAACCATATTGGTACGCTTTTTGGAAAGACTGCGCGCCAGCAAGTTCGGTCTGTAGCCCAGCTCCTCGGCAGCCCCGAGCACTCGTTCCAGGGCCCGGGGCGAGATAGACGCACCGTCCGTAAAGGCCCGGGACACGGTCCATTTTGATACGCCGGCCCGTTCGGCGACATCCGTTGCAGTGACCTTGCGGTCGGCGGACACAAACGTTTTTTTGGTCATTTCCAGACTACACCGTTGACATCCTTTCGAGAGTTGTCGTATTTTACTTGCAACCGGGTGCAATCGCACCTTTTTATTGACGACGCAGTGCACCCGGTTGCAAACAATGCTCGATCACAGCGACCGGGCATTTTTAATCTCCTGACTTGCAACCGGGTGCATTACCGGTCCCGGGGGACAAAACTCCCCCGGTATTTTCAGGATATTTTTTGCACCCGAGTGCAAAAAAACGGCGGAGAGCCTAACTGCAGGCATCCAGTCGCCAGCATCAGCGACATAACAAGAAGAGGTTTAGACATGTTGAACGGCGAAAAGAAAATTGCACGGCCGCTGCGCTGGGGCATGGTGGGTGGTGGCCGTACCGGCCAGGTAGGCTACAAGCATCGCACCGGTGCCCTGCGAGACGGTACCTACCGATTGCTCGCTGGCGCCTTCGATCTGGACGCAGCCCGCGGCCGTGATTTTGGAATCAACCTGGGTGTGGCCGAGGATCGCTGCTACGCGACCTATCAGGATTTCATTGCAGGCGAGACTGCACGGGAAGACGGCGTCGAAGTTGTTTCAATCGCAACGCCCAACTTCACCCACTTTGAGATCACCATGGCGTGCCTGGAAGCAGGCCTGCATGTAATCTGCGAAAAACCGCTGTTCTTCAGCGTCGCCGAATGCGACGAGGTGGCGAAACTGGCCGCGGACAAGGGCCTGATCCTGGGCGTAACCTACGGTTTCACCGGCCACCCGCTGGTCCACCAGATGGCCGCCATGGTCAAAAAGGGCATGCTGGGCGACATCCGTATCGTCGATATGCAATACACCCATGGTTTCAACTCGGGCGACGATGTGGGTGCGGGCGAGGCTGTAAAATGGCGCACCAACCCCGAAACGGCCGGCCCGACCTTTGTTCTGGGCGATATCGGCACGCACCTCTACTACCTCAGCGAGCTGGTGCTGCCCCATATGAAGATCGAAAAGCTGCTCTGCGACCGCAAAGCCTTTATTCAAACCCGCGCCCCGCTCGAAGACCACGCCACTGTGCTGACTCACTACGATAACGGCGCCCGCGGCCGCCTCTGGGCGTCTTCGGTAAACGCAGGCAACATGGGCTCCCAGCGCTACCGCTTCGTCGGATCCAAAGCTTCAATCGAATGGTCCGATGCGCAGCCCGACCAGCTGATTTACGAAGTACAGGGTGAACCGAACCGCACCCTGCACCACGGCATGCCCTACCTCGAAGAGGAGAGCCTCGCGGTTGATCGCATGGGCGCGCTGCACACCGAAGGCCTCGGTGACAGCTGGGCCAACATCTATCTGTGGATTGCCCAGGCCATCGACGCCAGGATGCGCGACGACGAAGCCTTTCTGCAAACACACCACTACCCAGGCATCGAGGCCGGCACCCAAGGCGTGCGCTGGCTCGAGAACTGCGTGCGTTCGGCCGAAGCAGGGGCGGCGTGGGTCGAGTACACCTAAGCACTCAGTCAGCCGCGCACCCATAACAATCGATAACAAGAGAGCGACCCAGTATGAAACTTTCCATCTGTACCGATGTAATGGCCGACCTGTCCTTCACACAGATGCTCGACAAGTGTGTAGCGCTGGGCGTTGAAGGCCTGGAGATGACCGGCGGCGGCTGGTCCGCAGGCCCGCATTTTCGTGCCGATGAACTGCTGGCCGACCGGGGCCTGCTGAAAAACAAACTCAAGGAGATCGAAGCCCGCGGCCTCGAGATCGCCGCGCTGAACTGTTCGGCCAATCCCCTCGATCCAGGCGCAATGGGCGAACGTCATCGCAAGGAAATGGAGCAGACCGTCTGCCTGGCCGGCGAAATCGGTGTTAAAAAGATCGTGACCATGTCCGGACTTCCGGCCGCAGCGCCTGGAGACAGCGTGCCGAACTGGCTTGTCTACACCAAGAGCTGGCCCAACGAGATGCCCGAGCGTGACCGCTATCAGTGGGAAGACTGCGCCTTTCCGCTCTGGCACCGCCTGGTGAAGCTCGCCAACGAGGCCGGTGTCGAGAAATACGCGCTGGAGAACTTCTCGGCCATGCTGGTATGGAATCCGGAGACCCTGTTCCGGCTGCGCGACGAAGTCGGTCCCAAAGTCGGCATGAACCTGGATCCATCCCACCTGTTCTGGAAGGGCGCCTGCCCCATCGCCGGGGCCCGGGCGCTGGGCGAGGCGATCCACCATGTGCATGGCAAGGACACCCGCATTGAGCGCGGTCTGGCCGAGGTCAATGGTCTGCTGGAACTCAAGGGTGTTGATGACGTCGCCAATCGCGCCTGGAATTACGTCGCCGTCGGCGCCGGTCACGACCTGCAATGGTGGAAGGAGTTCTTCTCAGTCGTGCGCATGCAGGGCTACAACGACTGGGTCAGTCTGGAGATGGAGGATTTCACCATGTCGACCGAGGCTGGCATCCAGTCGTCGATCGATGCCCTCAAGCAGACCATCAGCCGATAACACAGGTATAGGGTGACCGGCAGTATTACCTAGCAGCCGGTCATTGTTTCCAAGGCACAGAGCCAGTTGCCTCTGTGCCTAAAGCACCACAACTAATACAAGGAAAACAAGAAAATGAAAAAACTCACCCTCGCAACCCTCGGTGCCTGCATGCTTGCAGGCTCTGTTGCCGCGGCCGAACTGAATATCGGCGTCGCAATGTCGACCTTCGATGATAACTTCCTGACGGTGCTGCGTACCGGCATGGAACAGCATGCCAAGGACGCCGACGTGTCCCTGCAGATTGAAGACGGCAAGAATGAGGTCGGCACCCAGCTGAACCAGATTCAGAATTTTATCGCCTCCGGCGTGGATGCCATTATCGTCAACCCGGTGGATACCGATGCAACCGTGGCAATGAGCGATGATGCCGCCGCCGCAGGTATTCCGCTGGTATACGTTAACCGCCAGCCGATCAACGTCGACATGCTGCCCGATAACCAGGCCTTTATTGCCTCTAACGAAGTCGACTCTGGCACCCTGCAAACCAAAGAGGTCTGCCGCCTGCTCGGCGGCAAGGGCAAAGTCCTGGTGCTGATGGGAGCACTCACCGATCAGGCCGGTATTCAGCGTACCAAGGATATTCATGACGTCATCGCCACACCCGAGTGCTCCGGCATGGAAGTCGTAGCGGAAGAAACCGCCGAGTGGCAGCGCACCAAGGGCAACAACATCATGACCAACTGGCTTTCATCCGGTCTCGAGTTTGATGCGGTGATTGCCAACAATGATGAGATGGCCATAGGCGCGATTCAGGCGATGAAAGCGGTCGGCGCCGATATGAACAGGATAGTGATCGCCGGTATAGACGCCACCCAGGATGCCCTGCAGGCCATGAAGGCGGGTGATCTGGACGTCACTGTGTTCCAGGATGCAGCCGGTCAGGGCAGTGGCGCCATTGATGCGGCCATAAAGCTGGCCCGAAACGAGGACGTCGACCAGAAAGTCTGGGTACCCTTCAAACTGGTGACCCCTGAAAATATGGATGAATACCTGAATCTAAACTGACCTTCAGCTACTGAACCGCACACAGCGCCCGCTACAGTGTATTCAAGTACTGCAGCGGGACTGCATTAACCCGTCGCCGCCATATTTCAACGTCCCAGCATTAACTTTCTGTCTCTTGCCCAAAATCCCCGTTTTGTACTTTTGCGCCTTAAATCAATTCGACATAATCGAAATAATATCGTCTCTATTCTGCTACAGGGAAATTTATCATCTGCTGCCATAACCTGATTGGGCGGCCAGAAAAAACGTGAAAACGGGTTCTAAAATCGACGCTTTTTCGCGACACCAGCGAAAACAGATGCGAACTTCTTTTCGCTCAAGCCCCGCGCCAATGAATTTCAGCCGATCAAGTCGCCTGGGGCACCGCACAGCAAACCCACCACAAAACTCATCTAAACCACGAAATCGCCATTCACAGGCCTATTAGCTAAAAATAATTTTATTCATATAAAACAATAAATTAAAAAATTATTACCCATATCAACAATTTCAAACACTGAATTTTTTTCATGAATTAATCTAATTTTAATTAGAACTTAACCAGGGTGTTTAATAACTATAAAACCTATTTAAAACAGTCGTTTAAAACATTATTAACTCAAGCCACCTCACCTATAGATGATTTTTATTGAACTTTTACAATCACATCAAACTTGTTCCAGCCCGCCGCAAATTTCGACTTCTATTTTGCAACTATACTTGGCTCATTGTTCAAATGAACGAAGGTCACGGAGGCAGGGATGCGTTCTGTTAGTCAGCTTAAATTCTGCAATTTTTCAAGATACCTGTGTGCTGCTTTAGCACCGGCCAGGGCCTCCCCTGCCCCATTTGCACCGAATATGCCCCTGTCGCTGTGCGATCTGCCCATATGCTGCGTTACCCGTATCAACACGGAGCTTTTGATATGAAGTCGATCAGAACCCCCTTTGTTTTAGGCATGCTGGCTTTGCTGGTATCGTCCTGCTCAACCCAGCAAAGCCTCTGTGGCGAAGGCGCCGGCAATGTGCGGGACGAGGCGCTGTGCGTCGGCCGCTTGGCCGATTCCCTGCAAGGCTCAGAAGAAGACTACTACGCCGACATGGATTACGGCATCAGCAAGGACCCGGTGGAAGTAGCCCGCAGGCTTGATCCTTATATCCCCGGCATCTCACCCCAGGAGGCACAGCAAGCCATAGTGCGTGGGCGTAACAACTGGGTCGTCTGGACCGCAGGCAACGATGCCCTCTGGAACGAGATATCCAACATCAGTGTGGGAAACCTGGATTTTCTCAAAACCGTATCCAACCACCCCAGCCTCAAGTTCAGCCGCGATAACCGCTGGCAGTATATGGGCGTGGTGAACGAGCCCTGCTACATCAAGGGCGATGCGCCACGCCAGGACCGCTACGGCCTTTGGCTCGATCGGCGTGATCCCTCCTGCGGGCCGGACCCGTTTGAAAACGAAGACAAGTACCCCGGGGTCAAAATTGGCGCCCGCGGCGATAATATTCCGGCCGGTTCCTACTACGGCTACGGCACTGGCATTGTCGGCCTGCGTCTGTTCCCCAACCCCGACTTTGACGCCCAGGCCGAAGCCAACTGGGATGCGGAGCGCTACTACAATGACCGCAGCTACTATGCCAGCAAGGATCTGGTAAAACCCTATCGTGTCGGCATGTCCTGTGGCTTTTGCCATGTAGGCCCCAACCCTTCAAATCCGCCAGCAGATCCGGAACATCCGAAATGGGAGAACCTCAACTCCAACCCGGGCGCACAGTATTTCTGGGTTGATCGCATCTTCATGTGGGACGCGGACCCCAGCAGCTTCGCCTATCAGCTTTTCCACACCTCACGCCCCGGCGCCCTGGATACCTCGCTGATTTCATCGGACTACATCAACAACCCGCGCACCATGAACGCCATTTACAACCTGGGCGCACGCATGGACGTTGCATCCCGCTACGGTCATGAAGAGCTTGCCGGCGGCGGGCTCAACAACCGTCAGTTCAACGACCTGGCGATTGTGCCGCCCTCAAGCCCACTGCAACAGTTTTACCAGGCACCGGATCAGGTGCTGACACCCCGCGTACTCAAGGATGGGGCAGATTCGGTGGGGGCGCTGGGCGCCCTGAATCGGGTCTATATCAATATCGGCCTGTTCAGCGAGGAGTGGCTGCAGCACTTCCGCGCTTTGCTCGGGGGCAAGAAAATCACCCCGTTCGAGATTGAAGTCGCCCGCAAGAATTCCAGCTACTGGAATGCCAACGAAGCCCAGACACCGGACGTAGCGCTGTTCTTCCTCGCCTCGGCTCAGCCAGACTACCTGGCCAATGCCCCCGGCGGCGCGGCCCACATGAGCCAGGATGCCAACGAACTGGAACGGGGCAAAACCGTGTTTGCCGACACCTGTGCCCGCTGTCACTCCAGCAAGCTGCCGGAAAAAACCGCCGAGTTCTTCCCGGACAAGGGCTGTGTCAGCAGCAACTACCTGCAGTGCTGGAGCCGTTACTGGACCTGGACCCAGAGCAGCGAATTCAAGTCCATGATGCGCCCCATAGTCCAGTCCGACGACTTTCTGGACAACAACTTCCTCTCCAGCGAAATGCGGGTGCCTGTGACGCAGCTTGAGACCAACGCCTGCAGCCCGCTGGCCACCAATGGCCTGGAAGGCAATATCTGGGACAACTTCACCTCCGAGTCCTACAAGGGCCTGCCCGCCGTCGGCAGCATACGGGTACAGCACCCCTATAGTGGCGAAGTACGCGACTATGTAATGCCCGCAGGTGGCCGCGGCTATTCCCGCCCCGCCTCCCTGATCAGCGCCTGGTCCAGTGCGCCCTTCCTGCTCAATAACAGCCTGGGCGAGTTCAAATGGACAGGATCAGTGGATGACCGCATGGCCTCCTTTGATGATGCCATCGAGAAGCTGCTCTGGCCGGAAAAACGTGAGGGCGACTTCAGTGTTGTTACCCGCTCTGGCAAGACCCACCCGGGGATGATCGACAAAACGCCGGCCTCGAGCTACCTGCGGGTAGACACAGGCTATCTGCCGGACTTTCTGCAGACCCTGCAGGGGCCGCTGAGCCGCTGGCTGCCCTGGCTGTTTGGTGAGGCTGGCGTGGAGATCGGGCCCATCCCGGCCGGCACACCCATCAACCTGCTGTCCAATATCGACATGGAGGAACGCGGCAAGGTCGTCAAAATCCTGCTCAAGGCCAAGCGAGATCTCAAGGCTCTGCCGGAAAACGCCACCGATGAAGATGCACGCCGCGTCTTTGCCAACCTGGTAGATCCGCTGCTGGACGTCAGCAAGTGCCCGGACTACGTCGTCAACAAGGGCCACTACTTCGGCACCAACTATCTGGTGGATGAAGAAGGCCTCAACGACAACGACAAACAGGCCCTGATCGCCTTTTTGAAAACCTTCTGATCCCGGAGCGGCGAACCATGAGTACTGAATATGACTATATAGTGGTGGGCTCCGGTGCCGGCGGCGGCACCGTCGCCGCCCGGCTGGCGGAAAACGGCTGCTCTGTACTGGTACTTGAAGCCGGCGGTGACCCACGCACCCTGACGGGCGGCGACGCCCTGTCCGACGACAACCGCCTGCCGGAGGACTACGACGTCCCGGTATTTCACGCCATAGCGAGTGAAAACCGCGCCATGAAGTGGGACTTCTTTGTACGTCACTATGGCGATGACGCCCAGCAAAAAAAGGATCCAAAATACACTGCCAACTACGAAGGCGAAGATGTCGATGGCGTGCTCTACCCCCGTGCCGGTTGCCTGGGGGGCTGTACGACCCACAACGCCATGATCACGGTCTGCCCCCACAATGACGACTGGGAGCATATAGGCCGCATCACCGGCGATGACTCCTGGAACGCCCGCAATATGCGGGGCTACTTCCAGACACTCGAAAACTGCCACCACCGCCCGGATCACCGTTTGCTCAGCCGCCTGTCCAACCCCAGCAAACACGGCTGGAAAGGCTGGCTGCACACCGAGAAAGCCATCCCCAAAAGCGCACTGGGGGATGGCGACCTGGTAAAAACCCTGGTCAGTTCTGTAGAAAGCGCTTTTTCTCAACTGGCCGAGCCCTTCAAGCGCGGCGAGTGGCTGCGCCAGGGCAGCGGCGATCCCAACGACTGGCGCCTGGTAAAGGACAATGCCACCGGGCTGCGCTATCCACCGCTGGCGACCAAAAATCACCAGCGCATGGGCGCACGGGAGCGTCTGCTGGATGTGCAGCAGGCCCATCCCGACAAACTGCATATCGAACTGGATGCCCTGGTGACCCGCGTGCTGTTCGATGATAGCAAGCGCGCCATTGGCGTCGAATACCTCAAGGGCGCCCGCCTGTACCGGGCCCACTGCCAGCCCCACGGCGAGAGCACGGACAAGCGCCAGGCCTTCGCAGGCAAAGAAGTGATACTGGCAGGTGGTGCCTTTAATACCCCCCAGCTGCTGATGCTGTCCGGCATAGGCCCGCAGGACGAGCTGAAAAAGCATGGAATAGAGGTACGACACAACCTGCCAGGCGTCGGCCAGAACCTGCAGGATCGCTACGAAGTGGGTGTCGTCAATCGCATGAGTTTCGATCACTGGGAAGTACTGGAAGGCGCCAAATATGCCAAGGGCGATCCGCAGTACAAGGAATGGGACGAGAAACGTTCGGGCGTCTACACCAGCAACGGCGCCGTACTGGCGGTGATCAAGCGTTCGATGCCACAGCGCCCGTTGCCAGACCTGTTTTGTTTCGCCCTGCTGGGTCTGTTCAAGGGCTATTTTCCCAGCTATTCAAAACTCCTGGCTGAACACCTGAACTACCTGACCTGGGCCATTCTCAAGGCCCATACCAACAATACCGCAGGCTCAGTGACGCTGCGCTCCGATGACCCCAGGGACAAGCCCCATATCAACTTCCGCTATTTCGACGAGGGTAACGACGCCAGTGGCGAAGACCTGGAGTCCGTGGTTCAGGGTGTCAAATTTATACGCAGCCTCACTCAACCCCTGAAGGACAAAGGGCTGATCGCCGCAGAAGAAGTGCCCGGCGAAAACGTTCAAACCGACGAACAAATACGCGAGTACATCCGCAACCAGGCCTGGGGCCACCATGCCTCCTGCACCTGTCCGATCGGCGCCGACGACGATCCCATGGCCGTGCTGGATAGCCAGTTCCGCGTACGGGGTGTCACTGGCTTGCGAGTGGTCGATGCATCAGTTTTTCCGCGCATCCCGGGCTTCTTTATCGTCACCGCGATCTACACCGCGGCCGAGAAAGCTGCTGATGTGATACTGAATCCCTAACCCAGGACGTATTCAAATGGGGCTGTTCAAACGTTTGCTGGAAAAATTTGGCTTTACGGAACCTGCGTCTCTAAGCGCCGATGAGGTGATGGCGGCGGAACGAAAACTGATCGAGAAAAACCTGGCCCGCAGCTTCGATGCGCAGCACCAGGAGTACCTGAAAACCGATTACAAAGACTTTGTAGAACTGCAGTACAAGGAGTATGTGCGCGAGCACTACACCTACATGAAACCGGAGAACTACCCCCACAAGCAAAGGCCCTGGTACGGTCTGGCGTTGTCCGGTGGCGGCATTCGCTCCGCATCCTTTGCCATAGGCGTGATTCAGGCGCTGCGTAACCGCTTTCTGGTGGAGGGCAAACCCACAACCTTCGACAAGCTGGCCTATCTGTCCACCGTTTCGGGCGGTGGCTATACAGGCGCCGCACTGAGCTGGTATCAGAAAATATTCAGGGTCTTCCCCTTTGGGGAAATCGACAGCTATTCCGGCAGTAAATACAGCACAGCCCCCGGCAACAAAATCCTCAGCTATATCCGCCAACACGGAAAATACCTGACACCGGCCCAGCTGGGCATCGCCTCCCTGGCAGGCTCTGTACTGCTGAGCGTTATTCACTCGGTAGTGGCTTACACCCTGCTAATCAGCCTGGCTATGTTTCTGCTTTCCTTGGTGCTCACCACAGGTGTACTCGACCCACTGCTCAACCTCACCGCCATCAACACCGCCAGCGTAGAAGGCCTGCTCCGCAAAATTCCCGCCAGCATTTTCACATTACAGGCGGAACACCTGGAAGTGCTGCCCCACAGGGTCGAGTTTTCCGTGTTTTTTCTGCTAGCCGCCGCGACCATGACCGGGCTTTTTCTGCTCACCGTTTTCGGCTATGCCATAAGCACGGTATTCCAGACGTTCTTTGCCCACGCCTACTGTTACCGGGTCAAGGTGCAGCGCAGCCTTGGCTTGCTGCTCAAAGGCATTGCGGGCTCGCTATTTTTTGCCGCCGTGCCCCTGGCCGCCCTGCTGGTATTCGGCGCAACCCTGGACCTTGGCGACAAGGGGCTATACAGCTCAATGGCGTCCGGGTTGGCCGGCATACTGCTGTCCATCCGCCAGTTTCGCAAGAACACCGAAGCAGGCAACGAAAAGCAGAGTACCCAAGGAGGCTTCACTCGATTTCTCACCATTATCAGCACCCTGGCCTTTATCTTCTTTATCTTTCTGGCCGCCTATATTTTGGCCGAAAGCGTACATAAATTGCTGCGCAATGACGCAGACTCCTACTGGCCAGTACTGTTTATCCTCGCCGGGCTGACAATTCCGTTTTTCGTCAATATCAACCAGGTATCACCCCACAAAATGTACCGCGACCGCCTGATGGAAACCTTCCTCAAGGCACCCGCCGTAGATCCAACGGCACCGCTGTGCCAGCGCGGTGCCAGGGCCAACACCACCACTCTGAGTGATATCGCCGCCTCCGACAACTGGTCGCCCTACCACCTGATCAACTGCAACATCATCCTCAATAACGCCATAACACCCCGCTATCGCGGCCGCCTGGGGGACAGTTTTCTGCTGTCTTCACTCTATTGCGGCAGCGACGCTACTCACTACACGGGCACCGACAAGTTCGCCGGCGGCAATATGACCCTGGCAAGCGCCATGTCGATCTCTGGTGCTGCCGAAAATCCTCACTCAGGTGTATCCGGCGCCGGCGGCAGCACCAATCCATTCATGTCGTTTATCCTCACCTTTCTGGGACTGCGCCTGGGGTACTGGGCCTACAATCCCTCCACGCCCCTGCACGCCCTGCAGAAATTCATGCGCCCCAACTATTTCTTCCCGGGCCTGCGCAGCCTGCTTAATTTTGGCCACGCCGAAGACAGCCTGCTGGTTGAACTGTCCGATGGCGGTCATTTCGACAACACAGGGCTCTATGAGCTGGTGCGCCGGCGCACACCGGTGATTATATTGTCGGACGGCGGCGCCGACCCAGACGCCACCTTCGATGACTTTGGCAACGCCATCGAACGTATCCGCGTCGATTTCGGTATCTCCATTCGCTTTCCCAACGCCAAGTTCGACCTTTCAGGCGTACTGCCCGGCAGCAGCGCAGCCGGCAGCGAAAACCACGAACGCATGTACGACGAGAAATACCAGTTGTCGCAACGTGGTTTCGCCATCGGCGACATCGTCTACCCAGACGCCGGTGAGCAAAAAGCCTTTGTCGGTCGCTTTGTCTATATCAAGGCTTCCCTGACGCGGGATCTGCCCGGCGATCTCTATGCCTACAAGCTGGCCAACCCCAGCTATCCGAACCAGCCGACCGTCGATCAGTTCTTTGATGAACGTCAGTTCGAAGCCTATCGTGAATTAGGGTATCAGCTCACCCGACAGATGATCGACAACAAAGACGCCATGAAACTGTTGCCCTGAGGAGATCCACGACGAACGCCAGTTCGAACACTAATGCCGCGAACTCGGCTATCAGCTCACCCGACAGATGATCGACAACAAAGACGCCATGAAACTGCTGCCCTGAGGTGTTCCACGACGAACGCCAGTTCG
>NZ_BCNS01000132.1 GCF_001528745.1 Marinobacterium profundum | reverse complement strand
ACTCGGTTATCCGCTCACCCGACAGATGATCGACAACAAAGACGCCATGAAACTGCTGCCCTGAATCAGGCTCAACCCACACTGAAGCCTGCACATAAAAAGGCCTGTCGTTCTGCTAGGAACGACAGGCCTTGCCTGTTTGCGGCGACAATTTATCGCCAAAGGCTCAAACCCGGTTACATCTGGGCGCCGAGCTGCCAGGGCACGAATTCATGATCACCCAGGCCATTGAGCTCGCTTTTGGATCTGTCACCGGAGGCAACCGCTATGATCAGCTCCAGAATCTCGCGGCCCTTGGCCTCAAGGGATACCTGCTCACTGATGATATCGCCGCAGTTGATGTCCATGTCCTCTTCCATCTTGAGATACATGTCGGTGTTGGTCGCCAGCTTGATGGACGGCGCCGGCTTGTAGCCAAACACCGAGCCGCGCCCGGTGGTGAAACAAATCAGATTAGAGCCAGATGCCACCTGGCCGGTAATAGCGCAGGGGTCATAGCCAGGCCCATCCATAAACACGAACCCCTTGGTGTCGATCTTCTCGGAGTAGCGGTAAACGCCATTCAGCGACGTCGTGCCGGCCTTGGCAATAGCACCTAGGGACTTCTCGAAAATGGTGGTCAAGCCGCCAAGCTTGTTGCCAGGCGTCGGGTTGTTATCCATCTCGCCGCCATTCTTGGAGGCATAGTCTTCCCACCAGTGAATCAGGCTGATGAGCTTATCCCCCACTTCACGGCTCGCTGCACGGCGTGTCAGCAGGTGTTCGGCGCCGTAGATTTCCGGCGTCTCAGACAGCACGACAGTACCGCCTGCGGCTACCAGCATATCGGCGGCAACACCCAGTGCAGGATTTGCGGTAATGCCGGAGTAACCATCGGAGCCACCACACTGCAGCGCTACCGTCAGATGGGAGATAGGCACATAGGTGCGCTGACTGGCATTGGCGGCCGGCAACATTGACTCGATAATCGATACCCCTGCTGCCACCGTTTTACGGGTACCACCCTCGTCCTGAATGATGAGTTTTCGAAAGCGCTCGTCTTCAGTAAGACCCGCTTCGTCCATCAGGCGCGCTATCTGCATCACCTCACAGCCGAGCCCGACAATCAGTACCGCGGCAAAATTAGGGTGCCGGGCATAGCCGGCCAGAGTGCGCTGAAGGTTCTGATAGCCCTCACCGTCAGACTTGATACAGCAACCGGCGCCGTGTATCAGGGGCACTATGCCATCGACATTGGCGAATTTATCCAGCAGGCCACTATTTTTCACCTGATCAGCGATCAGCCGCGCCACGGTCGCGGAGCAATTAACGCTGGTGATAATGCCTATGTAATTACGGGTACCCACTTCGCCGTTACTGCGCACAAAGCCCTTGAAGGTACGCTGTGCCAAGGTTGAGTCGACGGTTTGTTCCTGCACCGCGGTGCCAAAGGCATAGTCGCGATCGAACTCTTCCACCGCACAGTTATGATTGTGGACATGATCGCCTGGGGCTATATCAGCCGTGGCAAATCCAATCACCTGGGCATACTTGACGACAGTCTCACCCTTTTTGATCGCTACAACCGCCACCTTGTGCCCGCGGGGTATATTGTCACTGGCCGTAACCTCGCGGCTTGAAAGCTGCGCATCGCGTGGAATATCCTCCAGCGCCAGCACCACATTGTCGTTTTCGTTAAGTAGCGCTGTTTTTTTTACATTACTGATAATCATGGCAACCTCACATGTCGAAACCCGAGCACTGACTCGCACAGCCGGCGCTGCCTGTTCAAAAAAAGGCCTAGGAGGCTGTCCGACAAGACTCAACCTACTGCGAGCCACCTAA
>NZ_BCNS01000131.1 GCF_001528745.1 Marinobacterium profundum | reverse complement strand
TTCTCGGACAGCCTCCTAGTCTCCTGTCGCAGAAGAGCAAGCCTGAAAAATTATTCATTAGCGATGCCGCTCACGCGCCGGCATCACAGCGACCTAATCGCCTTGTACAACGCTTTGACGCTGCTGACCCAGGCCCTGAATACACAGATCAATACGATCGCCCGGTTTCAGATAGACCGGCGGTTTCATGCCAAGCCCAACACCCGGCGGTGTGCCGGTTGAGATCACATCGCCCGGCTGCAGAGTCATGAACTGGCTCAGGTGGGACACTATGGTGGCGACATCGAACACCATGGTGCGCGTATTGCCGGTCTGACGACGCTCGCCATTCACATCCAGCCACATGTCCAGCTGCTGCGGATCGGCAATCTCGTCCCGGGTCACGAGCCAGGGACCGAGCGGGCCAAAGGTGTCCGCCGATTTGCCCTTGGTCCACTGACCACTGCGCTCTGTCTGAAACTCGCGCTCCGAGACATCGTTGACCACACAGAAACCGGCTACATGCTCCAGCGCCTGTTCCTTGCTGACGTACTTGGCGGTCTTGCCGATAACCACACCGAGCTCGACTTCCCAGTCGGTCTTCTTGGACTTGCGCGGAATCTCGACATTGTCATTGGGGCCGCAGACTGCGCTGGTCGCCTTCATGAAGATTACCGGCTCTGCAGGCACTTCCAGGCCCGCCTCGGCGGCATGATCGGAATAATTAAGACCTATGCAAATAAATTTACCGATGCCGGAAACGCAGGCACCCAGTCGGCTTGAAGCGTCCACCAGCGGTAGCGTACTCAGATCCAGCTCAGCCAGAGCGCCCAGACTTGCCGGCAACAGGGTATCACCGGCGATATCAGCAACAACTCCACTCAGGTCGCGAATGTTGCCATCCTGATCCAGAATGCCAGGTTTTTCCTGACCTTTGGCACCGTGTCGTAACAATTTCATACTTTTCTCCTGCACTCAAAAATGAATAACTAGTTAAGCCAGCCGCCATCGATAACGTGGGTTTGGCCGGTGGTATAAGCCGAAGCATCGCAGGCGAGATAGAGGGCCAGCTCGGCAATTTCCTGCGGCCGACCCAGGCGCCCCATGGGCTGGCGCGCCAGGAAATCCGCACGGGCCTTGGCGTAATCACCCGTAGCCTGCATGCGGCCCTCAAGCGATGGCGACTCAACGGTGCCCGGGCAAATAGCGTTGCAGCGAATGCCCTGCTGCACGAAGTCGGCGGCAACCGACTTGGTCAGTCCAACCACCGCCGCCTTGGTCGCACCATAGGCACAGCGCGTCGGCACACCCTTGAGGCTGCCTGCCACCGAGGCCATATTGATAATGGAGCCGCCACCCTGCTCAAGCATGGCGGGCAAAAAGGTGCGAATCATGCGAAACATCGCCGTGACATTGAGCTGAAAGGAGAAATCCCAATCCTTGTCCGACACTTCAAGAATGTTGCCGCTGTGGACAAAACCGGCACAGTTAAACAGCACATCAAGCGCACCGACGTCCCGCGCCAATGCCGCGACGGCATCGGCATCCGTTACATCCAGCACCCGCGTTTCGACACCCGCCACACCCTGAAGCGCTTCAAGCGCCTGGGCATTGATATCCGTTGCAATAACCCGCGCACCCTCAGCCGCGAAGAGCTCAACGGTAGCCTTGCCAATGCCCTGCGCTGCGGCGGTTACCAGTGCGGTCTTCCCCGCCAGTCGTTTGGTCAACATCGTTCTCGTTCCCCTTAGTAATATATCGCCGCTGCTTAGCGGATTGCCTGCAGGCGATCAAACTGATCCTGCGTCCAGGTCGCCGCCTCGCCATTCAACACCGCCAGCGTGACCTCCCTGAAGGCCGCACGGTCCACCTCCAGCACCTCGACACCCTCGCCCCTGAACCACTCCACCAGCTCGGCTTCGGATTTCGCGATATCCGCGCTCACCCGATCGGCAGACTCCTGCGCCACGCTGCGAAACAGCTCGCGGTCTTCCTCCGACAGCCGGCTCCAGAAAATGCCTCCGGCCACCAGCAGGTTCGACCCGGTAACATGGCCTGTCAGGTCGATGTATTTCTGCACTTCATAGAATTTTTTCGCCTTGATGGTCGGCAACGGATTTTCCTGGGCATCGACCACACCCTGCTGCAGTGCCAGGTAAACCTCGGCAAAGGCTATAGGACTGGTATGGGCGCCAGCAGCTTCCGGAAAAAGACGGTACATGGGTGCATTGGGCACGCGGATTTTCAGCCCTTCCATATCCGCAGGCGTATTGATCGGCTTGTTGGAGGTCACATGGCGCAGGCCGTAGTAGGCATCCCCCAGAATGACGTTGCCCCCCGAGGCCTCGCGATAGCCTTCGGCAAACTCGGCGAACAAATCACTGCGGGTGTACTTCTGCCAGTGATCGAAGTCGCGAAAGACATAGGGCGCATCAGACAGGGCCAGAGGGCCATAGGTCTGGGCCGCAAAGCTCTGACCGGTGTAAATGATGTCGATAGTCCCCAGGGTCAAACCCTGGTTCAGGTCGACTTCCTTGCCCAGCGTCGATGCCGGAAACACCTCAACCTCGAAGCGACCGTTAGAGCGCTTGTTGATCTCCTGTGCCGCCCACTCGGACCACTGGTGATACGGTTCTGAAGGCTCATACACATGTGCCCAGCGTACTTTTTCGCCTGCGCCGGCCAATGCAGACACCGCCGTTGCTGCCATCAGTGCGGCAGTTAAAAGACCTTTTGCAATTTTCATAAAGACTCCACTGATCATTGATTATTGCTGTTGTTAATCAGTACCCGATCGATCTCGGGCTACCTTATCGAACAGGAGCTGAAATCGAGGGTAACATCATAATGAATGGATTTAAACCGGTTTAAATAAATTTCAAACCGATCATAATCCAAAATCTCATAACCCCAAAAAGCTCAATCGCCGTCACAGGTTCTAGCTGCTCCGCTGGACGCACCTATCAGGCGCCAACCGATGTCGCGAGAATCAGGAAGGCCCGTAATTTGTCCCAATCGAAAGTAACACCAATCCCTGGTACATCGGGCGCGATGGCACGACAGTTATCGACAATCAGCGGACACAGGGTGTATTCGTCAATGGGAAAGCTGTGCACCTCAAGCCAGCCGGCGTTTTCCTGCGCCGACAGCAGGCTGACATGCAGCTCCTGCATCCCGTGCGTACAGACCTCAAGACCGTACTTTCTGGACAGCTCCGCTACCTTCAGCCAGCCGGTAACGCCACCGCAGTTAGACGCATCGGGCTGAATATATGAGAGGCCTGCCTGCTCAAAGGCGTAGCCGAATTCATGTACTGTATGCAGGTTCTCCCCCATGGCCAGCGGCATTCCCGTGGCCTTGGCAATGCGCCCATAGCCCTGATAATCATCCGGGATGGTCGGTTCTTCGAACCAGCAAATATCGTATTGTTTGAATCGATTGGCCGCCTCTATGGCCTGGTCTACCGACATGGAGTAATTGGCATCGACCATGAAGGTCGTATTGTCACCAATCAATGCCCGCACCGCCCTTACCCTTGCAACATCCTCAGCCAGAGTCGGCTGACCCACCTTGATCTTGACGCCATTGAAGCCTCGTTCCAGATAACTCTGAATATTTCCCAACAGTTTTTCCTGCGAGAAATTAAGATCAATACCACCGCAATAAGCCCTGGTCGAATTAGAGGCTCCGCCGGCCATTTCCCACAGCGCCTTGCCGGCACTCTTGCAACGGATATCCCACAAGGCAATATCGATAGCCGATACCGCAAAAGCCGCTATGCCGCCCCGGCCAACATAATGCAGGTGCCACTCCATAAAATCGTAAATGGCATCAATATCAGTACCATCACGGCCTGCAAGTACGGGCGCCAGATCATGGCAAATCATGGCATGAATGGAATAACCACCCTTGCCGCCTGTATAGGTGTAGCCCGTGCCCTCACGGCCATCCGCAAGTGTGACGGTCACAGTCACCAGCTCGAAATGGGTATGATCACCATGCTTTGCATCCGACAAGACTTCCGCTAACGGCACCGCGTACAGGCGCGCATCGATGCGGGTAATACTCGATGATTTCATCAAAGGACTCTCCTGGAGAACTCAGATTTTATATATATGGACACTGGGTATTTTTATATAAACCGGTTTAAATTTTATAGTTAAAAGTCCCAGTATTGGTAATGGTTGCAAACCCCACTATCAGCGATATAAAAGAGTGGGGAGCCACATGGAGATCTGCGGGACGAATGTCACCAGCATCAGCACAACAAAGAGCGGAATAATAAATGGTGCTGTTGAGGCAGCACAGGTTTCAAATGGCACATTGGATACCCGGGAAAGCACGTAGAGCACCAGCCCAACCGGCGGCGTCAGCAGTCCGATCATCAGGTTAAGCACCATGACCACACCGAAATGCACCGGATCAATGCCCAGGCTCGTTACGATCGGCAGCAGCACCGGCACCAGAATGGTAATGGCCGCAATGGTCTCCATAAAACAGCCAACCACAAACAACAGCAGGGTAATCATAAGCAGAATCATTGCCGGGCTATCGGTAACGCCGAGAATCCAGGCGGCAAAGTCTTCAGTTATACGGTTACTGGTCAGGATCCAGGAGAATATCGCAGCACCTGCGATAATCATCAGAATAATACCCGTCGTCTCGATGGTTTCCATTGAAACCTTCACCAGCTTGCGCCAGGTCAAGGTGCGGTACACAAAGATCCCCAGAATCAGCGCATAACCAACGGCGGCTATCGCCGCCTCAGTCGCAGTAAAGACACCGAATAAAATACCGCCCACAATGATCGCAGGGGTCATCAGCGATAAAAATGCCCGGCTGAAAGTGGAACCTATATTGGCGATCGAAAAACGCGCATCACGCGGATAGTTACGCTTCTTGGCATACCAGGCCACCATCAGCATAAGCGCGACGGCCATCAGCAAACCCGGTATAAATCCCGCTGCAAACAGTTGGCCGATGGATGCCGACGCCATAACCCCGTAAATAACCATGGGCAGGCTCGGAGGGATAATAGGCCCAATGGTTGATGAGGCGGCCGTGACCCCCACTGAAAAACCCGCGTCGTAACCCGCATTGCGCATCGCCTTGATCTCGATTGCGCCCAGGCCACCGGCATCAGCGACGGCGGCACCGGACATGCCGGCAAAAATAACCGAAGCACCGATATTTACATGGCCCAGACCGCCTCGCATCCAGCCGACCAGCGCCTTGGCGAAATCAAAAATACGGTTGGTAATGCCAGCCGAGTTCATCAGGCTGCCGGCCAAAATAAAAAACGGAATCGACAGCAGCGGAAAACTGTCTATGCCCCCCACCATACGATGCAGGACAACAAAATCCGGAATTCGCCCATCAATCAAAATGGCGACCAGGGATGAACCGGCAAGCGCTATCATCACGGGAGTACCAATTACCAGCAACACAGCCAGCATGCCAAATAAAACTGCAAGAACCATTTCAATACCCTCTAACTAAACCCGGCTATAACTGAATCAGTGACTGGACAGAGCGCGGGCGCTCGATACTGTCGCCCGAACCCGCAGCCAAAACTGCTGCACGCTGCGCAACGACATCAGCACAAGACTGAACAGGATGACGTCGTACATATAACTCACCGGCACGGGTATCGACGTCATGGTCTGGCGCCCCATCATTGGCAATATCTTGTAGGCAGACCAGGCCAGCGCGACGAAAAACAGAATACGAACCACATCCACCACCAGAAACACTGCGTTCGATACCCGGGCGGGCAAATAACGATGAAACAGCTCAATATAAATATGGCTGTTCCTTCGTACGCCCATAATGGCGCCAAGAAAGCCGACACACACCAACAGGTAGCGCGCGACTTCTTCGGACCAGGCCAGCGGGGAGTCCATCACATAGCGGCTAAAGAACTGACTAAACACCACGACAGCCAGCACCCAGAAAGTAACGAATACGAAAATGTCCTCCACACCGTAGTCACGCCAGTTCAGCGGAGCATCGTCATCTTCAATGACAAAGCCGTGCTCATCCCCTGCCCCCGACTCTTTGCTCAACTCACTGGCACCGCTTTCGATATTCATAACAGTGGCTACCTCGCTATCGCTAAGCACGCTGGCGCTATTACTATTTCCCATGATGGAATGCTCCGGAATAAACAGCCAACATTTAGCGAATAGCTTGCAAGCGATCAAACTGATCCTGCGTCCAGGTCGCCGCCTCGCCATTCAACACCGGCAGCGTGACCTCCCTGAAGGCCGCACGGTCCACCTCCAGCACCTCGACACCCTCGCCCCTGAACCACTCCACCAGCTCGGCTTCGGATTTCGCGATATCCGCGCTCACCCGATCGGCAGACTCCTGCGCCACGCTGCGAAACAGCTCGCGGTCTTCCTCCGACAGCCGGCTCCAGAAAATGCCTCCGGCCACCAGCAGGTTCGACCCGGTAACATGGCCTGTCAGATCGATATACTTCTGCACTTCATAGAATTTTTTCGCCTTGATGGTCGGCAACGGATTTTCCTGGGCATCGACCACACCCTGCTGCAGTGCCAGGTAAACCTCGGCAAAGGCTATAGGGCTGGTATGGGCGCCAGCAGCTTCCGGAAAAAGACGGTACATGGGTGCATTGGGCACGCGGATTTTCAGCCCTTCCATATCCGCAGGCGTATTGATCGGCTTGTTTGAGGTCACATGGCGCAGGCCGTAGTAGGCATCCCCCAGAATGACGTTGCCCCCCGAGGCCTCGCGATAGCCTTCGGCAAACTCGGCGAACAAATCACTGCGGGTGTACTTCTGCCAGTGATCGAAGTCGCGAAAGACATAGGGCGCATCAGACAGGGCCAGAGGGCCATAGGTCTGGGCCGCAAAGCTCTGACCGGTGTAAATGATGTCGATAGTCCCCAGGGTCAAACCCTGATTCAGGTCGACTTCCTTGCCCAGCGTCGATGCCGGAAACACCTCAACCTCGAAGCGACCGTTAGAGCGCTTGTTGATCTCCTGTGCCGCCCACTCGGACCACTGGTGATACGGTTCCGAAGGCTCATACACATGTGCCCAGCGTACTTTTTCGCCGGCACTAGCCAACCCGGAAACCGCAGCGGCGGCTATCAGCATTGCGGTGAACAGACCCTTGCGCACTTTCATAACTCACTCCCGACTCTTGTAATTGTATTTTTGTTCCATGCTACAACAGCTACTACTCAACCAGGTCACAACCAATGATCACACTAGTGATGTCAAAACATAATTTAAACCGGTTTAAACAAACAATAACCCAGTGAGCCCGGATAATCAACAGAATTAAACCGGTTTAAATTAATGTTGAAGTACCTGCGTCCGTCCCCAATCCTGGCACCTGCATTGACCGAGCCACGTCGGTCAACCTTCCAAAATGCCGCCACAGGAGCGCCTAACAACGAGTTCAGGTTCGAACAACAGAGATTCCGCCGGACGCTCGGGATCGGCCAACCTGCGCAACAGCATCTCAGCCGCCGCCTGACCTATCGCCGCTTTCTGCACTCGAATGGTCGTCAGCTGAATGTAGGAACGGGCGCCCTCTTCAATATCATCACAACCGACCACGGCAATATCCCGCCCCGGCGTCACACCCGCTTCAAGCAGGCCAGACATGGCTCCCAAAGCGACCTGATCGGAATAACCCACAATCGCGCTGGGCGGATGTTCGAGCGCCAGCAACGACCTGGCCGCATCAGCTCCGGCCCCTGGATTGTTGTCACAGTCAACAACCAACTCCGGTTCGACACTGAGGCCGGCTTCAGCCATCGCAGCGAAAAATCCATCCCTACGCTGCTGGGCTGCCAGAGCCAACTGATTACCGCCCAGAATCGCGATGCGTTTATGTCCAAGCCCGATGAGGTGGGCAGTCACCAGCCGCAAGGCGGCAACTTCATTGTTACCCACAAAATCAAGCCCGGAACCCACAATATTTCGGGTAAATAGCACCGTCGGCAATTTGCGCTTTATCAGTGGCTGCAAGGATTCAACACTGGTACCCGCTGCCGGACACAGGATAAGGCCGTCGGCATTGTGCTCAATCAGTGCACCGACAAACTTGGCCTGGCGCTCAATGGACTCACCCGTGTTGCACAGGAAGGACATGCGCCCCCCGGTGCTTAGCACCGACTCAATGGCCGCGCAGATGGCGGTAAAGTAAGGGTTGGTAATATCATGCACCGCCAGACCAACGGTTCTGGACTCCCCCGTTGTCAAACTGGCCGCACGGCGATTGTAAACGTAGCCCAGCTCTTCAATTTTCTGCAGCACCCGCTCGCGGGTCTTCGCCGCCACCAGCGGGCTATTGTTGATCGCCAGCGAAACCGTCGCCTTCGACATGCCAAGCTCCGCTGCGATCTCCCGCAGGGTGAGTTTGGCGTTTTCTGACTTGGTTTTTGACTTCATTGTACGAGGGCTCCTGCTCCCTGACGTCCCGTTTGAATGCACATTCGCTAAGTGCTGCCGCCCAAAGCCGCTTCGAACAGCGGCTTATCCCAATCCAGCGGGTCGATAAACACAGCCCAGAATAATACCCCAAAGCCTAAGCCCGGGTTATAACTGCTGCGTGTGACAACGCCCTCCACAGCTGGGTGTGCCTTTTTGGCATTCTTACACAGCCGCTTGCGCACAAGTGCGAGCGTGCATCCTGCACACTCAACGGACCTAATACAACGACAAAAGCGTGCACTAAGGCACGCTTTTGGTTTCCAGACGCACCTATCAAGCTCTAATTGCGACTATCAGGCCGCTGCCTGCTCCTCGCCGGCGGCTCCACTTTCTGATCCACTGACAGGCTCGCGTATCAGGTAATCGAAGGCGCCGAGTGCTGCGGTGGCGCCGCTGCCCATGGAAATAACGATCTGCTTGAATGGCACAGTAGTGACATCACCGGCGGCAAAGACGCCGCGCACTGAGGTTTCACCCCGAGCACCGATCTCGATCTCGCCACTGGGGCTCAATCCGATATCGCCCTTGAGCCATTCGGTATTGGGCACCAGTCCGATCTGCACAAAGATGCCCGCCAGAGCCAGATCCCGACTTTCACCACTGGCGCGCTCCGTGTAACGCAGCCCCGTCACCCGCTGGCCATCACCGAGTACCTCGGTGGTCTGGGCCTGGGTAAGGATGCGAATATTGCCCATGGAGCGCGCCTTGCGCTGCAGCACCTCATCGGCTCGCAACTCGGCGCCGAACTCCAGTACTGTAACCTCCGCCACTATACCCGCCAGATCGATTGCGGCTTCGATACCGGAATTGCCACCACCGACTACGGCCACCGATTTTCCCTTGAACAGCGGGCCATCGCAGTGCGGGCAGTAGGCCACGCCCTTGCCGCGATATTCCTGCTCGCCGGGCACATTGAGTTCGCGCCAGCGCGCCCCTGTGGCCAGCACTACCGAGCGGCTTTTCAGCACGGCGCCGTTTTCGAGCTCAACTTCAACCAACTCTCCACGGCTAAGGCGACGCGCCTTGTGACCGCTCATTAGGTCCACATCGTAATCCAGCACATGCTGCTCAAGGCCTGCCACAAGCTTGGGGCCTTCGGTGGATTTAACCGAGATAAAATTCTCGATCCCCACCGTATCCATCACCTGGCCGCCGAAACGATCAGCCACCAGGCCGGTACGGATACCCTTGCGCGCAGCATAAATGGCCGCGGCCGCGCCTGCAGGGCCGGCACCCACCACCAGCAGATCGTAGGGTGCCTTGTCGGCCAGCAGTTGAGCATCACGCTCAGCCGCGCCTTTATCGACTTTTTGCACAATTTCGGCCAGGGTCATGCGTCCCTGGCCAAAAAGTTCGCCATTAAGATAGACCGAAGGTACTGCCAGCACTTTGCGTTCGTTTACTTCCTGCTGGAAGAGCGCGCCATCAATCATCACATGGCTGATATTCGGGTTGAGCGTCGCCATCAGATTAAGCGCCTGAACCACATCCGGGCAGTTCTGGCATGACAGCGAAATGTAGGTTTCAAAGCGGTACTCGCCCTTAAGGTTGCGGATCTGCTCCTGCAACGCGGCATCAGCCTTGGAGGGATGGCCACCGGCTTGCAGCAGCGCCAGCACCAGGGACGTGAACTCATGCCCCATGGGCACACCGGCGAACTCCACCCGCGCTGACTCAGCGGCAGGCGCTATGCTCAGACTTGGTCTGCGCGCCGCGCCGCCGCTAGCATCAACAAGGCTGACTTTGCTCGACAGCGCCGCTATATCCTGAGCCAGGGCCTGGAGCTCCTGCGCCTTGGCGCTATCATCGAGCGCCAGACTGAGCTCGACCGGTTTAACAATGTTTTGCAAATAGGCGGCTAACTGTTGCTTCAGATTCGCATCCAGCATGGGAAACTCCTTCCAGACAGACGTTTACAGGATCGGTCTGCACCCAATACACAAGGCAGAAAGCAGACCGGACACTCAACTCACTTAGATCTTGCCAACCAGGTCCAGGGACGGCGCCAGCGTGGCTTCGCCTTCCTTCCATTTTGCCGGGCAGACTTCACCCGGGTGAGCTGCCACGTACTGGGCCGCCTTGACCTTGCGCAGCAGTTCGCTGGCATCGCGACCGACACCGCCGGCACTGATTTCAATAATCTGAATCTTGCCTTCAGGGTCGATAACGAAGGTGCCACGCTCGGCCAGGCCGGCTTCCTCGATCATCACACCAAAGTTGCGGGTGATAGTGCCGGTCGGATCGCCGATCATCGGGTACTGGATCTTGCCGATAGTGTCAGAGGTGTCGTGCCACGCCTTGTGGGTGAAGTGCGTATCGGTGGAAACCGAGTAAACCTCTACATTGCGCGACTTCAGCTCTTCGTACTGATCTGCCAGGTCGCCAAGCTCGGTCGGGCAGACAAAGGTAAAGTCAGCCGGGTAGAAAAACACGATGGACCATTTCCCCTTCATATCCGTGTCGGACACTTCGATGAATTCGCCATTGTGAAAAGCAGAGGCATTGAAAGGCTTGATAGTGGTATTGATCAGGGACTGCGACATGTAAAGCTCCTTGGGTTTGACGAGATGTCTGAACACAGGAGCCATGGTAGTGATGCGAGACTATTCTGTTAAATCAATTATAAATAACACACTAATAGATTTTAGCTATCTAATGATAAGACAGTGCTATAACGCAAGATTCAGTCACGCCCTGCCAGCAATTCGGGATACTTGCGCAAAGCCGCCCGCAGCTGATGGTAGCTGAGCCCCAGGGCCTTGGCGGCACGGCGCTGATTGAATTGCGCCGCCACCAGGGCATCACGGATCAACTCCTGCTCGAATGCGACCACCCGCGCTCTCAGGCCTGCAGAAGCTGCGTCGATCTCATCGGCGGGGATTGTTGCCGCGCCTGGTGCAATGCCAGGCCCAGGCGCCGGCGCAGAAACCGGCACATCAGCCCAGGGCGTAGTGAAAGGATCCAGCACTATATGTCGTACCGGCTCTGCCGGATTACCACTGCGATAAATACTGCGCTCCACCACGTTTTTCAGCTCACGCACGTTGCCCGGCCAGTCGTACTGCAGCAGTTGTGTCTGCGCATCCGCATCAAAACCCGAGAAAAAGTCATACCCCAGCTCACGGCACATGCGGCGGGCAAAGTGTTCCGCGAGCTCGGCTATATCGTCTTTTCGATAACGCAGGGGCGGCAGGTTCACCACATCAAACGCCAGCCGATCGAGCAGGTCTGCACGAAAACGGCCGGCCGCGACCGCCTGGAGCAGGTCTTCATTGGTGGCCGCGACTACCCGCACATCCACCTGCAAGGGCCGACTGCCCCCCAGGCGCTCAAAACGACCGTACTCGATAATACGCAGCAGTTTCTCCTGCACCCGCACCGAAGCGGTCGACAGTTCATCGAGAAACAGGGTGCCACCTTCCGCCCGCTCGAACAGCCCGGCGCGGGCGCGTGTGGCGCCGGTAAAGGCGCCAGCCTCATGACCAAAGAGCTCGGATTCCAGCAGTGACTCACTCATGGCGGCACAATTCACCTGCAGATAAGGCTGCTGCCAGCGCCCAGACAGATAGTGCAACCGCGCGGCGATCAGCTCCTTGCCGGTACCGCGCTCACCAATCACCAGTACGGGCCTGTTAAGCGGCGCCAGTCCCGACACCTGATTCAATACTTGATGGAAAAGTTCGGAACTGCCAATTAACGCCGGCACTGATTCAGCCATATACACCAACAAAATGATTAATCTAGCTATAACTTAGCCATTTAAACCACAATCACAAGCCACATTTACTTTTCCGTTACTACACGAAAACATAAAATCCTTTATTTTCAGCCGCATAGGCTGTGCTGGCACAGCAATCGCTTTATACCTTTGGAAACCAACCATCGGGAGCCACATATCATGGGTATCTTTTCACGCTTTGGTGACATCGTTAACGCCAACATTACCGCCCTGCTCGATCGCGCCGAAGACCCGGCCAAGATGATCCGCATGATGATCCAGGAAATGGAAGACACCCTGGTGGAAGTGCGTACAACCTCCGCCCGGGTGATAGCTGATCGAAAATCCCTGCAGCGTCGTCTGGAGCGTCTTGCCGACGAAGCCGCCGAGTGGGAACGCAAGGCACGCCTGGCCATCAACAAGGGCCGAGAGGACCTGGCCCGGGCGGCACTGGGTGAGCAACAGGCCATTGAGGAGACCCTGAAGCAGGCACAGCAGGAGTTGGCGACAATAGAGGAACAACTGACAGTGCTGCACGAAGAAATTGGCCAGTTACAGCAAAAGCTCGACGACGCCAAGGCCAAGCAAAAATCCCTGCGGGTACGCGAACAAACCAGCCGCTCGCGCCTGGATATGCGTCGCGCCAGCAACCGCGACAAACTGGAAGATGCCTTTCAAAAATTTGAGGCCTATGAAAGACGCATGGATAACATGGAAGCAGAAATTGAGTCCCAGGATCTGGGCCGAAATCCCGGCCTCAACGAGCAGTTCGAGGACCTGGAGCGCAATGACCAGGTCGAGGATGCCCTGGCCGCGCTCAAGGCCCGCATGAAATCCACCGAGCGGAGCCATGACTGATGTCCACCATGGTGTTTTTCTTCGTGCCGACGGTGATTTTCCTCGCCGTCGTGGTGCCGATGTGGCTCATGCTGCATTACTGGACCCGCGCCCGACTCAACAAGGGCCTGTCGGGCGATGAGCACCAGCAACTGGAAGAAACCCTCGCCCTGGCCGAACGCCTGGAACAGCGTGTGCAGACGCTGGAAACCATACTGGACAGCGAGCACGCCGGCTGGCGCACCAGCCGGGACGACGACCGCCAGCATTGAGCCAACGCAACCGAACAAGGAGCCCCGCATGAATCACCCAACCAAGCGCAATGGCTATAACCGCAACCTCTACCGCAGTGCTGACAAGGGCTGGCTCGGCGGCGTTTGCGCAGGACTGGCCGAAAGCTATGGTCAGCCGGTCTGGCTGGCGCGCATTATCTTCCTGACCCTGTTCCTGTTCAGCGGCAGCCTGGCTGTACTGCTCTATCTGGCGGGCATTTTTCTGCTGGATCGCCGCCAGGGACCCGCCGTACGGGAAAGCGCCCGCAAGCCGGCGTTCGACTACGGCAGACCCATGAGCTCGCGTCTGCGTCAGCTGAATGAGCGCATGCAGGCGGTAGATCGCAGATTGCAGTCGATGGAGCGCTACGTCACCTCAAGCCGCTACCGTTTCAACAAGGAATTCAAGGATCTCTAAAGAACAACACCTTCGGGTATCATGGAGCTCTTCCCCGCCCGAAGGAACTGCCGGCATGGACCAGACACCACAACCGACCGACACCAGCATCAACACCACCGCCGACGATGCCGTCACGGTGGTGATCTCAAGACGTATCAAGCCCGGCAAGGAAAAAGCCTTCGAACAGCTCAACAGCGCACTCAGCCGGGAAGTCGTGCACTTTGCCGGTTTTCTGGGCTCAACCCTGTTCCGCCCTGCCAGCAGCGCCGACCCCGAGTACCGTATCCTTTTCAAGTTCCGCAGCCGGGAAGACCTGGAGCACTGGCAGCAATCACCGCAGCGTATTCAGTACCTGGATGCGATCGAAGACTGCCTCGATGCGCCCGACAGTACCGAAGTAATGTCGGGGCTTGTGGCCTGGTTTTCCCTGCCGGGCCAGAACCCGGTGAAACCGCCCCCCAAATACAAAATGGCGGTGGTGGCCTGGCTGGCAATATTTCCGCTGATCACCCTTGTGAGCTGGCTGCTCGGCGCCGAACTTAGCCAGATTCCGCTGCTGCCGCGCACCCTGCTGATGACCATCCCGATAACCCTGCTGATGACCTATGTACTGATGCCGGCCCTGACCAAACTGCTGGCCTTCTGGCTCTTCCCCAAACGCGACAGGGATGAGCGCTAACAGCCCGGCGCACGCAAAAAAAACCGAGGCCTGGGCCCCGGTGATTTACAACGCAAACACCCTGGTCAGAACTGCTGCTCCTCGACCATTTTCAGCCATACCGGATTGGTAAACGCCTTGTTTTCCTGGCTGTCTTCGACCACCAGACCCACCCAGCCAGACTCCTGGGGCACGTCGAATTGCACCGAGGCGGTCTCGCCGGCAAGCGCCTGTTCGCTGATAACGCCCTGCTTGCCGATCAGCTGCACGGACTTCAGGCCATTGACCGAGAGCAGGTCGAAGCTGAGGGTCTGTGGCTGGTCCTTCGCCAGTTTCAGGGTGTCGCCGAACATCACGTTTTTCGGATAGATAACCGGGCCAAAGGACACGTAAGCGCGGCCGTTTTTCATCGCCTGGGCAAAGGCCTTGGCGTCCGGTTTGCTGCCGGTGTAAACGAACATCCGATCCAGGCCCGTGGTTTCGTTCCACACATCATGGGTGTCAGAACCTGCGGTGTAATAATAGGGCAAGCCATCAGTCCACAGCTGGCGGGCTTTTTCGACTGCCTTTTGATAGTCGACTACCGCATTGATCTCGATCAAATCGATCGCAGGATCAAAGCCGCCGGGCACTGTGTTCTTTTCCAGACTGCTCATATAGCCGTAAGGGATGTACGGGTGGTTGGAGGCAACCACTGTCGCGCCCATGCGCCGCATGTCCTTGAGCAGGGTATGTATATCGTCAACACCAGGATCAACGGAGAGCTCTGCGCCTATATCCAGAGGGAAGGGGTTGAAATGCCCCCAGGACGGCGAAAACTCGATAGACGGTACAAAGGGCACGCCGCGCTTGTCGGAGAGCGCCTTGATCTCGACGTGATTTTTCGTCGAGTCGTGGTCACTGACGAAGGTAACGTTAAGGCCCGCAGCCAGCTGCGAAATAACCAGGTCCTGCGGAGGGGTCGAGCCTTCCAGCACATCGGAGTGATGATGCAGGTCGCCTGAGTACCAGCCGTGCTGAGTCGGATAAGTGCTGATCGGCACTTCGCTGGTCACGTCTGTCGTCTTGTTTGGCGCTATGCTCACGTCTACCAATACCGGCTTGGACACAAAGTTGGCCCCGGCCGAGACTTTGAGCTGGTAATCGCCGGGGGCGAGGGTAAAGCGCGCCTGGCCTATATCGTCCAGCCCGGTGAAGAAGGTCTTGGCGCCGAGAAATTCGATCAGGGGCTTGTTGCCGCTTTCTATCTGGATTTTCGCGTCCAGCGGCGCCTTGCTCTGGGCGTCCGTCACCTGAATGCTCACCTCGCCCGGGGCGAGAAGATCGTCGAACGCCAGGCTCAGAGCTTGCTTGTTTTCGATGCGAATATCATGTTTCTTGCTTTGGGAATAGCCCTTGGCCGTAGCATAGGCCTGATAGTCGCCGACAGGCAGGTCCAGCTTATAGTTGCCGTCCTTGCCGATTGCCCAGATGTAGGGCACACCGTCCTTCAGGATCACGACAGCCGGTGCCTCGACAGTTTTTCCATCCTGGGTTTTCACACTGCCAGACAGTGAACCCGCATCCAGCTGCTTGCGCTCGATTTCCGCTTTTACCACAGGTGCGATATCGCCGCTGCCCAGCACCTGGTACTCGCCTTCAAACGAGACTGACTGCGATTTTTTCAGGCTGTGCTTGAGGTACAGGTCGCGGGATTTGTATTTCAGTTCGGTAAAGTAAGGCGCGTGCAGGGCGATCGCCCAGTCCTGGTCGTATCCGACGAAGCGATCGGCGACCGGCTTGTCGACAGTCGCCTCTTCCTCGCCCGCATAGCCAGGTACCGCGAACTTGTAACCACCCTCAGGCCACAGCGTATAGCCCGACTGCAGATCGACCAGGTCTTCACCCTCGTTGGTCATGGTAGTTTTGACACTGATGCGATCGGAGCCCGCCTTGAGGCTGTATTCGGTGCTGATCACCGCCTTGCCAAAGTCGCGCGTGACTTTAACCACGGCTTCCTCGGGGCTGTCTTTTAGAATATCGACTTTCTGATAGGTGTTCGGCCAGCTCGACCAGTTATTGGGAATAAAGTCGGCGAAGGCTACCCGGTCGTTGCTCAGCGAGCCGTCGGCTTTGACGTTCGCCATATCGATGATGCAGCCGCGCGCCACACCCCATGGCGGTGCTGTGCCCACAGCCAGCGAGAACGCCAGCTTGTCGTTTCTGATGGTCAGGTCCTGATCGGACAACGCCGTGCCCGCCGGAATAATGGTCTTGCCTTGGCTAATAGAGACACTTGCATGGCTCTGGGCCGCCGCGCCAAGTATCGACAGCAGAATTATTGCCTTGGACATAAAGGGCTTACGCAACGCTTTTATCATTTTTGGACCTTTCGGCGCTATTGGGTTTTTTAATTGGATAATCAATTAACAAAATCGAGTGTATACGCCCCTGCCGTTAAGCGTCAACGCACACAGCGTCACAATCCCCACCAGGCCAGGATCGGCGTTATGCCCGCGACTAACCCTGCGCCCCCAGCGCGCGCCGAATCAGGCTGGAGAGGTCACCTGTAGCCGGAACAGTCTGCTGTCGTAGCGCTGGTTGCAACACCCCCTCACGGCACAGGGCCCGCAGCATAAAGCGCTGCTCTGCTGTCAAGCTGACCATCTGAGCCTTTAGCACCCGGTCACACCAGTGCTCTAAATCCTCCTCAAAGGCACTGAAGAGCGCCCGCGACTCCGGCTCCATCTTGTGCTGTTCCCCCAGCATAATGCGATAAATGGCCAGCATCTGCGGTTGTGATGCGAGCTGGGCGAAGCCGCCCGGAATCAGCTCAAACCAGCCAACAGCCTCGATATCGAGTGTCGCCCGCTGTTCCTCGGAGGCCGCAATGGCCTGCTCCAGCATGGCCTGCCACAGCGCCTGTTTGCTGGGAAAATGACTGTACACCGTCGGCTTTGACACCCCGGCACTTTGCACCACCAGATCAATGGTCGTGCCCTGATAGCCCCGCTCGCTGAACAGGCGCTGCGCCGTGTCCAGAATCAGCTGTTTTTTGGAAGGTCGGCCCCGGGCCATGTATAGGTCCTTAAAATGTCGTTGACTGCAGGGAATTTTACTATTATTTTAACTAAACGGTATAGTTAATAAATTAAGGTGCGTCATGCAAAGTGACAAGGGTTTCTTCGGCCGCTTCGGTGGCAGCTACATTCCGGAAATACTCCACGCCAGCCAGCAGGCTCTGCTGGACGCCTGGAACCAGGCCCGTGTCGATAGCGATTTTCTGGCCGAGGTCGACCGCGAACTGCAGCAATACTCCGGTCGGCCCACGCCGCTGACCCCCTGTCCCAACCTCACCCGTGAGCTCGGTGGCGCCCAGGTCTTTCTCAAGCGCGAGGACCTGAACCACAGCGGCGCTCACAAGATGAACAACGTTATTGGCCAGGGCCTGCTGGTCAAACGCATGGGCAAGAAGCGCATTATCGCTGAAACCGGCGCCGGCCAGCATGGCGTGGCCTCGGCGCTTATCGCCGCCCGTCTGGGGCTGGAATGCACCATCTACATGGGCGCCAGGGATATCGAACGTCAGTACCCCAATGTGTTCTGGATGAAGCAGCTCGGCGCCACAGTAGTGCCGGTGACCAGTGGTGGACAGACGCTGCGCGATGCGCTCGATGAAGCGCTGCGTGACTGGTCCGCGGATCCGTCCGGCAGTCATTACCTGCTGGGCACGGCCTGTGGCTGCGCGCCCTATCCGGAGATGGTGGCCGAATTTCAGTCGGTGATCGGCCGCGAAGTGCGTGCCCAGAGCCTGCAACAGTTTGGTACTCTGCCCGACTCCATTTACGCCTGTGTGGGGGGCGGCAGCAACGCCGCCGGCATCATGCTGCCCTTTATCGACGACCAGAGCGTTGAACTGGTGGGGGTTGAGGCCGGCGGCCGTGGACCGGCACCAGGGGATCACTCCATTCGCCTGTCCGACGATCTCGGCAGCCCCGGCATCGCCCAGGGATTTGCCACCATGTTCCTGCAGGATGACCAGGGCCAGCTGATGGAAACCCACTCAATTGCCGCAGGGCTCGACTATGTTGGCGTATCGCCGATTCTGGCGCACCTGAATGATACCGGCCGGGTACGCATGACGGCGGCGAACGATGACGAAGTCATGCACGCCTTCCAGGCTCTGCTGCGCCTCGAGGGTATTATCCCGGCGCTGGAGTCCTCCCACGCCGTGGCCGGTGCGCTGCGGGATATCCCCGCCATGTCGCCGGACAAGAAGGTGGTGATCAACATTTCCGGGCGCGGCGACAAGGATATTTTCAACGTCGCCAGCGCGGTGAAAGATGCCGAATTCGGCCCCTTCCTGCAGCGCTACCTGGCGCGGGAGTTACAGGCATGAGCAAGCTTCAGACATTTATCGAGCAGCAGCGCAAAGAAAAGCCCATCCTGCTGATGACCCATGTGGTCTATGGCTACCCCACAATCGACGAGAGTCTCGCACTGATGCGCGACCTGCTGAATGAGGGCGTTGAGTTGCTGGAGGTGCAGTTCCCGTTCTCGGATCCCTCCGCCGATGGCCCCTCCATCCTGCATGCCTGCCACCAGGCACTGCAGCAGCGGCCCACCCTGGCGCGCTGCCTGGAAGATATAGCGCTGCTGGCCGAGGATTTCCCCGCCAGCCGCATCCTGCTGATGAGCTACCTCAATCCGCTCTATCGCTACGGGCTGGAGCGCCTGCCAGCCGATGCGGCCGCGGCCGGTATCGCCGGCCTTATCATCCCCGACCTGCCGCTGGAGCTGGCAGCGGACTTTCGCCACAGCTGCGTTGAGGCCCGGATAGAGCCCATCTGGATGCTGACACCGGAAACGCCACCGGCCCGCATGCAGCAGATCTGCGATGCCGCCAGCGGCATGCTCTACTGCGTCAGCCGGCGCGGCGTGACCGGCGCCGACAGCCATAACAGCGGCAACAGCCAGCAAGTGCCACTGGAGGACTACCTGGCCGCCATCCGCGCCACTACACCGCTGCCGCTGGGGGTTGGCTTTGGCATCCGCACCGGTGTCCAGGTAAAGGCCCTGCATGGTATGGCCGATATCGCCGTGGTGGGTTCAGGCCTGCTGGATGCCTTTAACCACGGTGGACGCAGCGCTGCTTTGGAGCAGGTCAGGTCGCTGCGCGGCTAGCTAGCAGCAATTCGGGCAGCCGCCCCAGGGCTTCACTGCGACGCGTATCCCAGGGGTGCGCAAAACTGATCCGCAGGCAATTGCGAAACTGTCCCGAAACCGAGAACAGTGGCCCAGGCGTAATCACCACGCCCTGGGCCAGCGCCAGCGGATAGGTGCTGAGGGTATTGACGGACTCCGGCAGTTCAAGCCACACCGCCAAGCCACCCTGGGGCGTGCTGACCCGGATTTCGCCGGGCCAGGCATGCAGGAACGCAAGCAACCGGTCGCGTCGTATGCGCAGCTCACTGCGCTGACGCCGCAGGTGCGCAGCCAGGCTGCCATCGCGCATGAAATCCGCCAGCCCCTGCTGCAGGTAACGGCTGCTCGCCAGCTGAGTCACCAGCTTCAGGTGCAGGATGCGATCATGCCAGCGGCCACCGGCCACCCAGCCCAGGCGCAGGTCACGGGACAGGGATTTGGAAAAGGAGCTGCACAGAATGACACGCTCGCGGGTGTCCAGCGCCTTTAACGGATCAGGCACCTGGGAAAAGGCCGTATCGGCGTAAATATCATCTTCGATAATCGCCAGATCGAACTCTTCGGCCAGCACCAGCAAACGCTGGCGTGCCGACAGCGGCATCAATGCACCGCCCGGCGTGGCAAAGGCCGGCGATACCACGCAGGCCTTGATATCCCAGCGTTTGAGCACCGCTTCCAGGGCCTCAATATCGAGCCCGGTCTCGCTGGAGGTCGGCACTTCAACCACCTGCAATTCCAGCTGTTCGAGCAGCTGCAGCACGCCATAAAACCCGGGCGACTCCACCGCCACCACGTCACCCTTGCGGCAACAGGCCATCAGCGCCAGAAAGAGCGCGTGCTGGCACCCCGAGGTGACACACAGCTGCTCAGGCAGCACCTGCCAGCCGCGTCTGGCGGCATGCAGCGCCAGCTGTTCGCGCAGCGCCATATCCCCGGCCGGCGCGTCATAGTACTGATGATCGTCACCTTTCTGGCGCCGCAAGGCCCGCCCGATGGCGCGGTTCAGCGCCACTATGCCCGGGGGCGAATCGCCGGCATGCAGATCCGGCAACAGATCGAAGGCTGCACTGCGACGCATGATATCGAGGAACAGCTCGCTCACCGTCACCGGGCGCGGCGCCTCTATCCGGGCCAGGCTGCGCGGTGCCCTGGCGGCACTGGGCAGTAAGGCCACGAAGTAGCCGGCTTTGGGGCGCGCCTCGATCACCCCCTGGGCTTCGAGCCGCTGCAGGGCATGCTGTACGGTCGCCTTCGACAACCCCTGCTGCTCGCACAGCGCACGAATCGATGGCAAACGCTCACCCAGGCGCCAGCGTTGCTCGGTAATGCCCTGTAGCAGCCAGTTTTCCAGCTGCTGATAGCGATACTCCGTCTGGGTCACTCCAGCTTCCTCTGTGTCGTTGTCGCTGCACCCTGACGGCAGCAAACTTTAAGACTAATGCGGACCGCCAGAAATCTGTACCTATTATCTTTAATTTTTTTATACCTGATCCTATTCGCAACACAAGGTTAATCTGCAGCCGATTTAACCTCTGCGGACGCCAGCCATGGAACAGATCCCCGTTGTACAAGACTACACACCACCCTTTGCCCGGGATGGAAAGTTCCACGTGCGCCTCACCGAAGGGCGCTTCCAGAACTGGCGCCGACTCAGTACCTGGCCATTGATCGCACTCTTCTTCGGTCTGGCCTGGGTACAGGTCAACGGTCAGCCCTGGCTGCTGTTCTCGTTCGAACAGCACCGCATTATCCTGTTTGGCAAAGCCCTGTCCTGGCATGATTTGCCGTTGCTCGCCGGCCTGATGATCGCAGGCGCCAGCCTGCTGTTTTTTCTCGCAGTCGCCTGGGGCCGTGTCTGGTGTGGCTTTGCCTGCCCGCAAAGTATCTGGACCTGGCTCTTTATCCGCATCGAGCAGTTCACCGAAGGCCGTGCCAGCAAACGCGCACGCCAAGAGGACCAGCCCCTGGGCGCCACCCGCCTGCTGCGCCGCATCACCAAGCATCTGCTCTGGATCCTGCTGGCCTGCGCCACCGCGACCACCTTCACCGGCTATTTCGTGCCAATCCGCGAGATACTGGCCGCCGCCATGGGCTGGGAAATGTCGCCGGCACTCTGGGGCTGGCTGCTGATCATGGCCGCACTGACCTACGCCAATGCGGGCCTGGTGCGCGAGAAAATCTGCCTGCACGCCTGCCCCTACTCCCGCTTTCAGGGCGTGATGTTCGACCGCCATACCCGCAGCGTCAGCTATGATGCGGGCCGTGGAGAGCCCCGCGCCAACCTCCGCAATACCGGCGCCGACAGTGGTGACTGTGTCGATTGCGGCCTCTGCGTGCAGGTGTGCCCCACCGGCATCGATATCCGCGACGGCCTGCAGGCCGCCTGTATCGACTGCGCCGCCTGTATCGATGCCTGTGATGAGGTGATGGACAAGATCAAGCGCCCACGGGGCCTGGTCCGCTTTGCCTCCGAAGCCCAGCTGGCCGGCCAGCCGTCGCCGCTCAAACGCCCGCTGCTGGCCTGCTACGGGGTGGTGCTGCTAGGCTCAATTGGCGCCGTCGCCTGGGGTTTTACTACCACCACTGACTTGCTGGTCGAAATCCGCCGCGACCGTGACACCCTGTTCACCCAGCAGGATGAGCACACCATCTGCAACAGCTATCGCATCAAGCTGGAAGGCTTTGCGAAAGATCAGTCGCTGATTGCGCTGTCGCTGCAGGGCCCGGGAGATTTCGAGCTGTTCGGGCCGGCCAGCATCGATCTGATTGAGAGCAACTCAACCTGGCTGCCATACCGGGTCTGCGGCCGGGATATTGAACGCTCACGCACCCTGGTGCAGTTCAGTTTCGAGGGTCAGGGCATTCACAGAACCCAGCTGACGACCTTTTTGACGCGGGCGCTTTAATAAGTTTGAGCCAATCGAGCGTAGCGCCAATATGGCCTTTGGATTGCTACTCAGCCGTTACCTGCAAGCGCCCACCGCGGGCCTCTGCCAGGTCGATTGCCAGACGCTTCGTCGACCAGCCGTGTACCTTGTCGTGGGCCTCGATAAACAGGTGATTCGTGCCTTCGGGCACCATAACGCCGCTCAGCGAACGGGTGAAGGGCTGCTCATCCACATGGGGATGGAACAGCACCCTGTCACCCAGCACTGCGCCCGCCTCATCCACCACACGCCAGTTGTCGGCGTAATGATCCCAACCGCTATCCCCGTGTTGCAGCGTTACGCTGACCAACCAGCGGTCGGCACCGCTGCTCTGAAACTGTGCCCCGAGGATCTCAACCTCACCGGCCTGCGCTATGCTCAGGCCTGCAAAGCCAAACAAGCCGGCCAGCAAGGCCTTAACCGATGTGCACCTGTTCATTCTGCTCGCCTTCATTGGATTGCCCTCATAAAACCCGCCGTATCAGCAACTGCGCCGACCGGCTTTGGCCTGCTGTAGCTAACTTAAAGGATTCGCTGCGCCCACGCGAACCTGTCCCGCCATGTATTCACCAGGGCACATCTGCAATACTGCTTTTTGGCGACCGATTTTGGTGCGATTGATATTTTTGCGAGCGATACTTTTACGACGCTAAAAAAGCGGGCAATGCGCCCGACAAGGAATTCTGTAGATGAGAAAACGATTTTGGATACTGGGCTTTGCCGCCCTTTCTGTACTTATGACAGGCTGCTCTGATAATGAAGTTGGGGATGTATCCCTGGGCCTGCTGACCACCAAGGACATTAAACTCAATGTCCTGACCGACCCGCTGATTCCAGGCGTCACCTGTCATGTGGCCAGCATTGAGGCCAACCTGGATTTTTCCGATCCAAGTGATTCATCGATTTCCTGCAGGCAAACCGGCGAAATCACCGCCGCCATGATCGCCGCCATCGACAAATCCCCCGATGGCGACATTGTGTTCAAAAAATCAAAAAGCATTTTCTTCAAGACCATGAAGATTCGCCGCATCTTCGATGCCGACTCCCAAACCCTGATGTACCTGTCCTACTCCACCAAGGAAACCTCCGGCAGCTTCAAGCACAGCCTGTCCACCGTGCCGCTGTGGGGCACTCAGGCGTACAGGCCTGCGGGCGCTGCGCAAAACTAGCCTGGTTCTTTATATCCAGGCTCTATATCCAAGTTCTCCACCCCCTCCCGGTATAGCAGCAACATAAAAACCGGCCAGGTCTTATAAACCTGGCCGGTGTCTGTTGTGCCGTAAAAGATAAGCTGCGCGGATCAGGGCAGATCGAACAGCAACGCCTCCACCGGTGCTGTGCCGGCCTGCAATGCCAACTGCGCCAGGCCTTCGATACTGACGCCATCGCCCGCTTTTAGCGGTGTATTGCCGATCGTCAACGCCCCCTTTATGAGGTGTATATACTGTCGCCGGCCAGACTGAAGTACATGGGTCAGGCCCTGCTCGGAATCCAGCAACAGCTGATAGAGGCTGGCATCCTGGCGCAGCGTCAGGCTGCCCGCTTCGCCATCCGGGCTGATCACCAGCGTCAGGCCATTGCGCCGGCCAAAGTTCTTCTGCTGATAGCCAGGCTTGCCACCGAACTGATCCGGCTGAATCCAGATCTGCAGAAAGCGCAGCCCGCTGGATTCAGAGGCATTGTACTCGCTGTGCCGAATACCGCTGCCAGCCGACATCAGCTGAAACTCGCCAGCGGGCAGCTGCTGCACATTGCCTTCGCTGTCCTTGTGAGCGATCACTCCTTCCAGCACATAGCTGATGATTTCCATGTCCTTGTGCCCGTGGGTACCAAACCCAGCCCCCGGCGCAACCTGATCCTCGTTGATAACACGCAGGGCCGAAAAGCCCATATGCTTGGGGTCGTAATAGTCGGCAAAGGAAAAGCTGTGACGGCTATTGAGCCAACCATGATTACCCCGGCCACGGGCCTCGCTTGAACGTACAGTGATCATGCTGCCTCCTCACGATCAGACTTCGCGAAGGCTCCATCCAGGCTCAGACGACCGCCGCCGGAGAGCAGCAGCGACACCGTGCCCGCCAGCAACGCCAGGCCAAACTCGTAGCCGTTGTTGCTCATAAAGAGTCCGTTGCCTATATGCACCGAGAAAATCGCCACCAGCATGGTCACCGCCAGCACCAGCGCCGCCGGGCGGGTGAGCAGGCCAAGAATCAGTGCCACGCCCCCAAGGAACTCAGCGCCTCCAGCCAGGGCTGCCATCAGCACACCGGGCTCCAGCCCGATGGATGCCATCCACTGCCCGGTGCCTTCAAGGCCATAGCCGCCAAACCAGCCGAACAGCTTCTGGGCGCCATGGGCCACAAAGAGCGTCCCCAGTGGCAGGCGCAGCGCCAGACCGGACCAGTGGGTACCAGGATTGATAATGCGGTTGATCAGGCTCATCTCGACCTCCTCGGGTTCCAAATTTCAGAGCTGCAAGCTGCTGCCCCCTTTGCTGAAACCACTATAGACACAGCCGCGAGCGCAAAAAACCGGAACATTCTGAGGCAAAGGATCAGTAAAACTGAATAGTACGGAGGGTTTTAAACTTGGCACATGAGCCGCCGAAGCCAATCATAGAGTTGGCCACCAGATGTAAGGCGGCCAAATTTGAGCGTTACTCAATGGCAATGGTAGCCGCCTGTTGTATGGTTGCGATGACAGCCTTTGGAGTCGGTGCCACCACTATGAGCAAACGCAGTAAGTGAAGCCAGGGTAATAACAGCGGCGATGAGCGTCGCAGAAAGCTTTCTCATGTCGAATTCCTTTTTCAGCTTATTCATGTTGTGACGAGCGTCACCAGCCAAGGGGTATAGCAACAGACCTCCATTGTACAAGCAGCTTTGTTAGCATGACCAAGCTGCAATCGCTCCAAGGCTTCGAGCAATAAGGCACCAAAGAAGTGCAGACTATCGTGCAACGTCCACCGCACACCTGAAAAAGCCCATAGTAGATTGAACTAAAGGTATTTGGTGATTTGCTTGAAGTCTTCCAATGGTGCGCGCTCACCCTTGTGTAGCGCCTCGACTGTGTGTTCCAGGCAGTGGTCGATATGATCCTGAATGAGAATGCGTTTGGCCTGGCAGATCGCTTTTTCCACCGCATGCAGTTGCTGAGCGATAGCGACGCAGGCACGCCCTTCCTCGATCATATCGACGGTGCTGCGCAGATGCCCCTGCGCACGCTTCAACCTTTTGATGATATCGCTATGACTTTGGTGCTGATGTCCATGTTCCTGCTCACTCATGTGTTGAGTCTCGCGCCTTGATGATTTACTCTGAATGCTATCCCCCTGGGGGGGATATAGTCAATCATGTCCCCCTCCACTCTAAAGTGGGCGAACCGTCCAGGCAGCACCAAGAAGAGCTACATGTACAGCAAGCCCATCAACGCCAAGGTGATCATTGTTCTTGCACTAGCCATAGTGATGGCTTGGGCTGTGCATACGTCTGGGCGCCTGGTTGGACTGAGTCAGCCGGCCATGATTGGAAGTAACGTGGGCCATATGCACGACAACACGGCATCCCCCTGTATTACATGCGCTGATCACTACCACTCGTCACTCACTGCCGACCATGTACATGAGATTCCCTATCTCGCAACGCTTCCTCGCATCGTCTCACAGCCAAAGCGAGCCCTGCGCATAGAAGCCCCGCGCTATTCCATTCCTGCCAGTCCAGTTTTCTTGATCGAGCGTCCTCCCCGCTCCAAATTCGTGCTCTGACATTGGCCGCCTTAAGGCCCAAGACCACTGCAAACCAGGACTTAACTATGTATTCGCTATCCATGAGCGGTATAGGTGCACGTGTCGTGCGCCCAAATCGCCAACAGTTACTCTTGTTACTCTTCACAATGTTGCTCTTACTTGGCATGCCGGATGCGCTGGCTCATGCTGTGGCAGAAGGCGACAAAGGCTTTATCCTGGAAAGTTCCGGGGTGATGCTGCTGCCCTTTACCTACCTGGGTGCCAAGCACATGATCACCGGTTACGATCACCTGCTTTTCCTCTTCGGGGTCATCTTCTTTCTCTATCGCCTGAAAGACGTGGGGGTGTATGTCACGCTGTTCGCCGTTGGGCATTCAGTCACTTTGCTACTGGGCGTACTGACGGAAATCAGTATCAGCTCGTACATTGTTGACGCCATCATCGGCTTCTCCGTGGTGTACAAGGCACTCGACAACCTTGGGGCATTTCAGCGCTGGTTTGGCTATCAGCCCAACACCAAGGTAGCTACCCTGCTTTTCGGCTTGCTCCACGGCTTTGGTCTGGCCACCAAGATTCTGGAATACGAGATCTCGGAAGATGGCCTGATACCCAACCTGATTGCCTTCAATGTCGGCGTCGAAATCGGCCAGCTCCTGGCCCTGAGCGCCATTCTCATTGTTATGGGCTATTGGCGGCGCTGCGCCAGTTTCTGGCGCCATGCCTACACCGCCAACGTCGCCATGATGAGCGCCGGTTTCCTGTTAATGGGTTACCAGCTCACCGGCCTGATCGTGTCTTAATAAGGAATTCCCATCATGTTCAACAGCAAACGTCCGACCCTCAATGAATTGCCCTCCAGCCGCCAACTGCTGCGCTCCACCATGCTCGCACTGGGCGTAGCCGCTGCATTGCTGACCACCGTTGTTATGCCATCTGAATACGCCATCGATCCCACGGGCGTGGGGCGGTTACTCGGTCTGACACAAATGGGCGAAATTAAGGAAACTCTGGCACAAGAAGCAGCGGCTGCTGCCAGGGTGCAATCGCCTTCGCTAACAGCAACAGCAACCCCAGAACCAGAACAGGCATCTCAAGAACTGGTTGCGGCGGCACCGGTCATCAAGACTGTAGCGAAACCGGAGACCACTCTAAAATCCGATGAAGTGACTGTCACGCTAAAACCGGGCGAAGCCAGTGAAATCAAGCTGGAAATGCTGGACAAGGCCACCGTCAGCTACGAGTGGGCAACCAATGGTATTCCGGTCAACCACGACACCCACGGCGAGCCCTATGACGGGCCTAGCGATTACTACCATAGCTACAGCAAAGGAAAGCAGGTTAAAGGCGATAAAGGTGAGTTCACCGCCATTTTTGACGGCACCCACGGTTGGTTCTGGCGTAATCGCAGCAACAGCGTTGTGACCATTACGCTGAAAACCAAAGGCGAATACCTGAGCGTCAAACGCGTGATCTAAATTAATACAGCCCCTCTCGCCGCCCGGTGAGAGGGGTTTAATCTTCCATCAAGTTTAAAGAAAGGCTAATTACTTCAAATACTGATATGCCATAGGTTTGGCTATCCGAGGCTTAAGATGCTGAAAATTCTTGCCAACCGAATCTATCGACATCTATTTCTCGCCCAGGTTATTGCGCTTGTTGGAACCGGATTAGCCACTGTCGCGCTTGGTCTGCTTGCCTATGAACTGGCTGGCGCCCAAGCTGGGGCCGTTCTCGGTACTGCGCTGGCGATTAAGATGATCGCCTACATTGGTGTCGCCCCAGTGGCGGCAGCTTTCGCACAACGCTTTGCCCGGCGCACAATGCTTGTTTCGCTGGATCTGGTGCGGGCGTTAGTGGCACTCGCGTTGCCGTTCGTATCCGAGGTCTGGCATGTTTACGTACTGATTTTTGTTCTTCAAGCAGCCTCGGCAGCATTCACCCCGACCTTCCAGGCTATCATTCCAGACGTTCTCCCGGAGGAAGAAGATTACACCCTGGCTCTGTCGCTATCGCGCCTGGCATATGATCTGGAAAGTGTCGCCAGCCCCATGCTCGCGGCGGCGTTACTGACGGCCACCAGCTTCCACAGTCTATTCGCAGGCACTGCCGTTGGCTTTCTCGCCTCCGCGGCTCTGGTCGTCTCGGTGTTACTGCCAAAAGCACAGCAAACATACAGACGCAGCATTTATGATCGAACAACCCGCGGCTTTCGCATCTTCCTTGCCACGCCGCGCCTGCGAGGCTTGCTGGCCCTGAACATGGCCGTTGCCGCCGCCAGCGCCATGGTCATTGTCAATACAGTGGTCCTCGTGCAGTCCCGTTTCGGCCTGTCACAGAGCGCGACCGCGTGGGCACTCGCGGCCTTCGGCGGCGGATCTATGCTTGCTGCGCTGGCGTTACCTGGCCTGCTCAAAGTCATCAGTGATCGTAATGCCATGTTATGCGGTGCAGGACTCTTGGGAGCCGGCCTGATGGTCGGCATAGGCCTGCCCAGCTATGGTTTCTTGCTGCCACTGTGGGCCCTTCTGGGCGTTGGCTATGCACTGGCACAAACCCCGAGTGGTCGGCTATTGCGCCGATCTTCCCATGCAAAAGATCGCCCGGCTGTCTTTGCCGCCCAGTTTGCCCTTACGCATGCCTGTTGGTTGATTACCTACCCATTGGCCGGTTGGGTCGGCGCCCGTTTTGGTCTGACAGCGGCCTTTGCCGTGCTCGCGATATTGGCCGCACTGGCGTTGCTGACAAGCATGAGGATCTGGCATCCAAGTCATGACCTGGATGTTATTGAACACAGCCATGAGAACTTGTCGAAAAATCACCCCCACCTTCAAGATACGGGCACCGAACGGCGCCACAAGCATATCTTTATCATTGATGATGAACATAACCGCTGGCCTGACTGAAACATGGTGTCAAGCGAGGCGATACCGACATAGCCCGTCCAACCAACACTGACCAAATCCTCGATGCCCTCCCCGCCTTCACAACCCGTGATCACCGCGGACAGGGTCAAAATGAGCTCATAGAACAGTAGGTTCTCGACTTTACTGCCTTGGCAGGGATCATCAATTGCATTGAAATGATGGGCTAAAGCGGCAAGGCCATCGACAGGACTCCAGGCTGAACCCAAAAAGAGAGGCCCAATTGCGCCCATTGCGACGACGAACAGGCCAGATATCCAGCACTGAATACGCACCTTTCTACTGCCTGTACGGGCATAATTCAGAAACAACTGCTCCTAAAGAGTTCTCGCACTTGCCCTGGACAAGCAAATAATAATACAATCCAATAATCATACAATAAGACATTAAGGAGTTGGATATGGAAAAGCCTGTCATCGGTTTCATCGGCCTTGGCCTTATGGGCGGCAACATGGTTGAGAACCTGCAAAAGAAAGGCTACAAGCCCGTTGTAATGGACCTCGACAAGGAAGCCGTTGCGGCCGTTGTTGCTCGCGGCGCTACCGAGGCCTCTTCAGCAGCCGAACTGGCCGCGGCCAGCGACATAGTTATGCTATGCCTCACCACGTCTGCCGTTGTTGAAAAGCTGGTTTATGGTGAAAACGGCATCCTGGCCGGCATCAAAGCAGGCGCTACACTGATCGATTTCGGCACCTCGATCCCAGCCTCTACCCGCAAGATAGGCGCAGACCTTGCCAAGAAAGGCGCGGGCATGATCGACGCTCCCCTGGGCCGTACGCCAGCCCATGCCAAAGACGGCCTACTAAACATCATGGCCTCTGGCGACCAGGAGACCTTCAACAAGGTAAAGCCTGTGCTTGAGCAGCAAGGCGAGAATGTATTCTATCTGGGTACACTCGGCGCCGGTCACACGACCAAGCTGATCAACAACTTCATGGGTATGACCACCGTTTGCGCCATGTCGCAGGCGTTTGCCGTGGCTGATCGTGCAGGCGTAGACCGCCAGCAGTTATTCGATATCATGTCGACGGGGCCGTCTAATTCACCCTTCATGCAATTCTGTAAAAACTACGCTGTAGACGGCGTAAGCGATCTGGGCTTCTCAATCGCCAATGCCAACAAAGACCTGGGCTATTTCCTCGAGATGGTTAAGGATCTGGGCACAAGTGCACCTATTGCCGAGGGCACTTCGTCTAACCTTCAGGCCGCATTCGATGAAGGTATGGGTAACGGTAATGTTCCGGAAATCTTCGATTATTTCCTCAAGCTCCAGAAGTAATTCGAAGGCAACCTTACTACGGTGTTGAGACTCGTAATAAAGCCATGCCGTAGTAAGGTTTCGCCCTGAAATTCATACCTGTATTTTAATAAATGGGTAAAAATAAAAACTTTCCACTGATACGCTTAGCATCAGAGCAGCGCTTTGATAATGCCAGCCAGAGCCCCCTGCTGTTGCCTGTCAAGAGGCTCCAGCATGGTTTGTGCTGCATGGTTGAATGAAACCTCGGCATCCTGAAAAAGCTGCGCCCCTGCATCGGAAAGTGCCACCAGGCTTACCCGGGCATCGCGCGCATTCTCCTCTTTGTGTACCAATCCAATCTTTACCATTGGATTAAGCAGCCGTGTAACGCCGGATGCACTCAGTCCTACATTTTCGGCCAAGTCGATTCGACGCATTCGATTATTGGCTGCCCCATGCAACTGCAGCAACACCATGTACTCAGTCACACTAATTCCATGTGCCGAGAGAGCAGCGCCCAGGCGCTTCTGGATTTTGTTCTGGAGATTGGCGAGCCCTATCACAAGATCGCCTTCTGCTTTGTTCGACATGACACACCTGCTTGCTGAATGCTTGAGCTAGCAACTATCAACCAATTTACTTGCGCAGTCAACTATCTATCAAGCCATACGCACAGTTATAAGACATAAGCACCAGCCAGGCTTATACCTGAGCCACGGGGCTTTGAGGCTGTATCGGCTGGGTTCCGAAGCCAGCGCCCAGCGCAAGCACGTGCAGTAGCTGTATTTGAGGTAATGAATATTTTACGGCTTATATATTAACCCGCCAGGTTGATATTAACCCGGCGGGTTAATACATGAAGCAGGGATGCTTCATCATTGGCCGCAGGCCAATGCGAACGCCAGAAAAACCAGCAAGTCCATGCACTTGCGCTAGTTTTTCTGGCGTGACGGACAAATAGGGAGGGAACCTATTTGTCCACCGGGTTAATAGTACCGTATCGCCAAGATCCGCGCTCAAGCAGGACCAGTGTTGGAGGTAACTGAATAAATGGACGGCATGCTGATTAGAATCAGAAAGCGGGAGCGAGAAGGCTTAAATAAAGCGGCTTGCAGCCAACTACACTCTGAACAAGCAGGCTTATTTATGCAGAGTCTGAATCGATTTTATTAACGAAAGAGATCTTGATTATCTGGGGATTACACTATGTTTATTGGCGTTTTAGAAAATGCTGTCAAAGAAAAAGCGCTACCCTAAAGCAATAGACCACATCGCTCACAGATAACGCCCAGATCAAAATAAATTTAAAACCGACTCGGCTGCGGCACTCCCAACGGCGCTATAACTCAGTTTCCAGAAGCGATATTATCTTATCCGCACGCAGGATCATGGATGCGGCATCGTAATCAGGGATTTTATCCCCCTGTTTTTTTTGAACATCTTCAATAAAGTCGCTCAACTTAGAGACAGCGCTTGCGTTTTTTCCTTCGGCAATTTTATCACTGACACTATTTAGTTTTTTGTTGAGAAGATTCCGGGTCCGGACATCGAGCTTACTGACCTGCAGCCTTAGATAATCCAGCATATCGGGCACGAACGACTCTAAAAAACTTTGCGCTAGCAAAGCGTGAAAGGCAGCGCTGGGATGCTCACTGTCCCAGAAAACATAATCGTCCGGATTCTCGCAAACGGTGATCACTTCACCGGGGGTGGGCGCGACAAAACCCGAATAACAGGGGGTAGTGACATTAGTGAAGCCGAAAGAAATAGGTTCACTGATGACAGCCGTTGTCAAAGAAAAGGTATCGAACCAGATGATATTTACATCGTTCTCCCAGGTAGCCAGCATCTCAACCAGGGCCGCGTTGTATTGCATGCTCAACGACGAAGCGACCCCGGCAAGCGCAGGATTACTTGCGAAACCCGGAACCACCCCGAGATTTGGCATGTTAGGTACCAGAATTTCCTGCGCACCGGCATCGACCATGGTTTCAATCGCGCCGTTGATATCAACAATGACATCATTGAGCCACACAGGTATGTCTGCGGGGAGCAGCAATTCGAATGCCGCCAGGAGTGTTATATCGATAAGGTCGTTGGAGCCTGAAAATGCCACGTACAGTGCCTGGGAATCACTCACACCAAGGGAGTTAAATGCCTCTCGCTGGGCATTGAATGTCCATGGGAACAACGGCTGCCCGTTTGGACAGGGAAAAACGTTGCCCTGGTTCGGCAGAAAACCCACCAGTACCGGTTTGCAGCCGTTATCTTCAACGGTGTTATAGTCAGTCCGGGTCCCACCGTAAGCAAAGTTGTTGCCACCATGAAAACTAGACTCCGAATTCACGCCCAGCTGACTGCTCAGCACATCTACCCAGTTATCCCCGTTGGTAAAGCGTCCGGAATCATAGTAGTCAGCTCGCGGAATTCCGACTCCGGTTACAGAGTCTGTTGCGTCGAAAAGATTGCCCTGATCTGACAGGCTATCCCCAAATGTGTAGATACCATTAAAACCACCACTGTTGGCCAGTGAAGGAATCATGAAAATGAGTCCGATTAACGCAAATTTTAAGCCTTTTATTCTTTCCATGAAGTAATCCCCCTATTGTTGTCCTCATGATAGTTTCTAAGTACCACTACCGACAGCGCCTCCCCCTCTCCTTTTAGATAGCACACAGGCATCCTGCGACCCCGCTGACCAACAACCTCTGTCAATTCAATAGGTTCCTGTTTCTGCGTGACGGGTTACAACCTGACAAGAAAAAATATTGTGACTCTTCATATATGGCAGCTATAAATCCCCCAGCGGTCACTTCTGAAATAGCGCGTTGGATCTGTAATGGATATTTACCGCAGTACTGTAAAATGACCGCACTTATTCGATTACGGCCGCCGCCATCACATACCAGTTTAGGTCTCACGGCTTCGCTACTCGTTCTGCCGAAATTGCGTCGGGCTCTGGCCGAAGTGCTGTCGGAAGGCATGGCTAAGCGCCTCCTGGCTGCCATAGCCATAACGGGCAGCAACAGTCTTGACGCGCGCGCCGGCTGCGAGGTCCTGCCGCGCCAGGGTCAGGCGCCACTGGCGCAGGTAGCTGAAAGGCGTCTGGCCCACCAGGGATGCAAAGCAGGCCATAAACTGGCTGCGGGACAGGCCGGCCAGTGCCGCCAGATCTTCGCTGCGCCAGCGCTGTTGCGGCGCTTCGTGAATGGCCACCAGAGCCCGGCTGATGCGGGCATCGGCAAGGCCTGCTATCAGGCCGGGCTGACTGGCCCCCTGTTCAAGTGCATGGCGCAACAGCATGATCACCAAAACTTCCAGCAGCCGCTGCAAGGTGGAATAGCCGCCGCAACGCGCAGCGGCGGCTTCACGGCCAATCAGCTGCGCCAGGTCATGCACCAGGCCACCGGGCTCCACTGCCATATACAGCTGTGCAGGCAGTGCCCGCGCCATGGGGTTAACCCCGCCGCCCAGCGACACGGACGCCGCGAGCAACACCCGTTGCTCCTGTGCAACCTCTCGCTCAAATGGCGCAGCCACAGGCCAGAACTGCACTTCGTTAATCAGCTGACCCTCGGCCCCTGCGAGCAACAACAGATTGGCCCTGGGGTCTGTGGCATCGGTCAGCGCCGAAGCCTGCAGTTCAAATCGACTCAGCAGTGCCGACAGGCGGTCGGGTCTTTGAACGTAATCTCTCATTTCGGACTTTTAATCATGATTACCGGAATAAACTTGCCATTAGGTCTTCTAGTATGAGCATCATAGACTCCATCAGTGTAAATACCGAGGCTCCCATGACTGCCAAAATTGATTACTATTTCACCTGCATATCGCCCTTTACCTTTCTGGGCCATGACCTGCTAATCAAAACCGCTGCGGCCGCCGGCGCGCAGATCAATTTTATGCCGACGCGCCTGGGGCCGGTATTTGCAAACTCCGGCGCCAAGCCCCTGGGTGAACGGCCACAGGCTCGTCAGGACTATCGTCTGGTGGAACTCAAGCGCTGGGCGAAGAAGCGCGGACTGGCACTGAACCTGCAGCCCAAATTTTTCCCCTCAGATCCGGCCCTTGCCGACAGCTGCGTGATTGCGCTGCTGGCTGCCAAACAGAACCCGGCCGAATTCGCCGGCCGCGTCATGGCCGCCTGCTGGGTGGAGGACAAGAGAATTTCTGACAGCAGCGTAATTCGCGAAGCACTTGAGTCCAGCGGTTTTGATGCCGATGCCATTCTCGCCGCTGCAGGCTCAGACACAACCTCTGCCATCTACGATCAGAACACTGAGCAGGCCGTTGCACTGGGTATCCTGGGCGCGCCCTCCTATGTCTTGAACGGTGAGCAGTTCTGGGGCCAGGATCGGCTTGAGCTGCTGGCCGAGACACTCGCCTCCGCCTGAAAAGCTGCTGCTGCGCCAGAACCTGTAAAGCCCTAGGAGGCTGTCCGACAATGCTGGCCGTAGCGAGAGC
>NZ_BCNS01000130.1 GCF_001528745.1 Marinobacterium profundum | reverse complement strand
AGTGGTTCTATTTAACGCAAAACAGCACAAAAAACAGCCAAACTCATGTGGCTCGCAGTAGGTTGAGTATTGTCGGACAGCCTCCTAGTCAGCCGCCACAGCTATCGCCGTGGCGGCTGTTCTAATTCCCGCTACAGGTGGTATCCTCAGTAGGTTTTTAGAACCCTCACGCAAAACACAGGACGTATCACATGGCCACCATTACCCTGAAAGGCAATCCGGTTGAAACCAGCGGCAACCTGCCGGCTGTCGGCAGCCAGGCGCCGGACTTTACCCTAGTGAAAACCGATCTCAGCGAAGCCACGCTGGCCGACTATCGCGGCAGCAAGCTGGTACTCAATATTTTCCCGTCGGTAGATACCCCGACCTGCGCCACCTCTGTCCGTGTCTTCAACAAGCGCGCAGCCGACAACGGCATCAATGTTCTTTGCGTCTCCGCCGACCTGCCTTTCGCTGCTGCACGTTTCTGTGGCGCTGAAGGTATCGACAAGGTTGCTACCGGCTCCAGCTTTCGCTCCGATTTTGGCGCAGCCTATGGCCAGACCATCACCACAGGCCCACTGAGCGGCATTCTGGCCCGCTCCGTGGTTGTAATTGATGAAAACGGCAAGGTTCTGCACGCAGAACAGGTGGCTGAAATCGCTGACGAACCGGACTACGACGCAGCCCTGAAAGCGCTCTAAGCCGGTTTAAAAAAAACACCTGTCAATCTGATCAACAGATTTACAGGTGAGTCCCTATTGGGCTGCCCTCGAATGCGGCGGCCCGATATCTGCGTAACCCCGCCACATCGATAACAAACTCACTCCTCTGCTAAATTCCAGTCTGCCGGTCCCAATAAGGCGGGCTGCCATAGTAGTCGGCAAAATAGTCGATAAAGGCCCGGACCTTGCCGGCCAGCAAGCGTGAACTTGGGTAAACCGCCCAGAGTGCGGTATCAGCCACCAGCGGATAGTCGGACAGTATCTGCACCAGTTCGCCGCGCTGAAAATGCTCATAAATGCACCAGGTTGAGCTGCGCGCAATACCCAAACCGGCAACACAGGCATCGCGCACGGATTCTCCGTTATCCGCCCTGATACTGCCTTTTGTCTTGATACTCAGATGGCCCGCGGCCAAATCAAACACCCAGTTTTCCAGCCCGCTCAAATTAATACATTGGTGATTGCGCAGATCCTGCGGCGAGGCGGGCTCACCGAACCTGTCGAGGTACTCCGGGGAGGCGCACAAAATGCGATTGTCCGGCGCCAGCTTGCGCGCAACCAGCGATGAGTCCTTCAGGCTGGAGTTGCGTATGGCGATGTCGAACCCGCCTTCAACCAGATCCACCACTGCGTCCGAAAAGCGAAAATCAACACCCAGATCGGGATAGCGCGCCAAAAAGCCCTTCATGGCGGGTATCAGATGCATACGGCCAAAAGACGCCGGCGCTGCGATTCTCAATACGCCTGCCGGGGAATCCTTGCCCGAGCCGACCGATGCCTGTGCGGCCCCGACACTGGCCAGAACATCTTCGGCATGGGGCACAAAGGCCTCGCCTTCTTCGGTCAGCGACACCTTGCGAGTGGTTCGGTGCACCAGACGCACGCCAAGCCCCTCCTCCAGTTTGCTGATATGCGCACTGGCAACCGCCGGGGAAAGCCCCAGTTCCTGCCCCGCCTGACTGATGTTGTGGGTAGAGGCGACCCGAAGAAAAAGTTTGAGATGCTCAATATTCATAGGTGACTATCAATAATTTCTAAAAACTGATTACAAATACTGCCCCATTATCAATTTCAAATAAAGTATTTATGATTCACTTCATCAAACGACACATCAACAAACACTTCAACCAACACACTCGGCCGGCTCAACTGGAGCCGCGTCAAAAACACCGGAGCAGAGCATGTTTGAAAATATTGGCTGGATCGTCGAAGCAAAAATTATCGAAGGCAAGCATGATGAGTTCCAAGCCGTTATGCAGGAGATCGTTGCTGCAACCCGCAAGGAAGGTGGCACCCTGAACTACCAGTACTTTGTATCCGATGATGGCGATGTACTGGTGTACGAACGTTTTGCCACCGTTGAGTCCGCGCATATCCATATCGACAACTGGGACAAGTTTGCCGACCGCTGGCTCGCCGCCGCTCCGGGCACTCGCATGGTGCACCTGGGTGACCTGCCGGAAGAACTGCGCGTACGTCACGCGGCACTCGCGCCCAAGATGCTGAAACCTTTTGGTGGCTTCGCCCGCTAAGCCCAGAGCGCCGGGGCAGTCTGCACCGGCACTCGCCCTTATTCCTCACAGGAGATCAAGATTATGACCTACTACTCGGTTCTGGATGTAACGCCAACCACAGATGAATGGGTTCCGGATTATATAGGCCCTGCCAACCGGCTGGTCGCTCACTATGGTGGCAAATACCTCGCCCGCACCGCCAGCCACGAGCGCCTGGAGGGGGATAGTGAAGGGAAAAGCGAAAGCCCTGCGCTGCGCATCCTTATCGCCTGGCCTTCGAAGGAAGCTGCCGTGAGCTTTATGAATGACCCTGAGTACGTGCCTCATCTCAAGGCACGCACAGCGGGCTCCATCAGCAACCACTACCTTGTTGAAGGCAAAGACGATCTGGCCTGAGGCCCATGACGGAGGCGCACCCTGCGCCTCCCGCCTTCAGATTTTCGGAGACACAGTAAATGCCACAAGAAACCCAGTACAGCAGCTTCCCGCATATAAATCGGGGCTATAACAGCACCTTTCAGCCGGGCCGGCTGAGCCTGGGGCTCGTAGTGCCACTGGAAAACTATGCCTCGGGGCCTGTACCTACTATGCAGAGCCACCTGGAGCGGGTGCAACTAGCCGAAACCCTGGGGTTTGCCGCCCTCTGGTTGAGGGACGTGCCCTTCAATGTGCCATCATTCGGCGATGCAGGTCAGATTTTTGACCCCTTCATCTATCTGGGCCTGCTGACCGGGCGCACCGAGCGTATTGCCCTGGGAGTCGCCAGCCTGGTGTTGCCGCTGCGCCACCCGGCTCATGTCGCCAAAGCCGCAGCGAGCGTCGACGTCCTCTCGGATGGACGCCTGATTCTGGGAGTCGCCTCCGGTGATCGCCCGGAAGAATATCCGGCGTTCAGGCTTCCCTTCGCCGAGCGCGGAGCCCGCTTTCGCGAGAGCTTCGACTACATCAGGCGCAGCTGGGAAGACAAGGCTGAATTCGAGAACGCCTTTGGCAGCCCCTATGGCGGCATGGACCTGCTGCCAAAGCCCGTAGGCGGCCGGGTCCCCTTGCTGATTACCGGTTCCAGCCAGCAAGATCCCGACTGGATAGCGCGTAACGGCCATGGCTGGATCACCTATCCCCGTGCTATTGATACTCAGGCCAAAATTATTGGCGACTGGCGTGAACGCGTTAAGGCCGCAGGCGGCCCAGCGAAACCTGCCATACAATCGCTCTATATAGACTTGGCCACGGATCCGCAGGAACCTCCCCAGCCTATCCATTTGGGGTTCCGGTCGGGCATCAACTACCTGCGGGAGTATCTGACATCGCTGGAAGCGATCGGCGTTAACCATGTTGCCCTGAACCTGCGCTTCAATCAGGCGGATACTGACACAACCCTGCAACGCCTGGCGGATGAGATCCTGCCCGAATTTTCGAACCAAGGGAGATAAACCCTATGCAGAAAACCATTCTCGTCACCGGCTCGACCGATGGCATAGGCCTGGAGACCGCGAAGATGCTCGTCTCTCAGGGCCACCATGTGCTTGTGCACGGGCGCAATCAGGCCAAACTGGAAACAACCCTACAAACGCTTTCGGCGCTAACCGACAATGCTCAGATAGACGGTTATCTGGCCGATTTTTCGACCATGGCGGAGGTCGAGGCACTCGCAAAAGCCATAGCTGCAAAGCACGAAACACTGGATGTTCTAATCAACAACGCCGGTATCCTGCGCGCGCCAGAAACAACCACCGCGGATAAGCTGGATATTCGCTTTGCCGTCAATACCCTGGCCCCCTATCTGCTGACGCAAAGACTGCTGCCGCTCATCAAAACGTCGGGGCGCGTGATAAACCTGTCATCGGCTGCGCAATCACCGGTGGATCTGGAGGCCCTGGCCGGGCGCCGCCCCTTGGCCGAGATGGCCGCCTACTCCCAGAGCAAACTGGCACTAACCATCTGGTCCCGCCACCTGGCGCTGGCGCTCAAGGCCGAGGGTCCGGCCATCATCGCGGTCAACCCGGGATCATTGCTGGCCAGCAAGATGGTAAAAGAAGGATTCGGCATAGCCGGTAACGATATTCGCATCGGCGCGGACATACTGATTCGCGCGTCCCTGTCCGATGAGTTCGAAGAGGCTTCAGGCCAGTACTTCGACAATGACTCCAAAAGCTTCGCATCACCCCACCCAGACGCATTGAATGCAGAGAAATCCGCCGAGCTTGTGCGTGTTATCGAAAAGCTGCTGGCCACTATTCTGGGGCAGGCCCAAGGCTGATGTGCCGCTTTGCAGGGCTGGGCACCTAACGCAGTCCTGCCCTCTCACTTCAGGCGCGCTTTACCCGCCGAGCCACATAGTGTGAGATTTTGGGGGCTTGGTCCCCCTGGTGAAAGCTCAGTTTTTGTTCCCAGAGTGCCTGATCGTGGGCCGTCACCCGTTCGTGTTGTCGCAGATGCTCCACCCAGGAGCCATCCACGAAATACTCGATAAAGTGCCCCAGATCTGCGGCATCCTGGAACAGCTCCCACGACAAAGCCCCGTTGCGCAATCGCATGCGTCGGCTTTCCTGCATCAGCTGCATGAATTCATCGACCCGGGCCACCTCAATCTGGTATTCCAGCTGCGTCATGATAGGCCCCTGACGGGGCAAGAGCGGCACGGCCAGCTCGGGTTCGTTCCAGAATTGCAGTGGGGTCAGATCCTGGGTTCCCTCAGTTTCAATCCGCACCCGCGCCAACACCACCAGCGCCAGCATGGCACAAAGCGCCGCCGCCACCAGGCTGACGCGTGTATCGGCAAGGGTTGCCACCTGCCCCCAGAGAGCAGCCCCCAGTGCAGTGCCGCCCATCATCGCCATCTGATACACCGACATGCCCCGGGCCCGCACCCAGTCGGGCAGTACCAGCTGCACGCTCACCGACAGGGAGTTAGCTGTGGCCAGCCAGGAGGAACCGGCCAGCAGCAACGCCGCCATGGCGACCCAGATAGTGGGGGCATAGGCCAGCATCAAAGTGGCAAGGGCATTGGCCAGGGTGCCGTAATTCACCATTTCACTGCGCCCGATACGCTGTCGCAGCCGTGGCAACAGAAAAGCCGCCAGTATTGCGCCCACACCAATGGTCGCCAGCAGCAGCGTATAGGTTCCGGCATCGCCGCCCGGCAGTTGCTTTGCCACTATCGGCAAAAGCGCAATGGAGGCGATGGAGAACATAAAGAAGGTCGATGCACGCAGCAGCACTGCATGCATCTCCGGTGACTGGCGTACATACTGAAAACCCACCCGCATGGCGCCAAAAAACCGCTCAGCCGGCAAGGCGCTAACCTTGCGCTCCCGGTGCCAGCGCAACAGCGCCAGTGCCACCAGCACCGACAGCACGGCATTGATCAGAAACACCCAGGCAGTGCCACCCCAGGCAATCACGGCACCGGCGATCATGGGCCCTATAACCCGCGCCCCGTTCATCGAGACACCGTTCAGTGCCATGGCCCGGCCCAGCTCCTCCCGTGGTACCAGTTCCGGCAACAAGGCGGAAAACACCGGCCAGCGCATGGCCAGGCCAATACCATTGGCAAAGGTCAGCAACAGCAACAGCGTGGGCGTCAACATGCCCAGCAATGCCACAACACAGAGTACCGCCGCGACACCGGCCACCCAGAGCTGGGTGGCAATAAAGTAACGCCGCCGATCCAGAATATCGGCCAGAGCCCCACTGGGCGCGCCGAGCAGAAACACCGGCAGGGTGGCCGCCGCCTGCACCAGCGCCACCATCACAGGCTTGTCGCTTAAGGAAAGCATCAGCCAGGCAGCAGCCACATCGTTCATCCACATGCACAGATTGGCCGTGAGCCAGGCGCACCAGAGCATGCGATACACCGGATGACGCAGGGGCGCCCAGGCCGAACCCGTATCGACTGTTATATCCTTGCTGTTAGCAGACACCACTGCGGACCTCCCTGAACAGACTCCCCATCTGGGGTAATACGTTATCCACCGCCAAAATATCAGGCGCTGCTGCCCTGGGCGACATCCACCACCAGCCGGCGTATCCATTCGTGGGCACTGTTGTGCTGCAGCAGCGGACTCCAGGCCATCTTCAACTCGAACATCGGAATATCGAACGGCGGTGGGCGCATGATCAGGCGCGCATCCCTGCGTTTGGAGAGTGCAGCACGCGCCGGAATGGTCACCACCAGGTTCTTCTGCTGTGCCATATGCACTGCCGACTGGTAATGGCGGGTAAAGACGGAAATATGGCGCTGATGACCGATACGCTTCAGGGCTTCATCAACCCAGCCCAGGCGCTTGGTATCCTGCGGGGTAATGCCAAGGCTTGCCCCCATGCCGGTTTTGCTGACCCAGACATGGCTGGCCTCAAGGTAGGTCTGCAAATTAAAGTCGGCGGCAATCGGATTGTCGGCGCTGAAAAGGCAGGAAAAGCTGTCGCGCCACAGAGTCACCTGATGAAAAGCCTGGGGCATGCTGTCGAAGCGATTAATCACCAGATCCACATGGCCCTGCTCAACATCCAGAAAACTCATGTCACTGGGAGTCAGTATATCCAGCACCACGCCGGGGGCTTCCTGACTTAAACGCTCAAGCAGTAACGGAATCAAGGTCGATTCGCCATAATCGCTGGTCATAATGCGAAACACCCGGTCGCTGCTGGCAGCGTCGAACTGCACACTGGGCTCGACCGCCAGCTCTATGGTGGCCAGCGCCTGGCGTATCATGGGCTGCAGCGCCAGTGCCCGCTCGGTTGGCAGCATGCCCTCGCTGGTACGCACAAGCAGCGGATCGTTCAAGGTATCGCGCAGGCGTCGCAAACCGTTGCTCATGGCCGGCTGGGTGATACCCAGCAGGCTGGCGGCCCGGGTGACGTTGCGCTCGCGCAGCAAAACATCGAAGTAAACAAGCAGATTAAGGTCGAGTCGTTCAAGGTTCATGGTAGATTAACCCGCGCAAAGTCAGTAACTATGGGTGTTTCAGACAAACATTCATTGGGTGAATGTTACAAATAGAACCCATTTATTTCAATTATAAAATCAATCCGCATACTATTGATTTCGAAAGCAAACACATACAGCCTTGCAACCGGGCTGTCAGGACTCCGAGGGATCTACAATGTCAGACTACAACAAAGACATCGACGCTATCGCCAACCTTCGTGCTGCTCAGGGCACCGCATGGAATGCCATCAACCCTGAATCCGCTGCCCGCATGAAAGCGCAGAATCGCTTCAAGACCGGTCTGGACATTGCCAAGTACACCGCCGCCATCATGCGTCAGGACATGGCTGACTACGATGCCGACACCGCCTCTTACACTCAATCTCTGGGTTGCTGGCACGGCTTTATCGGCCAGCAAAAAATGATTGCGATCAAGAAACACCACGGCACCACCAGCAAGCGCTACCTTTACCTGTCTGGCTGGATGGTTGCTGCACTGCGCTCCGAATTCGGACCTCTGCCTGACCAGTCCATGCACGAGAAAACCTCTGTTGCAGCCCTGATCGAAGAGCTCTACACCTTCCTGCGCCAGGCTGACTCCCGCGAACTGGATCAGCTGTTCGTTGCACTGGACGATGCCCGCGCTGCTGGTGACAACGCCCTGCAAGGCGAAATACAGGCCAAGATCGACAACCACGAAACGCACATAGTGCCGATCATCGCCGACATTGACGCCGGATTCGGTAACCCGGAAGCGACCTACCTGCTGGCCAAGAAAATGATCGAAGCCGGCGCCTGCTGCATCCAGCTGGAAAACCAGGTTTCCGACGAGAAGCAGTGCGGTCACCAGGATGGCAAGGTCACCGTACCTCACGCCGACTTCCTGGCCAAGATCAACGCCGTTCGCTACGCCTTCCTTGAGCTGGGTATCGACGACGGTGTTATCGTTGCCCGCACCGACTCCCTGGGTGCCGGCCTGACCAAACAGATTGCCGTGACCAATGAGCCAGGCGACCTGGGTGACCAGTACAACGCTTTCCTGGATTGCGAAGAAGTCTCTACTGCCGACATGAAAAATGGCGATGTAGTACTGAACCGCGACGGCAAGCTGCTGCGTCCCAAGCGTCTGCCGAGCAACCTGTTCCAGTTCAAGAAAGGCACCGGCGAAGACCGCTGCGTACTGGACTGCATCACCTCCTTGCAGAACGGCGCCGACCTGCTGTGGATCGAAACCGAGAAGCCCCACGTTGGCCAGATCGCAGCCATGGTTAACCGTATCCGCGAAGTCGTGCCTAACGCCAAGCTGGTGTACAACAACAGCCCGTCCTTCAACTGGACGCTGAACTTCCGCCAGCAGGTATTCGATACCATGGCTGAAGCCGGCCAGGACATGAGCGCCTACGACCGCGCCAACCTGATGAGCGTTGATTACGACGAAACCGAACTGGCACAGGTTGCCGACGAGAAGATCCGTACCTTCCAGAGCGACGCCGCGGCTGAAGCCGGTATCTTCCATCACCTGATCACACTGCCGACTTACCACACAGCCGCGCTGTCTACCGACAACCTGGCCAAGGGCTACTTCGGTGCCGAGGGCATGCTGGCTTACGTCAAGGGTGTTCAGCGTCAGGAACTGCGTCAGGGCATCGCCTGCGTCAAGCACCAGAACATGGCCGGCTCCGACATCGGTGACAACCACAAGGAATACTTCGCCGGTGAAGCCGCGCTCAAGGCCGGTGGTAAAGACAACACCATGAACCAGTTCGGCTAAGTTCGGCTAAGACCCACAAGCCCCGGCCACAGTAATGTGATCGGGGCTTTGTTCTAGCTGCAGTCTGTACGCACCGCGCAGTCATTAATTACACGCTCTAACCAAGCTGGTAAAGAGCTACACACATTGGCATGAACCAGTTCGGCTAAGACCCAAAAGCCCCAGTCACAGTAATGTGATTGGGGCCTGGTATTGCGCGCAGTTGCAACGACTGCGCGCAATCCGCTAAAGGCCACTGGCCTGATGCAAACAAGTTTCATCAGCACTTATCCAGTGCACATGACCCAGCGGGCGAACGCAGGTTCGCCCCCTTTTTTGTACATGGATGTACTTATCCTGCGAGCACAGGGACGTGCAGGAGCAGGGTTTATGTACAGGACGTACGTATACCGCGTGCGCATGGATGCGCTGGAGCGGTGTGTACATGGATGTAACTTCATCGTTATTTGCTCCTGCAATAACGATATTCCCACCATCCCTGGTGGTCATCCTGCGAGCACAGGGGCAGTTTTTTGCTCCTGCAAAAACTGCATTCAAGCCATCCCTGGCTCTCATGTGCACGACTACAGGGATGTAGGAGGTAGAGCGACGCAGGATGCCAAAGCCGAGGAGCAGGGTTTATGTACAGGACGTACGTATACCGCGTGCGCATGGATGCGCTGGAGCGGTGTGTACATGGATGTACTTCATCGTTATTTGCTCCTGCAATAACGATATTCCCACCATCCCTGGCGGTCATCCTGCGAGCACAGGGGCAGTTTTTTGCTCCTGCAAAAACTGCATTCAAGCCATCCCTGGCTCTCATGTGCACGACTACATGGATGTAGGAGGCAGAGTGACGCAGGATACCAAAGCCGAGGAGCAGGGTTTATCCTGCTGGCCTGGCGCAAGACAGCGATGCTTATTCGTTTACTACCATTTGAAAACCGCCGAAGATCATGCGCTTGCCGTCAAATGGCATGGGCTCGCCCTGTTTTGCAAACAGCGGATCCGCCATCGCATTTTCCATGCCTTTGTCCCTGACAGATTTTGAGGGCCATGTAATCCAGGAGAACACCACGACCTCGTCCTCCTTGCACTGCACCGCCATCGGGAATGAGGTCACCTTGCCATCAGGCACATCATCACCCCAGCATTCGACAAGATTCAGCGCGCCATGCTTTTTGAATACCGCTGCGACATTGCGGGCGAGCTCTATGTATTTTTCCTTGTTTTCCCGTGGCACTGCGACCACGTAACCGTCGATGTAGTTCATAACTGGCTCCTGACGTTAGCCTTATATTCTTAGCCGGACCTCCTTACTCGGACCTCTTTGCATGGAAAGAAAATCCCGCACGTCCTCGTACCTGCGCCCGGTCTTTTTGAATAAAGAGTTGCTGGCCTGGCCGCACACGTATCCATGCGTGTGTGCGGCCTGACTTGGGCGGCTGCCCCCCGGATCAAGCCAGATCGAAACGATCCGCGTTCATCACCTTGGTCCAGGCAGCGACGAAATCACGCACAAACCGTTCTTGCGCGTCGTCTTGTGCATAGACTTCGGCCAGAGCCCGCAACTGGGAATTGGAGCCGAAGACGAGATCAACCCGCGTCGCCGTCCACTTCACATTGCCCGTCTTGCGGTCACGTCCCTTGAACACGTCGTCATCACCAGAGGCGGGCATCCACTCGGTACTCATATCAAGCAGGTTGACGAAGAAGTCATTGCTCAGCGTCTCGGTACGCTTGGTAAACACACCCTCCTGAGCCTTGCCATAGTTGGCATCCAGCACTCGCATCCCCCCCACGAGCACGGCCATTTCAGGTGCGCTCAGTTGCAACAGCTGCGCCTTGTCCACCAGCATCGCCTCATCCGATACGGTGAATTTGGTCCGACGATAGTTACGAAAACCGTCGGCATCTGGCTTAAGCGGCTCAAAGGAGTCCACATCGGTTTGATCCTGCGTGGCGTCGGTACGGCCCGGGCTAAACGGAACCTCGATACCATGACCTGCGTCTTTCGCGGCCTTCTCTATGGCGGCGCAGCCCCCCAGAACTATCAGGTCCGCCATCGACACCCGCCTGTTGCCAGACTGGGTATTGAAGGCTTTCTGGACCCCCTCAAGGGTCTGGAGCACTTTCGCCAGCTGTGCAGGCTGGTTCACTTCCCAGTCCTTCTGCGGCGCCAGACGAATGCGCGCACCGTTGGCACCGCCCCGCTTGTCCGAGCCACGGAAGGTGGACGCCGACGCCCAGGCGGTTGCAACCAGCTCTGAGACGGACAGACCTGAGGCAAGAATCTTGCCCTTCAGCCCAGCGATGTCCTGCGGGTTGATCAGTTCATGCTCTGGCGCCGGAACCGGGTCTTGCCAGATCAACACTTCTGCCGGTACTTCCGGGCCAAGGTAACGCCCGATAGGGCCCATATCGCGGTGCGTCAGTTTGTACCAGGCCCGTGCAAAGGCATCCGCGAACTCGTCCGGATTCGCATGGAAGTGCTGGGAGATCTTGCGGTACTCCGGATCCTCCCGCATGGCCATGTCCGCGGTCGACATCATAGGCGCATGACGCCTGTTAGGATTGTGGGCATCCGGAACTGTGTCTTTTGCGGCTTCCTCTTTGGGCGTCCACTGCTGAGCGCCCGCCGGGCTGCGGGTCAGTTCCCACTCGTAGCCGAACAGTGTGTCAAAGTAGCTCATGTCCCAGAGGGTCGGGGTCGAGGTCCAGGCGCCCTCCAGCCCACTGGTGATGGTGTATTCGCCCTTGCCTGTGCCCAGGCTATTTTTCCAGCCCAGGCCCATTTCCTCCATGGGGGCGGCCTCTGGCTCGGCGCCCACGTGGACCTCCGGATCGCCCGCACCGTGGGTTTTGCCGAAGGTGTGACCACCGGCCGTCAGCGCAACGGTCTCGTAGTCGTTCATGGCCATCCGGGCAAAGGTCTCACGTATATCGCGGGCGGACGCGAGCGGATCCGGGTTGCCGTCCGGGCCTTCGGGGTTTACGTAGATCAGGCCCATCTGAACAGCGGCGAGCGGATTTTCCAGCTCGCGTTCACCGGAGTAACGACTGTTGGGCTTGTCACTCGTGGCCAGCCATGTGTCCTCAGCCCCCCAATAGATATCTTCTTCCGGCTCCCAGATGTCGGCACGGCCGCCACCAAAACCGAAGGTCTTGAACCCCATGGACTCCAGCGCCACGTTACCCGTCAGAATGATCAGGTCGGCCCAGGAAAGGCTGTTGCCGTACTTCTGTTTGATCGGCCAGAGCAGCCGACGCGCCTTGTCGAGGTTGCCGTTGTCCGGCCAGCTGTTAAGCGGTGCGAAACGCTGCGCGCCGGCGCCAGCCCCACCACGGCCATCACCGATACGGTAGGTCCCCGCGCTGTGCCACGCCATGCGGATAAAGAAAGGTCCGTAGTGCCCATAGTCGGCTGGCCACCAGTCCTGCGAGTCGGTCATCAGTGCATGCAGATCCGTTTTCACCGCCGCCAGATCGAGTGATTTGAATGCCTGGGCGTAGTTAAAGTCCTCGTCCATCGGGCTCATTTCAGACGTGTTCTGATGGAGAATTCTGAGATTCAGCTGGTTCGGCCACCAGTGGAGGTTTGCCGTGCCCTTGTCTCCCAGGCTGGTGCGAGATCCGTGCATGACCGGGCACTTGCCTGCAGCACCGGTATCGTTATTACTTGCGCTCATGTCTATCTCCTGTTGCCGCGGCGTTTGTGATACTGACTCATCGCCACTGCGTGTTAACAAGGTATACCAACTCCGTGCGATTGGTTGAAATTGCTTATCCTGATCAATCCGATAGTCTTTCTGCATGGCCCAACTTGCAGCATTGGGATTCGTGCTTTTTAACCTGGCGGACAGCCCGGTTTCCCCAGCTATTCATTATGGTCCTCACCACTCAGGTTAGCTCCTTATGGCAGCAGGACTGTTGTAGAATCCAGTCAAAAGAATCCACAGCGGCGTCGGCAGATGGGCGGCGGAGCGAATCGGTAAAAAATCTTTGTATAAAAATTCCTATTTTCGCCAGACAGAGACCACAGCATGCCAGACGACGTTGCAGCAGAAACCCAAGCGAGTGCGCCTGAAATATCACTCAGTGAGCTGTTGCGGGAAATAACGAACTTCCTGCCGGATTCGGCTCTGCCGGCCTGGGAACTGGTTTCGCAAAATCCCATACTGGGGTCGCTGCTGATCGCTCTGATCTTTTATGTACTGGGGGTGAGCTTTCGCTCCCTGCTGACGAATGTCGTCGGTCGCATCATCGGTTTGGACAGGTCACCGGTGGACAACACCGCACTGCAGTATTTGCGCAAACCCGTGTTTGTGACCGTCTTCTTTTTTGGCTTGTCGCTGGCTGTCAGCGTCGTCAACATGCCGCTGGGTGATGGCATCGTCAATCTGCTGTTTTCGCTGATCACCATCAGCTGGATGACGGCGGCGTTTCGCATATCCACCCTGTTGCTCGAAGCCCTGAGCGGGGAAAACCGCTTCAAGCTGGTCGATAGCAAAACCGTGCCACTGTTCGACCTCACGAGCAAGCTGGTTATCATCATGATCGGCAGCTACATACTGCTAATGATCTGGGGCATCAACCCGGTGGGCTGGCTTGCGTCAGCCGGTATCGTCGGTATCGCCGTGGGTTTTGCCGCCAAGGACACCCTGGCGAACCTTTTTTCCGGCTTTTTCATTGTTGCCGACGCCCCTTACAAGATCGGCGACTACATCAACCTGGATACCGGCGAGCGCGGCAAGGTCTGCGCCATCGGCCTGCGCAGCACGCGACTGCTGACCCGGGACGATGTGGAAATCACCATCCCCAACGGCGTCATCGCCAACGCAAAAATCATCAATGAAAGCGGCGGGCCGCTGAACGTGCGCATTCGCATTGTGATCGGCGTGGCCTATGGTTCCGATGTTGACCAGGTGGGCGAACTGCTGATGCAGGCCGGTATGGAGCACCCAGAAGTCTGCACCTCGCCGGAGCCGCGAGTACGGCTGCGCGGCTTTGGCGCCTCGAGCCTGGATTTCAACCTGATGTGCTGGATCCGGCATCCCCAGGACCGGGGCCGTATCTCCCATGACCTCAATGTGGCGATCTACAAACTGTTCGCGGAGCACGGCGTGGAAATTCCCTACGCCAAGCAGGATGTTTATATCAAGCAGTGGCCGGAAAAGCCGCACACTGAATAAAGAGTAATGGGGAATCGTGACGGGGGCCGGAGTTATTCTGGCTGCCACATGCGGTTGTGCCTCCGCTCTAGTCGACGCCGATAGGGGTCAGTTTATTATTTTTGGGTGAATGGTTTTCCCTGTGCTACTTTCACTGTTCAGTGCAGGATAATTTCCCATGAATAAAACAGACCTTGCAAGCATCTACCGGGACTACATAGCCTGCCTGAACAATCAGGATTGGTCGCAGCTGACACAGTTCGTTCATGATGAAGTGAGCCGTAATGGCCAGCGAATCGGACTATCAGGTTATCGCGATATGCTGCAAAAAGACTTCCAGGGAATTCCGGATCTCTATTTCACTATTGAGCTGCTAATTAGCGATCCACCTTGTATCGCCAGCCAACTTCAATTCGACTGTACGCCACAGGGTATATTCCTGGGTCTGCCGGTCAACGGCAAGAAAGTGTCCTTTAGCGAGAACGTATTTTATACGTTTCACGAAAATAAAATTTGGCAAGTTTCGTCGATTATCGACAAAGCGGCGATCGAAGCTCAGCTTTAGGACAAGCATGCACGCTGTGGCCCGCGCCAAAACTCGATTGCCACCCGGCCCATTAATACGAACATCAGTTCATAAATGATCGCAGGACTCCCGCGATGCGCGTCGTTCTGCATGTTCCGGACAGTGATAGCTGCCCGTGCACTGGCTAAGCCCCCAGCAGCGTATCCAGACTGATGTTCTGTACATCCAGATACTGGGCCAGAACACCGACGATCAGTTCGTGATCATCGCGGGAAGGCAGGCCCGATACGGTGATAACGGCAACAACCCCCGCGCCACGAACCCGAACCGGGAAGCTGCCGCCGTGGGCGGCATAGTCCAGCGGATCCAGCCCCATGTCCGGCCCCACGCTCTGGCCTGAGGCCTTCAGGCGCTCACCGCACAGCAGGGATGAGCACTGCTTGCGCAGCGCCATGTTGCCCTTGCGACGCGCCCACTCGTCGTTGTCCGGCGCGGAACCTGGCAGAGCCGCGAAGTACAGCCGACGATTGGCTGTGCGGATATCAATCACCACCGGTGCCTTGCTCGCCGCCGCCTGTTCCCGCAGTGCATTACCCACTGCAAAGGCGGTATCTTCATCAAAACCGCCCAATACCAGAGCCTGTTCCTGCTGCTCCAGCGCACTGATCAAATTAGTCACCTTCACCTCTTTTTTTGTGTTTGCTATAGCTGTTATGTCTGCGGAATAAGGTGGAGCTGCGCAGCGCTTTCCACCGCTCTTGCTCTTGCTCTTGCTCTTGCTCTTGCTCTTTCCCTCGCCCCTCGCCCCTCGCCCCTCGCCCCTCGCCCCTCGCCCCTCGCCCAGCAGTGTACGCCATTGGATTGCACTAAAAATAGAGCCTTGAGCCCCGAACCAAAAACGCCGACAGCATGGCGTTTGCACCACCCTGTCGGCGTTGTATTCAGGCTCAGGTACTGGCTTGTGCGCCTGTCTCAGCTTTTATCCTGCCCCTAGCCCCTAGCCCCTAGCCCCTAGCCCCTAGAGCCCCTAGCCCCTTTTATCTTGCCCCTGCTTTTAAGACACAAACTCCGCCATCCGGCGCCGGCTTACCATTCCGGTAAACTCGCCTTCCTCATTGGTTACGCCTATTGGCTGGTCATCCTTGCCAACCAGCAGGCGCGGCAGCAGGGCTTCAAGTTCTGCGCTATCGGGTACGCAGTTCACATTGCTGACGTAATCGGCGATATACCCCGCGCCTTCGCTCAGGGCCCGTTCGGCTTCCCCCAGAGTAATGATGCCTTTAAGGCTCTTGCCATCCAGCACACAGGCATAATCAGCGTGGCGTTCGCGGATCTTCTCCAGTGCCTGCTGCGGCGACGTACGCCCGGTCAGGGTCAGCAGAGTCTTGTTCACCACATGGGCGGCTGTAAGCACCTTGGTACGGTTAACGTCGTGCACGAAGGCCTCAACGTAGTCGTCTGCCGGGTGCAGCAATATATCCTCCGGGTTACCCACCTGAATCAGCTTGCCGTCGCGCAGGATAGCTATCTTGTCTCCCAGGCGCAGCGCTTCATCCAGATCATGGGTTATGAAGATGATGGTCTTGTGCAGTTTGTGCTGCAGGCTGATCAGCTGATCCTGCATTTCGCGGCGGATCAGCGGGTCCAGCGCCGAGAATGCCTCGTCCATCAGCAATATTTCGGCATCGGTACAAAGCGCCCGGGCTAGGCCCACACGCTGCTGCTGGCCACCGGAGAGCTGCGACGGATACTGATCTTCGTAGCCACCAAGGCCCACTGCATCGAGCCAGTGCATGGCCTTTTCCTTCACCTTGTCTTTGGAAAGACCCTGAATGCTGAGGCCATAACCAACATTTTCCAGCACACTGTGATGCGGCAGCAGACCAAAACGCTGGAACACCATGGACATTTTGTGGCGCCTGAAGTCCTGCAGCTCCCGGGCGGAGAACTTCATTACATCCACGCCATCGACAAAGATATGCCCCTGAGTGGGGTCGATCAGACGATTGAAATGTCGAATAAGGGTCGATTTGCCTGAGCCTGAGAGCCCCATGATGACAAAGATCTCGCCCTTGTTTATATCCAGATTGATGTTCTGCAGCCCCAGGGTATGACCAGTGGCCGCAAGGATCTCATCCTTGCTCTGACCAGCTTCCACCATTGGGATCACAGACTCCGGGTTATCACCGAACACCTTGAACAGGTTTTTAATTCTAACCAGAGGTTCAGCCATGATCAGTACCTTCCATGTGCTTCTGCGTGCGCTTTGCGTAGGCTTGGGAAACACGGTCGAAAATGATGGCAAGCGCCACAATCGCCAAGCCGTTAAACAGACCGAGGGTAAAGTACTGGTTGGTGATGGACTTGAGTACTGGCTGCCCCAGGCCCTTGACGCCGATCATGGAGGCTATTACCACCATGGCCAGAGACATCATGATCGTCTGGTTAATACCCGCCATGATGGTGGGCATGGCCAGGGGCAACTGCACACCCATCAGCCGCTGCGTGGGGCTGGCACCGTAGGATGTTGCAGCCTCCAGCACTTCACGATCCACCAGCCGGATCCCCAGGTTGGTGAGTCGGATGACTGGCGGTATGGCATAGATCACTACCGCGATTACACCCGGAATGCGACCGATTCCCAGCAGCATGACCACCGGTATAAGGTAAACAAAGGCCGGCATGGTCTGCATGATATCCAGCATGGGCGTAACCGTGGATTGCACCCGATCGGAACGCGCCATCATAATGCCCACCGGAATGCCTAACGCAATCGATAGCATGGTACAGACAGTAATGATACTGAGGGTGCGCATGGTGTCTTCCCACATGCCGAAATAACCGATCAGCAGAAAGGACACTATAACGCCCAGTGAAAGCTTCCAGGAGCGGGATGCAAAATACGCCAATGCCGTGATCGCGATAATAATCAGCGGCCAGGGAGTATTCAGCAGGAGTTTTTCAAACCAGATAAGAAAGGTTAGCAACGGATCGAAGATGGTTTCGATACTTTCGCCATATTCGCGGGAAAAGTCACGATAGGTGGCGTCGAGGGACTTGCGAATAGCCAGCAGGCCTTCGCGACTCATTTTGGGAAATTCTGTTAGCCAAGATTCACCGGCCATAAAGGGTATCCTGTGCTGTGGATCAGGCGAAACCGCAGGCAGCCTCCCTGCGCCTGCGGTGTCTACGGTTGCTCAGGTAATTACAGCTTGCCGAGCGCATCCTTAACCCTGGCGGCGACTTCAGGCTCCAGCCAGGTGGACCAGCTGCTTTCGTTTTCCATCAGGAAATGCTCCATGGCGATTTCACCATCGGCCTGATTGTCTTCCATCCATGCCAGCAGCTTGTTCAGATCGCTGTTAGTGAATGAGCGGGTGGCCAGGTATTCAAACTCTTTGGGGTGGCTTTTGGCGAAATCAGACGTGGTGTAACTGTACACCGGCGACTCGGGCCACATGGTCACCTTGGGTTCAAGACAGTCTTCCTTGGTGGTGCAGCTAAGGAAATGCTCCTTGTCTATACCGCTGCCAAAATCAACCTTCACCATGTCGTACTTGCCAAGAATAGCCGTTGGCGCCCAGTAGTAGCCCAGCCAGGCCTGCTCGCGCTCATAGGCACGGGCAATGGAGCCATCCAGCCCTGCCGCCGAGCCCGGATCAATCAGCTCAAACCCTGCGTCTTCCAGCTTGAGGGCACGGTACAGGTTATTCACTACCAGCTGACAACCCCAGCCCGCCGGGCAGCCAATCAGCGCCGAACGATCCGGATCTTCAGGGTGCGTAAACAGCTTGGCATTGGCCTTAATGCCCTCAATAGTCGCCAGACTCGGATCCTTGTCGACCATGTATTTGGGTACCCAGAGTGCCTCTTCGCCACCCTCGGACAGTACCTTGCCTGCCACCTGTAGCTGACCGTCAGCCACGGCGGTATCCAAAGCGGCCTGGAAAGAGTTGGTCCAGAGCTCCGGAGCTATATCCGGTTCTTTCTTTTCCATCATGGAGGTGGTGGTGGGCATGGTATCACCGGGCACCAGTTCTGCTGCGCAGCCAAAACCATGTTCAAGTATAAAACGGTCGATATTGGCGATCAGTGTCGCCGAGCTCCAGTTCATGTCTGCGATCGTGACTTTGCCGCAATCTTCGGCGGCATAGCCGGTAGATGCAGCCAGCATAAGTGCGACTGCTGCGAGAGACTTCTTCATGGCGGACTCCGGTTTCATCAATTAGCACTCATCACTGAAAGGCCTGAATATAACACCCAGATTAGTCCAAAATCAGCAACAATACGCTTAACATTTTTTTTGTTATAAACTTGTAAAACAAATAAAATTCAAACATTTACAGTAACTTACCAGCAAAAAAACACACAGGGAAAAATATCCTGAATGTCTTCGCGAAGAGACACTATATCATTTTAAAACAGAATAAACACAGCCGTTCAGGCACCCTGAAGCTCCAGCGGTGGCAACAATGCCGAGCCGCTACACCCCAGAATAAATGACTGTTACAGAATCTGCTGGATCATATCCAGCCTGTGTAAAAGCCGCAGCCGTACACAAACCTGCTCAGTGAGTGTGGCACACCTCTAAGGAAATACAGCGGGCATATTTGAATAATTCAGCAGGGTAAAAAGCACGCAGCGGTGCGGCTAGAGCCTGTCGGACTTGGCCGGTCGTAGCGAGGGAAAGTCCGTTTTGTTCAGCACATCCATGTGCTTCACCCCTTCGGGGCTTGCGCGTTCAATCACTCCCTACGATAGAATGAGGCAGTTTTTGAACTCTTTTGAGGCGACAAATCGGCAGGATAGCCGATTTGCACAGCGTTAGCTGCCCGCAGGGCAAGCTACAGGGATGTAGCTTGTGCATAGTGGTTCTAAAAGAGTAAACAAAAATGACCCCTCTTTGTTAAAGAGAGAGGCTTTTCCGCAGTAGATCAGTGGTAAGTCCGACAGGCTGCTAGAGCACCGACGCTTAAGCGTCGGACAAAGTGGCTGAGGCAGGCAGATAACAGGGAATACCGTAAAGGACAGAAGAATAGCAGGCCCCTGGCACTGAACAACAACCGGGAATTCAGCGCCTTGCAGCGGCATCATCTCCCTGGGCGCACGCCAGCACATCAGCTTTGGCAAGCATCGAGTTGTCACCCGGCGTGGTCATCACCAGGGCACCATGGGCCGTGGCGATGTCCAGCGCCTGGGGGATCTCCATGCCGGCCAGCATGGCGTGAATATAGCCGCCGGCAAAGGCATCCCCGCCCCCAACCCGATCGAGTATCGACAGGCCAAGCCTCGGCCTTGCGCTATACAACTGACCGCCCGACAGGCAGATACCGCTCCAGTCATTGTGGGAGGCATCCTTCACCACCCGCATGGTACTGACCACCTGCCTGAGATGGGGAAACTGCTGCTGCATCTGCTGCAGCGCATCGCCAAATACGGCTTCATCCAGGCTATCAACCGGTCGCGGCAGGCTCTCGACGCCAAAGAGCACATCGGCATACTGAATCAGCTCTGCGTTGGCGGCTTTGGCTGCAGCCCGGCCACCGCGGGACTGCCACAGGGAGGCGCGGTAATTGAGGTCATAGGAGACCACGGCGCCCTGTGCCCTGGCCGCCTGCATGGCGGCCGCCACCACGGCATGACTCAATTCACTCAGCCCTGCCATTACACCGCCGACATGGAACCAGCGGGGCCTGGCGGTGGAAAACAGCGCGCTCCAGTCGATATCCGAGGCCTGTAGCTGGGCGATCGCCGTGTGGCCACGATCCATCACCGCCGCCGCGCCGCGCTCGCCAAAACCACGCTCCATGAAATAGAGGCCATTGCGCGCGGCCTGCCCCAGGCCATCGTGGGGTTGCCAGTGAATCCAGCGACTGTCCACGCCGGAGCGCCGGATAAGCCCCTCGATCAGGCGGCCCACTTCGTTGTCCACCAGCGCACTGACAATCGCCGTGCGCCGGTTGAAACACTGGCTCAGGCCCTGCACAACATTATATTCACCGCCCCCTTCCCAGACATTGAAGGCATTCGCGCGGCGAATACGGCCCTCGCCCGGGTCCAGCCGCAGCATCACCTCCCCCAGGGCGAGGCAATCATAGCTCTGTGCATCTTCGGGCGGGACCTGCAGTATGCGGGGCTCTGTCATGCCGCCACCTCGTCACTGTTCTGTGGCAGGCCCGAGGGCCAGACAGCGCCCGGCTGAGCCGCAAAGAGCGCACTGAGTTCCGTCGCCAATGCCTGATCCAGCGGTTCATCAATCCATTGCAGGTTCTTCAGCAGGTTGTCGGGGTTGGCGGTGCCCACCAGGGTGGATGCAATCAGCGGGTGTTGCACGGCGAATTGCAGCGCGATGCGGGTGATATCGACACCCCGCTCCCGGCACAGCTCCGTCGCCCGGCGGGCACATTCGCGCAGCGCCGCATCCGCCGGGTGCCAGTCCGGCGCGCCGCGTTCGGTCAGCAGTCCCATGCAGGTGGGCGAGCCATTGATAATGCCGATATTGCGGGCCTCCAGCTGCGGCATCAGGCGCTCCAGTGACCTGTCGTGCAGGGCATAGCGGCAGTAGGTCAGAATGCAGTCGATATCGAACCCTTCGATAACCTGGGCAAAGCTGCGCAGCGGATAGCCGGTCACACCGAAGGCGCGTATTCGACCCTCTGCCTTGAGCCGCTCAAGGCATGGCAGCGCCTCGTGCAGCACTATATCCAGATCGACGAATTCAATATCATGCAGCAGGAAAATATCCACTTCATCGACGCCGAGCCGCACCAGGCTCTCATCCAGGCTCTGGCGGATACGCTTTGCCGACATATCGAAGTCGCTGGGTTGCGCGCCATAGCGCCCGGCCTTGGTCGAGATAAAGTACCGTTCGCGCTCGATCCCCTTGAGTGCCTTGCCCAGCACCGTTTCCGCCCGGGTGAGACCGTAATAGGGGGAACAGTCGATCAGATTGATGCCCGCATCCAGCGCGGTATGCACGGTGCGAATGCCGATTGAGGCATCCACATCGCGAAAGACCCCGCCCAGCGGCGAGGCGCCGTAGCCCAGAGTTGATATCTCAAGGCCGGTTTTTCCCAGTGTGCGGTATTGCATGCGCCAAACCCTTTTATTGGTAGCAAAATTTGTTAAAGCCCGTAAAAGCGCCGGGCGTTGTCACCAAAGACCGCCGCCTCATGCTCCGGGTAGTGCCGGCGTACGAAGTCGGCCAGCAGCGCCTGTACGCCGGCGTAGGGCGCTGCCAGCAGGCAAACGGGCCAGTCGGAGCCAAACATCAGCCGCTGTGGCCCGAAGCAGTCAAACACATGCTCAAGACAGGGCTCAAAGTCCACCGCACTCCAGCCGTTCCAGTGAGCTTCAGTGACCAGCCCCGAGACCTTGCAATACAGGTGCGGATGGGACCCGAGCTCGGCGATGCCGGCACGCCAGGCTGCCAGATCACCGCCGCGGATATCCGGCTTGGCAACATGATCCAGCACCAGACGCATGGGCGGCAGCTGTTGCAGCAAGCTACAGGCCTCGGGCAACTGCTGTGGCTTGATCAGCAGCTCGTAGCAATAATCCAGCTGAGCCAGACGCTGAAGGCCGCGCACGAAGGCGGGTCGCAACATGAAACCGGGCTCGGCTTCATCCTGCAATACATGGCGAAACCCCTTGAGCTGCGCCTCACCCGCAACGGCTGCGAGCCTGGTATCCAGATCCTCGGCCTGCAGATCAATCCAGCCGATGACCGCCAGAATCCGGGGCTTGTCGCGCGCCAGCTGCAGCAGCCAGCGCGTTTCATCCTCGCACTGGCGGGCCTGCACGGCGATGCTGCCATCAAGGCGCTGGCGTTGCAGCACAGCCGCCAGATCATCTGGCAGGTAGTCCCGCTTCAGCACGTCCATTGCGCCATCAATCCAGCCGTAATCCGCCGCGCTGTAGCGCCAGAAATGCTGATGCGCATCAATTCTCACAGGCGCTCTCCTTCAGCACTTTTGCATGTCAAAACAGCATTCCATCGGCAGCCATTTTTCATCGGGCAAGGCGCCCGGCAGTCGCTGCTGAAACTGATCCATCAGGGCTTCCCATTCCCGGCAGGCCGGATCGAGCTGCAGATAGGCCTCGTAGGCGCGCTGCGGCTCATAGTCATCCACCGTGGTGCTGAGCATAAAGAGCCGGTTGCCATGGCAATAGATTTGCATGTCCAGCACACCCACCTGTTTCAGGCTGGCAATCACCTGCGGCCACACCTGTTGATGATGCTGCTTGTAAGCCTCGATCAGCGCCGGGTCGTCTTTAAGGTCCAGCGTCAGTGCATACTGCTTCATCGTCTTTGTCCCCGCTTATGGCTGTTACTAATCACCAATCCCCCTACCGCTGATCCCTACAGCGAGACGCCGCGCTTCCAGGGGATGAAGTCGTCCTGACCGAGGCGCTGGGCCTTGCTGATGTATTTTCCGGAGCCGGTGTCGCTGCACAGCTGCAGCAGCTGCTCGGCCAGTACCGCCATGTCTTCCTGGCCGGAAATAATGGCGCCGGCATCAAAATCGATAATGTCCGCCATGCGCCTTGCCGTCTCGCTGTTGCTCGACACCTTGAGCACAGGTACCACCGGATTGCCGGTGGGGGTGCCCATGCCAGTGGAGAACAGAATCAGGTTGGCGCCGGCACCGGCCAGCGCCGTGGTGGACTCCACATCATTACCCGGCGTACAGAGCAGATTCAGCCCGGGCTTGGTGGCCACCTGCGGGTAATCCAGCACATCTGCCACCGGTGCAGTGCCGCCCTTGCGGGCAGCCCCGGCCGATTTCATCGCATCGGTAATCAAACCATCCCGAATATTTCCGGGCGACGGGTTCATGTCAAAGCTCGCCCCCACCGCCTGCGCGTGACGCTCGTAGGATTGCATCAGCCCCTTGAAACGCTGGCGCAGATCGTCGTCCGTGCAACGGTCAAGAATGTCCTGTTCAACGCCGCACAGCTCCGGAAACTCCCCCAGAATCGCCCGCCCGCCCAGGGCGACGATGCGGTCCGCCACCTGGCCGATCAGCGGATTGGCCGACAGGCCCGAGAAACCATCGGATCCGCCGCACTCCACCCCGATTGTCAAACCCGACAGGGGCACAGGCTCGCGCTGGCATCGATTGGCCACGGCAAGGCCTTCGAATGTCTGGCGGATCGCCGCCTGCATCATGGTGTTTTCCGACCCGTACTCCTGCTGCTCGAAATACTGCACCGGCGTGCGCCCGGCCGGATCCAGTTTGGCCAGTTCCTCCTGCAGCAGGCTGACCTGGGCATTCTGGCAGCCCAGGCTCAGCACAGTGGCACCGGCCACATTGGGGTGATGAATGTAGCCTGCCAGCAGTCGGCACAGGGTCAGCGCGTCTTCGCGCGTACCACCGCAGCCCGCCGTATGGGTAATGAACTTGACGCCATCCACCTGGGGAAACGGCCGCGAATTCACGGCAAAGGTTTCGCTGCGTTCAATCACCGGTGCCCAAGCGCCGGGCTGGCGGTACTCGGAGGCCAGGTCCCAGGCCAGCTGGCGATAGTGGCTTTCGCTGCTGTACCCCAGAGCATCCTGCAGCGCGTCACGCAGAGTTTCGATGTTGCGGTTCTGGCAGAACACCAGCGGCACCACCAGCCAGTAATTGGCCGTACCCACCTGACCATCGGCGCGTACAAAGCCATCAAAGGTGCGGGATTTCCAGGCCTCCACATCCGGCGCCTGCCACTGATAATCGCCATTGCCCTCGCCATAGGTGCTGCTGCTGTGGTGCAGGTTCTCCACGTTTACCAACGAACCTGCGGCGATAGGCGCCACCGCCGTACCCACGGTGACACCGTACATGGTCAGCCGCTCGCCCTGGGCAAAATCCCGAGCAGTAAATTTGTGCTTGGCGCGGATGGCCTCGCGCAGTAGCAAAATGCTGCCATCAAGGCTGATCGGCTCACCGGCAGGCAAGTCGGTCAAGGCTACGATCAGGTCGTCCGCCGGGTGCACCTTGAGCGTGCGTCGGGTGAGTGTCATGCCACAGTCTCCGCTAACAGTTGATGGTGGCGCAGGCAGCCCTCAAGCCGCGGGCACGCCAGATCCGGCCTCAAGGCCTGTCCCTGCTGCCAGATCGGCAACAGGCGACGTTCAATCTTGGTGCTGTGGTTCTGGGCAATGTCGGCCAGACGATGCTCCAGGTAGGGGTTCATAAAGCGATCGCGCACGCTCTGTACATAGGCATCAATGTCCTCACCCAGCGCCATGGCCCGCAGGATTGGCACCACCTCATACTGCAGCAGCGCGTTCAGCTCGCCTACAAGCTGCGGGTCCTTCATGGCCTGATACACAGTCGTGATACCCGAGGGCGCCTGCTGCCACAGCTCCACCAGATAGCTGTGGGACAGGTTCAGAACACCCAGCTTGAGCCATTCCAGCGGCGCCAGATCCGGCACCACGCGAATTGCTGCATGCTCACAGGGCAACTCCAGCCCGACCTGGTTCTCAATCGCCCAAAGCGCGTAGGGTTCAGCCACCGCGCCCAGCGGCTCAATGGGCGCCGAGACGATGCGATCCACCAGGGAGTTGATCCACAGGCACTGGCTTTCCAGCCAGTGCCTGAATACCTCGGGCAGATTCCAGCGCAGCGCCAGCTCCAGCACGATGGTCTTTAGCACAGTGCCATTATTGGCGAGCAGCTCACAGGGCATCAGCGTCAGCCCCTGCCCCGTCGTCTGGTAACGCGCATAGAGCAGCACCAGCAATTTGGCCGGAAAGCTTTGCGGCAGCGTATCCGTAGGCCTGTCATCGCCGTGCAGCTCATAACCGGTGTCCGCAGTGTTGGATACCAGGTGCGTAACACGGTGACAGAACAGCTGCACCACCTGCACCCAGTCATCATTGGCCACCAGGGCACAGTCGATAGCGCTGACCTGCTCCTCGAAGTCCACCAGCTCGCCACGCTGCACGCCCTGAATACGCACCGGATAACTGGCCAGGCGGTTCATGGCGGCCACCCGCGCCTTACCTGAAGTACTGGCAGAGGTCTGCACCACCGCCAACCGGGCCGACGAGCGCCCGGCCGCCAGGGACTGGCCGACAAAATAGTCCACATGGGCCTGCAGAAAGCGGCTGGTGCCAAACTGCATAATCAGCGGCCCAGCCTTCGACTCGCCGTGCACCTGGGAGCCTGGTGCCTGGGAGCGCGCCTCAGAGTTCGAGACCATCAGCCCACCTCCACAACCGCTTTAATCACGCCACTGGAGGGCTGTACCCAAAGCGGGAAAAGTTCGGCCAGCTGCGACAGATGACCTCGGTGCGTAATCATTGCAGACGCCTGCACCGAACCATCCAGCAGGCAGCTCACGACCCGTTCGAAATCCTCCCGAGTCGCATTGCGGCTGCCCAGCAGGCTCAGTTCTCGCTTGTGAAACTCAGGGTCGGAAAAGGTGATGTCCGCCTTGACCACACTGACCAGCACATAGCTGCCACCGTGGGCAATCCAGTCAAAACCCGCCATCATGGCTTTGGGATTGCCGGTGGCATCAAACACGGTGTGGGGATAATCGCCGTCGGTGAGGGATTCCAGCTGTGCCCTGGCGCCGTCACCGGCCTCAATCACCGCATCAACACCCAGGCTGTCCTTGCAAAAACCAAGGCGCTCGGCGTTGGTATCTATCACCAGCACACGGGCACCGCGCGCCTTGGCAAACTGCATGATACCCATGCCAATGGGGCCTGCGCCCACCACCAGCACGGTAGAGCCTGGCTGCACATCGGCGCGGCGCACCGCATGGGCACCAATGGCCAGGCATTCCACCAGCGCCAGCTGGTCCAGCTCCAGCCCCGGCGCCTTGATAACATGATCGGCGGGCACCACCAGGTACTCGCACATGCCACCATCCAGATGCACCCCCATGACCTGCATCCGGGTACAGCAGTTGGTCTTGCCCTGGCGACAGGCCACGCAATTGCCACATTCGAGGTAGGGAATCACATAGGCCTCAACGCCCAGCGGAAAGTCTGCGTCCTCGCCCACCGCTTCGATCACGCCAGCCAGCTCATGCCCGAGCACCCGCGGATACTGAAAATAAGGCTGACTGCCCGAAAAAGCGTGAATGTCCGTACCGCAGACCCCCACACGCTTTACCCGAATCAACACCTCGCCCTTGCCGGGCACGGGCTTCTCTACCGTACGGGCCTCCATCAGGCCCGGCTCCAGACACACCACCGCTTTCATCATGGGGAAAATATTCCTTCAAAAGATTAAGGCCGCCCGCCCCCGAAGCCTAAAACCACGGAACATCCCACCGGAACGAGAACAGTCAAGCCTAAGAGAGTCCGGCGCCTTAGAAACCGGATTTACGTTGTATGTGCAGGTTCGCTATCCACAGCACCCTCTTATCGCAACCACGGTCCTGAGCGGATTTATACCCTTCAAGGTTGACACTGTTGGCGATAGCGGCGAAAGCAGCACACCCATGGCAATGCAGGGCCTCACTGCACTTGCAGTACAGACTCCTGGATATCAGCAAAGCGCTCATAATCAACCTCCTCCTGCAACAGCCATACGACCACAGATACATGTAAACAGAAAACCACCATTCGATCAATTATTATTAATAAAAAACACCTATTTAATTCAACAACCAGCGTAAAACTCGGCATAGAAAGTGTTTATAATTATTAGTAATCACAGATAAAGCCAAGCAAATCTGTACCCAACCGGCTGGAGCTGATAGAATTCCAAACAGATTATTCAAGCGTAAAATACAGGCAGTGAGCCCATGAGCCGACAGAATCACCTGTTTCTAAACACCATTAACCAACTGCTGGATCTCTGCACAACGCTGCAGGTCAAGGGCGAAAATCTACCTAACGACTCTGCCTTGACACGTCAGCTGAATGTCAGCCGCTCCACCATCCGAAAAGCCCTGGAAAAAATGGAAGAAGCCGGCATCCTGCGCCGGGATGGCCCCCAAAAGATCATCTTGCGTTCGCCCCAATCAAGCGATTACTTCAAGATCGAACAGCAGGAAAGCAGCAAAGAAGAAATCATCGAGAAGCACTTCGTGGATCTAATACTCAGCGGAAAGATCCTGCCAGGTGATCACTTCTCTGAGCTGGAACTGGCCCGGCAAACCCAGTGCAACACCGTGTCGGTGCGGGAGTTTCTAATCAAGTTCTCCCGCTTTGGCCTGATCGACAAGGCGCCCCGCTCCCAGTGGCGCATGAAGGAATTCGATGAGGATTTTGTCGATCAGCTATATGAAGTGCGCCACATGTTTGAAATGCATGCTCTCTCACGCTTTATGCGCCTGCCATCTGAACACCCCGCCTGGAACTCGCTGGAAACGCTGTTGCAACAACACCGAGAACTGAAAACGGATATCGAGCGTAACTACAGCGCCTTTTCACAACTTGACCAGCGCTTTCACCTTCTACTGTGGGAATCGCACCAAAACCAGTTCATCCGCCAGTTCTACGACATCATCAGTTTTGTGTTCCATTACCACTATCAGTGGGACAAGAGTGATGAAAAGGAACGCAACAGCGTTGCAGTTGATGAACACATAGATATTATCAGCCACATGCTGATGAAGGACTTGACGAAAGCCACACTTAGCATGGAGCGCCACTTAAACACGGCTAAAACTTCGCTTAAGCGCAGCACCCACTTGATTCATGAAAAATCAAGTTAACCAACATAATTTTTCGGGTTTATTATTACAGAAATATACTTAAAGCCAGGCTCAACGTTAAACTCGCCTGACTACCAACCGAAAGGTATACTTTCAATCCGAATCAAGCCAACGAACCTTCTATATTTTAAATCAATCCAAAAAAACAAAAAAACCACTTAAAATACAATATAATTACATAAAACGTAGAGCATTAATAATACTCTACGTTTTATGCCGCCCTATTCCGTCTCGACTAACAGATCACACAACTCTTGATAATCACTATCAGCGTCACCGACTTTCTCTTTCAGCAGGCGAAGTCGTTCTTTAAGGCTAGCGACAATATCTTTGTACTCCGGGTTAGAGTAAACATTATTAACCTCAAATGGATCTCGACGCAAATCATATAACTCCCATGTCGATGGTGTCTTCTTTTTCATTGCTCCTTTAGCATCCAGTGGTAGACCGTAAAAAAATGTCAATTTATATTCAGCTGTACGCACTCCATAGTGTGCTGGAGTATCATGATGAGCTAGATGCATCCAGTATCGAAAATAAACCTCATCTGACCATTCATTCATCTCAACCCCTTGAGCTATCGGTTTGAAGCTAAGCCCCTGCATACTTTCAGGTTGAGGAATGCCCAAAAAATCCAAAATTGTTGGTGCAAAATCGACGTTACTAACCACCAGGTCGACGACTGTTCCGGAGGGAATTTTCTCTGGGTATCTCATCATCATGGGCATTTGGAGGGACTCTTCAAAACTCCATCTTTTATCAATGTAGTCATGTTCGCCCAAAAACATCCCTTGGTCTGATGTATAAATAACCAAGGTATTATCTAAAGTTCCCTCGCTCTCCAATAAATCTAAAACCCGCCCTACATTGTCATCAACGGCTTTGACTGTACGTAAATAATCCTTCAAATACTTCTGATATACCGCCTTTGTCCGGCCAGCCTCATCCAGCCCCGTTAAATCAATGGGTCCAGTAGGATAGTCAGGCTGACTCATCGTTTGTACCGCATTTCGAATAGGGTTTCTTTCTGACAACGAAGAACCGTAGTTTCTAGAGCCCTCTGATCGATGCCCTTTATCCTCCCACAAGCTATCCGGCTCAGGGATATCGACTCCGTCCAGTAAATGCTCATCACGTGGATGATACTCAAAATTATCATGCGGCGCTTTATGGTGACACATTAACAAAAAAGGCTTGGCCTGATCTCGCTCTCCAAGCCACTTCAAACATTTATCAGTAATAATATCAGTGACATACCCTTCGTGCTGATCACCAATATCTCCATAATTTCCGACCTTTGACCAATCCGCCTGTTGACTCAAATAATTCTCCACTTGAACCCAGTCTGTATTCTTATTAACAAAGTAAGGGTTAAAATACTCTCCTTGCTCAGGCAAAATATCAAAATGATCAAACCCTTGTGGTCTACTATGTAAGTGCCACTTACCGATAACAGCTGTATTATAGCCACTTTTCTTCAGGATTTTAGGGAAGGTATTTATGCTCTCGTCTAACCGATCCTGTAATGTCCTTACACCTGTAACATGCGGATATTGGCCAGTCAGTATACTGGCACGACTTGGTGTACAAATTGAATTAGTGCAGTAACAATTCTTAAATATTGCGCCATCCAGGCCTATACGATCCAGGTTAGGCGTTTTAAAAACAGTGGACAGCCTTGATCCGTACAAACTAATTGCATTTGCTCCATGATCATCTGACATAATAAAAAGTATGTTTGGTCTACTATCTCTCATAAAATTCACCGTTCAAAGTTTTAACAAGGTCAGGTAGACGACCAAGACTCTTATTAACGAATGATAAGTTCAGTTTCTGGATCAAAGTATCGAGCATGCCGCATGTCCATAACAACTGAAATCACCTGTCCCGGTTCAATATTTGATCTACCACCCGCCTTCCCTATAAATTTATTCGTACCTATATGAAAGTGAAATAATTTAGTCGAGCCCAAAAGCTCGATTAGATCAACTTTAACACTTGCGGTCCAATTTTTATTATTTATATCAGATTCGAAGTCAGGGACAATATCTTCAGGCCGAATACCAAACACCACTCTATCGCCAGCTTTCGAGCTCAACGGAGAGTCTTCAGAGCTTATGATAGAAACCGTGCCATTTATATTAACACCCTTCTCCGCACCATTATCATAAACCGTTGACTCAGCCAGATTCATTGGCGGGCTACCCATAAACGATGCAACAAACATACTAGCTGGATTATGAAATACATCCTCTGGAGTGCCAGATTGCTCTATTTTTCCTCCCCGCATAATGACGATTCGGTCAGCAAGCGTCATTGCTTCAACCTGGTCATGCGTCACATAGACAATCGTTGACTTTAGCCTCTGATGAAGTTCCTTAATCTCTGCACGCATTTGTGTTCGAAGCGTCGCGTCCAGGTTGGACAAAGGCTCATCAAATAAAAACACTTCAGGATCCCGAACAATCGCTCGCCCCATTGCAACCCTCTGACGCTGACCACCCGATAATGCACTGGGCTTTCTATCGAGCATCTTGGTCAGCTCAAGAGTATCCGCTGCAGATCTAACACGCTTCTGAACCTCTCCAGGAGGCATTTTTCGAAGTTTCAAAGAAAACGCCATATTGTCATACACAGACATATGAGGATAAAGAGCATAACTTTGAAAAACCATTGCTATACCGCGATTTTTTGGCTGTACATCGTTAACCAATTGATCGCCGATAAAAATCTCTCCACTCGTAACGGTCTCCAAACCGGCGATCATTCTAAGCGTCGTCGACTTGCCGCACCCTGATGGCCCCACGAATACCGCAAACTCACCATTTTTTATCTCTAAGTCAATCCCATGCAATATATCTGTATCACCATAGGACTTTTTAAGATTACTTAGCGCAATTCCAGACATTACTACTTCCTCTTATTTTAAATTTCACTTTTACCTTTACCTTTACGCAAATATAATATCGTCAAAACTGCGGTAAAAGTTAGCAATATGACAGCGACGGTTGAAGCTTTAGAAAATTCAAAATCTACAAAGGCAAAGCGGTACGTATAGGTTGAAAGAACTTCTGTTGCTCTGCCAGGCCCACCACCTGTCGTCAACCAAACGAGCGGGAATAGTTGAAATGTCCATATCAAATCAAGTAACGCAACACCATAAATGATAGGTTTAAGCTGAGGGATTGTTATTGAGAAGAAGATTCTAAACCATCCTGCCCCATCAATCTTTGCAGCCTCGTACATTGATTTGTCAATACTTTGAAGACCACTCAAAAAGCTAATCATCAAGAACGGATAGCCACGCCATATGCTAATGACAAGTAGTGTAGCCATCGCAACACTTTCGTCACCCAGCCAATCAACATGGCTATCAATTATTCCGAAATCTTTTAAAGCGTAATTTATTATCCCGAATGGGTGCAACAATAGCTGCCAATTAAGCGCAACCACAACCGCAGTAAAAAGCCATGGTAAAACCAGAAGCGTTCTGAATATTGCCCTTGGAACAGGATGAATAGGGCTATTAATAAGAAGAGCCAAGAATATACCAACGACTAAATGACCTACTACTGAACCGACAGTAAAAATTATGGTATTAAATATACTAGTCCAAAAAATAGGATCAAACGCAAGTTCTTTGTAATTATCAAAACCTACAAAAGTAGAGTCACTCGTTACAATAACGTTATCATAGAAGCTATATTCAATTACCTGTAAAATCGGGAATATCATCAAAGACCCTAAAATCAATAAGGCAGGTGCCATAAAGAAGTACGGAGTCAACCGGCCTGATTTTACAAAACCACATGAGTCAAGCCATTTCACAGAGAGTCACCTATAGTTTTTATAGTATTTTAAGTGAGGCCTAGCCAGCCTCACCCCTACAATATGATAACTATTGCTATTCGGAAATAGCCTTCCAGCGAGCTTGAGAGTTTTTCGCTGTATCCTCAGCTGATTGCTGCCCACCCAACATCGCCTGTATTTCCTCTGTCATAATCTGCCAGCTGGAAACTGCTTTCGGGGATTCTCGTAACTCTTCAACAGCCTCACTATTTTTTAGAATATCAAAAACCGCTGTTTGACGCTCATCTTCAACTTCAAACAACTCTAAGGAATTCAAGTTTCCAGGAAAAGATCCTGTTTTCATGGCAAATTCAGCATTCACTTCCGGACTCAGCAAGTAAGAAATAAATTTCCAGGCTTCATCCTTATGCTTGCTTTTGGACGAAATAGCCAACTCCCAGCCATGTACACGGTAAGCACTTTTTTCGGCAGCAGGAACGGGCGCAACACCAAAATTTAGCCTTTCATTTTTAGAGAAAGTAGAAATATGCACAGCAGGATCGATGACAAAACCAAGTCTGCCGGCTGAGAACTCTTCCATATTTACGCCATCAGTTTTCGATGCATAACCAGGTGCAACAACACCCTCATCGTTTAAGCTTTTAATGTATTTAAGCGTCTCAATCACTTCCGGATTATCAAAGTTAGGTTTCCCCTCCTTTGTAATTCTGCCCCCGGCGGTGTAAAGCAAAGGTAACATTGATATTATAGGACCATTGCTAGGTGGCTGTGTAGAATAGGCTAAACCAATACCATAAACGCCATTTTCTGGGTCATTTATTTTCTTTGAAGAGGCCATTAGGTCATCCCACGTTTTCGGCACTTCAGTAACACCTGCTTTTTCCATAAGATCTTTATTATAGAAAAGCACGAATGGAAATGCGCTAACCGGAACCATCCACCTTTTTCCATCAATTTTACCCAATGGAGCTTGTACTAAATCCTGTAGAGAAATTTTCTTATCGTTTTCAATATAATTATCCAGTGGCTCAAGCACCCCAATGTCCAGTAGTTCGCGGGTCCATGGCATATTGACCGCAATTACATCTGATCCAATCCCTACCGAGTGATCAGCTATAAGACTCTCCCGCATTTTTCCAAAAGGTACTGTTACAAGCTTCACTTTAATATCTGGGTTTCTTGATTCGAAGTCATCTACCAGCGCCTCGTAATACTCTTTTCCACTTTCACTCGCATACCACTGTAACCACTCAATCTCTTCTGCAGCCTTGAGTGGACTCATGTATATAGACGCCACTGCTAAAACAGTAGATAGAAAGATGCTTTTAGTTTTTATGATTCTTTTCATTACTTCACCTACCATATGTTAATTTTGGTTAAAAATTACCCTTTTACTCCCCCCGTGGACAAACCGGATACAAAGTATCGCTGAAGTACAATAAACATTATAATTACTGGAATACTCCCAAGCGCAGATAAGGCCATCATTTCATCCCACTTCAAACTATGCTCACCAATGAACATCGATATGCCTACTGGAAGCGTTCGCATATCTTCACTTCGTGTCAGAGCCAAGGCGAACAAAAACTCATTCCACGAAAGCAAAAATGTATATATTGCAGTAGAAGCCATACCAGGAAGAGCAAGAGGCATTATTATTTTATATAAAACTTTAATTCTTGAGCAGCCATCTATTATTGCAGCCTCATCAAAATCTTTAGGTATTGTTTTCAAATACCCTGTCATCATCACGATACAGTACGGTAAAGAAAAAGAAAGATACGTCAGTATAAGGCCTGCCGTCGTATCATAGAGCCCTAGTAGCACTATTACCCCAAAATAAGGAATAAGTAACGTTATCGCAGGGACCATTTGAGTTGTTATTACAAAGGTTTTAGCAATACCATCACCAAAAAAACGATACCTGGTAAAGCTGTAAGCGACAAGTGTGCCTAGAATAACCGACAAAATCGTTACGATTATTCCCAGCATATAGCTGTTAACGAAATAAGTTATAAATGCATCATCACGAAAAACCTTGAAATAGGCATCAAAACTAATATTGTCAGGTATAAGTTTTGGTGGTAGCGCGAAGGTTTCATGATTTGGCCGTAAGGAAACAGATATCATCCAGTAAACTGGAAAGCCAACAACAGCTGAAGATATAATCAAACCCAGGTAGATAAATGCTCTATTAATCCTTTCCCTTGTAGAAAGAGAAATGATAGACCTTCCAGTACTCTTCTTTATAGAGGTGACGTCACCTGCTACTACTTGATTTGCGCTCATCATCAACACCCTACAATTATTATTGTATATTCTTTCATACAAGCCCTAAAAATAGTCATTAATGGCCATAAAAACGCTGCCGCAATAACTTTTAGCGCCCCTCACCGGCAGTACTCGGCCATCAATCCTGCACGACCTCGCTCATCTATTGAGGGTTTCAACATAATGACCAGCTTATTTCGACTGCGTTTCCTAACAACTCATGCACAACCTGTTACCTCCGAGTGCCGCGCTACTCTCACAACATGCGCATAACGATTTCACACAAAATATGTCTTTTATTAATAAATGTCAACATGTGAGCTCTCACATGGCTCGGATTGCTTTTAAGTGGTTGGAGGGTACAGCTCGTTCTCGCAGAACAGGAAGCAAGCCTGAACAATACAAAACATTACTTAATATTATTTAAAATCAACAACTTAATAATATTTCAGCTATAGATACAACCCAAAGTCGAGTGTTATTTTTGTCCGAAGAACTAACGCATTTCGCAGTAATGACATGACCTGCCTGCACCGATGCTTAGCGGTACAGGTGTAGGCGACCTTTCAGAAGAGTCGTGCGGGACAATATAGCGATAAAACTTTAACTATATGAAATATAAGTAAAAATAATATTATATTGTGGAATTATCTTGCAAAACATGCTGAAAAAACCCCCACTATCCTGTAGCGAGCTGCAACCACCAGGCCTGTGATGCGCCCAAGAACTCAAGCTTAGGGGATTACACGGGAATGTATTTTATTCATAAACAACACAAAAATTTGTATACAACAAGGATGCTGTATAAATTTAGAGGGGGGGCAAGAGGATAGCTTCTGTACCGTGTCACTGCGGCACGTGACAGTGCTCGCAAACATCTAGCGGGCAATGAGGCTGATTAGCGGTCGGGATGCCTGGCCAAAAAAGCGTTTATAGCCCTCACACAGATAGTTGTGCGTTTGCGCACTTGCGTCGGCACTCGTGTCACCCTTCGGGCTGACACGGGGAAGGCGATGGGCCGGGCAGCCGCCGTAACAGAGCTTGAGATAGGGGCAGGATTTGCACTCGCTATTCAGAGTCGTGAACTTGTCGGTACCAAACTTGCGCTGTTGCGGGCTTTCGACCATGTCTGCAAGCGCGTGCTGACTGATGTTTCCCAGAGAGTATTGGGGGTCCACAAAATGATCGCAGCTATAAAGCCCGCCGTCGTGTTCCAGCACCAGGCTCCTGCCACAGACCGGCGCATGTACGCAGATACCAGGGCCGCGCCCCATCAGCGTCGCCAGCAGGTTTTCAAACTGCTGCACAAAAACCCGGCCAATATCGGCCTGGCGCCACTCATTGAAGATCGCCAGCAGAAAATCGCCAAACTGCGCAGGCAGCACACTGCGATCGGAGACCCCGGCGGCACCGGGCACCTTTGGGATATCGGCAGCGTCAATTTGGAAAGTCAGGCTAACCGGGACAGCTTGTTCAGGGATTGTCTGGGGAATGAGGCGCGGTGCAGGGTCAGCAGAATACTCCACGATGGGAATAAACTGAATATGCTCTGCTCCCAGCGCTTTCAATGCTCCGTACACCTCTAATGGATGCTCGGCATTCACCCGATTAATCACGCAGAGCACGTTATAGTCGATGCCAAATTTCTGCAAAATGCCAAGCCCCGCCAGCACCTGCTGGAAGCTGCCCTCGCCTTTCTTTGTCTTGCGGTAATGGTCGTGCAGGTCCTCTGGCCCATCGATACTGATACCCACCAGGAAATCATTTTCCTTCAGAAAAGCCCCCCATTCATCGTTCAGCAGGGTGCCGTTGGTTTGAATCGAATTGGTAATGCGCATGCCCTCGCGCCCAAACCTGCGCTGCAGATCAATCGCCTGCTGAAAGAAGGCCACCCCCATCAGGGTCGGCTCACCGCCCTGCCAGGCAAAGTTGACCTCCTGTGCACCGGCCGGCTGAGCCTCAATATACTGTTGCGTCAGCCTTTCCAGGGTGGCCTGCGTCATGCGAAAGGAATGCTTGTCGCCAAACATCTGCTCTTTTTCGAGGTAGAAACAGTATTCGCAGTCCAGATTACACAGCGGACCTATAGGCTTGATAAGAAGATGAAACGGATGTTCTGCCCGTACGTTATGCATGGCATCGGTACTCTTGTGTGACGTCTGGCTGCGCACTTAGGGTGCTTCCCTGGCGTACACGCCAGGCCCTGCGCACGCAGTACAACAGGGCTGGCGCGGTCTTCGCGTCAGGACGCGGTACGCATGAGCGGTGCTTCGCTTTCCAGCCGCAGACCTGTCACCTGGTCAAAGAAGTGCAGCTTGTCCGCAGCAGGCCTCAGGTGAATGCTGTCACCCACCCGGCAATCAAGACGCTCGAACTGTAGCGCACACATGCGCACACCCTGGGCTTCGCAGTAGAGGTAGTTTTCAAATCCCGTGGTTTCGATCGACGTAATCAGCGTTTCAAAGCCCTGGCCCTTGGCGCAGGGCTGCAGGTGCTCGGGGCGAAAGCCCAGCGTGACCGCCTGCCCGGCCGCAGGCAGCCTCGCCATCTCGGGGTTCAGTTCGATTCGCCTGCCGTCGCCGTAACTCAGTGCCGCGATACCCTCTTCATGCTCGATGGTACCATCGACAAAGTTCATCCCCGGCGAGCCAATAAAGGCGGCGACAAAGCGGTTGCACGGGTAGTCGTAAAGCTCCAGTGGCGTACCGAACTGCTGAATTACACCATCATTGAGCAGCACAATGCGGTCCGCCATGGTCATGGCCTCTACCTGGTCGTGGGTCACGAAAACCGAGGTGGCCTGCAGGCGCTGGTGCAGCTCACGGATTTCGACCCGCATCTGCACCCGTAGTTTTGCATCCAGGTTGGACAGGGGCTCATCGAACAGGAACACCTTGGGATGACGCACTATGGCCCGCCCCATGGCTACGCGCTGTCGCTGCCCGCCGGAGAGTTCCCGCGGCAGGCGATCCAGCAGATGCCCAAGGCTTAGAATCTCGGCGGCGTTTGCCACCTCCCGTTCAATCCTCGCAGGGTCAACACCGCGCATCTTCAGGGCGAAGGCGATGTTATCCCGCACACTCATATGGGGATAGAGCGCATAGCTTTGAAACACCATGGCGATATCCCGGTCCCGTGCATGGACATCGTTCATGGGATCGCCGCCTATCGACAGGGTACCGCCACTGATGCTCTCAAGCCCTGCAATCATTCGCAGCAAGGTTGACTTACCACAGCCCGAGGGGCCGACCAGAACGATAAACTCGCCATTATTAATGGCCAGATCGATGCCCTGAATAACACTAACGTCGCCATAACTCTTTTTGATATTCGACAGCGTGACCGATGACATAGGGAAATCTCCAGATAATTATTTTACTGAGCCGGACAGCAAGCCCTTGACGATATAGCGCTGGCCGAAAACGATCAGCAGCAACGCGGGCAACGTCGACAGCAGGGAGCCGGCGGCCATCTGGCCGTACTTGATCTCAAACTCTTGGGCAAAGGTGGCAATGGATACGGGCACGGTTTGAGTTGCCTTGGCGGTCAGGTTCAGGGCGATGGTGAAATCGCTCCAGCTAAAGATAAAGATCAGCGCCGCCGTTGCGATCATGCCGGTACGTATCAGCGGCAGGACGATGCGAAAGAAGGTCGCCGCATTGCTGCAACCATCAATCGCGGCCGCCTCATAGAGGTCCCTTGGCACCTCTTTGAGGAAATTCGACATCAGCCAAAGCCCCATCGGCAGATTGATGGTCACGTGCGCCAGTATCATGCCGGAGTAAGTATTAATCAGATTCAGCTCACTGAAGATGGTGAACCAGGCACTGACAAAGGTAATGGGCGGCAACATGTGGAACAGCATGGCCCAGGCAAAAAGCCCGACACTCAGCCAGCGCGGCACATACATGCGCAGCAGCGTGAAACTCGCCATGGCGCTGATCAACACCACTATCGCGGTGCTGCTGATGGCGATAATGCCGCTGTTCAGCAGGTCGTGGAAAAAACTCGACTGTTTAGAAAAGATCAGCTCCTCGAAGTTGGACAGCACCGGAGTAAAGAAGAAACTGCTGGTGAGAATATCAATCTGGCGCTTGAAGGCCGCCATGGCGATCCACAGAAACGGAAACAGAATGATCAGGGCATAGCACCAGACAAACAGCTGTGTAACGCGGTAAAAGCCGTGATTGGACCGGGTATGACTCATGACTGCTTCCTCCGCTTCAACAGCAACTGTGCAAACACCGCCAGCGCCGCGACCACCAGCAAGGTAAAGATCGACATCACAGCCCCCAGGCCCGCCCTGTCTTCGGTAAAGAAGGTACGGTAGATGCTGAAGCTGACCACCTCCGTGGCCGTGCCAGGCCCGCCGCCGGTGAGCAGGTAGATTTCATCGAATACCTTGAACGAGAGCACCATGCGAAACAGCAGAGTAATCAGGATGGTGCCTTGCATCAGCGGCAGGGTGATATACCAGAACTCCTGCCAGGCGTTGCGCACGTCCAGGCTGGATGCCTCGTACACTTCCTGCGGCAGGGACTCGAGACCTGCCAGCATCAGCAGAAAGACAAAGGGCGTCCAGTGCCAGATATCCACCGCGATAACCGACATAAGCGCAATATCGGCATTGCCGAGCCAATCCACAGGCGCGATACCCAGCAGTCCCAGAAAATCATTGATGACACCAAAGTCATAGCTGAGCATCAGTTTCCAGATAGCCCCGATCACGATGGGGGGCAGTACAATGGGCAGCAGGAAAACGACAGTGAGAAACAGCCGCGACTTGCGATCGCTGCGACTCACCACCAGGGCCATCAAAAAGCCCAGCACCATCTGCACCGACACGGCACTGATCGAGAAAATGAATGTGTTCAGCAGGCCGGGCCAGTAAAAGTGGTTATCGAAAAACAGCACCACATTATTCAGGCCTACATATTCCCAGTGGGAAACGCCGTCCTGCCAGTTAATATCGTGCAGCGCCATCCATCCCAGCCAGATAATCGGCAGAATGGTCAGCAGCAACAGAATCAGTGCCAGCGGCCCCAGGGAGATGGAGTACCAGCAACCGTCTGATTCGGCATAGCGGCGCAGACTGCGTAGCAGTGTTTTAAGTTGACCGGTGGTGTCAGGCACCGGCTGGGTCGTCATTTTCTTGAACATGCGAAATGTCCTATCCCCGTGTAAAAAAGAGCAGCACCCGGTGAGCAGAGGCCAGTGGGGGCTATTCCTGCAAAGATGCAGACCACTGGCCAAACCTGATGCTCCTCAAACAACTCCGACAGCGGCACACACCAGCCCGTCACTTAAAGTTAGAGAGGCGCCAGCTCAGCTGTTTTATGGCCGGCACGGCTAACGATCTCGTGAATCTCGCGGGCCGCGGTATTAAGGGCTTCACGGGCGCTCAGCTCGCCGATCACCGCCTGATTCAGGCGCAGATTGAGTACTTCGTGCACTTCGGGCCCTTCTTTGAGCGGCGTGATGATGAACGCGCTCTCGGACGCTTTCATCAGGGGTGCAATAAAGCGAAACTGTGGCAGCTTGGCCAGTTCCGAATCGCCCAGGTCATTGCGCACCGGTACGGCACCATTTTCGGTATAAACCAGCTGATTTTTGTACTGCGTCAGCCAGTCAAGAAACGCCAGTGCCGCCCGCTTGTTGGCATCCGGCACATTGGCCGGGATACCCGCGACCCAGTGTCCTGCGCCGGTACCTTCACGCCCTGTCGGCGATTTGGGCAGGGGCGCGACGGCAATCTTGCCCACCACCAGGGACTTGTCCGGGTCATCCATGCTGCTCCAGGCCGCAATAACACCGATACCCTGAGCCGCCTTGCCGGTAGTTAGCAACTGAATCAGCTTGCCCTGGGACACCGCGCCTGCATTGGGATAGCTGCCCTCTTCAGCCAGCTTTATCAAGGCTTCCAACCCTTCAAGCGACTGCGGACTATTTAGCGTGACGCTGAAGTCCCCGACCTTGGGATCTTTGAAAATGGAACCGCCGTGGTTGAAGATAAAGGGCGCTGCATAGTAGCCAATCGCTGAGCGCTCCCCCACCAGAGCCATGCCGTACTGACGCGGCGGCTTCTGCAGCGCCTTGGCATTAGCCAGCAGCTCATCCCAGGTTTGCGGCACCTTGAGTCCGAGCTCTTCATAGAGGTCGGCGCGGTAGTACAAAACCTGCACATTGCCGTTGATCGGTATGGACATCAGCTGACCACTGGAGTCGAAAGTACTGCTTCCACTGTTCCAGTAGGTGGTGTCATCGTAATCAAGAATACCGCTGTCCAGCCTGTAATCAGGGTCGATATCGTTAATGGGAGTCAGCACCCCATCGGCATAGGTGGACGCCAGCCAGTGCGAGGTAATTGCCACCACATCATAATTACCCTCGGGCGCCCTTACAGAGTTGCGAATCTTCTCCAGCACGCCCACATAGGGCGTTACATCCAGATTGACCTCGTTGCCCGTCTCCTGCTCGTACAGCTCGACGGTTTTACTGAATCCCTCGAACCAAGGCGACTGGTTGATCACCATGTTAATGGGTGGCTGATTCGCCGCCTGAACGGCAGCGCTTAGCAAGACTGCAACACCGGCGGCGAGCGCCAGAGAAGACAGCTTTCTGATTTTCGTGCTCGACTTCATGTGATTTATCCTTCTTGTTTTAGATTTGGTCGGAAACTGAACCTGATATTTCTGTTATGTCTGGAGCCCGATCTGCTTAAAACAGACCCAGTGCCGCGTACCTTTTACTCTCCCGCGACCAAGGCTGCCCCAAGGCTCTAACGCCCTGGCCCCTCAACCTCACACAAGCTGCGTTCATGCACATTGCGGTTTGCGAATGCCTGCCAGAACGAGTGACCCGCGGCATGATCCAGATCGCCCCACTCGTCACGCAACAGCAGCATTTTTTGCCGCAACCCGGCGACTTTTTGCTGGTACTGCGCCTGCCCGGACAGGTCGTGGATTTCCTGCGGGTCATCCAGCAAGTTGAATAGCTGCGTCCTGCCCTTTTTGTCCGGCGTGTTGTATTCGATCAGCTTGTAGCCGTCGCATTTGACGCCACGCACCAGGTCGCCATACACCAGGTAGAGGCCGTCGCGACTCTCCCGGGGTTCGCCCCTGATATCGGGATACAGACTGCGCCCTTCGAGTGAACCGGGTTTCTCCATGCCCAAAAGATCCATAAGCGTGGGGTAAATATCCAGCAGGTAACAGTAGCTGTCGCTTGTTTGTCCCCTGGGAATACCGGGGCCTGAAAAAATCAGTGGCACGCGCACGCTGTGTTCATAGTTGCTCTGCTTGCCATAGAGACCATGACGCCCCACCGCCAAGCCGTTATCGCCGGCGAACACGAAAATCGTATTCTCATATTCACCCTTTTCTTCCAGGGCCTGCAGAATGCGCCCGATCTCATGATCAAGGTGGCTGATCATGCCGTAGTACTCGGCCAGCTGTACGCGGTTGTCCTCCTCTGTTCTGGGATAGGGGGCCAGAACCTCATCCCGGATATTGCTGACCCCGTAATCAAACGGATGCTGCGGATACTGGTTATCCTCCAGCGTCAGGCTCGCCGGGTCATAAAGACTCAGGTATTTATCCGGCATGGTTCTGGGATCATGGGGCGCCATAAAGGCCACGTAGGCAAAAAACGGCTTGGCATCGGAATACTGCTGGATAAAATCGACGGTCACGTCCGCAAACAACTCCGATGAGTGTTTGCCCAGCGTCAGGTGATTGGCCCTGACCTCAGTGGTTTCACGATTATAAAAAGGGTTTTCCGTCCACTGGCCGACCTTTTCATACTGGCCGCTGGGATCATAGTCATAGGCCGGAATATTCCAGTGATCCCACATGCCACCAAAATAGATTTCACCGCCGCAGTTAAAACTGCGGGCATAGGATTCATGGCCATTGTGCCATTTGCCGGTACCAAAGCAGTTGTAACCGGCCTCCTGCAGATACTCGCCAATCAGTTTGTGTTCTGCTGGCACCCTGCTGCCATCATCCTGCAAATGGAACAGGGTCTTGCTGGTATGCAGCATGGCTCTGCTGGGCATGCACACAGCGCCTACGGTTCCGCCGGGAATATGCGCCTGGGTAAAGGAAACCCCTTCGCGAACCAGCCGATCCATGTTCGGGGTGACGATATCCTTGTTCCCCAGCGCATTGATGGTGTCAAAGCGCTGGTCGTCGGTGAAAAAGAACACGATATTCGGCTGTTTCATATCAGCTCCCTTGCTGTAAATTTCGGCCGCAAAAGCCAGTATTGAAATAGCTGTACGCTCTTGCGGTGGCCGCTGCCTGTTGAGACATAGTTAGCCATTCAGGATCGGGTGTGAAATGAAAAGCGCGCCCTTCCCATATCTACAGGTTATTGGAAAGACGGGGGAGGTCTATTTTACGGATAGGAATGCGCCGGCTGACATCTCGGCGCGAGATCCAGCCGGCAGCTGCTGCCGCTGCTTTACAAGGATAAAGCCGGGCCTATGCCTTGCTCGCGGCACGGATAAAATCGATGGTCTTGGCAATTGCCGGCAGGCTGGCAGCACTGGGGTGATACCAGATACCGGTGGAGAATTGCCAGATCGATTCATTCATCGGCACTATCACCAGGCCTTCTTTTTCGGCCATCCAGTAAAGTTGTCGCGGAATACCCATCAGGTAATCATCCAGGTGCAGCAGGCTCAGCGCTGAAGACCAGAAACTCGACTGCAGGCAAATGGAGGCAGCGGGCTGCTGATTACGCGCAAAATAACCATTGAGCTGCAGGATATTCTCCTGCGCCTGTTGGAACACCACCCAGCGATAGCTGTTGAGTGCCCGGGCATCGGCGCAGCCCACACTGGCCAGCGGATGGGAAGGCCTGGCGATCACGACAAAGTCCACCGTCACCAGTGGAATATGCACCAGCTCATCCGGCACGCTGCCACCGGACTCAGGCCCGCCCAGGGCAATATCCAGCTCGCCATTGAGCAGCTTTGGCAGCAGCTCCTGAATGGCGCCGGATTGCAGCACCAGCTCGATACCGGGAAACGCCTGATACAACCGATTCATGATATCCGGCATATACGACAAGCCCCAGATCGCGCCTGCGCCAATACGCAGCATCTTGCAGGTGCCTGTCTTGAGGGAACTGATCTCGTCACGCGCATAGCGAAACTCCATGTCCATACGCTCGACCCGGTGCAGCAGGGCCTTGCCGTATGCTGTCAGCTCCATGCCCCGGTGCTGGCGCTCGAACAGCTTCACATCAAAATAATCCTCCAGCTTCTTGATGCTTTTGCTCAGGGCCGGCTGACTGATATGCAGCGCATCACTGGCAGCGGTGAGGTTCTTGTAGGTCGCAACCATATGAAAGTGATGCAGAAACTTGTCCATGGGCGTACTCGAAAGACCTGTGTAGCCACAGAAGTTACCACAGTTGCCAGGCCCTGCCAGCCGCATCTGCAGCTTGGGCAACCCCGTGGAACTGTCTGGATGGCTTAAGCACCTGCCCAGCCGCAGGCAGCCCCGCCATCTCTGGGCTCAATTCGAATCGCCTGTCGTCGCCGTAACTCAGTGCCGTAATACCCTCTTCATGCACTAGGAGGCTGTCCGA
>NZ_BCNS01000129.1 GCF_001528745.1 Marinobacterium profundum | reverse complement strand
GCCTGTCGGACTTGACCGGTCGTAGCGAGGGAAAGACCGATTTGAGGCAGTTTTTGGGCTCTTTTGAGGCGAATAGTGGTTCTATTTAACACTTGGAACGCAGTGTAAAGAACCGTTTTAGCGGGGTCGCAGACCGAGGAGCCTGCGACGAGTAAAAAAGTACATAAATTGACCAAATTCGGCTTTTCCGCAGTAGATCAGTGCTAAGTCAGACAGGCTGCTAGTGTGCTATCGACAAAGCTCATTCAGGGCGAACCTATGAAGGCGGCTATAAAGCCGTGGTTGCAGCAGAGGTTCCCTGGGTAAAAATGCTATGGGATGAACAGATTAGCTATCGGCTATACTCCAGTAAGTTAATTTTTACGAATGAGTAGGCTTGTAGCTCTAACAGCAAGGCAGATATTCTGAAGATACTTAACTCAAATAGTTTGGGCCTTTAAATAATGAGTGGAAACCGTACTCGACCAATGTTAGGAACATCTTCTTTACAGTTCAGGCTGACGGCAATTGCCCTGTTAGTTGTGTTAGCTCCCTTAGTTATTTTTTTAATCATTAGTATCAAAAGCGCCACCTCGACCTTGACAGAAATGGTAACAAAAGAGCTTGTTAGCAAATCAGAGATCGTAGTACGTAATATCAATAATTTCATCACTGAACGCGTCATAGATACCCGCGTTATATCCGGGGCTGAGGTCCTGCAAGCTGAGCAAACGTCCAGGGTTATTCGACATCTAAGCGATATCGTCACGCACTCATTATGGATAAATGATATTGATGTCATTGATGCTACGGGAAAAATTATTGCTAGCTCTGGAGTACAGAACGAACAAGGGAAGGTCTTGTGGGAGCTTTTTCCGGGAACGGAAGAGTTATTCTATATTACAAAGAATGCGTCACGGGGAGATGTTGTAGTATCGGAAGCTCAGCTACTCGACTCAGGTCCCGGTTTACTTTTCCTTGCTCCCATTATTGATGCAACAAACAACGAACTGACGCGAGTCTTAGCCATAGAAGTCAATTTGAAGAGTATCCAACGCATAGTGGCTATCTTTGATGAGGGTGTTATTGGCGATAAGTTTGTTTATATAGTCGACAACGACGGCAATGTTCTCATAACTGAGGATCCATCGGTTCAAGCCTTCGATGAATTTCCCGACCTTGCAATTGAACCCCAATTGTTAAGCCGCTTTTCCGAGCAAGGTCTGGTTGGCAGCCTTAGTTACACTGATCATACCGGCGATAGGGTCATAGCCGCCTATGCAGACATGGGCGAGTTCGGTATTACCGACTCTCTGGACTGGAGCATAATGGCTGTTGCACCGCTGGATGAGATTCTCGCACCGGTACGCTCCACCGAAAGAATCCTTATGGTGACCGGCGCATTTATGTTGTGTGTCACAACCGTGCTCGCACTATGGCAGGCACGCAAGATTGCGATCCCGCTGCGACAGGCCGCCACACAAGCGAAGAGAATTAGTGAAGGTGACTACTCGCAGATGCTTGAAATAACCGACTTGGGTGAGATCGGTCTTTTCGCCCGGGCTTTCAATCATATGGCGCAGACACGCAAAAATGTTGAAGAGGCTTTGCTTGCAAGCAAATTATTATTGCACAATGTGGTAGACGGCTTTGGTCCAAGTAGCTTTGTTGGCCTATTAACTCCACAGGGGCATATACTCCTAGCTAACGAGCCTGCGTTGAGCGCCGCCGGGCTTCACTTAGAAGACGTACTCAACATGCCAGTGGCTGACTCCTATTGGTTTTCCTATTCACCCAGTGCACAGCAGAAAATTCGCGATGCCGTGAAACTTGCCGCCGAGGGCGAAGCCAGTCGCTTTGATATCCTTATCCGTGGGCCGGGCGAGAACACTTTTTTTTGGATAGATATTACATTCCAACCAGTGTTTGACAGTACCGGTAAGATTACTTACATAGTGCCCTCTGCCTTGGTTATTCAGGAGCGTAAACTCGCTGAAGAAAAGTTAAGGCTGAGTGAAAAAAATCTCGCGATCACACTAAACTCGATTGGCGATGGAGTCATTGCTACCGACCCCCAGGGGCAGATCACCCGTATGAACCCCACTGCCGAGCGACTGACAGGCTGGTTGTTGAATGAAGCAGTGAACCACCCTTTGAGCGAGGTGTTTAACATCATCAGTGCCGAGACACGATTGCCAGCAATCAACCCCGTGCATCTGGTGATGGAACACGGCAAAGTAGTGGGTTTGGCAAACCATACTACGCTACTGACGCGGGACGGTCGGGAATACCAAATTGCCGATAGCGCAGCACCTATTCGCGACGCCACAGGTGCCATCGTGGGAGTGGTACTGGTATTTAGTGATGTCACAGAAGAATACCAAGCTAAGGCTGAGCTACAAAGCTCTGCGGAGCTTTTTCGTAATACCTTCAGCATGATGCCGGCGGCGCTTTCTTTGCAAAATCCCGAGGGGATCCTGCTTTATTGTAGCGATGAATTCTGTCAAGCCACTGGGTATTCAAGAGAGGAAATAATTGGTCACAACGCATTTGAGTTGAATCTGTGGGTCGATCCTGTGCGGCGGGTCACTATGCAACAGCTTCTGCGCCGTGATGGAGTGGTAGACGGGCTGGAGTTTCAACTGAATCGACGTGATGGTAATAGTACAACCATGCTGATGTCAGCGCGCTCTATAACAATAGGCGGAAAACCGCTAATACTCACCTTCGCCTATGATATAACCATTCGAAAAAAGGCAGAGGTGACCTTGAAGAATGCGGAAATCCTAGCACAGAAAATGCTTACAAAAGTGCAGGAGACAAATGCTGAATTATCGTTTCAAAAATTTGCATTGGATGCGCATGCGATAGTCAGAATCGCAGATATTAACGGCAACATGACCTACGTCAATGATAAGTTTTGTGAGATCAGTGGCTATTCCCAAAAGGAATTAATAGGTCAAAATTACCATCAGGTGAACAGTAACAAACAACCGCCGGAGTTCTTTCAAAAGATATGGGAAACGATAAGCTGTGGCCAAACCTGGCACGGTGAAATGGAAAATACGAAAAAAAACGGAGGTCAGTACTGGGTAGCCAGTACCATAGTACCTTGGCTGGACGATACCGGAGAACCTATTAGCTATATCGCTATCGATACAGATATCACTAAAATAAAAAACACTGAAATATTACTGCGCCGCTCACAGAAAATGGACTCCATTGGTGAGCTCGCAGGAGGATTAGCTCATGATTTCAATAACTTACTTGGTATCATTATAGGTAATCTTGATTTAATTAACCGTCAATTAGAAAGCGGCAGTAAATTTCAAAAGCAAATAAAGAAAGCCCAGGATGCAGCCCTTCGTGGAGCTTCATTGACGCGCCGCCTTCTAAATTTCTCACGTAAATCAACCGACGACAATAATCAGGTTGATATTGGAAAGGCTGTTTGTGATTTTGAAGATTTGATAAAAAAATCACTGACAGCGAGCATTAACATCGAAATAATACTATCTGAAGAACTATGGGTGGTCGAGATATCCCTCGACGATTTTGAAAACGCACTGATTAACCTGTCTCTAAATGCACGTGATGCCATGCCAAAGGGCGGATCTCTGACTATTGAAGTAAAGAATTCAATTCTGGATAGTACCTATACTGAATTCAAAGATGGTATTGAACCTGGTGAATATGTAGAGGTTTCAATTAGCGATAACGGAACGGGAATGAGAAAAGAAATTATTGATAGCATATTTGACCCTTTCTTTACCACTAAAGATAAAGGTCGCGGCACAGGTCTAGGCCTGGCTATGGTTTATAGTTTTGTTCAACGATCCCATGGCTATATCTCTGTTTATTCGGAAACGGGAATGGGTACAACATTCAAACTATATTTTCCCCGACTTACTAGCAGTGTTAATTCAAGTAATATTCCCACAAAAAATAGTCACCCACTGACAAAAGGCACAGAGACTATACTGGTCGTTGACGATGAAGCGGAACTTGCGGCTATAGCAAAGAGTATTTTGGAAACGTTAGGCTACAAAGTTATACTGTCTTATAGTGGACAGGCCGCCTTAAAAGAGCTCGAAAATGATTCCACCATAGATTTGGTATTTTCGGACGTCGTTATGCATGGAAAAATAAATGGCCTAGACTTAGCTGATATTATTTTCCAACAATACCCGAGAGTAAAAATATTATTAACATCAGGATTTACAGGGAAAGTAAATCGCTCCCCGAGGACAGAAACATTAATAAATAGAATGCTTAGAAAACCTTACAGAAGTATCGATCTTGCCGAGCGGATAAGAGAGACATTGGATGAGAGGGATCTATGATTTTTAATAAAAAACTTCTGGTGGTAGATGATGAAGTCGACTTCGCAGATTTTGTTGTAGAAGTAGCTGAAAGTATGGAATTTGATGTCAGTTCAGTATCAGATCCGTCTAAATTTTCTAATTTCTATACAAACGACATTGACATTATTGTATTGGATTTATTTATGCCTGTCATTGATGGCATTGAATTACTTCGTTTTCTGGCGGATAACAAAAGTGAAGCTGCTATTATCTTCATGAGCGGCAAAGACAGGGGAGTCCTTCACTCCGCACAGCAACTTGCCTCCAAACGAGGCATGAGGGTATTAGGGACACTGCAAAAGCCATTCCTTGTGCAAGAACTGGAAGACTTGCTTGAAAAATATACTCCTGATTCAGTCCCTAAATTAGTCGACCCTGCAGAGATGCCTGCCTTCGGCGAGCTAAAATCGGCAATAGTTAATGGACAATTGTCGCTCGTCTACCAGCCACAGATAAATATTAATGATCGCACAGTGGTTGGTGTTGAGGCCCTATTACGCTGGAAACACCCTGATAAAGGGATGATTCCGCCGAGCTACTTTATTGCCATAGCTGAAGAACATGATCTGATTTCTGACATCACGGAGTATGTGACCAAAGCTGCCATTTCCCAATTAGCAGAATGGCAGGCCCAAGGTATTAGCCTGCGCATGTCTATTAATATATCACCTCAAACACTCTACGAGCTGGATATGCCAGAGGAATTAGCCACCAATGCAGAAGAATTGGGAGTTTCCCCGTCCGACATTGTGATCGAGGTTACGGAAACGGCTGTAATGTCAGATATTGTACGTTACATGGATATCCTTACTCGCCTGCGAATGAAGGGTTTCAACCTCTCTATCGATGATTTCGGAACAGGGTATTCCTCGCTGCAAAAATTAGTACAAGTACCTTTTACGGAGCTCAAAATAGATCTTGAATTTATTAAAAACCTAGCTATCGACAATGAATGCAGAACGATCACGGAAATATCCATTTTACTGGCAGATAAGCTCGATATGCGCGTTGTCGCTGAAGGTATTGAGAACGAAGCCGTGTGGAATATTTTAAAAGAGCTGGGTTGTGATGAAGGACAGGGCTATTGGATGGGAAAGCCAATGCCTGCGAAAGAAGTAGCAGCATGGATTGAAGACTGGTCTTTGAAAGGCCAGCATTAATCTGGACGGTATCAGTAGTTTTTATGATGAACTTAATAAGTTTTGGCCAGGATACAAGATTTGCCCTTCCAGCGTGTCAGGCATTTTTAATGCCAGCAACTTCATGCCCCGGTGCTGTCGCTCCAATAGCTTACCTCAAATAATCCCCCAGCGTCATGATACCTTGCTTAGTGCAGGCTAACTGATATGCAGTGCATCACTGGCGACGGTGAGGTACTTGCAGGTTGCGGCCTATGAAAGTAAGACAGAAACTTCTCCATGAGCTTACTCGGGAAAGCCTGTGTAGCCACGCAAGTTAACACCGTTTTCAAGCCCTGCCAGTCCCACCTGCAGCTTGGGCAGCCCTCCTTGCGCCTTGCGTCTTATATCTTGCCCCGACCATAGACGACCGGTCTAATTGTGAGTAGACTAGCCCCACTGAACACAGGATCACGCCCATGACTGACCAAAACACCGTCCGACAGCATATTCTTGATGCCGCCAGACCCGTGATCCTGCAAAAGGGCTTTACCGCCGCTGGCTTGAGTGAAATTTTGCGCTGTGCGGCTGTTCCCAAGGGTTCGTTTTATCACTACTTCAAATCCAAGGAGCTGTTTGGCGAGGCCATGCTGGAGGCTTACTTCAGCGATTACCTGACCCGCCTCGACGGCTTGCTGACCAACAATGCCGAACCTGCCGCCCAGCGACTGATGGGCTACTGGTCGCTGTGGATGGAAACGCAACTGGCCGAGGATCCGGTGGGCAAGTGCCTGGCGGTGAAGCTCAGCGGTGAGGTGTCGGATTTGTCCGAAGCCATGCGCTGTGCCTTGCACAAGGGCACCAGCCGTATTGTCGAGCGCCTCTCTCGCTGCATTGAAGAAGGCCGCAGCGATGGCTCAGTCAGCAGCAGCGTGTCATCAAATCAGCTGGCAGAAGCGCTGTACCAGATGTGGCTGGGAGCAACTCTGCTAACCAAGGTCCGCCGCGATGACAGCGCCCTGAAAACCGCCATGCGCTCAACCCGCGCAGCCCTGGGGCTGGCAGACGGTACAGATTAAGCCGAACGCCTTGAAGTGACGGCACTAAACCCATAAAGGCTAAGCTAAACCAACCGAACTGAACACACGACCGCCATCCTGATCTGTACCGATGGCGGTTATTTTTACCCTTTTAATAGACGACCGGTCTAATTGGAGAGCACATGAACAGTTTTAGTTTCTACAACCCGACCCGCATCATCTTCGGACAAGACACACTGACTCAGCTGAACGAGCAGATTCCGCCCTCCGCCAGGGTTCTGATTCTGCTCGGCGGCAATAGCGCCCGCAGCAACGGCACTCTGGACGAAGTCACTGCCGCGCTGGGCGAGCGGGCAGTTTTTGAATTCAATGGCATTGAGCCCAATCCCAGCTACGAGACTCTGATGGAAGCCGTTGCCCTGGTACGGCGTGAAAAGCTGGACTTCCTGCTGGCTGTCGGTGGCGGCTCAGTGATCGATGGTACCAAGTTTGTCGCCGCCGCCGTGCCCTTTGACGGCGAGCCCTGGGGCATTCTGGAAAGTGGTGGCCAGCGCATCGAACAGGCGCTGCCTTTTGGCACAGTGCTGACCCTGCCCGCCACCGGCTCGGAAATGAACAACGGCGGTGTGGTCACCCGCAAGGCCACTCAGGACAAGCTCCCGTTCCGCAGTCAGCATGTATTCCCGCAGTTCTCGATGATGGACCCCACCAAGACCTTTACCCTGCCGCCGCGCCAGATCGCCAACGGCGTGGTCGATGCCTTCGTGCACATTACCGAGCAGTACCTCACCTACCCGGCCGGCGGCATGGCACAGGATCGCTTTGCCGAAGGCCTGCTGCAAACCCTGGTAGAAATTGGCCCCAGAGCGCTGGAACAACCGCAGGACTATGAGACCCGCGCCAACCTCATGTGGGTGGCAACACTCGCCCTCAACGGCCTGATCGGCGCCGGTGTGCCGCAGGACTGGGCCACCCACATGATCGGCCACGAGCTGACCGCTCTCTACGATATCGACCATGCCCGTACCCTCGCCATAGTGCTGCCGTCCCTGCTGCAGGTGCAGCGCGAAGACAAGCGCGGCAAGCTGCTGCAATACGCCGAACGGGTGTGGCATATCACCGAAGGTGACGACGATGCCCGCATTGACCAGGCCATTGGGCGCACCCGTGCATTCTTCGAAAGCGTCGGTATCGCCACGCGTCTGGGCGATTACGATCTGGGCCCCGAAGCGGTGGATGCCGTGGTCGCTCAACTCGACAAGCACGGCCTTAAGGCTCTGGGTGAACACCAGAACATCAACCTGGATGTCAGCCGCACCATTTTGACCGCTGCGCTCTGATCTGACCTCCAACGGAAATTTAAGGACACTATCAATGACCACGAATACACAGAGCAACCGTCGCATAGTGCTGGCATCACGCCCCCAGGGCGCGCCTACGGCAGCCAACTTCCGCCTGGAAGAAGCCGCCATCCCGGTACCCACCGCCGGCCAGATACTGCTACGCACCGAATACCTGTCGCTGGACCCGTACATGCGTGGCCGCATGAGCGATGGCCCCTCCTATGCAGAGCCCGTTGCCCTGGGTGAGGTCATGGTTGGCGGTACGGTCAGCCGGGTCGAACAATCGATGCACCCTGACTTCAAGGTGGGCGATCGGGTGCAGGGCTATGTCGGCTGGCAGGACTATGCGTTGTCCGATGGCACCGCCCTGGTCAAGCTTGCGCCTGAGATGCAGCACCCCTCACAGGCACTGGGCGTGCTGGGCATGCCGGGCTTTACCGCCTATATGGGATTACTCGATATAGGTCAGCCCAAGGCCAGTGAAACCCTGGTGGTGGCTGCAGCCAGCGGTGCCGTAGGATCGGTGGTTGGCCAGATCGGCAAGATCCTGGGTTGTCGCGTAGTGGGTATTGCCGGCGGCGCCGACAAATGCAGCTACGTCACCGACGAACTCGGCTTTGATGTCTGCATCGATCGACGTGACCCGGACTTTGCCGCCCAACTGGCCAGCGCCTGCCCCGATGGCATTGATGTCTATTATGAAAACGTCGGCGGCGCCGTGTTCGATGCAGTACTGCCGCTGTTGAACACCGGTGCCCGGGTGCCCGTGTGCGGCCTGATTGCGCACTACAATGATACCGAACTGCCCGCCGGACCTGATCGGCTTGGCCTGCTGACCCGTACACTGCTAGTGAAGCGTATCCGCATGCAGGGCTTTATCATCTTTGATGACTACGCCCATCGCTACCCAGAGTTCTTCACCCAGATGAACCAGTGGCTGCAGGACGGTCGTATCCAGTTTCGCGAAGACATTATCGAGGGCCTGGAACAGGCACCCGAGGGCCTTATCGGTCTGTTACAGGGGCACAATTTCGGCAAGCTGATCGTACGGGTCTGAACCCGTCCACACTCTGCAAATCGAGGAAGATGCGTACAATGAATATTCTGATGGTTTTGACCTCCCACGACCGCCTGGGCGACACCGGCGAAAAAACCGGCTTCTGGCTCGAGGAGTTCGCGGCCCCCTATTACGGCCTCAAGGATGCCGGCGCGACCCTGACCCTGGCCTCCCCCGCCGGTGGCCAGCCACCACTGGACCCAAAGAGCGATGTGCCGGATTTCCAGACCGATGCCACCCGCCGCTTTGAGCAGGACCCCGGCGCCCAGGCGCAACTGGCCACGACCCTCAAGCTCGACGCCATCAACCCCGCCGACTACGACGCCGTCTTCTACCCTGGTGGCCATGGCCCTCTGTGGGATCTGGCGGAAGACAAGCACTCCATCGCCCTGATCGAAGCCCTGTATGGCGCGGGCAAACCCGTGGCTGCGGTCTGCCATGCTCCTGCCGTGCTGCGCCACACTAAAACAGCGGACGGCAAGCCCCTGGTAAACGGCAAAAAAGTCACCGGCTTTAGCAACAGCGAAGAAGACGCCGTAGGCCTCACCAAAGTCGTGCCCTTCCTGGTGGAAGATATGCTTGGCGCCAATGGCGGCCTCTACACCAAAGCCGAGGACTGGCACTCCCACGTCGAAACCGACGGCCTGCTGATCACTGGGCAAAACCCGGGCTCATCCGAAGCCACGGCTCAGGCACTGCTGAGCGCGCTGGAGAAATAACCCGCCAGACGTAAAAAAGCCCCGGCTACCTTTATGCAAAGGTAGCCGGGGCTTTTTTGTTATTCAGAAGGTTGCAGCCAGTGCCTTAACGGCACCACGCCCGCAGCTCCCGCTTTTTCTATCCTGATGCTTATCTGATAAACAGCATCTCGGAGTACTTCGGCAGCGGCCAGGCAGCGTCTGATACCGTCATTTCGAGGCTATCGGCATGGCTGCGGACCTTGTCCATCAGCGGGCGAATCTCGTGGGCACAGAACTGCATGTGAGCTTCGATGGATGCGAAGTCGTGTTTTTCCGTAGCATCAGCCAGCGCAGCAACCGTCTGCATCATAGCATCCGCTTCGGCGGCCACTTTCTTCGCTACGCCGTTATCCAGGCTAATACCCATGGCGGCAGCACCGGAGATCGAGCTGCACAGTTCCGACAGGTAAGTCGTTGCTGCCGGATAGATGGAGGTGGTCGCCATATCCATCGTCAGCTTGGCTTCCATCTCGATCGACAGGATATATTGCTCGGAATACACCTCATAGCGGCTTTGCAGCTCAACCGGTGTCAGCACGCCGGTGCTTTTGAACAGGTCCTGCACGGACTGTTCAAGCAAGGCTGGCAGGGCTTCAGCGGATGTCCGGTTATTGGCCAGGCCACGCTCTTCAACCGCCTGCGTGTGCCACTCCGAAGAATAGCCGTCACCACCGAAGAGCACATTGCCATGCGCATCCATCAGTTCCTTCAGCACAGCAATAACGGCTGAACCCTGATCCAGGCCTGAATTCAGTGCCGCTTCAAGCTTGCCGGCAATCCAGTTGAGGGAATCGGCCATCATGGCATTCATCGCCACCAGTGGTCCGGAGACCGACTGCGACGAGCCAACGGCGCGGAACTCGAAACGGTTGCCAGTAAAGGCGAACGGCGAGGTGCGGTTGCGATCGCCAGGATCACGGGTGAAGGTAAGAATTTCCGCCAGACCCAGGTCCATCACGCCGCCACATTTGCTCGGCACCAGGTTGCCCTGCTGGATATCCGTGAACACCTTCTCCAGCTGATCGCCCAGATAGACCGACAGAATGGCCGGAGGCGCTTCATTGGCACCCAGACGGTGATCATTGGACGCCGAAGCAATAACAGCGCGCAGCAACGGGCCATGCAGATGCACACCACGGATCACGGCACCACAGAACAACAGGAAGTTCAGGTTCTTCTCCGGCGTGCTGCCCGGATCCAGCAGGTTGCCCTGGGTCGAGTTGCCCACAGACCAGTTCACGTGCTTGCCAGAGCCGTTAACACCGGCGAAGGGCTTTTCATGCAACAGGGCGTGCAGGCCATGCTTCTTGGCGGTATTTTTCAGCACTGTCATCAGCAGCTGCTGATGGTCCGCCGCGATATTGGCCGACTCAAAGTAAGGGGCGATTTCAAACTGCCCAGGTGCCACTTCGTTGTGATGCGTTTTGGCAGGGATGCCCAGGCGATACAGGCGGTCTTCGAAATCCTGCATGAAGACCTGCACACGCTCAGGGATAGCACCAAAATAATGGTCATCAAACTGCTGACCCTTGGCTGGCGGCGCACCAAAGAGTGTGCGGCCTGCCAGGCGCAGGTCAGGGCGTGCAGCGGCAAAATTCTCATCGATCAGGAAATATTCCTGCTCGGCACCGCAGCTTGCACTCAGGGTGGCGATATTGGTTTCACCCATAAGGGACAGCACTTTGTGCGCCGCCTTGTTCATGGCTGAGTTGGAGCGCAGCAACGGAATCTTCTTGTCCAGCGCTTCACCCGTCCAGGACATGAAGACACTGGGGATCATCAGCGTCGGGCCGTTTGCCGTGTGCATGATGTAGCAGGGGCTGGTCGGATCCCAGGCGGTGTAACCGCGGGCAGCGTTGGTCATGCGCAGGCTGCCGTTGGGGAACGAAGAACCATCCGGCTCGCCCTTGATCAGCAGGCTGCCGGTGAATTCTGTAATGGCAACGCCATCAGCGTTGGGTACGATAAAGCCATCGTGCTTTTCAGCCGTGGCGTTGGTCATCGGGTAAAAAATGTGGGAGAAAAACTTGGCGCCCTTGCCCAGTGCCCAGTCTTTCATCGCCGCGGCAACAACGTCGGCGGTGGCAGGATCCAGCGGCGCACCGGTCTGGACGGTGTTTTTTATCGCCTTGAAGGCATTTTTGGACAGCGACTCTTCCATTTTCGAAAGACTGAAAACATCGCTAGCCCAGATCTTGCTCAACGGTTCCGGCATCTCAACACTGACGGGCTTGCCGTTAGTGATAGCGCTGATTGCTGCGAGTCTGGATGCATTGCCGCTCATTTTTATACCCTACCCTTATAAGCCGTGAAATAGTGTGACAGACGGCCCTCTCAAGGGATCTGCCTGTGTTGTTGTCCTGGGGCCTCTTTTTGGTGCACAGGTTCTGCTTCAAACCCGGTGTCGTCAGACGAAGAAACCCAATTGCTTTTTAATAAGCAAAATCCGATCCAGAATTCTTCAAAATCATAGACAACCTATATAAACATATGAAAATAAAGAAGTTATTTTTTATCACTAAAGACTAAAACATAATAAGCCCGAGCTATCGCCTCATATAAGCGCACAAATTCGACAGTAGAGCACCAAAATAGACCACAAATAGAAATTAATAGCACCATATTGGTGCGTTTTTGCCTATCCGAATGAATGCTACGCCAGGCCGTGCACACTATTATCTGGCCAAGCAGAGGAGCACACAGCATCGCGCTGCCACCGGCGGCAGTTCATATCAACGCCGAGCCTGCACCATAGTGTGGTATTCCAGCATGGGCACAGCCCCCACCAGGCCCGACGCATCCAGCCCCGGCAGGATACCGCTGTCCCGCCCCTGATTCAGGACCAAACAGGGGGGGATAGACGCAGACTTGTCACAGTGAAAGCGCGGCTTATCTCAGGATCCACGATTAGTGCTGCACCAAAACGGTGCTCCAGACGAGAGCCCTCGAGTTTGCCGGCATCGACAGCCTGCAAACCGACGCCCTGCCCCCGAAACCAGCCGCAGTCCAGACCGGTGCCACCGTCGTCACACTGTTGGCGAACACTGCCGCCGCGCGCTTTAACCTCAGGCCCATCGATACAAGTCCCTGTAGAGTGAAGGAGGAACAGCTATACAACCTGTTTTTCTTGCGGTTAACAGCCCAAAAGACCAGACATTCTATCCCGGCCTTCTTTCCCGGCCTTGGCTGCGGCTTGCCGTTATCGCCACAGCCCTGGAGCGTCAGCCGTGTATCCCCCGGGAAGCCCCTTAGCGACCATGGCGACGGCATTATGGGCGTGCAAGCTTTCCTGGTGCTCCACCCGGATCTGGAAGTCTTCCAGCCAGGGCGTCGCGTTCAAAGCCGCTTTAAGGCGCCGGGCGGCATCTTCGCAGAACATGAGGTTCTGACCATTCAGCCGGGCAAACGCCTGTTCATCTTCGCGTTTGACTGCCGTCTGTACCGGTGTCTGCAGCGCCTCTTCCAGGGTGCCGATCAACTTTTCGATCGGAAAGGTCCCCGATTCCGCCAGCCGGACCCGAACATCGGCGTAGGATCGCTGGCTGTGCGGGGTGGCCCAGCTTCCACCCTCCTCTTGCAGCCAGGCGGCAACCGCGTCGATGGGCGGGTTGGATCTAGTGGAGAATTCATCACGAAACGCGTCGGCAATCAGTTGGCGACTCAGGGACGCAGAGCACGGGCAGGTACTTGAATAGGGCACGCTCACACCAAGCTCAATACTGGTATGCCCCTGGGCCCGCCGGGCACTCAGCACCACCGGATAGGCTTTCCACCCCCGGTAGTTGCTGCTCAGTGCAGGACGGCGACTCAGATACTGGAAACTCAACGACAGCGATGCGGTATCGCTGATATCGCGATGGCTCTGAAGCGCCTGCTGCAGAAACTGGCAGAGAATAGCGGGCCTGAGTGCCTCGCGTTCGGCGAAGGCTTCGAGCAGCAAATACAGACGCGACATGTGGATGCCCTTCGCGAGCGGGTCGCAAAGGTTGACATAAAGGCTTGCCGTTGCCTGAACGGCAACATGGCCCCGAGCGGACTCCGCAAGCGTGACGGGAAGGGCGAGCCCGGACATGCCGACGCCATCCAGCGTGCCGCCAACGACGGCACGGGTCGACGTTGTCACATCGGGTAAAGGAGCGAAAGGGCCGAGAGAGGCGGTATTCATATGCAGCAGAAATCCTTGGTCGATGCCTTTGGTGTTTTGCCGCACTGCCTGCTGGGCGCGAGGCAGAGCGGCCATTGTGCTCGATATAGTTACAATATAACATTACACAAACAACATGGATGCAGCAAAGGAAAGCAGGACCCTGATGAATGCAATCAGCAATCCGCCAAGGCACCGGCACAAGAGTGCGGTGCTGCCAGAGCTCAGCGTCGCGGCGGGGGACGACCCTCGAGTGCTGTCCCGTTTCTATGCAGCGAGCTGCAACCTGGCGATCTGGCAACGGTCGTTATCATCAAGCCTGCGACGTTATCTCGAGCAACAGGCCCAGCAGCCTCCCGGGTTGAGCCTGCGCTGCGTGCTGCGCCCGGATGAAGTCGCTCCCGAACTGGAACGTAAGTTACCGCCGAGGGCGGGCCGGGATTGCCTGATCGCCGATATCAAGCTGCTGGTCGACATGTTTGCCTGCCTGTTTGAGCAGAAGCAGGTGGGAATGCGGCTGGAGTGGCTGCATCGAGCCATGTGCCCGAAGTTTCATGTGGATCGCCTGCCCTGCCGCCTGGTGACAACCTACCTCGGTTCCGGCACACACTGGATCAGCCATGAGCAACGCCAAAGCTCGCCCGGCAACGAAAGGGATTTTCGCCAGCTGCAAGCCGGCGAGGTTGCCTTGCTCAAGGGCGAAGGATGGTTCGGTAACGAAGGCCGTGGCATCGTCCACCGGTCACCCGAGGTTACGGATGACGCAGGACGCCTGTTCCTGTCGCTCGACCTGATGGACTGAGGCCTGCTCAGCCGAGCGCAGGATTCAGAATAAGGAGGGGCCAAAAGGGGAATAATGTCGTCAGGTCTTGCCTGTTGCCTTGCTGATATATAGCGGCAGGAAAGGCAAGACCATTCGCTTCTCGAGTGTCGCCGCAGCGCTCAGGCCAGGCGGCTAATCTCGTTCAACACTTTACTATAGGCATCGGCCTGGCCGGGATCGGCAATCATCGCGCGCAGGCAGGCCGCGGTCGCAGCCAGTTGCAGCGAGCGCATGGCATCCTGATGACTGGTAGCGCTGATACCATCCAGTGTGGCCTGCATCGCCTCGGCGGCGCTGCGTACCGCGAAGGAAAAGTCGCCGGCACTGTCGAGCACGCTACGAAGGCTTAACTTTACCGCGTCCACAATCTGCTGGTTGACGCCGCCCACACTCGTGGCGTTAAGCTGTGCCGTGCCTTGCAGGAACTGATTCTGCAAGGCTTCGGCACCGGCCTGCGTGTCCACCGAGTAGATCTGTATTACGCCCTGATTCACTGCAGCCTGCATCAGGGCGTTTTGCTGCTGTTGAGAAGAAACAGCGTTTTCGAACAGGGTGCCGGTCGCATGGGCCACGGCCTGGTAAATCGCACCCGTCGCCATTGCCGGAGCTTCGGAAATAACCTTGATGTTGGCCTGGGTGACGGCTTCGGTGATCTGCTCGTTGACCGGGGTCTGAGAAGACATGGTGCGCTCCTTGCTGGGAGGGTGAGTGAGATAATGGGGGACCCCGTTGACCGGTGCGAATCGGTTTGATATCGCAACCAACCAAGAGAAAATTCGGGAGCCAATCAGTCACCGTGTAAATGGAACAGGTAAAATTGAGAACATGTTCAAAACGTGTTGGAGAGCTTTGGGTGCTTGACCACCGTTGGCTAATCGACCTCGGACCCTCGATTGCTGGGCAAGATCAAACATCTGTACTCATATAGAAGAACTATTTTTTTTAAGAGCTGATAGGCTAAACCCTTTTAGAAAACCTTCATCCATAACCGCCCTTTCAAGGCATTTAGCATGGTTAATAACTTCTGGATTATCTATTGTACAATTATTAAACTTAACTCCTTCCAAATCAGTACCCATAAATAAACATTCAATAAAAGAGCAACTTTCGAACTGACTGTCTTTAAGAGTTGAATTACTAAAGTCAGTTTTCATAAACACAACCCCTTCAAATACAGAACCTTCCATTACCAAGTCATTTAAACTACATGTATGGAACCTTGAGTTGGTTATTCTAGAATATTCAAAACTACAACCACGCATATTACACTTTATAAAATCCACCTCTAGCAGATCTGCTCTCACCATAGTTTTACTAATAACACATTCATAATACATTGTTTTTTCCATACACAGAAATCTTTTCAAACCCCTATCTACTACACTGTACATTATAATATTTGGAAGATTAGATTCAGATGTAAACACCCTTTCATATTCCGAGTTAGAAAAAGATTCAAGTTTAACATATGCAGAGCTACATTTCCCGGGGAGTTCGTCAGCCAAAATGTTTTTACTACCGCTCCCCTGCAATATAAATTGCTTCATCAAGTCTGTGATATTTATTTCAGAAAAACTATTTAAATCCATATATCCAAGAACTATAGACTCTGCAACAAGAAATTCTTGTATAGAAAAATGTGAGAAACGAAAATCTCCATCTGAATTTTTATTCAATAGCGACCTTCCACCAATATCGACCTTATCAAGGTTAATAGATACAGCGCCAATATCCGTCAATTTATTTAATTTATCTATATTTATTTTTCTGGATTTTTTAGAACTCATGTACTTTGCTATCAAAATACAACTTTCTCTTAACACCTCAGAGTTAAGGTGTTTGTTTTTTCTGGACTCCCTTTCCAACCAAGCCGTAATCATTCCGCTATAGATAGAAAACATATCAGTATAATCATCAGACCCATTAAGAATATCATCTATATGCGACAAAATAAGAGGACGTGCTTTAAGGTCTTTCATTTTAAAAATTACCGCCTTGGATCTAATTATTTTCTCTTTATCAAAACCAAACTTTTTCTTCAAATAAAGACTAATATCCTTTTCTCTAAATAGTGAAAGAAATAGAGCTTCAACTCTATATTCTTGTATTTTTACAATTCCTGAATTCATTAGAAGATGCTTTTGTTCCACAGGGAAGAACTGAGTCCTACACGTAATAATAACCTTCCTAAAACCCAATGTACTTTCAATTAAACAGGATAGCCGCGACTTAATATTACCCCATGACTCTACATCTTCATCCAAAGCATCAAGAAGAAGAACTGTATTCAACTTGTCTTTTATTTTTGAAATATCATCAAGTACATCTGAGTTAATTTTAAATAATTCAAATTTATATTTTTTATTACAGAAAAACCTCATGCTTTTTAACTTCAGCATTAATAAAAATGAGCTTTTACCCATCCCAGCATCACCAAGTACAATCAAATGATTTCTACCATCTTTATGAGTATTTTCTTCATCAAAAAATGGCTTTAGGGCTTCTAATGCTGGCTTAGAAGTATCTACAAAAGAGTGGATTTCATCTGCGGGATTCTTCTCTTGTAAACGAGGCCACACATATAGCTTACAAAGACTATTAGGGTTATCAAAACTATCAGCTAAACTAGATAAAAACTGATCCCTATTTTTCTTATAAGAATAGACCCATAAAATTTTTTCTTCGATATACTTAATAAATTCAGTAATCAAATACATTTCTCCTAGAGAGTGCTTTAGCTCACCTTCGCCATGTATATGGTAACGGGGTCAAGGTGCCACGGGTATTCTGTGGCATCGACGGTGCCAGGGGCGGAACAGGCATCCATGCGATGCGGCTCCAGGCCTGAATCCATATGGGTGACTGGTGCGAATCAGTTCGGCTGATTACGCAACCGACTGAACGAAGACCAGGGTACGAATGAGTCACCATGAGTGCGAAAACGGGCAAGTACGACAGCGCTTAAAACGTGCGCTGCTGGGTAATTTTGGTGCTTGACCACCATCGGCTAATGGGTGACTCCTTTGCCCCCTTAATGCAGCTTCAAAGAAGCTTTCTCCCCAGAGGGCACTACGTCAAGTAGAAATCTCATTTACCATCGGCCCCCCAGCTCCTATGGCTGAGAATCTATAAAACTTTGCTTCGGCCCCCATGTGCTTAAATTTCTGGCGCGCCAACTGTAGTAGCTTTTCGTCGCATGTGGAGATGACGAACTGCCGTGCACCTTCGGTAGAACTTTGAAGACCTAATATCAAGTCCAATAGCGCATACGTGTTCAGATCATCGAAGTGCGTCACAGGGTCGTCCATCATGATAGAAGAGAACCCAGACCAAGTCTGAGAGCTGCAAGCAGTCAGGAATAGCCCCAAAATGAGCGTCTGTATCTGAGATTGGCTGAAGTAATGGGTGGGCTTCAATGCTTCCCCATTCCTATTAACTCGAATACCAATGTTCGAGTCCTTACTCGACACTTCAATTTCTTCGAAACCATAGACCGGACGTAGCCGCTGCTGAATCACTGCTGTCCTTGGTCCGTACTGGGTAATAAAGTGCTTCGTCGCAATCGCTTGTTCACCTCCTAACAGTTTAGTGATTCCTTCGAAGTATGATATCCAGGGTTTAACCTCCTGAGCGCGTTCGTCCGCTTGCTGTACCAGCTTCTCGTTAGCCTGTATTCGTTCGCGCAAATTTTGGAAGGCAGCGGAAGTCGCTGCAGTGTCTACAGCCACCTCAAGTTTTGCTACTCGGTCACGCAAACCTAAAGCTGTCACTTCATGTTCAGTAGACATCTGGACTTGCTGATGCAATTGCTCCTCAGATACATCGTTTCCAAATCCTGCGGCGGTCAACGCCGCACCCAGAGTCTGCATGTTTGTCTGGTAACTGTTCCACGTCTGACTTGCCTGCTGATGTCTGGTGCGTGCTGTGGCAAGGGACGCCTTGGCAGCATCGCTGACGGCCTTTTGGGCGTCCAGCTTAGTGTTCGCAGCCTGAACTGATGAGCTAGCTTGGGCGACCCTGACCTCCACGTCTCGCTGCGCTTCGCTCAATGCTTGGAGCCCTGCAGCGAGATTCACCGTCCCGCGATTTGCTTCGACAACCAATTCATTTATCCGGTGCTTCATATCCTCAAGCGCGGTCGACGAGGCTTGGTGTTCGCGCTCCAATGTCTTGTAACCATCTGTGGCGGAGGCAAGTGCAGTCTCTAGGGCGACCAGCAGTTTCCGGGCATTACTGGCGGCGTTTGCAGCGTTTTGCTCGGCGTCATGCACTTGCATGCTCATCTGCGCAAGCTGTTGAGCCGTATTGCTCGACAACAAAATTCCGAAGGAACTGAGTGCCGTTTCGTAGGTCGTTTGCTGTCGCTCCAACTGTTCGCGCTCGGTCTTGGTTTGCACCAATCGTTGCTCTTCCTGGCTCAGCCTATCGAACACACTTTGTCGTGCCGCTACTTGCGTTTGCAACTTTACACGTTCGTTAGCCAGTGTCTCGCTAAGTCGAACGACAAGGTCACCGTGCTCCATGCGCCGATCAATTGCAGCCAGGAGCTCGTTTTGACTCCCATGGTTGTGACCACATAGCACGCAGGTCGCGCCATCTACGTGTGTACGGAGCTCAGCAATCAGCCCCTTCAGAGTCGTGTCATTGCTCTTGGCAGAATTGAGTTCTCGCTCCAATCGAGCGACCAGATGCTCGTGTGCCAATACTGCCTGCTGCGCCTCGTCCAACTGCGCATGCCTCGTTTCTATTGCGCTCTGTAACTCGGTCTCAAGTGCCCGCGCGGTAATCAATTTGGGTTCTGCATGCTCCCAATGCCCAGCCAGTTCGCTCACCCACTGCACGCGAGATCGCAAGTCTCCAGCAGTCTTCAACGTGGCCTCAAGGCGCTGAACCGTAGCAACTGATTCCTGCTGGGCGCACAATGCTTTAGCCTGAGTTTCCCTCTGTTGTTCCAAGCGCTGCGTGAGCATCGACAGACCATCAGTGAGCACCTGAACCTGTGTATTCAATCGCTCATATTCCGGTTGAACAGATACAGCCCACAAAAACCAACCCTTTCGGTTCTGCACAGCTTTGTCTTGAGCTTTTGCCTCTGCAAGTGCGCTCGTGAGCGCTGCAAGGGACTCCACCGCGTCATCGGCGGTGATTAGGGCATGTTCTAATTGTGTCTTACGCTCCTCAAGCTGAGCGGCTATAGGCTCTAATTGTCCACGCAGTGTCTTCAAACTTCCAGCGTGCTCAAGGGCTTTGGAAATAGCACCACGCACCCCAGCTGCCTCAGCCGCAGACGATTCCAGCATCGCACGGAGAGACCTTGTGTCTCGCGGGTCGATACCGGTCATGTTAAAACCCGCAGTCAAAATCGCTCGTTGTAACTCTGTGAATCGCTCATCGAGTGCGCCTGGAGATGTGTTCTCAGCAGCGAGGCCTTCAAGGCGCCTCAACTCCTCTCGTTCTTTGTTGATGGACATGCGAATGTCCTGCGCTTGTGTTTGCGCGTCCATAAGCATTTTACGCGCGAGCTTCAGCACATCCTCGGTCTTCTTCAAGCCGCTTACATAGTCTTCAAATGCGAGCATACGGGACACTATGTCCGCAGGCAGTTCGCATCTTTCCTCCACGTGCTTCGTAAGTTCTTGGCTGTCTTGGCTGAATAGGTGAGTTGCGCGGAATAGAGCCACCATGTTGTCCACGCGGTCGGCCCCAACTGACGCCCCTCCAGTCAAAAGGCTCAATACATCCTTTCTCGGTGTGACCATCCCGTCCACCAGAGCGTTGTTACGTTCTGCCAGGTTGCGGGTGATGACGTGCTGCTTTCCATCACGCTCAAACGTCAGGGAAACCTCCGTCGGCTCGCCGTCACTGTCTAGATGCTTTGCTGCCTTTGCCAAGTCTCTGCTAACCTTCGAAAGCCGGCCGACGCCACCAGTGACGACAAAGTCGATGGCATCAAAGAACGACGTCTTACCAAAGCCATTGGGACCATAAAGGACGGTAACAGCTGAGCCAAGCGTGAACTCCTTCTTCGTTCGATAGGCCCGGAAGTTCTCAATGGAGATTGACTTGAGCGTAGTTTGCACTTGATCTTCGGCCTGAGCCTCCGAGGATGCCACGGTGCGCGCCTCTGCGATCTTGTTTGGTTCGCCGAATGTGCCTTCAAGGCACGCGGCAAGAATCTTGTTTGCACTACTCTTGGAGGGCACGACGAGAGCGCTTGCCAACTCGGCCGTCAAGTTGCTCTGCTTAAGTAACGTTTGCGCGGACGGCGGTCTTGTCTGAACTCCCGGTGAGATTGGCGACAGCGGAAGAAACGGCAGCCTTGCAAGGCCGGAAGCCAAATTACGTTCAAGCTGAATGACATACTTTCTGCAAAAGTAGACGTCGACTTCGACACGAGAACGGAAGGACTCGTGAACTACGATATCCGACGGAATACAAAAGACAAAGGATACATCCTTTGCGGACCACTCCAACGCTTGTTTCAAGTAGTATTTCTTGAACGCTTCGTACAGCGGCTCATAATCGTTCTCGTCACCGACCGCAAATGCAGTGACAGCATGACTACGCAGCACCAATAACACCGGCAGACAATCGTCGCAAATGACTTCCTCTGTAAAGGTCGCCCCAACCATGAGTTCTGACAGCGTGACGCGGAGCTCTTTCGGAAGTCTAAGAGCCTCAGGAGATTGCAGCATCGATTGCCTCCCTTAGAGCCGATTGGTTGACAGCATCTCGATATGCTTTGAGGACATCTTGGTATCCGACCCGAATGACTGCACTGGTAGGATCAGTGATATTGAGCTCCTTCGTCGGCTCAGCGGCTTGGTCAAATATAGTCCGCATTCGTGGATCCCACGACGTATTGTCTTCATCTCGGCTGACCAAGAGTAATTGACCTCGATGTTCTGGAAGCTGGCCAATCACGTGCATGTCGCATTCCTCATGACGTCGGCCAATCACCGCTACGACCTCAACGCCTAGATCACCCTTCATGATAGTTGCCTGCGCTCCGTTCCCATGAAACATGGCCGGATATTGCGCTGCTTCGAGGATAGAGAACGTGTGGAGAACATGCTTAACAGCTTGAGACTGTGTGTCCCGCCAATGATCTGGAACGCTATTAGTCCCGGGACTTGCAACCAATATCGTTTTGCTAAGCGCAGCCGCTGGAAGCAAGCGAAGGGCATTTACCGATCTTTGATGCGCTACTCCAGCAGCACTGGCCAGTGGTAATTGCGGGTAGTGGGTCTCTAAGGATTTTTCGGAGTCATCCAGTTCGTCGTTAACCCACTTCACTACCGCCGGAACGAGCCCGTTCGGCGTTCGTGGGTCAGTTGTTCCCGGAAAGGGATGTACGGTGGCGTCCGCAAGGGCATGTCGCTTTCCGGCTGCGCCCGGCAGCAAAGCACTAGGATTCAGCTGCCGGAACGAGTGAATGCATGCACCCCGCTCTCGAAACACTGCGTCTTTGAAGTTTTCTAAGGGATTCCCTGGTCGTTGTAACTCGCCCCCGTTGCAGTACGTGGGCATGCATTCTGGCTTCATGAACTTTGAGGTTGCGAAGATGACCGCAGAGCGGCCGTATTGTTCTGCCATCCCCGGAACCACATTCCCGGCCACATTCGCCATTACCAAACAGGTCTCATCCCTAAGTACATTGGGGAAATGCAACGGATTGAAGAACGGCTGAACTTGACTCATGAAGGACGCGTGCGACGGCCCCGGATTACATTGCGCAACGAACAGCCACGTAAGTGGCAGTTGTGCTTCTATTTCACCTGCTTTCTGATCAATATGCAGCAGTAGCCATTCCCAAATGCGGCGCTGGTCTCTAGCGCCAATCCAATCAAAGCAAATAAGGGTCGCAAACCGGTAAGGTATATTTGTTTTGGCATACGTACCCTTGAACAAGAAGATGGACTGCCCCTTGAACATCGACTGATGGCTCACCTGCAACTCGACCCCTGCAGGCTCAATCTTGGGCTGAATCCAAGAGCAGACCTCACCAGACTCGAGCTTCGCCCAAGTCACGCAGCAGTTGACCCATTGGTCCTGACGAATACGTTCCAACGAACTTCCGACTTCGTCGAAGGCTGTATTTGGTCGTTGAATAAGTTCGCCGAACTGGGCGCGAGTGAGGCCCTCGAGTCCGCCTAAAACAACCGTGCTGGTCGGCCATCCTCTGTCATTCATCGCCGCCGTGATCCGGTCGAAGCCATCCAGTCCAGGTAGCACGCACTCGGGAAAGATAGTGAAGTGGGTTTTTTCAGCGCCGTGTGCGCATTCCAGAGCAATGGTCATCGTAGCGTCGATGCTTGCTATCGCGGCGTCTCTATTTTCGGGCTTGATCGAAAACGGTTCGTGAGAGACGAATTCCACATACGGTTGTGCAATGACCATCCCAACTTCTCCGCGCGGTAACCGCACGCCAAGTTGCCCGATGTCGATTTCCATGATTCTAACCAATCGCCTGTCCTTTTTTGTCATTCTTTTAGCTGATCACGATTGTCACACCTAAGCCCGCGAATCATAGCGGATAATCACCAAACTAAGTGACAGGCTCCTGCTGTTGCCGGGTAGCCCGAAATAGTTTCTGAACCCTTTGAGCTTGCGAGCGGTAACGGGGTCAAGTCTTGCCTTTTGCCACACTGAGAATCCGGCAGATCGGCCGAGCGCGCCAGAAACCACGCTACCGCCCTACCGAAAACGGAATGCTGGCTGCGATACGGCGCAGGCTGCGCCAGGAAACAGGGGAATTAAGGAATGGGGGAGGAGTTCACCCAGCCTGGCTTCCGCTGCTCAGCTGACGATTTGCTTTATATCTGATCAAAAATCAAGCACCTGTACTCCGTCGGTGCCTTCAGCATAATGCCGAAAGCGGGAGCCAGGGGCAAGGGCTTGAGAGCAAGGGCGAGAGCAAGAAAAAAGGGGCTAGGCGAAAGGTTAACAAAGCAACAGCCTGATTGGTGATTCGTGATTCGTGATTCGTGATTGGTGATTCGTGATTCGTGATTCGTCATGACGACGTACCGCCGCACGGTGCCATTCGTACCACCGGGATAACAGAGCGGCTTTAATTCCCCTTATGACGCCGGCGAGCACAGGGGGCATTCGACGATTAGGCCCGCAGGGGTGCAACAGGGACTGTTGCGCCTCCGATGAGGTACATGGATGTACCGTCAGCGGAGCCCGTCGAATGGCGTCAGAGCGCAGCGGAAAGGTGTCATCGGGCGCGTCGTCTCTCAAGGAAAAGAGGTTTGGATACTTTCGTTTCGCGTGCAAAGAAAGTAACGCGCCAGCAAGGCGCAACCCCAACCATCAAACCGCCTCGAAACGCCCGCTAGCACCACAGTTCCCAGAACCCGCAAACTCCAATTCCGAAGCTTAGTGTCACCCATGTTATTGAACAGAACTGTTACCTATGTGGGTGAACTGCACCGACGCTTGCCACAGCTTCGCTGTGGATGTCGCCTGGATAGGGCCCAGGTACAACATCAGAGACATCAGAACCGCTCTTGTCCCCCCTTATGACGCCGGCGAGCACTGAGGTCATTGTGCGATCAGGCCTGAAAGGTCGATACAGGGACTGTATCGACGCCGATTAGCACATGGATGTGCGTTAGCGGCGCCCGCAGAATGGGCTTAGAGCGCAGCAGCAAGGCGTCATCGGGCGCGTCGTCTCTCAAGGAAAAGAGGTTTGGATACTTTCGTTTCGCGAACAAAGAAAGTAACGCGCCAGCAAGGCGCAACCCCAACCATAAAACCGCCTCGAAACGCCCGTCAGCACGGCAGTTTCAAGAATCATAAACCTCCAATTCTGAAGCTAAGTGTCACCCATGTTATTGAACTGAACTGTTACCTATGTGGGTAAACTGCACCGCCGCTTGCCACAGCTTCGCTGTGGATGTCGGAATTCGCTGCGCTCATTGCCAACCTACATAGAGCCCGTAGCCTGGAATGAGCCTGCGAATTCCGGGGCACACATACCCTCGGCGCTCAGCCGGAAACCTACGGCTAGCGCCGCTTGGCCTCAAACGCCTGCGCCAACTTCCAGGTGGCGGCAATATTGCGGGCCGTGCGATACAGGTTACTGTCGGCCTCCTCCAGCGCCTGGGGTAGTGTGACGACCCCCGGTACTATGCTGAACAGCGCATCGATGCCATGGGCGTGCACCAGGTCCGAATCCTCACTGACCGAGCCCGCCAGGGCGATGACCGGCACGCCGGCGCGCTGGGCGCGCTTGCTGACGCCCACCGGCGTCTTGCCGCGTACCGTCTGGCTGTCGATACGCCCTTCCCCGGTGATTACCAGATCAGTGCCTTCCAGGTGGCGGTCGATTTCCACCGCATCCATCACTATATCGATACCGCTTTTGAGCCGCGCCTGGGTGAAGGCGAGAAAGGCGCCGCCCAGGCCACCGGCGGCACCGGCACCGGGCGTTGCGTCTATATCCTTGCCGTGGCAAGCCAGCACAACTGCTGCGAAACGCCCGAGGCAGGCATCCAGCTGTTTCACCATCTGCGCATCGGCACCCTTTTGCGGGCCAAAGACTGCCGAGGCACCGAACTCACCGGTCAGCGGATTATCCACGTCGCAGGCAATCTCGAACTGGGTATCGGCCAGACGCGGGTCCATGCCGCTGGCATCGATGCTGTGCAGTGCCTGGAGCCCAGCGCCACCGGCAGCTATATCATTTCCCTCTTTATCCAGCAGCCGCACACCCAGGGCCTGCAACATGCCGGCGCCGGCATCGTTGGTGGCACTGCCGCCCAGGCCGACGATGATATGGCGCGCGCCCGCATCCAGCGCCGCCATGATCAGCTCGCCGGTGCCCCGCGTGGTGGCATGCCAGGGGTTGCGCTGCGCCATGGGCACCAGATCAAGCCCGGAGGCTGCCGCCGATTCGATCACCGCCGTGGTGCCATCCCCCAGGGTGCCCCAACTGGCCTTCACGGTCTCACCCATGGGCCCGGTCACCTCAGCGCTGAAGAGCGCACCGCCGGTGGCCGCCACCAGTGCCTGGGTGGTGCCTTCGCCGCCATCGGCGACCGGCAGCAATACCAGCTCGGCATCGGCGAACACCGCCTGGAAGCCACGGCCAATGGCCTGGGCCACGCCTTGCGCGGACAGGCTTTCCTTGAATGAGTCAGGTGCGATCAGAATCTTCATGTGGGTTTTCCATCGGTCGGGATTGAAACCATAGTGGCACAGCGCGCGGCAAAGGTGCTTTGGCCAGGACGACAAATAACGCCTGCGCCTGCTACGGCTTTTTGTACAGTTGCACAATAACCGGCCTTTAGACCTGTCGCCGGCGATTTTTCAGCCCGGGTTATGGCTCAGGCTGTAGAGTCGCAGGGTCACGAACAGCTGCAGCAGCTGATCGACAGATCCCAGGTCGAGCTGCAACAGGGTGCCTATCTTGTCGAGCCGGTAACGCAGGGTGTTGCGATGGATGTGCAGCCGCGCAGACGTTCGTGCCAGGTCCATGTTTTCAGCCAGGTAGGCCTCCAGTGTCTGTTGCAGGCTGCCATTTTTGTCCTGCGTCAGAAAGGCCTCGAACTCGCGCAGCAAATGCTGACCGGCCCAGCCCTCTGCGGCATCCAGCAGCAGCAAGTCCAGCGCCGATTCGGTGGCAAAACTCAGGCTTGCAGGCGTCGTCCGGCCCCGCGTCACCGCCTGCGCCTTGAGGGCACTGCGATAAGACTGGGCCAGGCCCTGGGGTCCGGAAAAATAATCGCCCGCACAGGCCCGGTAATGCACAGTATCGTACTGCTGCAGCGGCCGCAGGCGGGCATCCATCTGACGCCGGAACAAGGCCTTGTCCCAGCCGACGCTGCCCCGGTTTGGTGCGTCCCCAGCCCTGGCAGCATCCCCCCCCTTCAGGGGCACTGGCACCAGCATTACCATCTGCCGCGCCGTGGTAATAGCCAGCAGCGTGGCGCTACTGGCCGCTGCCAGCTGATGCTGCAACTGCTGTAACTGTGGTAATGGCAGGTCGGTACCGTCCGCGGCCTGCACCAGCTCAAGCACCACCACCACCCTTGGCAGACTCAGATCCAGTTGCAGCCGGGCCACGCGATCCTCGAACAGCGAGTCCGACGTGCCGCCCTCGATCAGGCGCAGCAGCACGCTCTCGCGCTGGCGACTGTCCCATTGCACCTGGGCGGTGACTGTAGCCTGCTCCACAATCAGTTCGGCGGTCATAACCACCAGATCGGCGTAGCGGCGCACCTCTTCCGGCTCGCCGGTAATGCCCACCACACCGACTATGTCACCGCTGCTGCGGATCGGCAGATTCACCCCGCCCTGCACGCCGCTGAGCCTTCCTGCCTGGTCGCGGGCAATATCCACCTCGCTCTGGCTGCTCAGCACATGCAGCGCACCTTCATGCAGCTGATCGATGCGCGCAGCATCGCCGGAGCCAATGATGACACCGTGGTGATCCATCACGTTGACGTTCACACCGGTGATTTTCATCGCCCGATCAACGATTTTTTGTGCCATCTGTCGATCTATAAACATCGCTTTCACTCTCGTGCGCCTGAGCGCTGCACTTGTTCCCAGCCAGCATCATGGCTGTTCACTTGCACAAAAAACAAGACACCGGAGTGACTTTTTTCCGTCGTCTGAACGAAGCCCTGTAACAGTTGCCGGATGATAATGGCTGCAATCCGAATCCCACTGCGCAGGTGCTCTAATGCGAAGAACAAAGATAGTTGCGACCCTTGGCCCATCCAGCGAAACCCCGGAACAGATTGCCCGCCTGGTAAAAGCCGGCGTCGATGTGGTGCGGCTCAACTTCTCCCACGGCAGTGCCGACGAGCATCAGCTGCGCGCCGACCGGGTGCGCGAAGCCGCCCGTGCCCAGGGGCGCCATGTCGCCATTCTGGGTGACCTGCAGGGTCCCAAGATCCGCATCTCCCGCTTTGCCGAAGGCCCGGTGACACTGGCCACGGGTGACCGCTTTATTCTGGATGCAGCCATGGCGAAAGACGCCGGCAACCAGGAAAGAGTCGGTATCGACTACAAGGAACTGGTAGATGACTGCAGCGCAGGCGATATTCTGCTGCTGGACGACGGTCGCCTGGTGCTGGAAGTCAGCGGCGTACAGGGCCGCGAGATTCACACAAAAGTGCAGATCGGCGGCAAGCTGTCGAACAACAAGGGCATCAACCGCCAGGGCGGCGGCCTTTCGGCAGAGGCCCTGACCGACAAGGACAAGGCCGATATTCTGTCGGCGGCCAAGATAGGCGTGGATTACCTGGCCGTATCCTTCCCCCGCAGCGGCGACGATATCCGCTATGCCCGTGAACTGCTCGAAGCCACCGGTAGCAAGGCCGGTATCATTGCCAAGATCGAACGGGCCGAGGCCGTCAGCAGCACCGAGGTACTGGATGGCATTATCGATGCGTCCAACGGCGTGATGGTGGCGCGCGGCGACCTGGGCGTGGAGATCGGTGATGCCGAGCTGATTGGCGTACAGAAACAGATCATCGAACGCGCCCGCAAGCGCAACAAGATCGTGATCACCGCCACCCAGATGATGGAGTCCATGATCAGCAGCCCGATGCCGACCCGCGCCGAGGTCTCGGATGTGGCCAACGCCGTGTTCGATGGCACCGATGCGGTGATGCTGTCGGCCGAAACCGCCGCCGGCGACTATCCGGTGGAAACAGTCGAAGCCATGGTGCGGGTCATCAACGGCGCCGAAAAGCACCCAAGCATGCACAGCTCCAAGCACCGCATCAATCAGGAGTTCACCCAGATCGACGAAACCATCGGCCTGGCGGCCATGTATGCGGCCAACCACCTGGTGGGGGTCAAGGCGCTGATCTGCATGACCGCCACCGGTGCCACACCGCTACTGATGTCGCGCATGAGCTCGTCGCTGCCAATCTTTGCCCTGGCGCCCAGCGGTGAAACTCTGCGCCGCGTGGCCCTGTTCCGCGGTGTGCATCCGCTGGCCTATGACCTGTCGGGTCTGTCCAACGACCAGATCAACCAGCAGTCGGTGGATGCCCTCAAGGTGTTGAACGTCGTGGCCGACGGTGACCTGGTGCTGATCACCAAGGGGGATTACATGAACGTGCACGGCGGCACCAACACACTTAAGGTGGTGCGGGTCGGCCAGCCGATTCACTGATAACCCCGGCTCGAAGCAACAACTGCCGCTTCGAGCCACCCCGCACCAGCCTGCATCACCTCGCGCCACCCCGAAACAGCGGGTGGCACAGCGGTCACAGCAGAATCAGCACCACACAGCCGGCGGTCAATACCCCCATCAACAGGTTGAACAGCCGCCAGTGACCCGCGGTTTTCAGCAGGCGCCCAAGCGCCACCCCAAAGCCGGCCCAAAGTGCAATGGACGGCAGGTTCACCAGTCCCATCACGCCTATCACCACGATCACAGATGCGGTGAAAGCATCCCCACCCAGCGTAAAAGACGCTATCGCACTGATCGCCATCACCCAGGCCTTGGGATTGGCAAACTGAAACGCCGCCGCCTGGATAAATGTCATGGGCCTGGCCTTATCGCCCTCAAGCCGAACCCTGTTGGGCGGCGGTGCACTGGCGATCTTCCAGGCCAGCCACAGCAGATAGATACTGCCCACCAGTTTCAAAGCCTGCTGCAGCACCGGCCACTGCTGAAACACCGCATTCAGCCCCAGCGCAACCGCACTCATCAGCACCATGACACCAATAGAGATCCCCAGCATATGAGGCACAGTGCGGCGAAAGCCGTAGAGCGCACCCGAGGCCGTCAGCATCATGTTGTTGGGGCCAGGCGTCGCCGACATGCTGAAGGCAAACAGCATCATCGGGCCCACCAGCGCCAGCAATTCCGCCACGGGCGCGCTCATGCCCCTTCTCCTGTTGAAAGCCCTGCTGACAATTGCGCAACCCAACCACGCGCTGAGGCCGCACACGAAGGCCCATGACACCTATTTTCAGCGCTCGGTCTTTTAATCAATAGCATGACTCAGCTCCCCTGCTCTTGCGAATAACTCTGCGAATAACTCTGCGAATAGCTACTGCGAATCCACTTAATTGTATGGATACAATATGACGCTAATTCACGAATTAAGTTAAACAATATCGATAGAGGACAGTATTATCCGCAAACAAAAAGGGTTCAATTGTAGATTTGTCACGCATACAATCCATTATCACCCCGACAACCCTGCAGAGGGCCGCACGGCCGGAGAAGAAAAATGACTGTTCAGCAACGTGCACAATCGCGCTGTCACTGGTTGCCGGAGCTTGAGCGTGACAGCAGCCCGCTTTACAAGGCGCTGGTCGATCAACTGGCCCGGGATATCGCCGACGGCAACCTCAAACCCGGTGATCGCCTGCCACCCCAGCGCCTGCTGGCGGATGCACTCCAGGTCACAGTGGGCACCATCACCCGCGCCTACCGTGAAGCAGAACGCCGCGGCCTGCTGGAAGCAAAGATAGGCAGCGGTACCCGGGTGCGTGCGCAACAGACTGAGGCTCCCGGATTCCGTCACCTCTCCGCCGCTGGCCAAAACAGCATAGACCTGTCGCTAAGCACCCCGATCGAGACGCCTCTGCGCCAGCAGCAACTATCCGCCCTGATGGAGCGCCTGGCCGGCAGGCCCGATGTGTTAGAGGCCGCGTTGCACTACCAACCCGAGCAGGGCAATAGCGCGCAACGCAGCAGCCTTGCCCGCTGGCTCAGCGCCCAGGGCCTGCCGATGGCGGCGGACGAACTGATATTGACGGAGGGTGGGCAGCATGCGGACTTTCTGGCGCTGCAGGTGCTGGTACGCCCCGGCGAAGCCGTGGCCTCCGATGCCCTAACCTACCCCGGCATGATTGCCGCCGCCCGCCAGCTGGGGTTGAAACATCTGCCCGTGCCCATGGATGGCGAAGGCATGCGACCGGATGCGCTCGAGCGGCTCTGCCAGCAACAGCGCATCCGCCTGCTCTACCTGATGCCCGAGTACAATAACCCCACGGTCGCGCAGATGAGCCAGGCCAGGCGTGAAGCCATAGTCGAGATTGCGCGGCGCTACGATTTGTTGCTGCTGGAGGATGGGGTTCAGTACGTCGCACCTGAGCATCGCGGCCAGGCGTTCTACCAGCTGGCGCCGGAACGCGCGCTCTATATTTTCAGCGTGTCCAAGATTCTGGCAGGTGGTCTGCGTTTTGGCGCCCTGCGCGCCCCCGCCAGCCTGATCACCCAGCTCAGTGCCGGTCTGCGCGCCCAGTGCTGGGCCAGCTCCAGCCTGCCGGGCGCCATTGCCTGCGAATGGCTCGCATCCGGCATGGCCGAAACGCTAATTGACTGGCAATGGCAGGAACTGGCGGCTCGCCAGCAGCTCATGCGCGAATGCCTGCAAGGATACGAACTGAATTACCACCCCTGCGGCCTGCACGCCTGGCTGGCACTGCCAGACCCCTGGCGGGCGGTCGATTTTGTCCAGCGCGCTGCCGAGCGCGGCGTCACCCTGATCGGCGCCGAGCCCTTTTGCGTTGGCAGCCAGCCCGCGCCTCAGGCCGTGCGTATCTGCCTCACACCACCGCCAGCCCGCGACCAGCTAAAGGTGGCGCTGGAACGCCTGAGGGAACTGCTGCACGAAGGCCCGTCGCTGAAAGCCCTGCTGGTGTGAGCCAGAGCATTAGGCTTCTGTCTATTTACCCGCGACCTGATTGAGCTCGAAGTTGACGCTGCACTTGAGGCCTGCGGGCAGCAGGTAGTCGGGGTTATCCAGCTGCAGGCGCACGCCGAAGGTGCTGCTGGCGGCATCGAGCACGCGGTCAACGATCTCGACCCGCGCCTGGTGGCTGCTGTTCAGCGGCGCCGCCAGGGTCACCATGGCGGTGGCGCCGGCCTTGATCTTGCCGTGATATTCCGCCGGCACTACCGCCTCAACGTAGAGCGGGTCCAGCTGTACTACCTGCAGTATGGGTTCTTCGCCGACGTACTCACCGGGATCCAGAAAGGTCTCGACCACCACGCCTGTGAGCGGGCTCTTGATGGTTTTCTGCTGCAGCAATGCCTGGGTCTGGCCCAACTCATAGCCGTAGAGACGGTTGGTGATAACGATTTCGTCTTTTTCCTGCTCCGAAATCAGATTGCGCTCATAGAGTTCGGTATTGCGGGCGATGGTGCGCTTGCCATACTCGGTCTGGGCACGGTTGAGCTTGAGCGTAGCCTCCTCTACTTCGGAGCGCAGCTTGAACAGCACCTGGCCCTTTTTCACCTGATCCCCCCGCCCGACCTTCACCGTATCCAGAACACCCACTACTGGGCTGGCAATGTTCGCATCAATACTGGGGGTCAGCAGGCAATCGGTGGCGAGATTCGGGCTCTCGGCCGACAGGGCCAGGGGCACTTCCAGCGGCGCGGCGAGCAGCAGCTCCACTTCATCCAGGCTGGCGGCAAAGCTGCTGCCGGCCAGGCTAAGCAGGGCGATAGATACGAGTGTCTTGGTCATCAGTCGGTAGATCCCGAGAAAGCGAGCAGCTCATTGAGCCTAAGATCATACTCAAGGGTCACCTGGCGGGCCAGGTAGTTTTGCCGCTCGGTATACTGTTGTTCAGTGCGCAACGCGGACAAAGCCATGCGTTGCCCACTGGCAGTTGTGAGGCCCAGAGACTGGGCGGTGGTCAGCAGACTTTTGGCCTTGAGTGTGCGCAGCGGCTGATTTTCCAGCGTCAGCATCATCTCGAAACTGCCCGGATCTCCCTGGCGTGCACAGCGCCCGGCCAACTGCCGGTCGACCCGCCCCGACTCGTAGTGTTCGGTGAGGATAACGTGCAGGCCACCGGCCTGCTCCACCACCGGGTCCAGCTTGATATCGGTGCCCCGGCCCGCCATATGCGTGGCCAGGGTGATACGCCCAGGCTCTGCCGCCCGGGCCACGATCTGGGCTTCACCCTGGTCCTGCTTGGCACTGAGAAGCTGATGTTCAATACCGGCCTGGCGCAGGTAGCCGCTGCCACACTCGGAACTGGCCACCGACTGGGTTCCGATCAATACCGCCCGGCCCTCAGCGATCAACTGCTGACAGCGCTCAATCACGGCGGCCCAGCGCTGCGCATCGGTGGCGAACACCCGTGCAGGCCAGGTCTCGCGCCTGGATGGTTTATGGGTGGGCACAGGTGTAACCGCCAGGCCATAAACCCGCCAAAGCTCCTTGCGCACTTCCCAGGCGGTGCCGGTCATGCCGCACAGATGCAGGTAGCGGCGAAAGAAATTCTGATAGCTGATACGGGCCAGGGTCACGCGCTGCTGCGTTAGTTCGCAGGCCTCCTTGAGCTCCACCATCTGGTGCAGCCCGCGCTCCCAGGAGCGCCCCTCCATCACCCGGCCACTGAGGGGATCTATCAGTTCAATCTTGCCTTCACGCACCAGATAGTCTTGGTCCACCCGGTAGATCAGCCGCGCCAGCAAGGCCTTGTGGACGATCTCCTCACGCCGGATGGAGCCACGGAACAGCGGCCCAAGACCTATGCTGAGCCTGCGCAGAGTCTCACAGCCCTGCTCGGTCAGATCGACGCTGCGCCTGTCCCGGTCAAGATTGAAATCCGTACCCTCGCCCAGCTGAAACGACAGCTGATAGCCAGTTTCGATAAAGGCCTGTTCCTCGGCGTTACCCTGGGTGCCGGAGATGATCAGCGGCGTGCGGGACTCGTCGATCAGCACGCTGTCGACCTCGTCCACCAGTGCAAAGTGCAACCCGCGCAGCTGCAGCTGTTTTTCCAGCCGGGTGCTTTTAAGCGACTCCACCTGAAGCCGCAGTGGGTGCGTCTGGGGCATTTTCATGCGATCGCGCAGGTAATCGAACACCAGTTCCTTGCCGGTCACGTAGACGATATCGCAGCCATAGGCCTGGCGCCGCTGCACGGGAGTTGCAGCATGCGTGATCAGGCCGAGACTCAGACCAAAACGCAGGTACAGCGGCTGCATCTCCATGGCATCGCGTTCGGTGAGGTAGTCGTTCACGGTGATTACATGCACCGGCAAGCCGGCCAGGGCCGCAGTGATCACCGGCAACACGGCGGTGAGGGTCTTGCCCTCGCCGGTTTTCATCTCGGCTGCGCGCCCCTGCAGCAGAATCCAGCCGCCCACCAGCTGGCTGTCAAAGTGGCGCATGCCCAAAGTGCGTCCCGACAGCTCGCGGATAATGGCGAACAGCTGCGCGACCTGGGCATCGTCAAAACCCGTCACGCGCAGACGCTCGCCCAGCAGGCGGGCCTGCTCTATCAGGCTGTCGTCGTCCTCGACCTCAGTCGCACGGGCAAACAGCGCCACCTGACGGACAAAGCGCTGCTGGCGCCCGTGCAGCCGCCTGGGACTTTGCTCCAGCAGTCCCTGCAGCCGCTGACCGAGACGCTGCAGCCAGCCCAGCTGCGGACGCACGCGCTCGGGTCTGTGGCGGTAATCCGCCGGCGGATGGGAGGCGCAGCCCACCTAAAACTCCAGCTCGCGCAGCAGCACGCGGCGCAGATTGCGGTAAATGCGAAAGCCGATGGCCTCGGGTGTATGTTCGAAGCGCACATAGACACGTTCACCGATTTTCTGAATCGGCAGGTTGTCCACACCGACATCAAACAGAAACACGGTATCGAAGGCTTCCGGCTGGTCCTGATTGCCGGGATCAAGCGCAAATTGTCCACCGCCTGTGACCGATAGCGCGGGGCTTGGCAGTATTTTCTGGGCGCTGGGCACCTCCGCCAGCATGCGCGCCGGAAGTTCCTGTTCGACCTGCTCCGACAAACGCACACTCAACCCCTGCAGGTCGTTGCGAATGGACTCGACATCATCCTGCCCCACCGCCACCCGCACGCGGTAATCCCCCGGCTGCAGCAGATAGCCCATCAGGGTGCCACGCGGTATCAGGCGCCCCAGGGGGTCAACCGGCAGCGCCAGCTGAAATGCGCCCTGGGCACGGCTGCGCAGCGTCAGATCACGCTGTTCATCGGCATAGCGCGCCAGGGTCGCCCGAGCCTGGGTAATTTCCTCCAGCACCATGCCGGCTTCGTTGCGCCGCTCATCGGCAATGGCAGTCTGGTACAGCACCATCAGCTCCTTCAGCCGCCCCACCGCCTGGGCGAGATCGGCCTCCAGCTGCGGATTATCACTGACAAAGAGCACCTGGCCCGCCTCCACCGACTGGCCGGAGCCAACCTCGATCTGTTGCAGAAAACCGTTACTGCGGGCCTGAACCTGGGCCTCTTCCGGGGCCCAGAAAATGCCCTGGGCCAGGGTCATTTTGGGTACTGGCATAACAAACAGCAGCGCAAACAGCAGGCCACCGAGGCCCAGGGTAACAGCCAGAATACGGCCTCTTTTATGTAACACGCTTCTATCCATGGTCAGATACTTGAGGATGGCCAGCAGGGGTTTGCCGAACATGTTGTAAAGCGACAGCATGGCCAGCAGTATGCCGATAAAAAACAGCTCGCTGGCCACAAAGAGCACAATAGTAAGGGTAATGAATACCCGGTACACGAAGCTGGCCAAGGCATAGCAGAACAGCCACCAGGCTTCCCGCCGACTGTAGGCCGGCGAGGTTTCGTCGCTCAGCCCCAGCAGGTAACGCTTGCACAGATAAGCCACCTGACGGGTGCTGCGCGCCCCCAGGTTCGGTATCTCGAGCCAGTCTCCCAGCACATAGTAGGCATCAAAGCGCAGCAGCGGGTTACCGTTGAACAGCACCGTCGATACGCCGGCGATCAGCAGCGTATTGAAGGCCAGGCTGCGCACCACACCGGGTTCGGCATGAACCCAGACCCACATGGCCAGGGCCGCTATCGACGCCTCCACCATAATGCCCGCCGCCGCCACCAGCATGCGCTGGTACTTGCTGCGAAAGGACGCCGAGGACGAGGCATCCACATAGGGGATGGGCATGAAGATCAGGAACATCACCCCCATCTCGTGCACCTCACCGCCCCAGCGTTTGACCGCATAGGCATGGCCGAACTCGTGCACCAGCTTGACCACCGGATAGGCCAGCCAGATCAGAAGCAAGTTTTCCGCCGCCAGTACCCGATCGGCCAGGTTCTCGGTCAGTTGCGGCCAGTGGTAGGCCGCCTGGCTTAGCGCCCAGCCAATGCAGAACAGCCACAGCAGCGCGGTCACCGGATTGAACAACCAGCGGCTCAGGCCCGCGGTGCGGTTGAGAAAGGGCTCCGGATCCAGCAGGGGAATTTTGATCGCCAGGGGCGACTTGAAGATGGCCAGCAGGCGGTTCTGCTGATCGCGCTGGCGGCGCTGACTCAACTCGCCAATATCGGGGATCACGTCGGTCTGAATAACATCCACCCGATACAGCTGCGATAACAGCCGAATCACCTCATCCTGGGAGGGCATGTCATCGCCGAGCTGCTCACCGGCACTGTGCCACAGATCATCCAGGGTACGGCGGCCATTCATCAGGCCAATAAGGCAATAAGCCTGTGGGGTAAAGCGGTGGTAGCGCCCGCTGGCATCGTCCTGCACCACATACCAGACATCGCCGCGATAGACATGGCGATTGATCTCGACATGGGAGCGCAACCGCGGTTTGAGCTGCGCAACGCGATGCCAGGAGGCACTGAAAAGCGACTCTGCCACTCAGGGCCACCAGGCCCAGAGCTTGAGTCGCAGCCACTGCTGCAGCGGGTAGGTCCAGATCCAGATCAGCTTACGGTCATCCACCTCGATCTTGCCGACACCCTCCATGCCAGGACGCAGCTCCGGCAAGGGCGCCGCCAGTGCCGCCTCGACACGGAAGAAGTTACCGCCATCCCGCGCCTCGGTCACCGGCGTCACCTGGCTTACATCGAAATCAAAAGCAGTTTCCGGCAGCGCATTGAGCACCAGCCGCCCCTGCAGACCTTCGCGAATATCCGCCATGCGGTGTTCATCGACCCACAGAATCACCCGGTAGCTGTCCAAAGGCGCCACTTCAAACAGCACCTCGCCCTGCTCCACCGCACTGCCCAGGCGCTGGCTCAGATCGCCGCTAACCACCAGGCCATCAAAGGGGGCCCGCAGCCGCGTGCGGGCAAGCTTGCTGATCACCAGGTCCAGCTCGGCCCGGTTCTGTTCCAGCTGCGCCTGCACCACCTTGGCTTCGGAGCGGTCGCGATTGGCCACCGCTTCTTCGTACTGGCGCTGCAGCTTGGCCTGTTCGCTGATAAAGCCGAGTTTTTCCAGCGTCAGGTCACGGTCATCCAGCCGACTCATTTCCTGTTCCGCCGTCACCCGCTCCCCCGCCTTGACGGCAGCGGTATCCAGATAGCCCTCGAACGGCGCTACTATGGCCCGGCGCACCGAGCCCTCCAGCACGCTGTCCGCCGCCACCCGGTAAGTGCCGGTGGCCAGGCTGAAAAACACCACCAGGGCGATCAGCAATAACAGGCTGAGCTTGCGTCCGGGATGGCCCTTGCCGAACAGGCGCTTGAACTGGGTCAGGCAGGCCGACCCAAGTTGCTGATACCAGCGCCTATCCTGGCCATGTTTGTTCTTCAGTGCCTCCCCCGACAGCGCCACTATGCTGCGAATGCGATCCACCTCGTCCTCAAGGAAAGGCCTGTCGGCTTCACGCTCCAGGGTCACGGCACCAAAATAGTCCTCCCCCGAATGCAGCGGAACCGTCAGCAGGCGGGCATTGCCATAACTGAGGGAAAACTGCATATGCTCGCGCTGCACCAGCATGTTGCCGCTGTCACCGCTGTCGGGGTAATTGATATGGCCGCGCTGCAGTACCGCCTCATCCATGACGCCACTCAGGCGCCGGATCAGGTTCATTTTCTTGCCGAACTGGGCGCTGTGGGACAGCGCGCTGATCTGCACCTGGGCACCTTTGCAGAGTCCAAAACTGACGCGATCACAGCCATGGGCGCTAGCCAGTTCGTTGACGAAGGTCATGGACGCAGCGTTGAAATCCGGCTCCGCCAGCACGGCACCCAGCAGGTCCACAGCGCCCGACAGACGCTCAAACTGCAGGCCCTGTTCCTGGCCACGGTGGCGACGCAGCATCAACTCGATCCAGGCGCTGCCCCACTGCACCTGCTCCATCACCGCGGGCAGGCGTGCACTGGGCACGCGCAGCGACAAGGCCACCACGCCCACCAGTTCGCCATCGAGGCGTACCGGGAAGGCCACCCCAAAGGCGCCATTGCCAAGGGAGTGCACCAAACCCGAAGCCTCTTCGATGCCTTCCTCTATGAGGGCGGTAAAATCAGCATCGGGCTGGGACTTTTCGGGCCAGATGGCGGTGGGCTGAAAGCCCGCTTCACCGCTGTCCAGCACCAGGGCGGCCAGATCGACATTGCCTATGCGGGTGCAGATCAATGCCAGCCAGTGCTGGCAGTACTCTTCATGGCTGGAGGCGGCGCTGAACTGAACCCAGGCCTGGCGCAGGTCATCCTGGGCGGTATCGGAATCTGTTTGCATCAATGGGGTACATTAACCAAAGCGGGCAGGACGAAAACAGCCCTGGTCGGACTGTGTCCGCCAGGGCCGGCGTGTAACAGTAACGTCTTAGTGACTGGGCTGAGTCTCAGCCTCGGCTGCGGCCGGTACTGCAGCGGTTTCACCCACTTCGCCAAAGCGTTCTTCGTACTGCGCCAGTACATTGTTCAGCAGTGTAGCCATGCGCTTGGCGGCAAAGGGATTGAGGATAATGCGATCCGACAGTTCGATGGACAGTTCCTTCTGCTGTGCATTCCAGGCCTGGTTCAGGCCGAACAGCAGGGTAATTTCTTCCCGGGTGCTGGAGACGTTACACACATTGGCATAGGTACTTTTCATGCGAGAGTCATCCCACTTGATAGTAGGTGCTGCAACTTTCTGCTTGGGCTTGTCCATGTTTCTTCCTTAAATTAATCAGTGTGTACGGATATTACCGGCGGCCTTTTCCCAATCGAGGGGAGCCGCCTTTTTGATCTTGTCGTCGCCAGCGAAGCACTGCTTGGCCTCATCCCAGTGCATGACATGACGCTGTTCGTGACGCAGCGAATCAAAACCTCGCTGAGCCAGTTTCACAGTACCAGATCGCTCACCGGTTGCCATCTTCCAGCCGGTCAAACCTGCGATGGTCGACGGTGCCAGCGCAGGCTCAGCGCCCGACTCGGGTAATTCACGCACGCCGGCCGCGAGCGTCGTATCCATCAGCAGCGATGCACCGCGACCGGAGTTGCTGTGCACGTAACCCAGCACATGGCCGATCTCATGACTCAGTACCGTCAGCAGATCCATGCGCGCGTAGGCTTCCGTGCCGGCGCGGGCCTGCAAGCTGCCATCCGCCATGGTCCGGTATTCTTCATCGGCAGCGGCTGTCGCATCGACAAACCAGCCCCAGCCCGCCGCATTGCTATCGATGTAGATGGTATTGCCCTCGACCTGTGCCAGCACCGCGCCGTCCAGACTGACGATCTCAACCCGGAGATCATCCAGCCGGCCAAGACTGGCAGCGTCAACCAGACCGGACAAGGCCCAGCGGTGTTTCGCCTGCGCCAGAACCTGAGCGACAGCCTCAGGCGTAACGCTCAGCTGGTCATCGCTATACATGCCACGCGGTGCCTCGCTGCTGGCCAGCAGATTGTTGTTCGCTTTTGCACCCTTGGTTTTAACTTTTGTGCCCGATGTTTTGGTATCGGACTGCGGATCGGCCGGACCGCCGGTCTGATCGCCCCAGTAAGCATCTTTTTGCGTGACCAGCCCCAGCTCGCCATCGGGTTCACCGTGGCGCGCAGGGTCACTGCCGCTATCCGCGGCGCGCGTTTGATCGGCACCGTCACTGGCAGACAGGGCGTACAGAAAGTCCGCTACGCTGGGCTGCAACTGGCGGCTGACCGTGCCCAGACCAAAGGGATTAAAAGGTACCAGATAGGTATTAAACTCGCCGGCCCAGTCGATCAGACGATCCGCCTCGGCGTTACCGATCATGATGTCACGGCCAGCGCCACCGAAGGCAAGATCGGCGTAGTCGGCGTCCGGTGCGTTGTTGAGCCCGCCATTGGTATTCAGATTGTCATCGACGTTGAGCAGGTCATCCCCGTAGCCGCCGTAGAGGTTGTCGTTGCCGCTGCCGCCCACCATCCAGTCGTTGCCCAGGTCGCCGAATAGTACATCGTCGCCATCGACTTCGGCCGGATTGAAGTTGAGGAAAAATTCCTTGCCGCTACCCGTTTTCGACAGGCCACCCATGTCGGTCAGCAGTATCTTGCGCTGCGGATCGTATTCATCGTAAAGCGCAAACTCTCCAGCCGGGCGGCTGGCATCATAGCGAATGGACGTCACATCGTAGGGGTTGTAGTGCAGCACATTGCCAGGATTAAACGGACGCTCAAAATCGATGCGCACCAGGCCCGCTGTCGGATTACCCTCAGCATCGGATATCTGGCCATAGGCAGGCGTGGCCATCGCCTCGGCGCCGGACATGGCATCATCACCGGCTCCGCCGTGCAACGCATCATTGCCGAGCCCGCCAAAGATAATGTCATCGGCATACTGGGCCGCAAAATGCACATCCTGCACAGTGGCGGGATCCACATTGAATGGCGTCAGATTCACCGTCTTCTTCAGCTTGCCGGCAACATTGATGGTAGCCTCCTGAGCCTTGCCGGAGGTGGCGATGTTCTGTTGGGTGACAGCCGTGGTGAGCCCGTTGAGCGTTTCAGTGAGCCCATTACGCGAGCTATGAATCCGGCCATCATCGCCCAGCACGCCATCGTCCCCTGTGCCGCCCGAGATCCAGTCGTGGCCCCAGCCACCGATAATGTCATCGTCCTGGGCATCGCCGAACAGCACATCGTTGCCGGTCATGCCGTAGACAAAGTCATCGCCCGATTCGCCGTGAATCTCGTCACCGGCGCCATGATCACCCGCCAGCGCAGCTGCATCCAAATCAGGGCCGCCCTCGGTGTAGTCCAGCAACTGTGCGGCGCGTACCACAATCTTGTTTAGCGTGCCGCTGCCGCTATTGTAATTGTCGTAGCTGAAGTTCAGGTACTGGCCCGCATTGGCGACACCCTCTGTACCGACGATACGGTAGATATTGCCGTTGTCACCCAGGATCATGTCGGCATCACGGGCATGGCCCCTGCTGTCGGTATCGCCCATGTTGTTACGGGAAATATCGGTGCCGGCGCCACCGAAGATCAGGTCGGCCCCGTCTGCGCGCTGATTTTTCAGCGCAAGTCCGAACAGGCTGGAGTTGCCGCCGATGATGTCATCCTGACCCAGGTTGCCGAAGATAACGTCGTTTTCGCCGCCACCCTCTATATAGTCATCGCCATCAGCGCTCGCTTCAACCGATGCAACCACAACCAGATCGCCCGCCGCAGTGCGACTGGCGCTGACCCCGGTGCCATCACTCAGCCTTGTGTCGATCGAGCCATCGCCCTGAATCGTATCCTTGCCGCGCTGGCCGAAGATAGTGTCATTCTCGGCACCACCTGCGATGTAATCATTACCAAAGAGCCCATCCAGGCCATCGCCGACACTGATAGACCAGTTGCTCCAGGCGGGAATATCCGCCGCTGGGCCGCTAAAGTGCGTTGCTCCAATCTGTGCGCTTGCGTCACTGCCATAGAGCAGACCGTCCGTGAGTGCGCGCAAGCGCGGATTGCTGTTGTCACCGCCCGCGCGGCTCGTCAGCATTGCCTGATCGCCAAAAATCAGGTCGCGGCCGCTGTTGCCATCGATGATATCGCCACCTACGCCACCGAAGAGGATGTCATCCCCTTCGTTGCCTTTAATAGTGTCGCTGCCTCCGTTGGCGTTGGCGCCATCGATACTGCTGATAGACGCTGTCTGGAAGTCGTAGGCACCGTTGTCACCTATGCCTATATCGTTACCCATGCCCAGCGTAATTGTGTCCGCGCCCTGGCCGCCAAACACAATATCGATACTCCCCTGGGTATTGATATCGTCGTTACCACCGAAGGCCTGGTCAGTACTGGTCATGCTGTCGATAATGCCGGCAGTCCACTGGGTAACGCCGTTATCGCCGAGGATATAGTCGGTGCTGTCGCCGGTGTCTATATCATCGCCACCTACGCCGCCTATCACCAGGTTGACGTCTGCACTGCTGGCGCCGCCCAGGGTCAGAGTATCCCCATCACCCCGGGTGCTGGTGCTCTTCGCGGTTTGCAGGATGTTATTGGCGTCGAAGTCGAACTCGCCTTCATCGCCAATCACGTAGCGGGTACCCAGGCTCAGCAAGGGCGTGGTGACCGTATCGGCACCGATGCCGGCGATCACGACCTTGTTTCCAGCACCCAGCGTGATCTCGTCATTGCCACCGCCGGTCTGCGTCAGCGGGCTCTGCATATTGCTGAGTAACTCGTCGCCAGCGGCACCGGTGAAGGTCATGCTGCCGTTGTCGCCCAGCACCTGGTCGGTGCTGCTGGCCGTATTAACGGTGATAAAGTCGCCGTCGCTGCCACCGATAACCTGGTTCAGTGAACCCAACAGGGTGATGGTATCGACACCGCCGTTACTGTCAGACGTGCTTTGCATGCTGCGCAATGCGCCAGCTTCAGCTGCGTCATAGTCGATTGCGCCGTTATCGCCGATCACCCGATGGGTGCCGGTGCCAGCGTTTACGGTATCGTTGCCAACACCGCCGATGACCGTCTTGTCACCGTCGCCCAGATCAATAATATCTGCGCCGCCGATGGATTCGTCGCTGCTGTGGATACTGATCAGCTGTGCACCCGAGAAGCTCATGGTACCGTGATCACCCAGCACAAAACCGGTACCCGTTGAGGTAGTGATCTCATCACCGCCACTGCCGCCGATCACATAGTTATTGGTGCCATTCAGGGTAATTTGATCCTGCTCACCTTCACTGGCGAAACGACTGGAGACCGCCAGGGTCATGCCCGCCAGGTAGCTAATGAGCGCATGGTCACCCACGACCAGGCTGTTGCCGTCGTCATCTGTGATGACATCCATTCCAGCGCCGCCCATCAGCGCGTCTATGCCACTACCACCGGTGATGGTATCGCCGTTGCCAGCGTTGCCGCCTGTCAGGGTCGACAAGAGTGCGGTAATGGATCCATCACGCAGATACTGATACTGGTATTCCTTGCCCGACAGATCGGTTGCATCGACGGTGGCGTAATCCACTGTGACCGGACCAATACCCGTTACCTGCAGAGTTACGCTACCCAAGTCACCCAGTATCAGGTCATGACCCGCGTTACCACTGATGGTATCCGCGCCCAGACCACCCAGAATCAGGTCGTTATCTTCATTACCCGACAGGGTATCGTCATGCTCGGATCCGAAGATGACATCATCACCCTCGTTGCCTTCGATGGTGACCTGGAAGCCGGCTTTGGACGCATCGATCACATCATCGCCAAGCTCGCCCAGGATAGTCAGCGAGGTGCTGTCATCAACACGGCTGGTGGTATCGGTGACGGTGATATCATCATCGCCTTCACCCGCGCGTATCAGGGTTGCGGCACCGGCAATCACGCCATCAATATGAATGTCATCGCCATCCTTGCCCGCCTGCAGCAACACTCCCTGTCCGTAAGCGCCACGGTAATGAATGTTACCGGAAGCAATCCCCGTCACTGAGGTATAACCCGCGCGCTCGGTGTTGGTCATGATGATGCTGTCGGCCGTGGCATCATTGATATCGTTGATATCCAGCTTGTTGCTGCCTGTACCGGCATCAACAATCAGGTGTGAAACAATCCCCTCGGTCGTGGTGTTTTCATCCGACACTGTAATCTCGTCGTCGCCACCCGCGGTGTTGACAAAGACTTCTGCTGTGGCCTGCCCCAGAGTATCCAGCACCTGCACACTGTCAGCGCCCTCACCCAGGTTCAGGGTCAGGTTTTCAACGTCGTCGTAGCCGACGTGGATAAATACATCTGCGTTTGTCATGCCCGCCACCGTGGTTACGGCGGTGTAATCGCGCTGTTCAGTCTGGAAGATCACCGAGTTCTTGGTCGCCTCGCGGCTACCATCTGCGCTAACGCTGACAAACTTGGTCAGATCCAGTGGATCCTGCGCGGCATCTTCATCCAGGATGCGGTATTCATCGTTAAAGCTGATGATCTCGGAGATCAGACTGCTGTCATCGGCAAAGCCCGCAATATCCTGATCAGGACCGCGCGCCTTGATAATTTCGACCGCCAGGCCGCTGATTTCCTTGAGTACCAGGAACTGGGCATTAAGCGCTTTCTTCTGCGCTTCGTAGGTGCTGCCCAGCGTTTCGATCAGATTTTCAAAGCTCTCTTCCTGATCGCTGTAGGCCTGACGCAGCGCCAGAAGCTCGTCGGTCTGGGATTCACTGCCATCAAAGTAAGACTTGGCCAACGCCACCTGAGACTGCAGATTTGCCACCAGCGCCTGTTGCTGCACATAGCGGAAATCAACGGTGTAATCCAGATGCACCGTACGGGTAAACCACCAGTAGTCGAACGTGAATGTGTACTGCGTATACAGGCTCGTCTTGAGGCTGGCGAACTGAGTCACAGCCGCATCCCGCGCCGCTACCAGCAGCTGGTACTGCTGTTCATTCAGTGCCGCCAGGGTGACAACATCATTAGCGTCCCGGGTCAGGGAGGAGGTCATGGCCTCGTAGCGGGCCTCGGACTGCAGGTAGGCAATGTACTGCGGATTGTTGGCTACAAACTGCTGCACCGCCGCCTGGTTCGCCAGGTAGCTTGTACGGAAAGTGGCGAAATCAAAGCCCGACTCCAGCGCATTGACGAAGGCCTCAAAACGCTCGGCGGCGCGATCCAGCACCTTGATACCGCGCAGTACATCGGTCACTGCGATAGGCAGATCTTCCATATCCGGCTGACCGGCGCTATAGATCAGGAAGCTGTCGATCAGCTCTGATGCCGTGGCATAGGCCTCGCGCACCTGGGTGTAACCTGCGCTGTTAAAGAGAGTTTCGAAATCATCGTAACCCGCCGCTGCCGCGGCCGAATTCAGGATGGCGACGAAGTCGGCGCCATCGAGGTCGGTGTGCAACTGGTTGATGCCGTCCAGAACGTCAATCAGGCCATTGCTGGTATTGGCCGCCAGAGCATTGTAAACCGGCGCCAGTACCATCTGCCTGTCAGCAGCAAAGCCATTGTCATCGTCATAGGGGTTGAACTGGGCCAGCAGTGTAGCCAGATCGGCACTGATACTGGCCAGGGTCGCCTGGCTGTAATCATCACTGCCAAGGGCAGCGCCGATCTGGGCGATCAGGGCATCGAGCTTGTCATCGTAGATATCGGCGAAGCTGTTGCTGCGCGTCAGATCAAACTGCTGCAGCTGCGCGATCACAGTGGCGCTCTGCTTGGCCAGTACTGACGCCGACAGATCCAGGTTGACCGCATCCACCGAGGCGATCAGCTCACTGGACAGCGCTTTACCACCGGCCAGCGGATCATTGATATTAAAACCGCGAATATCCGCGTTGCTCTGGTAGCTGTTGTAGAAACTGTTCAGATCGGCCTGGGTGATATCACTGCCGTTGTAACTGCGCGCCTTGAGCAAATCGGCATAGATGTCCTGGCTGCCCAGATAATCATTCACCAGGGTGTCGTACAGCTGTGCCAGAGCGCGGACGTTATTGTCATTGGCCTGGTGCACACTGGTGGACACCAGTTCCAGCTTGAAGGTCACATCCAGCCAGCCATCATTATCCTCGGTAGCGGTGAAGACGGTCTGGCGATTCTGGTTCAGGGCACCGTTGATCAGGTCGTAGATATCACTCTGACCCGATGCATTTTCCAGCAATTGCTGCAGGGCACTGCGGTTGCCGCTGGCATCCACTGTAATGTCCTGGGCATTGCCATCGTCATCGGTAATATTGACCCGGCTGCCGAAGTTGCGCAGCCAGTCTTCGGCGGTATTGAAACCGCTCTGCAGCCCGGTAACGGCCGAATGGGCCACTAGGTTGTCGAAGGTGATACCGAAGATTTCGTAGGAATAGGTGACACTAAACTTGGCCTTGAGCCCCAGCGCCGACATCCGATCCAGCAACGCATCGTCGATAGCGTTGGATTCGTAATAGCGCGCCCGGGTGTACAGCTTGATCTGGTTTTCCAGCAGCTGCTGATCATTCAGACGCAGCGTATCGGCAGCCTCGGTCACCGAGGTCGCCAGCTTTTCCTTGCTGCTGTTAAGAACGTCCAGCAGTTGCTCCAGGCTGGCTTCGGAGATTTCGTCAAGGGCCGTATCCAGATCACCCTGGCTGACGGCAAAGGCCGCGTCCGCGTAAGCCTCAGACGCGCTCTTGAGTTCCGCTTCCAGCAGATCGTTTTCTTCGTCTGTAATGCCCTGCAGGCTGATCGCGCTGGTAATGCGGCTCAGCTGCTCAAAGCCGGTGCTGTGTTCCAGCAGGTTCTGATCGACGCTAACGTCGGCCGCGCTGGCATCGCCTGCGCGATCCACTTCAATGCTGTCGGTGCCCTCATCGCCAAACAGGTAGATCGACTGCCCTAGCTGATCGAGCATGCCGTTCTTGCCAACGATAATCTCGTCGTTGCCGGCATTGCCGTGCACGGTAGTAACCGCCTGGGTCTGCTCCACGAAGATGCGGTCGGTATGAATACCGCCCTGCACCTGCAGGCGTCCGGTGAAGAGACTGTTGTCTATATGCAGTTCAGAGCCCTGCACGCCGCCGGTTTCATCGGTCAGGTTAAGGGTGACTTCATCCATGCCGGTAAAGTGCAAGGCTGCGGCGGCATCAACCCCGTGCAGGGTATCCATGGCATCGCTGCGAACGCTTTCGATGCTGGTGATGGCACCGGCACCAAACTGCACCCGCAGGGGCGCTGTGGTTTTCAGGGTCAGGGCTGTCAGGTCCTGATAGACAATGCGATTGCCCCCCAGGTCATAGACCACGGTTTCCTTGTGCTGCGCCTCGAAGGCCACGGCCACATCGTTCTTGCTGATGCCATTGAGCTGGTAAAGGTATTCACCGGCGCGGGACGGATCAGGGTGCTCCACTTCGGCATAGTCGAGATCCAGGTCAAAGTCGGCGGCAAACAGCTCCAGCTCGGCACGGGCATAGCTGATGGTGCCGTCGGCCTTAAGCGTATTCTGAATATTGAAGTAGCTCAGGCCCGCCGGAATCGTTAGCTCCGTCTGGCTGCCATTGGCAATATTATTCAGCAGCTCAGTATCGTAGTAGCGATCCTGGAAACGAAGGTAATCGCCGGCGGCACTGGCCAGCAGATCCTGGGCAATGGCACCGGTGCTGGCATTGCCGAGCACCGTATCGACAAAGTCGGTGGCTGTGCTGGTGAGCGTGAAATGGGTGTAATCGAACACCACGTCCTTGCGCTCAAGCTCGACGTTGGCGAAGCGGATACGGTTGTTGCCGCTCTGGTTGTTGACGATAACGCGATCGTTAGCCCCTTCACCGCCATCGATCAGAACCGGTGACACGAAGGCATCAATATCGGTGGATTCCGGCATGGTGACCTGCAGGGTCACCGCCGGGTTTTCCACCTGGAAGCCGACAATGCGGCCGGTTTCATCAATTTGATAGAACGGCATGCCGCTGACCGTATCCACCGAGAGGTAGTTGCCCAAGGCATCCTGATCCACCTCGTAACCTTCCACCGCGGCGTAGAACTGGTCGCGGTTTTTCGGGTAATTGAGGTTGATCACCTGCTCGGGGCCACCGATCTGCACCAGGTCACTGCCGGAGCCGGTCTTGATCACCATATCGCCGATCAGACCCATGTCGACACCATAGAGGTAGACGGTATCGTCGCCGCCACCGGTGAGCAACTGCAGGCGTTCGATATTCAGCAGCTTCTGCAATTTAACGCCGGCGCCGTAGATGCGCTGTATGCTGTCGCCGGTGACCGGGTCTCTTTCTACAAAGACATAGAAGGTATCGCTCAGTACCGTACCGACCAGGGCCACGCTGTCAAAACCTGCCCCGCCGTTAATAATGATATTGGCGTTTTCGACATAGACCAGGGTATCCACATCCACTTCCCGGGTGTCCGCCGTCGGGTCCTGAGACACGCCGCTGACCGAAGACACGCCGGAATCCAGATCCAGCAGTTCGCCATCGTCATCCAGCGTCAGCAGAGCCTTGATAAAGAAGGTGTCGTTACCGTTGTCGCCATAGAGACCGATGTCGGCAACGTTGTGGTTCACCTCGAAGTAGTCATCGCCTTCGCCACCAAAGAAGTTGGAGTTGTTGACGTTGGCACCGTCGGTAATCTCCAGCACTATGGTGACTTCCTGACCTTCCACCAGCACGGTATCGGTTTTAAGCACAGATCCGACATAGAACAGATCATCGCCGGCATCGCCGTAGACATCGATCTGGGACTCGGTGCTGTCGGAAATAAACTTGTCAGCTTCTGCACCACCGAACACTGTCACCTGCTCGACGGAATGGTAGTTGACGACCTGATAGTCGGCACCTTCGGACAGGCTGGCTTCACGCACATTCATCAGTGAATCTTCGTCGTCAAGATCCACCTTGCCAAAGCTGTCGTTGGCATCAAAGTGGGCGATCAGCAGGCCGTCGCCATAGTTGCCGTAACTGCTCCAGCGATCATCGGTAAAGCGCTTCTCGACATCTCCAGCACGCTTGTAGACGGTATCCAGCTGGATGGTGTCTTTGCCTGCGCTGCCCTTATAGATCAGCGAATCCAAGCCGGCCGCACCACCGGAATCGGCAATATTCAGGTACTGGCGCCCGCTGGCCAGTTGCGCCAGTTCCAGCGTATAGCTGTCGCCGCCCTTGCCGCCATCCAGCAAGCCGCCACCGGACCAGCCGGTCAGTTCAAACCAGTTGGCGCTGTCAAAACCAGAGAGTTCTGCGTTCTCGAACAGATTGGTAAAAGTCTCGGTTTCATTACCGAACTGGCCCGACAGCCGTTGCGGGTCACCGACTTTGCGCAAAGGTTCGGAATCATCGATCACCAGCCGGGTATCGCTGAGGATAAAGTCAGCGTCGCGGCTTTCCACCAGTACGTCGACATCACCGTCGATATTAGCATCAGCACCGCTATCGGACTGCTCGTAGAACTGATCGATGCCGGCGCCGCCGGTCATGCGGTCGGAACCGCTACCGCCGATAATGACATCGGATACGCTGGCCAGGTTGGTGCCGATGATGCGGTCATCGTCAGCGCCGCCATCCAGATAAATATGGGACACCAGCGCCTGGGTCACGCCCAGGGCATCGATGGAGTCATTGCCACCAAGGGTACTCAGGCGGCTATAGTCGTTGGTTTCCAGATCATAGACATCGACGATGACATGGCTGCTCGGATTGCCGGCAATATCTTTGCCGCCATCCAGCTGTTCGTAGCGCATGGCGGTCTGGGTATTGCCGCCCACGCCAGTGGACTCTACTGTGCTGACCAGATAATTGTCGGCACTATGGGTACCGTCGATCTGTACACGGTCGATGGCATTGTCATCGGCCACCTGCAGCATCTTGAACTCCAGTGTCTGGGCGGTATCCACCAGATCACCGGCGTCATTGCGCTCCTTCACGAAACGATTTTCCACCACCAGCGAGCGCTGAGTACCTGTACTGAGCTTGACGCTGCCCACGCTGGTCGTTGCCAGGTTGCCGATGACAATATCGTCGGCGCCCATGCCGGTATCCATGCTGAGGATCTCGACACCGCTGCCACTTAGCGTTATGCCGGCGCTGGCGCCGTGCTGCCAGTTAATCCGGGTATCGCCGCCACTGGCCGATACGACCACGGTATCCACAGCGCCATCATCGACGATGTAGTTACTGGTATCGGCCTTGTAGAACTCGTCTGGATTGACGCTGTAGCCGGCCATGAAGATTTCATCGTTGCCCTGGCCACCGTCAAAGCTGTCGGCGCCATCGCCGTTTTCCCAGCTAAGGGTGTCGTCGCCACGGCCGCCGACCACAATATCGGCGCCGGTACCGGCAATGATATGGTCGGCATCGTCACCGCCATCGATGGTGTCGATGCCGCCACCTGCATTGATAAAGTCATCGCCCGTCCCGCCCAGAATGCGGTCATTGCCCTCACCTGTGAGAACCTGGTCACTGCCAGCACCGGCATCAATGTAGTTGGCAAAGCCATTGGCAAGGCCACTGGTACCCAGAGCCGTACCCGTTGCCCAGATAAAGTCACTGCCGGTGCCGGTGCCATCTTCATTGTCGCCGAAGATCACATCAGCGCCGTCCTGCGCCATGATGTTGTCATTACCATCGCCACCCACGATCAGGTCCGCCATATTGGTGCCTATCAGGGTATCGTTGCCGCCTTCACCATAGATACGACGGCTCTTGTCAGCGTTGCTGTTACCGGTCAGGGTGATGATGTCATTGCCACCAGCGCCGTGAATCTCCAGGTTGGCCACAATTTCGGTACTGATTTCGTACTCGTCGTTGTTGGCGGTACCGGCGGCGCGGATCGAAGTCACCAGGGTCGGATCAAACACCTGGGTATGGCCATTGCCGGTGACAAAGATGCGCTCAACCTCATTATCGATACCATCGCTGGGCGTGACGTCGATATTATCCAGGTACACCTTGTAGATTTCCGGCAGATTGGCCTGGGTGTTGCCATCGGCATCGGTGTAGGCCAGGGTCAGCACACCATTGTTCAGTGTCGCCACTGTCGGGTCCGGCAGGTCCGGGCAAATCCATTCAAAGCGTGCCAGGGTCACTTCGACAAAGCGCTTGCTGGCTTCGAACAGGGTGATCTTGGAGCCGAATACCTTGACCCCGACCCAGAGGTAGCCTTCAAGGAAGGCCTTGATGGTGCCTTCCATATCGAACAGACAGAGCGGATTTTCCTGCAGAATGCTGGCCACTTCCTCGAAGCGGATCTTGCCGTCGTAAACGGCCTCGACACCGGTATTGCCACCGGTACCTGTCTTGGGCAGGTCATGCAGGTTCAGGCCAATTTCGGCCTCTACCCCGCCCAGTACACCGGCTTCTACCAGCCCACCGATACCCAGCGCAGCTCCTGCGGCAAAGGTAACCTTGAGGGTGACCTCGGGAACATCATCGCCCTGAATCAGCTGGCCGGTGTCAGACACGGCCCAGTCAGCGATAAAGAAGCCATCGAAGATATCGCCCAGATGGCTGACCGAAGCACCAAAATCGTAATCGTTGGCTTCGAACTCATTGAACCAGCTGCGAATACCGGTGGTATCAAAGCCAAAGTAGAAGTCACTGAAGACCTCCAGCTCACCCTTGATGACCGCATTCAGGCCGGCAAAGATAGGGAACGACTGCTCATACAGAATCGAGAAGTCGATATCCGGCGTATCGTAGATGAAAAGGTCAACATCCTTGCCCAACAGCAGCCCGACCGCCGTCATGGGGTCGTACAGAATCGGGAACATGATGGATCCTGGGCTGGTACCCAGATTCGCCACCAGGTTCTTCTGGCTGGCTGTCGCATTGGGGTCATTGGCAACGGCATCGGTGGCCGACTGGCCGCCGGACTGACTCAGGTCGTCGTTGGAAATGGCCGTGCTGTCCGAAGTCACCAGGCTTGAGCCCAGTGCAAAGGTGCCGAAATTAACCTCGATGGAGGTACCGTTTCGCGCTGCATCCGCTGCCAGGGTAATAAAGTCCGACACCGCCAGCAGCGCTGTTACGGTGGTGCGCAGTATATCGCCGGTGCCCGCCGCCTTGACGTTCATCGCCAGTACGGCGATGTCCAGCAGGTTGATCTTGTCGACACCCAGATCTATATCGGTGGTGAGGATATCAAGGACCCGGCGCAGCTCGGAGTCTGCGCCCAGGAACGGATCCAGTTCCAGCGCTATGGGGCCGATAAAGCCGCTGAACAGGTCACCTACATCCAGAGTCACGTCTTCGAGCACGACCTCAGGCGGAGCCAGGAAGTCGGCGCTGAAGCTGCTGCCACTCTCCCAGGTGATATCCGCCAGCTGCTGATCGTAATGCACCGTCGTAAAGGCATTGGGCAGCGCTATATCGTCGCCAAAATCCATTTCCAGGGTGGCGAACAGATCGACATTGGCCTCGGCCGAGATCTGCGCCGACATGGTCAGGGCCTCACCGATACGCCAGCGATCTCCCGTGGCCTGCAAATCCATGGCGATCTTGCCACGCAGGCCGCTGTTGCCATCGTCGTCATCGACTTCGGTCATGCGCATCTGCAGGAAGCCCAGGGTGCCCAGCAGGCTGGCACCCTCGCTGAGGGAGGCATCCAGCGTGAGACCCAGCTCTTCACCTGCTTCGGTGACACCTGCGGTATCGAGGAAGAAACCGCTGGTATCCAGGCCAAAGCCCAGCCCGAAGAAGTAGTCCAGACTCACTTCGATGGTATCGGTGGGGCCAGTTTTAAGCCCCAGACCCGGTGCTGAAAGATCAAAGTTGATAGGTACTTCGAGGAAGCGCTTGATGATCGCATCATCAATGCCGTCACCGTCGGTATCGCCCATGCGCTCCACATAGTCGGCCAGGCCTTCAAACACGCTGCCAGCCAGCAGCACGTTAAACGTCAGCGCGCCTTCGGCGGTCAGCACCAGGCCTATGTCATCGGCGCTTTCCACATCGCCGTAAATTAGCTTGCCGAGCTCATCGTAGGCCGGATCGCCGTTGGCGTCGGTCTTGGCCACCTGCAGGTAGGCACCCAGAGCATTGAACAGCGCATCGCGAATCAGGCTGATCACATCATCACCATTGGCCGCGGCATCGGTGAGTTCCTTGCCCAGGCCATCGACGTAGGTACCGCTGCTTTTATCCCCCAGCAGGCTGTCGCGCAGCTGATCGACAAAGGCACCGGACTGGTTAAGCACATCGCCCACCAGCGGCAGGCCCAGGCGGCCCAGTTCACCGACCATCAAGGACTTGATGCCCTCGAACATGCCCTCCATGCCCTCCAGTACAGTGGCCGGGTCGTTAAGGAAGGCAATCAGGCTAAAGCCTGCAAAATTGGGTGCTATGACTTCAGGTGTCGACAGGCCGGACAGATCGAAATCAAAGCCCGCATGCAGCACGTTATCCGCGTAACTGTCACCATTAAGGTCCAGTTCTGAGCCGCCCATGGGCAGGCTGCCGGTACCCAGGAACATGGGCAGATCCAGGCTGGCTTCACCGCCCGCCTCGAAACTGAAATTACTGATATCGAAGGTGCTGAGCTGATAGCGACCGTTGCCCACCTGGGGCAGCGTGATGGCCGCCACGGCATCGACTATGGCGCTGCCGTTTTCGATCCAGAAACCGATGTCCGGCAAGCTATCGCTGATACTCAGGGATGCCTCCACATCGATGTCATCGGCACCGGCGCGCACGGCGAGCGAGACCTGAGTGTCGTCGCCGATAAAGGCGTAATCCTGCACATTCAGGCCCGCGGGGCCGGCATTGCCGATCACCGCCAGGGCATATTCCTGCAGTGCCAGATCCAGTTCCAGCGCTATATCCAGGTCGGCATCCACCAGCAGGGTGCCATCGGCCGCCATGGTGATGCCAAGCTGAGCCGGGTCAAAGCCCGCCGGCAGATTGAGGAAGGCCGCCAGATCCGCCAGGTCAAAATCAAACCCCAGCTCCAGCTGCGGCAGGCCCAGGGCACCGAACAGATCGCCCAGATTCAGATCGAAGTCGAAATCAATGCCCAGATCGAAGCCGTCATAGCTGAAGTCAAAGCTCGGCAGTGACCAGTCAGGCCACAGATCCGGTAGCAGGTCCGTCAGCTGTGCATTGAGCCAGTCTTCCAGACCCTGCAGACCGAGGGACACATCAAAGTTGTTCAGCGGCTCCAGCAGGCCGGAGAGGAAATCCTCCAGCCCCAGATCAAAGCCCGGCAGGTTCTTGAAGATGTCATCCAGTGACAGGTTCAGACCCGGAATATTGAGGCTGAAGTCGAAATTATTGACCAGATAGTTGAGACCGCTGCGCATCATCTCGAAAATCTGATCCAGGCTGATGGAGCCCAGATCGAACAGTTCGGACAGATCCGGCAAGCTCCAGTCCAGATTGCCGAACAGCGTGCCCAGATCTCCCAGACTCGGCAGTTCAGGCAGCGCCGGCGTGTTGAGTGTAATGGTGGGCAGGCTTGGAATATCCAGCCCAAGCCCGGCGGCATCAACCACTACCGGCAGGGACGCACTCACGCCAGTATTGCGGTCGGCCTGCAGACTGAACAGGCTGTCGTAGCTGTTGTTACTGACCGTATCCAGCAGAATCTGCTCACTCAGATCACCCTGGGCGCCAATCGTCAGGTCGATATTCAGTGCCAGCAGGCCCTTGGCATCATCAATGGCAGGGCCGCCGATGGACGCCGCTATGACGCCAAAATCGAGCCCGGCATAGATGGCATCATCGAACAGGGAAACAGCGAAGTTCAGCCCCGGATTGGAGACATGGAACGCAAGATCCGCGGCAGGGTCCGCAGGGTCGGTCGGCAAGACGCCAAAGGCATAATCAAATTTAAGTGTAGTGGTGACGTCGGGATTCAATTCGACCTCGACACCCGGTATCTCGCTGAGAGTACCGCCAAAATCAATCCCCAGCGGTTGGGTGCGGGTAAACAGCTCCAGGCTGGAGCCAAACTCCAGCAGGCGGGTATTTTCTGTAATAAAGAACAGTGGCTCGCCGCCGGTGTCCGTCAGGGCAAAGAGCGCATCCGTGTTTGAGTCATTACCGTCATTGGCTGTCGCGCTGCTGGCGCCCCAAAAGAGGGTCTTGAGCGCATTGATCTGGGCCTGAATGCGCAGCGCCAGCTCATCGGCAATATTCACCGCCACACCGCTGTCGTTCACCAGCAGGCCCGACAGGGTTTCACCCACCAGCGGCAGCTGCAGATCCAGCAGAGCATCGAACTCGGAGTAGCCCGTGGAGAGCCCCTCAGCCATGGCTTTGAGTGCTTCCAGGCCGCTGATCATCTCATCCTGCACCGCCGTGGTAAGGATGACGTTGGCCTGCTCCAGGGTATCGGTTTCCTTGACGCCGGCGAAGGTCTCAACATTGAAGTCGGCGGTCAGGACACTGCTGCCATCGGTAACGGTAACGTTACGCGTCAGCGCTGTGGCCAGATCAACCTCGGTGCCATCACCGCGACCGTTGTTGAACGTCAGCGCTTCAGTGACGCCCGAGAAGTTCAGTACATCTGTGCCCTCGACCAGGTTCTCGACGATGCTGTCCAGCCCCCAGTCAGAATCAAAGGCGTAGGTATCATCGCCGTCGCCGCCCTCAAGGCTGTCGTCACCGCCACCGCCGTTGAGCACATTGGCCGCTGCATCGCCGATGAGTCGGTCGTTTCCGGCACCGCCGACTAGATTCTCGATGCCGGCGAGGGTCGCCACGGTCATCACCGTACTGGCGGTATCTTCATGGGTGACGATGCTGCTGCTCAGGTCCAGCACCAGGTCAAAATCGGCTTGGTCAAAGTTGACGAAGCTGATGGTATCGCTGCCATCACCACCGTCGATCACATGATTGCGCGCGTTGCTACCGTCCAGCTCGCCCCAGATGCCGACATAAAAATTGTTGTCGCCATCATCGCCGGTGAGCTGATCGGCGCCACCATTGACGGAGCCATAAATGTGCTGGAAGTCACTGATGCCGGCCAGGCCCGTAGCCGTGCCCGCATCCAGATCGACGCTCACGGAGGATTTGTAGCCGCTAATGCCCTTATCGCCGCCAGTAAAGTAATCCAGGGTGTTGCTGCCCTCGCCCGCTTCAAGGCTGACTGTGGAATCCACTTTATCCTTGATGATGACGGTATCATCGCCGCTGCCGGTCTTGAGGGTCCAGCTATCGGTGCCGTTGCCGGCATTGTCGATTTTGATGGTGTTGCTGAGCAGCGCATTAAGCGCCACCTTGACGGACACATTGGAGCCACCGGCGGCCACATCGGTGAAGGTGACCTGCAGATCCTTGCTGATGTCGGACAAATCCAGCGTATTGGCGCCATCGCTGTCGCTGATGGTATCGGTCTGGTTCGGCGACAAACTCAGGTCCAGCGACGTCCACTTGGACTCCACCTTATAGGTGTCGTCACCGCCCTCGCCCTGCAGGCTGTCACTGCCCTTGCCACCGATAAGGGTGTCGTTCTGGGCGCCACCCTTGAGGGTATCGTTGCCGGCACCGCCATCAAGGCGGTTAACCTGGGCATCGCCGGTGAGCTCATCGTCAAAGCCGCTGCCGATCAGATCATTGATACTGCTCAGCGTACCTGCGATAAGCGCAGTATCCTGGGCAGCATCCGCCGGATCAACGATCGCCTTGGCCGTGGCCGCAGTCAGATCCAGCTTCACGCCATGGCCGCTGCCGCCATCGTAAGCGGAAAAATCCAGTGTCGCCGTGCCTGCGTTGACGCCGGTGCCGGAGAAGCCCGTAAGACTTCCTCCCAGCACCGCCGCACCTTCGAAGCGATACTGATTGTCACCGGTGCCGCCAATCAGGTTCTCGACGCCGCGGGCCGTCACGCTATAGACCTTGCCGTTCACCGCGGTGGTGACGGTAATCACCGTTACACCATTGTCATCCGTGATAACAAATTTCAGATCGCTGCTGACAGCGGAGAAATCCAGCGTGCCCGCACTCGAGGCGGTGTCATCCAGCAGGATCGAGGTGCCACTGCCGTTGCCCCAGTTATCCTGGAACACATAGTCATTGGCACCGCTGCCACCGAGCAGGCTTTCGATTTCGGGCAGACTGGCGGCTGCCACCGCCAGGGTGTTGGCCGTGGCGCTGTCGTCGGTCACGTTGAGTGAGCCATCGGCATTAAATGTAATCGTCAGATCGGCGCTGACCGCCGCTATCGCATCGATCTGCGGCAACGCGGCCGTGGCCGCCTGCAGGTCCATGCCGGCAAAACTGATGGTATCGCTGCCGCCATTGGCCAGCTCGGTAATACCCGTATCCTGACCCCAGCTGCCGCTGAACAGGTAGCTATCGTCGCCCTTGCCACCGCTGAAGCTGTCGTTGCCAGCGCCGCCAACAAGGGTGTCGTCGCCCTGATCACCGGCCAGCACATCGGCACCGCTGCCGCCAAACAGGAAGTCGTCACCGCGATCTCCCGACAGGCTCTGGCCACTGTCAGCCGCGCTCAGGTGATCCTGTTTCTCGCTGCCGACCAGCTCATCAATGTTGCTGAGTGTGCCGCCGACGCCGGGCACCGCTGTGGCCACGTTGGACAGATCCACCACTGTGGTCAGGTCAAACTGGCTGTAATCCAGAATGCCAGTACCGCTGCCACCGTTGAGGTTGCCGCTGATGGAGCCGCCTGCCGCGAAGCTGAAGGTATTGACACCCTGGCCACCGACAAGGTTATCGACATGGCTGAGCGTAACCCGATGGCCGCCGCTGCGATTGCTGGTATCCGCCACCACCACAGTGCCATCGGCCTTGATGCTGAAGTACAAATCCGTGGTCACGGCGCTGAAATCCGCCGTCACAGTGGCACCTGCGGTGGCGCTGATCACCAGCTTGTCGGCCCAGCTGTTCTTGAAATTGAATGTATTGATGCCACTGCCGGCAACAATGCGCTCAATATGGAGTGCGCCGCTCAGGCTACTGGCACCGGCACTCACCGCCAGCCCGGTTAGGGCAAGGTCATTGACGGTGAAGCTCAGATCCGCGCCAACAGCGCTAAAGTCCAGGGTATCGGTGCCCTCGCCCGCAAGCTCGGTGACAGTAGTGCCGTTCCAGTCCGCAGTATCGCTGAACTCATAAAGATCATCGCCGGCGCCGCCTTTAAGCGTATCGCCGCCGGTACTGGCCACCAGGGTATCCTTGCCGGCGCCGCCTTCCAGCGTATCGGTATCGGCACCACCATCCAGGTGGTCATCTCCGGCATCGCCCTTGAGAAGATCAATGCCGGCGCCGCCTTGCAGCGTATCAGCGCCCTTGCCGCCGGAAAGATCATCGGCACCGCTAAAGCCTTTGAGAAAGTCATCGCCGTTGCCGCCGATCACCTGCTGGATATTCGTCACCTTGCCCACGGCAAAGCCCGCAATAGCGGTAGCCCTGGCACTGTCGGCGGCGCTGCCTACTGTGAAATCTACCGCGACGGCGCCGCTATAACTTTTGTCGAAGATGCCGGCAGCGGGGTCGGTATAACTCAGGGTATTGGTACCAGCGCCGCCATCCAGAGTGCCTTTGAGCTCAGCACCCTTTTGCACGATAAAGGTATCGTTACCCGAACCACCCTTGATGTTTTCGATCTGGGTGGCGGTGATCTTATTGGCTGTGCCACCGCTGGAATAGGTCACCACCACCACATTGTCTTTCTTGATGGTGAATGTCAGATCGACGCTCAATGCCGACAGGTCGAGGGTATCGGTGCCTTCGTTTTTCAGCTCAGTGACTGTGACCACACCAAAGCTGTTGGTGTTGAATACATAGGCATCGTCACCCTTGAGTCCCTTGATGGTGCCGGTGGGGTTGGTCAGCGTATCGTTGCCATCGGTCGGGGTCGTCGCCAGCACGCCCTGCATCGCGGCAATACTGAGGCTTTGAGTCTCGATGACACCGGTACTGTTTTCCAGATCCCAGTCGGCGCCCGGCAGATTACCGGTATCATCATTTGAGGCGGCCACATCGGCGCCGGTCAGGGTCGCCAGAGTCTCAACAAACTCCAGCCCCAGCTCACCTTCGGCCACATCGCAGCCGTACAGCAACAGGTCACCATCGCTGGACAGGGCACTGCCCCAGCGTTTCAGTTGCTGCTGACTGTTTTTCAGTTGCTGCGTAGTCAGCGTGCTGCTGCCCAGGAACAGGGCTCCGGCAGAACCATGGCTGAGCAGATGAATAGCCGCGACGTTTTCGAAGTAGTCGAGAACACTACCTATCTGCTCAACACCCTCTCGCTCGGCATCCAGCACAAATATCTTGATGTCCCGGTCTGCGTTAAGCAGCAGCTGTTGTTGCAGATCGGCCCCGGCCAGCTGAGCACCCATATCCGTTGCAGGCTGATCAGCACTGGAGACGGGTGCAGGCACCAGTGTCAGTGGATTGCTCTGCAGGGATTCCAGAGTGGCGGCAAGCTGAGTGTCGGCGCTGCTGAACAGCTCGTTGATCACGGATTCCAGCTGGGGGATACCGGCATCCAGGATCACGATCTGGGACGCCATCATGCGCTCGACCAGATAAACTTCACCGGCGCTCAGCACCAGGCCTTCGTCTTGTGCATCACCGTCAGCGGGCACAACATCGTCGGGGCCGCCAGCCTCTGGTGCCGGTTCCGCTGCTGGATCCGCCGTCGCAGGCCCGCCCATATCAAGCGCAGTACCCTCACCGAGAAGCCGTGTCAGGCTGTCATCCACGGCGATACTCTCAGGCTCAAACTCGGCATTTTCCAGCACACTGAGCTGCAGCTCGGATTCGATTACCCCAGTAACGGACTCATCCGGCTGCTGCAGATCGGCGGCGGAAATACCCAGATCTGCCGACAGCAGCACCCGATTTTCCAGCGCTTCAAACTGCAGATTCTGCTTTTTTTTGCCGGCCTTTTTGGCCTTTTTACCCTGATAAAAGATCTTGTTCATAGCAACGCCCCCGCGTTAAGTCACTCATGCTATGCCTTCACCGAAACTTCGGGCAAAAACACCACGTACCTGTGTTGTTAGGTGTCAGCCTTGCAGCCAACCATTAATCAGATTCAGATCATCCTGCGTCAGCACGCCAACCAGCGCCTTGAGGCGCAGACTGTTGAGCAGGTAATCGTATTTGGCCTGTGCCAGATCGCGCTTGGCCGAATACAGATCACGCTCTGCATCCAGCACACTGATGGCCGTTTCCAGGCGCGACTGGTAGGCCGCGCGGCGCAGGTCCAGAGTGGCCTGCTGTGCGGCCACTGCCTTGTTCAGCGCTTCGGTGCGTTTTACCGCATTCATTACACCCCAGTAGGCATCACGGGACTGGCGGCGCGATTCACGCAACAACCGCGTCTTTTCCTGCTCGGAGCTGTGATAACGGGCGACGGCCTCGCGTTTCTTCGAACTGACAGAACCGCCGGCATAGATGGGTACACTCAGGCGCAGCATCAACTCCTGGGTGTCGACCTCATTGCCGCCACCAAAAAGTGAGCCCTTGGTATCGCGGTTGCTCTTGCTCAGCACTGCATCCAGGGTCGGGTAGTGCCCGGCGCTCTGACGGGAAATTTCGGTGCGGGAGACATTGACCACATGGCGTTGAACCACCAGGGCCGGATTGTTTTTCATGGCGGCATCGATCCAGTACTGATCGTCCGCCGGCTGGGGCAACTGCAGATCGATATCATCCTGCAGGGTCGCCAGCACCTCTGGATCACGGCCTGCCATTTCGTAGAGCGCCTCATAGGCATCACGCAGCGCGACTTCGGCCACCGCATAATCAGCCTCCACCAGCGCCATGCGGGCCTCAGCATCGTAGCGGTCTACCGCGCGCCCGATAGAGGCCTGCTCACGGCCCCGGGCCAGATCCAGCTGTTTGGCAACGGCGCTGCGCTCGGCATCCAGAAAACGCAGTTCGTCGGCGGCCGACAAGGCGCCCAGGTAAGCTTCACTCACGCGTAAAATAAGGTCTTGTTCAGCCTGAATCAGCTCGGCGTCGGCCTGCAGCAACTCTTCCTTGGCCTGGCCGATACGTTTGTAATTGGCCCAGCGGAAGATGGGCTGGGTCACGCTGAGGGTCCAACTGGTGGTGGGGAAGGAAGTACTACCGTCCTCGAAGGCTCCACTAGCGCCATTACTAGTGACATCCTGAGTGGTGTCGATGCTGTCGTAACCCAGCGTGATGACGGGCCTGTAACCGGCCCAGGCCTGGGTGACCACTTCGGCACCGGCGGCATGATCAAAGGTGGCGCTGCCCAGACGCGGATCTGACTGCAGCGCCGACTGATAAATATCAATCAGATTTTCTGCCTGCACCAGAGGCGCCGATGCGCTCCAGCACAAAACGCCAAAACCTGCGCACAATCGAACCAGCTTGCTAAATCGCATTCGTGTTATTCCCCTGGCGCTGTTTGCAGCCATTGGCCTGTTAAGTATCCCTGTACACCCGGGGATTGAGCCAATCCGACACATCAAACCGCAACCGCCCTGCAAGCAAAATACGCCTGCAGTATCAATCGACTACAGGCGTTCGTATTATTATTCGCCAAGCAACAAAATTTGTACAAATTCCCTATAACAGGCAAACCCAAAGGGGGTCTGAGCACTCACATAAGGTAACAACTCGTACAAAACCTGTTCTGACATCCCCGTGGATACTGAACAATATCGCCACGCAGACAATGTTTCAGCATTATCAGCCGCACCGAATCGGTGAAATGGACCAATAGCTCAATACAACCATTCGACGCTCCCGCCACATGAGCCTAATATCTTAGCCCAATTATCAACGCTGTCTTTACGCTTGCGTTAACAGTCGCTGAACCGTTTGTTAGCCAGTACTCAACCTTATAGCCATGACACCCCTGACGCAACGATTTTGGCCACTAAAACAGCAATAGACAACCCTGATTACTTATTGAAATTTGTCAATAAAATTGCATTTATTCGACGTAATTGCCGTCATACAAGCGTATTAAATGCTCGCGATCAGCGGCGATTCCGCGACCCGATAGAATATGGGAGCGCAGCAAATAAAACAGGTATCTAAAACCTATGTTATTTTCAGCCTTCGAGAGTCCCGGGGACATTGCCGCCCGCCCGGCGTACCCTCGCAGCCTTACCGACTGAAAGCGCAGGATAATTGCATCTGCAATATCTAAGGGAATATCTAAGGGCGTACAGAAAACGATCAGCAATAATCATCCGACCACGACAGCAGCGGCCTGACTATTAGGTGTTGAGGCAGGTGTTGGGGGATTTAATATGACAGAACGCCTCAGCTAGCTACGAACATTGCCCTGCCTGCAACAAACGCTCGCACTCCAGCCGATTGGAAATCGGTATTGGGATTTATTTACCTGGCAGACAAACTGGTTCCCACATATCTGCCCTGCCGCATACAGCAAGTGCGCTCGTTGTTTACTCTTCGCAACGCAAGGGGGAAGCCCATCCCTGACGCCCCCCTTCCCAAGGCTCCGCTAGATCGGTGAAATTCGACCCATTGTTTTTAAAACGGTGGGTACTGGTGCCTGTGACCTTGCCGCCGGGCGTGTCGCCATCTAGTCCATTAAATAACGGTTCTTCCAAAACAGTCACTGTTACCTCTAAAAACGTCTCTACTCAATAAGACTGGCAACAATGCCACAATTGAATAACCTCCGGGGACAGGGTGATTGCAGGGACTCATAAAAGCGGCAGAGGAATATCCTAGCGCAGATCCGCCGGCAGTATATCGGACGGGATATTCTGGTAGCACACCGGGCGCAGAAAACGGCGGATCGACAGAGTACCCACCGAGGTCGCACCAAAGTTGGTGGACGCCGGATAAGGGCCGCCGTGCACCATGCTGTCGCATACCTCCACCCCGGTAGGAAAGCCATTGGCGAGTACGCGGCCGGCCTTGCGTTCAAGGATCGGCAACAGTGCCCTACCCTGTTCGCTGTCGCTGCTATCGAGCTGCAAAGTGCAGGTCAGTTGCCCTTGTAGAGATCGCGCGAGGGTCAGCATTTCATCAAAGTCCGCCACCCGTACCACCAGCCCCAGGGGGCCAAACACCTCTTCGGCCAGGTTTGGGTTTGCCAGCCATGTCTGCCCCCTGGTCTCGAACAGCCAGGGCTCTGCGTCACGCTGGCCACTGTCGCTGGCCAGCAGCGTTTGTACACCGTTACTGGTCTGCAGCCGGTGGGCACCACTGCGATACGCCTGGGCAATACCGTCGGTCAGCATCGTCTGGGGCGCCACAGCGCTGAGAGCCTCCCGGGCCGCAGTGACAAAGGCATCGGCATCGGCCCCGTCAATCACAATCGCCAGACCAGGATTAGTGCAGAACTGGCCGGCACCCATCGTCAGGGCGCCGGCCCAACTGGTCGCAAGGGTGGCGGCACGGACCGACACCGCGCCCGGCAGCAGAAACATCGGATTCACCGACCCCAGCTCGCCAAAGAACGGAATGGGCTCGGGGCGCTGCGCACAGAGATCAAACAGCGCCCGTCCTCCAGCCAGACTGCCGGTAAAACCCACCGCCCGAATCAGCGGATGCTGCACCAGAGCCTGGCCCAGCTCGCGGCCGCCATCCTGAATCAGCGAGAACACGCCGGGATCCAGTTCACAGGCCTCGATCGCCGCCGCAATGGCCTGGGCGACGATTTCGCCGGTACCGGGATGACCCCCATGCCCCTTCACCACCACCGGACAACCCGCCGCCAATGCTGCTGCCGTATCGCCGCCAGCCACCGAAAAGGCCAGCGGGAAGTTGGAGGCACCAAACACCGCAACAGGGCCGATGGGGCGCTGCATCAGGCGCAGATCAGGCCGCGACAGTGCACGCCCGGGCAAGGCGCCATCCTGCCTGCGCTCCAGATAGTCGCCGGACTCGATATGCTGTGCGAACAGACGCAGCTGGCCCACAGTACGGCCACGCTCGCCGATCAGGCGGGCTTTGGGCAGGCCGGTTTCCTGGCAGCCTATTTCGGTAATGGCATCGCCACGGGCATCGATCTCATCGGCGATGCGGTTCAAAAAGGCCGCCCTCAGGCTGCGACTGGAATAGCCGTAACTCTCAAATGCCACTTCTGCAGCTCGGGCCGCGGTATCTGCCATGGCGGGCGTGCCGACGGCAAACTGATGGGCCGAGCCAAAGGCCGGAGTGGACATGAAGTGACTGTCGCCGGACACCCAGTTTCCTGCCAGATAGTGCTTGCCAGTTAACGTCATTAAATACTTAACTCCTTTACTGCTGGAAATAGAAAGCCCGCTGTTGCAGCTTCAGTGGCTGTCCTTGGGTACGGCAGACCCTCGGCACCCACGCAGAAAATCAAAATCCGCACCGGTATCGGCGCCCTGCACATGGTCGTGGAACAGCTTGATATAACCACTGACAGGCGACTCCTGGGGAACCGACCAGTCCGCCAGCCGGCCGGCCAGTTCGTCATCGGAAATATCCAGGTGCAAACGGCGGTTTTCGACATCCAGCTCTATCATGTCGCCATCCCGTACCACAGCCAGAGGCCCGCCCATGGCGGCTTCCGGCGAGGTATGCAGCACCACGGTGCCGTAGGCCGTACCGGACATGCGGGCATCGGAAATACGCACCATGTCCTTGATGCCCTTGCGCAGTACCTTGGGCGGCAGACCCATGTTGCCGACCTCCGCCATACCCGGATAGCCCCTGGGGCCGCAGTACTTGAGCACCATGACGCAGTGTTCGTCGATATCGAGATTCTCGTCGTTGATACGCGCCTTGTAGTCATCAATGCCTTCGAACACCACGGCCCGGCCACGGTGCTGCAACAGATGCGGCGAGGCGGCTGAGGGTTTCAGCACCGCGCCCCTGGGGGCCAGATTGCCGCGCAGCACAGCAATGCCGCCCTTGGCGGTCAGCGCCTTGTCGACCGGACGAATAACGTCGTCGTTCCAGTTGCGTACATCCTTGACGTCGTTCCAGATCGGCTCGCCCGAGACGCTGATGGCATCGCGGTGCAGTTTGCCCCCTTCCCCCAGCATGCGCATGACCACCGGCAGACCGCCGGCATAGAAGAACTCTTCCATCAGGTACTTGCCCGACGGCATGAGATTAACGATGGTCGAGATGTCCTGCCCAAGCTTGTCCCAGTCGTCCAGTGTCAGATCGACACCGACGCGCCCGGCAATGGCCAGCAGGTGAATCACGGCATTGGTGGAACCGCCGATGGCACCGTTCACGCGAATGGCATTCTCGAACGCCTGGCGGGTAAGAATATCCGATGGCTTGAGGTCGTCCTTGACCATCTGTACGATGCGCCGCCCGGTCAGATGCGCCATCACCCTGCGTCGGCTGTCCACCGCGGGAATGGCTGCATTGCCAGACAGCGCCATGCCGAGCGCTTCGGCCATGCTCGCCATGGTGCTGGCCGTGCCCATGGTATTGCAGGAACCCGACGAGCGGGACATGGCCTGCTCGGCTTCCAGAAAGTCCTCCTGGGACATGGTGCCGGCCTTGATCTCTTCCGACATCTGCCACAGGGCCGTACCTGAGCCGACCCGCTCACCGCGGAACCAGCCATTGAGCATGGGCCCCCCGGAGACCATAATGGCCGGAATATCCACGCTGCTCGCACCCATCAGCAGGGCCGGTGTGGTTTTGTCGCAGCCTGCCAGCAACACCACGCCATCCAGCGGATTGGCCCGCAGGGCTTCCTCCACATCCATGGCCGCCAGATTGCGGTACATCATGGCGGTGGGACGCAGCGAGCTCTCACCGGCCGAGAACACCGGAAACTCCAGCGGCAGGCCGCCGGCTTCATAGATGCCGTGGGCCACCCGTTCCGCCAGATCGCGCAGATGGGCATTGCAGGGCGTCAACTGGGACCAGGTATTGCAGATGCCGATCACCGGGCGACCGTCGAACAAATCCGCCGGCAGACCCTGATTCTTCATCCAGCTGCGATGATAGATATGATCCCGCGAGGTACCGCCGAACCATTCGGTGGAGCGCAATTTGCGTGGCCATGCTGCAGGTTTGAATTCGCTCATACCCAGCCTCCGTCAACTATGAAATTCTGTGCCGAGCACATGGACGCCGCATCGGACGCCAGAAACAGCGCCATGTCGGCAATATCTTCAGACATCACTGAACCTGCCAGACACTGGCTGCGCTTGATCAGCTCCCTGGCGCTCTCATCGACCCACAGCTGCAGCTGTTTCTCGGTCATGACCCAGCCGGGTACCAGGGTATTGACCCGTATATGGTCCGCCCCCAGTTCCCGTGCCAGAGCGCGCGTCATGCCGTGCACCGCCGCCTTGCTGGCGGCATAGACCGGGTAACCTGCGGTGGCCATCATCCAGCCCACCGAGCCGAAATTAATAATCGAGCCGCCGCCTGCCTTGCGCATCATGGGCGCCACGGCCTGGGCAGCGAACATCGCGTGCTTTAGATTCACCGCCACCAGCGCATCGAACTGATCCAGACCCAGGGAGTCCAGCGAATGACGCACATCGTTGGCGGCATTGTTGGCCAGCACGGTAATGGGACCGTACTCTTCTGCTACCTGCTGGATCAGCTGCTGATAGGCCACCGTATCGGTGATATCGCAGCACCAGAACTGCGCCTCGCAGCCCTCGGCTCGCAGCTGTTGCTCCAGCGCCTGGCCCGCAGCTTCGGCCAGATCAACAAAAGCAGTGCGCGCACCCTGGCGGGCGAACCCCTCAACCACGGCTTTACCTATACCGGTAGCACCGCCTGACACCAACACAGTGCGCCCTTCCAGATCCGGGTAGATAGCGCGAGGCCGGCTCACGTCAGAGGCCTGATCAGCGCTCTGCGGCGACGTCATAAGGGCTGAACCTCGGGGGTCTGCTCGGCAGCGCGCTTAAGCAGGTTGCGCAGCGTCAAGCCAAAGTCCGGCGCCTCGATCTCGAACCTGTCCCCCTCCTGGACCACTATACCGTCGGCCACCGACAGCGTGGCGGTGCCGAACATGTGCAGGTGCAGATCCCCTGGTGCACGAAAAAGTCCGTACTTGAAGTGGTGGTACTCCAGGTTGGCGATGCTGTGGGACATATTGTCCTCCCCCGACAGAAACGGTTTTTCCCACAGCACTGCACCGTCGCGCACAATGCGTGAGGTACCGCGAATATCCCGCGGCAGCTCTCCCACCCAGAGCTCGGGGCCAAAGGAGGCCGGGCGCAACTTGGAATGGGCCAGAAACAGATAATTAAGCCGCTCGGTCAAATGATCGGAAAACTCGTTAGCCAGGGTAAAGCCGATGCGATGGGGTGTACCATCGGGCCCGATCACATAGGCACCGGCGATCTCCGGCTCTTCGCCACCATCCAGTGCAAAGGACGGCGATATCAGCGCCTCCCCAGGAGCCACGGCCACAGCGCCGGTGCCCTTGTAGAACCATTCCGGCTGCACGCCGGTTTCGCCCGGGGCGGGCTTGCCACCCTCAACCCCTGCACGGAACATCTTCATCGAATCACTCATGCCCTCGCCGCTGGCGTGCATGGCATCACGGGTAGAGGCCGAACCCAGATGGGTCAGGCCGGTGCCGGTCAGAAACATGTGCGCGCTGTCGGGATGACGCACCGGGCAGTCAAGCAGGCCCTGCTCGGCCAGGGCCAGCAACTCAACCGACTCACCCAGGCCATGACGCTCAATAATATCGGCCAGGCTGCAAGTCGCCGCTATGGCTTCCATGGCCAGCCCGTAGGTGCTGTTCGCATCCTTTACCAAGCGTGCACTTTCACCCTGGCGGCAGATCACGCCGCCGCCCTTTAACTGAGACAAATGCATCTGTGATCCCCTTACCTGGACTTGTTCTTGTTGTAGACATCGAAAATAACGGCGGCCAGCAGCACCAGGCCCTTAATGACCTGCTGCCAGTCGATGCCAATTCCCAGAATCGACATGCCGTTATTCATGACACCCATAATGAAAGCACCGACCACGGCGCCAATAATCTTGCCAACACCGCCGGACATGGAGGCGCCACCGATAAAGACCGCCGCGATCACATCAAGCTCGAACGCCACCCCGCCCTTGGGCGTTGCGGTATTCAGCCGTGCGGCAAAGATCAGCCCGGCCAGGGCCGCGAGCATGCCCATGTTGGCAAAGGTCAGGAAGGTCAGGCGCTCGGTATTGATACCCGACAGCCGGGCGGCTTTTTCGTTGCCACCCAGGGCATAGATACGTCGCCCCAGGGTGGTGCTGTTGGTGAGGAAGGTGTAGGCCGAAATCAGCACCGCCATGGTGATCAATACGTTCGGCAGGCCGCGGTAAGTGGCGAGCAGGTAGGCCACAAAGATGATGGCCCCGGCCAGCAGCGCATTCTTGGCGACAAAGAAGCTGAAGGGCTCATCTTCAATGCCGAACTTCAGCGCCCGGGAGCGGGCCCGCGCCGCCAGCAACACTATGGCCGAGGCCGCGATCACGCCGAGCAGAATGGCGGTGACATTGGGTTTGTCGGCGCCAAACAGATCGGGTACAAAACCGGTGCTCAGCAGCTGAAAGTTTTTTGGGAAAGGCCCCACCGACTGCCCTTCCAGCAGCGCCAGGGTCAGACCGCGGAACACCAGCATGCCGGCCAGGGTGACGATGAAGGAGGGTATTTTCCAGTAGGCGATCCAGTAACCCTGGGCCGCCCCGATCATAAAGCCCACCAGCAGGCAGACCGGCACCACCACCAGTGGTGGCAGCTCCCACTCCACCATCATCACCGCCGCCAGGGCGCCGATAAAACCCACCACCGAGCCCACGGACAGATCGATATGCCCGGCGACGATGACCAGCAACATGCCGATGGCCATGATAATGATGTAGCTGTTCTGCAGGAACAGATTGGTCAGGTTGACCGGGCGCATCAGGGTGCCGTCGGTCAGATACTCGAACAGCGCCATGATAACCACCAGCGCCAGCAACATGCCGTAGTCGCGCAGATGACTCGCCAGATAGACACCAACCGTCGGCCGGGCCTGTGGCTCCGGGCGCGTCTCGTTCAGGGGTTTAGCTTGTTCCATCTTGTTTACTCCGCTTACGCCGTCACGATCATGGACATGATTTTTTCCTGGCTCGCCTCAGCGGCTGCCAGTTCACCCAGGAAAGCGCCTTCGTTCATGACATAGATGCGATCACATATACCCAGCAGTTCGGGCATCTCGGACGAGATCACGATCACGCCTTTGCCCTCGTCGGCCAGCTGGTTGATGATGCTGTATATTTCAAATTTCGCGCCGACATCAATGCCCCGGGTCGGTTCGTCCAGAATCAGCACATCGGGTTCGGTGAACAGCCACTTGCTTAGCACCACCTTCTGCTGGTTGCCGCCGGAGAGGTTCATGACCTTCTGAAACACACTGGGCGTACGGATGTTAAGCGCCTTGCGGTAGTCCTCGGCCACACGACGCTCCTGCGTATCGTCGATCACACCGCGCGTCGATACGCTGCCAAGGTTCGCCAGAGTGGTGTTGCGCAATATGCTTTCATCCAGCACCAGCCCCAGTTCCTTGCGATCCTCGGTGACATAGGCAAGGCCATTGGCCACCGCCTTGCGCACCGTGGAGACATCCACCGGCTGGCCCCGCAGCTTCACAGCGCCGCTGATGTTCTGGCCGTAACTTTTGCCGAACAGGCTCATGGCGAACTCGGTGCGCCCTGATCCCATCAGGCCCGCAATGCCGACCACTTCCCCGGCCGCTACCTTGAGATTGATATCGCGGATCATTTGGCGCTCGGCGGATTCGGGATGCCAGACATTCCAGTCCGTCACTTCCAGCAGGGTGGCGCCTATCTTGGGTGTGCGCTGCGGATAGCGGTGCTCCATGTCCCGCCCCACCATGCCGCGAATAATGCGGTCTTCACTGATTTCCTCGGCGTGGCAATCCAGCGTGGCCACCGCCATGCCGTCCCGGATCACAGTGATGGTGTCGGCAACACGGCTGATCTCGTTGAGCTTGTGGGAAATCAGAATCGACGCTATGCCCTGCGCCTTGAACTCCAGCAGCAGATCCAGCAGCTTTTGACTGTCGTTTTCCTGCAGTGCCGCCGTGGGCTCGTCCAGAATCAGCAGTTTGACCTTCTTGGACAGCGCCTTGGCGATCTCCACCAGCTGCTGCTTGCCCACCCCCAGCTTGCCTATCTGGGTGGAAGAGGATTCGCTCAACCCGACCTTGAGCAGCAGCTCTGCGGTGGTGGCATACACCTGGGGCCAGTCGATAACGCCCTTGTGGGCGATCTCGTTGCCCAGGAAAATGTTTTCCGCAATCGAGAGCTGCGGCACCAGCGCCAGCTCCTGGTGAATAATGATGATGCCCTGGTCTTCACTATCGGAAATACCGCCGAAGGCCACCGTCTTGCCTTCATAGACGATATCGCCGTCATAACTTCCGTGGGGATAGACACCGCTAAGCACCTTCATCAGGGTGGACTTGCCGGCGCCGTTTTCGCCACACAGTGCATGGATTTCACCGCGTCTAACCTTGAGGCTGACGTCGCTCAGAGCCTTGACGCCCGGAAAGCTCTTGGTGATGCCGCGCATCTCCAGAATGATATCTTGCATAGAAATAACCCGATCATGCTGGCCCGCCGGAGTAGCCGACGGGCCAAGTTACGTGCAGTTGCAGTGACTTACTTGATCTGATCCATGCTGTAGTAACCGCTGCCGATCAGGATTTTTTCCCAGTTGGAGGCATCGACGGGTACCGGTTCAAGCAGATAGGCGGGCACGACTTTTACGCCGTTGTCGTAAGTGGTGGTGTCGTTAATTTCGGGAACGGTTCCGGCCAGTACGGCTTCGACCATGCCCACGGTGACGCGGGCCAGCTCGCGGGTGTCCTTGAATACAGTGGAATACTGCTCACCGGCCAGTATCGATTTAACCGATTGCACCTCGGCATCCTGGCCCGACACAACCGGCATCACCATATCGCCGGAGCCATACCCCACACCCTTGAGGGACGACAGTATGCCGATGGAAAGACCATCGTAGGGCGACAGTACACCCTGTACCTTGCTGTCGGTGTAGTGGGCTGACATCAGGTTATCCATGCGGGCCTGGGCCACAGCGCCATCCCAACGCAGCGTACCCACGGTATCCATGCCCATCTGGCCCGACACAATTACTATGTCACCGGAATCAATCAGTGGCTGCAGCACTGACATGGCGCCGTTATAGAAGAAGTAGGCATTGTTATCATCCGGCGAACCGCCAAATAGCTCGACGTTATAGGGGGCCTGGCCGCGCTTTTTCATGCCCTCAACCAGGGTGGTGGCCTGCTGCACACCGACCTTGAAGTTATCGAAAGTGGCGTAGTAATCCACGTAGGCGCTTTCGCGAATCAGGCGATCATAGGAAATTACCTTGATATCGGACGCATGGGCGTTTTCCAGCGCATTGGACAAAGTGGTACCGTCTATCGCCGCGATCACCAGTACATTGACGCCCTTTACGATCATGTTTTCGATCTGGGACAGCTGGTTGGGAATATCATCCTCGGCATACTGCAGATCCGCCTTGAAACCCGCGGCCTCGAGCTGTTTGACCATGGAGTCGCCATCGGTAATCCAGCGTGCCGACGACTTGGTAGGCATCGAAATACCAACATAGCCTTTCTCGGCGGCGAATACGGCGCCAGACAGCATGACGGTACCCAGTGCAACGCTCGCCATGAGTTTCTTGAAGTGTTTCATTAGCATCTCCAGTGGTGCCAGCGCCTATGGAATTGATCCCGGCGCCAAACGCACATTATTGTTATCGTCGAGCCAATTGAGCCCCTCCAAGATAGTGCGGCACAGGCATACCAATCAAATTCATTTTATGTATAAATACATACCATAATTGGTATTCGAGGTGTTTTTATGGAACTCGGGCTCGCCAAAAACCTGAAGATCACCCAGCTGCGCCTGATCAGCGCGATCGCCGAACACGGCCAGATACGCATGGCCGCCGATGTGCTGGCCATCACCCAGCCGGCGGCATCGCGCATGCTGGCCGACACAGAGCAGCACCTGGGGGCCAAACTGTTCGAGCGTCACCCCAAGGGCATGGTGCCAACGCTGATCGGCCGCGCCCTGGCCCAGCGGGCGCACAACATGCTGGTTGAACTGCGGGATCTGTCGCGGGATCTGGATGAACTGAAAAGCGGTGAAGGGGGTATGGCCACCGTAGGCGCCGTGACCGGTGCCGCGGTGGGCTTTGTGATTCCGGCCATCAACCAGCTCAAGGCCACCTCCCCCAAGGCCGACATCCATGTGAATGTAGAGGCCAGTGAGGTACTGGTACGGGATCTGATCGGCGGCAAGAACGACTTCGTACTGGCCCGGCTGCCGCCCGGCTTCAACGCCAATGAATTCGAGCTGATGCCGGCGCGCACAGAAACCGTGAAACTGGTGGTGCGCAGTGATCATCCGCTGGCGCGGGCACGGGAGGTCGCCATTGGTGACCTGACACACTATGAATGGGTCATGCAGACCCACCGCGCCCCCATCCGCGAAGCCGTGGACTCCGCCTTTCTGGAGGCGCGGGCGCAGCCGCCCAGCAATATCATCAACACCACCTCCCTGCTGGCCATGATCGCCGTGCTGGTATCCACCTCCGCCATAGCCCCCCTGGCCAGCGAAGTCTCGGACCTGCTGGTCGGCAACCGTGTCGGCGCCAAACTCAGCGTGCTGCCGATCAAAAGGCCCATAGTGCTGTCGCCCTATTACCTGCTGCTGGTAAAGGGCCGCCAGCTCTCCCCCATCGCCAACCGTCTGCGCGCCCTGGTCGCCGCCGAGCTGAATCGCGGCACCAGGATCTGAAAACTCAGTCCCCCAGACTTAATATCAGTTACGCCCGGCTATCACACCGCCGTCGACATCCCAGATGGCACCGGTGACCCAGCTGGACTCATCCCCCAAAAGGAAATTAATCGCATAGGCCACATCATCCGGGGCGCCAATCCGGCCAATAGGGTGGAAACTATCAAAGGTCGCCAGGGTTTCATCCAGTAAGGCCGGGTTAATAAAAGCTTCATAGATTGGCGTTTTTACAACCGCCGGAGAAACAGCATTCACGCGAATATTGTGCTCAGCCAGCTCCATTGCCATATGCTGTGTTAGCGAGTGCAGCCCAGCCTTGGCCATTGAATATGCGGACGAGGGCGTGGCCTTGATTGCCTGCTTGGCCCACATGGAACCAATATGAACAATTGAGCCTCCCTGGTGTGCCGCCATATTATTTGCCACGGCCTGGGAGATAAAGAAAGTGGCACGGTTCAGATCCATATAGGTATCGTAATCTTCGTGGCCATGCTCCAGAAAAGCGGTAGGCTTGAACTTGCCAGCCGCATTCACAAGATACTTGATATGGCGCTGTTCATTGGCGACATAATCTATGACATGCTGAATATCGTTCGCGTCGTATAAATCGGCCTGCAGAGTTTCAACCTGCCCGATATCGACGAGAGATTTTTTAGCGGCGTCTAGCCTGGCACCGGAACTGCCGACAATCAGCGTATCAATACCGCGATTGAGTAACTGGCGTGCCGTTGCCAGGCCCATTCCACTGGAGCCACCTACGATCATGGCCAAAGGTTTATTCATGTTTTTCATCGAGTTATCTCCACTGCTCGTTGCAAGGTGTAGACGAATTCTATGAAACTGAGTAGCCTTTGGCACAGTAAGCACAATCCGGTGTAGTAGGTACTTAGTGGTACATGTTAATGAAAAATCAGGATAAATTATTTTCCAGAAAGTCCGCGCCTGAGCGCAGCGCCCGCATGGTCGAGACCATTTACGGCTGCAAATGGTCGCTTACCGTTTACCAGCTGCTGGCAAACGGCATCAATCGCCCAGGCGCCATGGTACGCAGCGTTGAAGGTTTAACCACCAAGGTACTTAACGAATGCCTGCGAAAAAACACGGACTTCGGTATTCTGCAGCGCCTGACCTATAATGAAGCGCCACCGCGCGTTGAGTATCAGGTTACCCGCTTTGGGGAAAAGTTTGTACGTATTCTGGATGAGCTTGAAAAACTGCAGGACGAGATTGAAAGTGAGGTATGAATAGAAACCAGGTGAAAGGTGAAAAAATTAAACGGCAATATCGATCTCCATAAAAAATATTATCTCAGGCACTGCACCCGGTAATTACTCGGGGTAATGCCAACCACCTTTTTAAAGGCTGTAATGAAATAATTGGAGTTATCATAGCCGACCATGGTAGCGATTTCGGTCGCGCTCAGATCGGTATTGATCAGCAGCGACTGGGCTTCGCCAATCCGCCGTCTGATCAGATACTGGATGGGGGAGCAGCCGACGGCTGCTTTGAACTTATGCGCCAGGTAATAATGACTGATACGCATATCCGCCGCCATTGACTTCAAGCCTATGGCTTCGCGGTAATGTTCGTCAATATAGTTTTTCACCTGCTGCCCGATATCAAAATGCTCCGAAGCAACACTCGGTTCATTATCGCGAATCAGGCTCAGCACAAGCACGATCAGTGCCTGCAGCAGCTGATTGCAAAACTCGCCCCCGTACCTGTGCTCCCAGCACACCCGGCTATAAAGCACCTGCAGTAGCTGATCGAATTCGGCATAGAGCGTACCACTTTGCAGCACCACACTATCGCCCGGTTCCGTTATGCGGTTCCTGCCCAGGCCCTTGAGTTTCAGGTTTCTGAAAGCACAGCAGAAAACGCTCATATCAGCATAGGGGCTGGCGGACTCGTCGTGCAGCACGCCGCTGTTGTAGATCAGCACATCACCCTTGCGGGTCTGATACTGGCGCCCATCAATAATATGAGAACCGCTGCCCTCGCGGATAAACAGAATCTCGATACAATCCTCGTGCCGGTGCATGGCACGGGGCAGCCGGGTATGAGTGGCGTCGGCGGCGCACATGTACATAAGCTCGGCCTGGCTTTCGATCTCCAGCCGACTGCGGGATTTCCGCTTTGCGAACCGCTGCATCATACTGCCTGTCTCCGCAACAACAGAGCCTGAGTATCACCGCCAGGTGGCGGACGGCGCAGGCGACGGCGCCATGCCGCCTGCGCCAATGCTCGCAGAGCCCCGCCGATGACGCAACTCTGTGCGCCTTCGCGCCAGGGCGCTATGCGTAATCGACCCAGGTTGCCCCCAGATCTGCAGAACGCACGCAGTTCTCGACCCAGCGCACCCCCTCGCATCCAGCCTCGATATCCGGAATACCCAAGGTACCGGCCAGTGCCGCATCCCCCTTGTCCATGGCTTCCATGGCCAGGGCAAAGCGGTAATACAGATTGGACCAGGCCTCGAACAGACCTTCAGGATGACCGGCACCGATACGGTCATCTTCCAGCGCATCGGGATAAAGGTAATCCATGCCACGCTCCAGTACCTGAGAGGGTTTGCCCTGCACTTCGTAGATCAGCTGATTGGGGTGCTCATCCCACCACTCCAGGCTGGCTTTGGAGCCGATTACCCTGATTTTCTGGCCATGCATGGAACCTGCGTTAACCGCCGACGCCCAGAGCGTGCCCGCCGCGCCGCCCTCGTACTCCATCATCACAAAGGCGTTATCCTCCAGCGGCGCCCGGCTTTTGACGAAGCTCTGCCGGCTGCACAGCAGGCGCTTGATTTTAAGCGCAGGCAACATCACCTCCGATAGATACAGCGGGTGGGTACCGACATCCCCCAGCACATAGCTGGGCCCGGCAAAGCGGGGATCGACCCGCCATTGAGTGCTGGGGTTGGCCCCCTCCACCGCTTCGCTGTGAAAACCGTGGGCAAACTGCATGTTAATGATGCGAATCTCGCCCAGGTCGCCATTGGCGATCATCGCCCGAGCCTGGCGGATCAACTGGTGCCCTGCGTAGCCATAGGTGACGCCGACGATTCGCCCCTTTGCCTCTGCCAGAGCGCGCAGCTCCTGGGCTTCTGCCAGCGTGAAGCAGAGCGGCTTTTCACACACCACATGCAGCCCGGCGTGCAGCGCCGCCTTGCAGATGGCGAAGTGGGTACCATTGGGCGTCGCGATCGAGACGGCCTGAATGCCATCGGGCCTTTTCGCTTCGGCGTCAAACATGGCCTGGTAATCGCCATAGCAGCGCTCAGCCTCCACCTGCAGGCGCAAGCCAAAATCACGCCCACGCTCAGGGTCTATATCGAAGGCTCCGGCTACCAGTTTGAAGACATTGTCTCGCAGTGCAGCCGAGCGATGAATGTAGCCTATCTGGCTCGCGCGGCCGCCCCCCACCATGGCCCAGCGAATCGGGCGTGCGACTTTCAGTTCACCATTGATCATGTTATTTGCCTCAGCGTTTTATTGTTGTTGGTTAAAGCCTTTGCCCTGCAGATACGCAAGACTTGCCGTCACATCCTCAAGACTGCCGGCGGCATTGCGCGGATCACGCTCCTGTTCGATAGTGATATAGCCCTGATAATCGATATCCCTGAGCAACTGATAGATGGCGTCGTAATCCACCACCCCCTGGCCGATGGGACACATGACGCCCTTGGCACAGGCGGCAAAGAAGTCGATGGGTTGGCCCATGACGGCGCTATAGATCCCAGGCTCGATATCCTTGAAGTGCAGGTAGTCGATGCGATCCTTGTGTTCACGAATCCACGCCACCGGATCCATCTTCGAGTAGTACAGATGGCCGGTATCCAGGCACAGGCCCGCGATAGCGTAGGGCACATCCAGCAGCAGCTGACGAATTTCGTCCTCAAACTCGATATAGCCGCCGGCATGGGGATGCACCACGGCGCGGATGCCGTATTCATCCCGGGCCAGCTCGGCAATGGCACGGATATGTGCCATGGTCTGCGCCCATTTTTCCGCACTCAGGCGCGGCGCCGCCCCGGGGTGCCCGGCCACCAGGCTGCGCTCTGCATGCACATGATCGATCAGCACCAGGTAGGGCGCCGGATAATGCTGACCTTTTTCCTGCGCCAGCTTCGGCAGGCTCGAGATCAGCGCGCAGATCTCATGGGTCTGCCGGAGCAGACTGTCGAGATTGGCGGGGTCAACCAGATTGTCGAAAATGGTGCCTGCGACGATACTCAACCCCCGCTGTTCAAGCGCCGCGCTCACCGTTTCGATATCAAGCGGCAGGTAGCCATAGGGACCCAGCTCTATGCCCTTGTAGCCAGCAATGGCAGCTTCATCGAGCACTTTCTGCCAGGGCGGAAGGTGGGGGTTACGGGGATCGTCGACACCCCAGCAGCAGGGTGCACTGGAAATTTTTATGCTCATTAGTGTGCCTCGAATTGGGTAACACGGATTGCCCAGGCCTGGCCCTGGATGCGGCACGACAATCAGCCTGCAGTGCAGCGCCCTATCAAACCTTGCCAGCGGATAGTGCATATTTAATCAGGCAGGGCCGGTATCGACGTTTGAATTCTTGCTCATTTTCAGGATGTAATGCGCAGCACAAGCGCGGTAAAAATCGCGAAGAAATACTCAATATTGGCTACTCAGCGGCCTGAAGCGCTCGCTTTTTAAGGGAGCACTGAAAGATGCGAATGCCGACAGAAGCAAAGTTCGCCTTCTGGCCCAGTACCTGGTATGCACCTGGACAAGGCCAGTAACTTCACTTTCTTGCTATTGAGCACCTGGCAGGCCTGTAATCGGGCAGCGGGTTGCCCAGGCTCTCAGAGGACAAGATCCCACTGAAGCAGCCCCATATAGAAACGGCCCTGCAAAAGCAGGGCCGTTTCTATATGCGTCACGATGGCGAAATGTCTGCGACAGAGCGCAGCTGCGGGTTATTTCATCATCGGTGCCCGCTCGCACAGGCTGTTCAGCGCCGCCACCCAGTCGGGATGATCATTCAGGCAGGGCACCAGCACCAGTTCTTCGCCACCGGCGCTGCGGAACTGTTCGCTGCCCCGGTCACCTATCTCCTCCAGCGTTTCGATACAGTCCGCGACAAAGGCCGGGCACATCACCAGTATCTTCTTTACGCCCTGGTGGGCCAGTTCTTCAAGGCGCTGTTCGGTGTAGGGCTCTATCCATTTGGCGCGCCCAAGGCGGGACTGAAAAGACACTGACCATTTATCGGCGGGCAGGCCCAGCTGAGCGGCGAAAGCCTCGGCACTGTGCATGCATTGGGCACGGTAGCAGTGCTGCAGTACCTCGGCGGGCGCTGTGGCACAGCAATCTGCAGCGCCGCAGCAATGACTGCCGGTCACATCGAGTTTTTTCAGATGCCGCTCCGGCAGGCCATGAAAACTCAACAGCAGATGATCGTAATCCTGCACCAGGTGCGGTCGGGCACTTGCCACCAGCGCATCCATATATTCAGGCTGATCATAAAAAGGCTGCAGCAGCGACAGTTGAATGTCCAGTTTGCGCTCGCTCAATACCCGCTTCGCCTCTTCGATTACCGTGGTCACGGTGCTGTCGGCAAACTGTGGATAGAGCGGCGCCAGCGTCACTCTCGTAATACCCTGGGCGGCGAGTTTACTTAACTGGGTTTCGATCGACGGCTCACCGTAACGCATGGCCAGCTCCACCGGGCCCTGCTGCCAGGTGCTTGCCATGGCCTGCTGCAGGCGCTGGCTCAGTACCACCAGCGGCGAGCCCTGCTCCCACCAGATGGAGGCGTAGGCATGAGCCGAATCCTTGGGCCGGCGGATCAGAATCAGCGACACCAGCAGGCGGCGTACCGGCCAGGGCAGATCGATCACATAGGGGTCCATCAGGAACTGGTTCAGGTAGCGTCGAACATCCGCCACCTCGGTCGAGGCCGGCGAGCCCAGGTTAACCAACAGTAACGCCTGATCCTTCATGCCATCTCCTGTTTCAAATTCGCCCGCCACTAAGGCAACGGACAGCTTAAAAGCGCTAAATTCTAGGGCGAAGTCCTGCCGCTGTCATTGAAACAGATAAAAAACTCGCCCGGCTGATCCATTTCATGGCTGCAACCGTATCTGTCTTTGGAAAGTAGCATCAGCTCAATGCCCACCAATGCGACAGAAAGGAATTTGACTATACAGGCATTGATTAACAGCATGGACGCCGACACTGCAGCGAGAGAAGGTCAGTTATCATGAATCCAATTAATCCAGGCGCGCTGCAGCTCTCCAAATGGACAGCAACTGATCCCAAGAACAGTGAAAGCCACTTCCTGGTGACCGCAGTTGTTTTTGATGACGAGAATCGCCTGCAAGATGTCGAACTTCGCGCCACCAAGCCTCAAAGCACCCTGCGCCTGTGCTGGCAGGCACTGCAGGACGATACACTCTGGACACCCGGTTGGGTCTGAACAGCACTTCCCTCAGTAAAACACGATAGGCTAAATTGACGCCTACTTTGCTGAGTCATCCAGTCTCGGTTCCTGTGCGTATACTCAGTAATCACCGCACCCCAGAGGAGAGACACCATCGTGAACCGCATCAATCCGCAAAAACTGCAGCTGTCCAAATGGACCGCAACCCTGCCGCACAATCGAGAGAAGCACTTCCTGGTAACGGAGCTGTTTCGGGACGACGAAGGCACTGTGCTGGAAGTCGAGCTTCAGGCGGTATTGTCCAAGCGCAACCAGCGCCTGCCCTGGCAGACGCTGCAGGACGATAGTCACTGGAGTATGGGCTGGAAATAAAGTGTCCATACCTGGACTGCTTTGGGTTGTTCCACACTCCAGGCACAGAGTAAACCGCCGATACAGATCAGCGACAAGCCGCCGTATCACCCCAGAAAGCGCCGCAGCACCTCACAAAACCGCTCCGGCTCTTCGACATGGGCGAAGTGCCCCGAGTTTTCAAACACTTCCAGCTGGGCGCCAGGGATCTCCCGGGCAATTTCTTCTGACATCGCCAGTGGCGTTACACAATCCTGGCGACCGGCAATCACCAGCGCCGGAATCTGCAGCCTTTTGAGCCCAGGCCTCAGATCCATGCTCGCAGCCTCGCTACCCATAAAGGTTAGTAACGGCGCAATGTGCAGAGGCAATTGTGCAGTACGCTGCAGATACTGCTCAGCCTTGCCATCAAAGGCACTAAAGTGAAATTTCACCATCCGTGACCATAATTTACTGGCCTCTTCATCGGTCGTACAGCGACCTGACCACCAGTCCCGCAGGGCCGCCATCGAATCCGCAAACCAGGGCTGATTCTGGTAAGCCATCAGGGCGCTGAGCATTTGCTGCGGATCTGTGAGGCTGGCGCCAAAACAGGCACTGCTGCTGTAGAGAATGAGTTTTCCTGGCCCGTCGGGATAACGGCGGGCATACTCCTGGGCCACCATGCCACCGTGGGACCAGCCCAGAATGGCGGGTTTTTCCAGCTCCAGGTGGCTGCACAGCGCATCCAGATCGGCGGCATAATCCGCCAGCCCGTAGGCGCCATTGGCGGGTGCCGCCGACAGACCAGAACCCCGCGGATGCAGGACAATAACGCTCGCGAAGGCATCGATACCGGCCAAATCATCCCAGGAGCGCGCATCCCAGCCAGGACCACCGGAATGGGCGATCAATACAGGCCCCTGGCCCCGAACACTGTAGTGAATGCGAGTGCCATTCAAAACGACATTATATTCGCCGGGGATTAGCTCAGGCATGCAACAGTTCCTTGCGTGTAACAGTGAGCCTGCAGCTTGCACCCATCACGGGCGCTGGTGCAAATTTTCTGTGCATAAAAGGTACGAGGTGCGAGGTACGAGGTACGAGGTACGAGGTACGAGGTACGAGGTACGAGGTACGAGGTACGAGGAACAGAAAAGGGGCTATGGGTAAAAGTCAGGGGCTAGGGGCTAGGGGCTAGAAGTTAGAAGCTAGAAGCTGGAAAAAGCTGGGGCCAGAAACGAAGAAGGCCTGTGCGCCGGGGAAAGTAGCGTCACAGGCCTGAAAAAGCTGCTCTACACGAGCGTCATGCGGTTAGAGCACGGCGATGGTGTAGTTCAGGATCAGACGGTTTTCGTCCGAGTTGTAGGTTTCGCTGGAGCGAACGCTGGCGTTACGCAGGCGCAGGGACAGGCCTTCAATGTTCTGGAAGCTGTATTTCAGCTCCACATCACGTTCCCATTCCTTGCCTTCGGTGGCATCGCTGCGACGGATATCGGTGCCGCGGGTGTAACGGGTCATGAACGACAAGCCAGGAACCGCCGCGAAATCGTAATCAACACGTGCCTGCCAAGATTGCTCGTTGGCGCGGTCAAAGTCCAGACGCTGCACCGAGTTCCAGCTGCTCAGGCCGCTGTCGTCGTGATCGAATCCATCCCAGGACTCTTCATATTCGTCGCCATCGACGTTCTGCCAGGACAGGGTGAATTTGGCATTGTCGATCTTCAGCTGGGCCGCCAGGTTGGTCAGATCACTTTCGTAATCCGAACCTACGGAGTCCAGCGCGCCAGCGCCATCGGCTTCACCGTGGTAGTGGTGCAGATCCAGCACCAACTCGGCACCGCCGGACAGCTGCACCGGGTAGCTGGCGTTGACATAGGTCTGCTGCAGCACGTTATCTGCTTCGCCGTAGGCCAGCTGTAATGCCAGGCCGTTGTCGAAGCTGTAGCCACCACCAATGACCGCGACTTCAAAATCCTTGCCAGTATTATCGGTATAGGACTCAAAATCGTCTTCGGTCTTGGATGTGCCCTTGTCGGACCAGATACCGTACAGATCGACACCGTTGAAGTTACCAGTAGCCATCACCGCCTGGGTTGCACTGGAGGTAGCGCGGGAATCAGAATCGTTGAACAGCGGCGTATCCAGCACCATGCGACCGGCGCGCAGTTCCGCGTTTTCACCCAGCTTCAGCTTGACCAGCGCCTGGCCGAGCTTGGTGTAACCACTCTGGGAGCCGTCAGTGTTGGTCTGCAGTACGCCAGTACCGCCTTCGCCCCGATCGCCGGACAGCTTGGCGACACTGAACAGGGATGCATCAAAGCCAATCAGGTCGTTGGCATAGCCAGACTGGTAATCCAGTCGCAGTGCCTGACCCAGGGCTTCGGAATCGGCGTTGCCGGAATCCTTGTCACGGTTGAAGTAGAAGGTACGGAAACTGGCCGACAGGCTGTCATCTTCAAACAAACCGGAACCGGCGGCAGTCGCCTGCAGACTCAGGGTTGTAGATGCCAGGACAGCGGCGGTGATCGCGGTGCGCTTGAATTGCATGAAGGTCTAGCTCCTTGCCAAAGGTGAATCGAAACTCGAAAGCCTGAACCATATACGTACCGGTCGGTTTACAGTAGTATTCTGCGCGTTATTACTGTTTAAACCATAAGTTTAAGGCAGGCATAAACCACTATGATTCCACCTCAGTTATCCCTGTTTCGTACCGTGATCGTCGCCGGAAATTTTTCGTCCGCAGCGCGCCAGCTGGGCATTTCTGCCGCCGCCGTCAGCAAGGCTATTGCCCAGCTGGAGAAAAATTTGGGCCTGCGACTGTTCCATCGCACCACCCATTCCCTGACCCTGACCCAGGATGGCCAGAAGCTCGCTGAGCGCGTGATGCCGCTGCTCGATGAACTGGAACAGCAACTCACACTCAGTACCGATACCCAACAGGCCGCCTGCGGAAGACTAAAGGTCAATCTGCCCGGCAGTTTCGGCCGCCGTCTGATTTTGCCGCTGCTGCCGGCGTTCCAGCAGCGCTACCCCGATATAGAACTGGACCTGCATTTCGACGACCGCATACGCGACCTGGTGGGGGAAGGCTTCGATATTGGCATCGGTAATGGCGTGCACGAAGACAGCCAGTTGATTGCCCGCCCGCTCCCCCCCCAATCCTGGGTGACGGTAGCCTCGCAGGACTACCTTGCAGCCCACCCCGTGCCTCTGCATCCCAACGCGCTGGCGCAGCATCGCTGCATCGGCTACCGCTCTCCCACCTCGGGCCGCATCCAGCCCTGGTCTTATCGAGTCGCCGGCAAAAGCGCTAAAGTCATGCCCTGCGGCGGCCCTACTGTTACCACAGTGGAAGCCACACTGGACGCCGCACGTTTGGGGATGGGAATAGCGCTGCTGGGACTCTGGCATGCCGCAGCCGATATCCGCAGCGGCATCCTGGTGCCCCTACTGGACAGCTTCGCCCCGCCGCCGGTTCCCATCTGGATCTATTATTCGTCCCGCAACTATCTGCCGGCGCGCACCCGGCTGCTTATCGATCACCTGCTGACGACCTTCCCGGACCACGCCAGGACAGTGTCGCTGCTGCCGGCAAACAGAGCCGCGACTCCACAAACAACGACAACACCGGTATCAGGTGCCAGCCAATAAAAAGCGCAGCCTCTGTGGAGTGCTGCGCTTATTAACATCTAAACGGCTGCCTTTGCTGAGCAAGCCCTTAAAAGCCCATAGGTTATTGAATATCCAGCGCCAGCAGTCTTCAATCAGCTGGGTGATATTCATTCTGATTACACCTTCATTCACCAGTCGCAAACGCTCCACGGCCACAAAGGTATCACCGAAGGCTGCAGTATAGGGCTCATCAATCAAGCGTCTCAGCGCTATCGCAAGACACCCGGCTTGACGGCCACGCCCTGACATTCCTGTTCAACATTCGGATTGCGCGCCCATGGCCGCTTACCATGCCACCGCAGAGCAGATCGCCGAAACCCATCCGCTGCTCGGCGACGCTTTTCTCTGGAATGCCGGTTTTCATGTTATGCCTGCGCTATATCATCATTTCGCGCTATTAACCCGGCGGGTTAATAGACGACTCAGGGATAAAAGCTAAAAGACCGCACTTCCTGTTCATAACGGATGACGGCGAAGGATACCGTTTATCCGCCAGGCCAATACCACAAAGTTGCTCTACGCTTTCATGGCCGCCGGGCAGCCAAATGTATGAAACGATTGTTTTATACTTGGTGCCCCCGGTCACAATACCCGTTTTGTTTGACACTCACTGAAGTGCTCAATGCGCCGTCTTCGGTGGAATATCCGTAGAGGAGTACTAAATGAAAAATATCAGATATGCGCTGTTGGTCGCTGTAGCAGCTGCCAGTCCAACTGGCTGGGGCGCGGTGCCGATCGACACCGCTACCCTGCGCAGCGCCGTCACCGTAGAAGGCGTCAGAAGCCATCAGCTGGCCTTCCAGGATTTTGCCGACGCCAATGGAGGCACGCGCGCGGCCACGACCGGGGGCTACGACGAATCAGCCACCTATGTTGCGCAAATGATGCTGGACGCCGGTTATGATGTCTCGATAGAACCCTTTGACTTTCCATATTTCGAGGAGTTTTCGCCTGCAATACTGGAGCAGACAGCACCTATCATCAGGGTATACCCCTATGCCGATATCAGTGGTTTTGTCACCATGACGTATTCCGGTGGCGGTAACGTAACGGCAGCGGCCACAGGCGTTGATCTGCAATTGCCACCCGGCGCTGATGCCAACAATTCAACAAGTGGCTGTGAAGCGACAGATTTCGCCGGCTTCCCTGTTGGGAATATTGCAGTGATTCAGCGGGGCAGCTGCAGCTTTCAACTAAAGGCACTCAATGCAGAAAACGCCGGTGCAGTTGGGGTCGTGATATTTAATGAAGGTCAGCCAGGACGAACAGACGCCTTCAACGGTACCCTGGCAGACCCTGTGGTTGGCATACCTGTCGTGGGCGCCGCCTTCTCCGTGGGAGAGGAGCTTGCTGCCGGCGGCGTGATGGCTAAACTCAGCGTCGACGCCGTATCTGAGGTTCGTACTACCGATAATGTGATCGCCGAAACCATGGGGGGCCGGGATGACCGAGTTGTTGTAGTCGGTGCCCACCTGGACTCTGTACCCGAAGGCCCTGGTATTCAGGATAATGGCAGCGGCTCCGCGGCGATCCTCGAGATTGCACTGCAGATGGCAGCCATGGGCACAGAACCCCGTAACAAGGTTCGCTTTGCCTGGTGGGGCGCTGAAGAGTCCGGACTACAGGGTTCGCAGGCCTACGTCGACGGATTGTCGCCGCGCGAGATCAAGAACATTGCGTTGAATCTCAATTTCGACATGATAGGTTCGCCCAATTTCGTGCGCTTTGTATACGACGGCGACGGATCGGCCACCGAAGCCGCAGGCCCGAACGGCTCGAGTAATATCGAGCAGGTATTCCTCGACTACTTTGCCGCTCAAGCTCTGCCAGTCGAAGCCACCGCCTTCGACGGCCGCTCCGATTATGGTCCCTTCATTGCAGCCGGCATACCCGCAGGCGGCCTATTCACTGGCGCCGAAGATATCAAGTCCGAAGAAGAAGCCGCACTTTATGGCGGCACCGCTGGGGATCAGTACGATCCTTGCTATCACCTGGCCTGCGATACCTATGACAACATCAGCCTGCAAGCGCTGGATCAAATGTCCGATGCCGCTGCCCACGCGATCTATAGCTTCGCGATGACCACGTCCTCGGTCAATGGTACCGACAAGGGCTCTGACAAGGCGAAAAAGGCAGCCGAAACCCTTGAGTATCTGGGCAACAAACTGCGTCGATAACACACCACTGCGATACAGGGAGGCCAGGAGGCTGTCCGAGAATGCTGGCCGTAGCGAGAGCCGACTGATTTGAGCGGGTTTTTGCGGTGTTTTAAGACGATAAATCGGCAGGATTGCCGATTTACACAGCGTTAGCTGCCCACCGGACAAGCTACAGGCTGTCTCTCATACACTTCTGACGCTTCCGACGACCCCCTACGTGTAGTTCCCACGTGCGTCGACGCACTGCAAATGAAATCACTAAAA
>NZ_BCNS01000128.1 GCF_001528745.1 Marinobacterium profundum | reverse complement strand
TTTTCGTTCACTGAATCACGACCTAAATTACCTCTCGAACGGTACGGTTGCCGTTCGTGTGATGGTTGTGACAGAGGAACCGCCGTTACTGATCCTCGACAGCATTGGCAATCCGCACTACCCGGCGAACGCAATGTGGCAGCGTTACCTGCGTACAGGAAAATTACCATGTTAGGTCTATCAAAATTAGCGGAAACCTTAGTTTTTCCGGCTATCTGACTGCTAACAATATCTGTTCGGAATAGGGCGTGAAACTGCTACGATATCTCGTAGATAAGTCTTGTTACTAAAAATATATAAGGGGTTTTTCTCGTTTTTTAATCTTGAAAAAATCAAGACCGAGTGACCGACTATGTCTTACTTCAAACTGCGTTCTCCGTAAGACTTCGCGGCCAAGGGGTAAACCCCTTGGATCCCCTTTATTGGTGGCAATACAAGCTTGGTTGCCTGTCCATTAACACCGGGGTGACTATGATTTACCCAGTATATATTCGTGTCAATCTCCGTCTGCTTGAGAAGCATGTTCCGGTCATTGATCACCAGGCGGTCTCCATCGACCAGCACGGTACCGTCAAAGCGGCCGTGCACCGAGTCGAAACGGGTCAGGTGCGCATTGATTGTGGCGTCCCCGAGATCGTTGATCGCCACCACCTGAATGCGGTTGCGGTAACCGGACTCGTAAAGAGCAAGTAGAGTATTGCGACCGATACGGCCGTAACCGCTGATCGCGACTCGAACGACTGCCATGGCTGGACTCCTGTTGCTTACCCGCGGGACGGGTGCGTCGATGTTGTTTATGAACCGGGGGCTTGCAAATAAGCTGCATGTTTCTGTTTTCAATTCAGGGGGGCGCAATGAGTAAGGGCGACACCATTGCCGCTGACCGCCGTCTCACGGAGCCAAGGCCAAATACGTCGCCAAGAGTCCTTTCTCGAGCGGGATTTTGGATTAAGACGGCAGGGCGGCTTGTATCGGGGTATCGTCCAGTTTCACCGGCATGGGGAATTCATCACCTGAACAGGTAATCTGTGTGTCGGGCACGATGCCTTTTAGCCGCCCAATGACCTTCTCGATCTCGACGCAGGGACCGTTGAGATTGAACACCTGCGATCCCGTGCCATCGTGCGAAACCGCGGCAATAAAGGCAGGAGCTGCCTCGCCTGCGTAAAGCCAGCTAAACTTACCGCGGCAGGGTATGTCGTCGCCCCTGAAAAACTTACAACCCATTGATTGGTAACTGGCTATACTGTGGTTCGACGGTGTGAAACCCTTCGTTTTCACGCCTGAAAGCCCAAAAAGTTTCAGAATCGTCGAACTATGAAGCCTAAAAAGAAGATCCACAAACCGCAGAGTGACTTGTTCAAACCGCGCTTGGAAGACATCGTCAATCTGGCCCATCCGCTGCTGCGTCTGACATCGACCTAATCTTTTACTGGCGTAACAGGACGGTAATACTTGGTACACTCATCAGGACTGAAGCCCTGTGAAAGCATTTCAGTCGCTTTAAGGGGAAGATAATATTCAGCCCCTGACCCGAGTACGCGATAAATACTATTTGCCGTATGCACAAGTGCTGATTGGTCGTCATCACCCGCCACTATTTCGCGCACTGGCGACGTCCTCACGTATTGGCCCGGTTCGTCCACCGGGGTTCCCCAAACAATGATTACTACCGTGTGACCATCAGCGTTACACAGATGTACAAGTTTCCAATTTTTTAAAGTACACTTTATTTCAACACTGCTCATCGCTGTCTCCAGACTCCATATGCCCAAAAAATACTTGGGGCTATTTTCATAAAAGGGCTCACTAAAACCTACAATTCTGCATACGGTTCATTCGTATAAAGAAATCACTCGTTCTCTGAAGCTTCCAATGAATTCAACTTCAAAGTCATTAGTTGGTTTTCAGGCTGCATGAGTTCGGAAGTATTAGTGAATCTCAACGTACTCTTCCTGCCATTGCCTGATTTTCACGGTGAAGCCCATTCCATCAGAACGCTCTCAATTGTTTTTAACTGGCCGAGCCGTTTGGTGCTGCGCTCTCTAGCGAGATGATAGCGAGGTTCCAATTTTGATCTAAGGGCGGGATAGTCTTTAGATTCTCCGGTGCACGCAATGAGGTCGACCTGATACTGCTTGGAACGTGCTCTTACCTGCTCAAGGACTTGATCCTGAGTACCCATCAAGTGCTCGTTGCTTCCAACCACCTCGTTGGATACTAGTTTTCCGTTTATGCGGAAAGAGGTTTGGTCGAAAGCCTTGGTCTTGAGGTAGGTGGTAAGTCTCGAATTGGGCGCGTTTTTCTTGCGAAGAAGTCCCTGCGTTACCAGGCGACGAAGCTGACCGTAGAGCCACGTCCGCACCTTCTTGCGGTCTATATCTCGTCCTAGTTCGGCCATCTCCATGTATGCATCTCTCAGCTCAATAACCGTGCCGCAATTGACATCCTGGCGGGCAAGAATCTGGTGGAGGTTTGGATCAAGTTTTACTGCTACCGCAGCCATGGAGCCTCTCTTTCAAGTTTGCAGTTGGATTGAGCGCTTCGAACTGCTCCATCTCAAGAAATGAGGATTATAGTCCGTGGTATTTTAGACCGCAACTTTAGATAGTGCCTGCCTCAGATGAGGCAATGCATGAACAATCTACTAATTCAATTTGGAATGAATGTGCGCTCTCGGCGCAAGCTACTTGGCATATCACAGGAAAGACTCGCGCTTTTGGCAGGCCTGGATCGAAGCTACATGGGACGTGTCGAACGTGGAGAAGTGAACTTGACTATCGAGAAGCTGTACCTGATTGCAAGGGTATTAGACTGCCATCCGAGAGATCTGCTGCCGTGACTTCAGCCGGCGGCAGTTGAGGTCCTCAATACCCTATAGTGATTCACGGCGCCCGCTCCGACGGGCACCATCAGACCCCAAAAGCCCCGACAGGGGCGTTTTTTGGACTTCTTTTGAATCAAAATATATATATCTTGATTCAAAGAGCGTCGTAGGCCCTTGCCATGCTCGGTGAGGCCGATTGCAATGAACGGAAAGAGGAGTGAGCGATGAAGGACTTTCGAAAGGAACGCCTCGGCGTCGCTAACGCCGCCCGCCTGCTCGGCGTGAGTGTTAATGAGCTTAAAGACGCCATCCGGAATGAGGGGCGCTTGAGAGGCGTCATCATGCCCAAGCCCATACTATGTGGGGTCGGAGCTGTACATTATCAATTTTACGCGGGTGACATCATGGATTGCGCTGCGCAGTTGAAAATGAAAACACCAAGGGCAACGCCCAATTGATCCAATCGAGCCTGAGCTATTACACCACATTGCAGGATACGCGGAAGCATGCGCGAAATTGCCCCTGAAATGCGGCTCTACAGCCCTGACGGTGACCGGCTCTACCTGACGGCTGCGGAGCGAAAGGCGTTCATTGCCGCGGCGGGTGCGGAGTCCCCCGAGGATCGCCTGTTTTGCTATGTCCTGCACGATACCGGGTGCAGGCCCTCGGAGGCGCTGGCATTGACCGCTGATCGAGTGCGCGTGGACACCGCCTCTATCACCTTCCGGTCCCTGAAAAAGCGCGCTACGGACCGCCAGGGACGCACCAAGCAGCCACAGTACCGAGCCGTGCCGGTACCGGAGCGTTTGATCGATCAGCTGGACCTGGTTTTCGACGTGTGCCGAGTGCAGGGCACCGCCGCCGGCGGCGCCCGCTTGTGGTCTATGAGCCGCCCGACCGCCTACCGGCTGATAAAGCGGGTCATGGATCGGGCCGGGATCGAGGGCAAGCAGGCGACGGGGAAAGGGCTGCGGCACGGGTACGGCGTCGCGATGGTGACGGCCGCCCGACCATTGCCGATTCATGTGTTGGCTAAAGCAATGGGGCACAGCTCGACCAAGACAACGGAAATCTATCTGCAGGTGATCGGGCAAGAGGAGCGCGAGCTGTTTGCCGGTGCCTGGGGAGAGTGATCAGCAATGTGCAGGGTTGAAGAACTGCGGTGATGAGAGGTGGTCTGGAGCAGATCTGGCCTGCTCACATGCACGGTTCTTAGAAGGCCTGTGGCAGGCAGCAGTCACAGCCGATCCGTTTCGTGAGCTAACCCTTATTATGAGGAATTCCGACTGGGTAGGCGGTAGAAATTCGCTTGTAACGTGAGTCGATACAGGATACATTTAGGATGATCAAAACGTTCAGGGATAAATGGCTGGATGAGTATTACTTCGGCGGCGAGAAGTCGGCCGAAATCCCTAGCACAATCGCAGGAGCTCTCAAGCGAAAGCTCGATATCATCCATGTCGCTGCGGGCGAACAGGATTTGAGAGTACCGCCTGGTAACAGGTTCGAGCACTTGCAGGGCAACCTGAAAGGCTGGTGCTCGATCCGGGTGAACAAGCAATACCGCCTGATATTTCAGTGGGACGCTGGTGAGGCTAACGGGGTTTACCTGGATCCCCATACGTATAAGTGAGAGGTGAGATTATGGCTGAAGCACTGAAAATTCCTGCCCATCAGCCCACTACTGTGGGCGTTATGCTCAGGGAAGAATTTCTGGAGCCCCTTGGAATCACTCAGGGAGAGCTGGCTAAAGCAATGGGCGTAGGCCGGAAAACGGTCAATGAGCTATGCGGCGGACGGCGAGGCGTAACGGCAGAGACGGCCTTTCTGTTGGCCAAGGTTCTGGGTACCACGCCAGAGTTCTGGCTCAACCTTCAATTGATAAATGACATGTGGCTGGCACAGCATAGTGAGGTTTTAGCGGGAAAGCTGGAGCATGCGCGGGCCCTGGTCGCCGCCTGATTACTCGGCGGGGAGACGGTAGGCGGCGACCAAGAGGGCGGCGCAACCGATCCAAATAGCAATGACGGCACCCGCAGCGAAACGGCTGGCAGGACGATTGGTTGACGCGGCAGCAGCCTCCCGATGTTCATTCATCACATCGGGCGGAATAAGTCGAACCACCATCAGAATGCCGAGTGGCACGATAATGAGATCATCGAGATAGCCCAGCACTGGGATGAAGTCTGGGATCAAGTCGATAGGCGAGACGGCATACGCGGCCACAGTCAGTGCGAGCGCCTTGGCAAACCATGGTGTACGTGGATCGCGGGCGGCCAACCAGACTGCATGCACATCGCGTTTGATGGTGCGCGCCCATTTCTTCGCGGATTTGATCACAAAATTCCTTAGAGCGTCACGGGTGGTGTTAGATAGTATCAAATTATCACGGGATAAGCTGACGCTCCTTCGTAATGGACTTAAATCCGGCTGTCCCGTTGAACTATACCCTAACCTGATGTCAGGTAAGCGCTCGTCAATCCGTCAGGATAGAGTGCTATTCTCCATTGATTGACACTTGCCTTAGAGGGTCATGGATTTCAACCTGACAGATTCATCCTTGGAGGCGTCGTGAAGGGATATCGTATCGGCTATATCCGGGTTAGTAGCTTCGAGTAGAATAGCCATCTAATACGGACAGGGGGAGATGCGTGGGAACGGAGATTACGCTCGATGTGGCCGGTGTGTCGGTCACGTACAGCAAGAACCACCGCGGAATCGATCACGGATCGATTTTTCAGGAACTAGATCGAAAGGCGATCAAGAGCAACCAACTCGACTACGATTGGCATATAGAGGGGGACGAGGGCACCACACTTTCCGAGATGGTGTTCACGCGGCCGCTTAAGCAAGTCGTTCCGCGCCTCGAACTCTTGGGCTTCAATCTGGAGCGCGTCCGCCGTGAATATGACACTGTCGCAGACGGCTGGCTAGAGGAAAGGCAGTCTCTTCAGGATGATGACGACCCCATTCTCGACCTGATGTCTTTTTCGGAGTTCTGCGCTTTCGCTACCGCTCACCCGGTCAACAGTCTCAACGATACCTTTATTTGGGACTCGGACGATGCAAGCGAAGAGAAAATCAGAGGGCGATTCGGCGGGATACAGCTTGAGCGTATTCCCGGCTACCAATCCTTTGATATCCAGGCCTATTCGGAGCTAAGCTTTTTCGGTCAGTTAGTAAATATCCTTCACCCGTATTCCGTCCTGCGTCTCTTGGCGGAGTCGAGCGCGAACGAGGATGCTCCCATTGTTTGGCAATATGGTCCGTTGGTGCAGGCAGGGTGGGCTACGGAGCGGCAGTTCGTGCCTTACGCCAAGCGGACTGAGACGTTCTTGATCGCGACCGAGGGCAGCTCGGACGTTCACATCTTAAAGCATGCGCTCGCACTGTTGCGGCCAGGAATCGCAGATTTCTTCCGATTCATTGACGTGAGCGAAAGCCATCCGTTTTCGGGTACAGGTAGCCTAGTGAAGTTCGCGGAAGGGCTCGCTAAGATAGACGTCCACAATCAAGTCGTTTTCGTATTCGACAATGACGCCGAGGGTCTCGATGCCCATCAGCGTCTTTCCGCGCTCACGCTTCCTGGGAATATGCGCGAGATCATGCTGCCTGAGCTTGAGGATTTTCGCGCGTTTCCGTCGCAAGGCCCAGAGGGGCTCGGCACCTCGGACATTAACCAGCGCGGGGCAGCGATTGAGTGCTATCTCGATCTTGATGTCGGCCATCATCCGCCGGCTAAGGTGCTTTGGACCAACTACAAAAAGAACCTCGGTACCTATCAGGGGGCGTTGGAACACAAGGATTTCTACAGCAAGGAGTTCTTGAAACAAACGTCAGAAACCTTGGCCGCGGGTACATATGATGTTCGCAAGATCGAGTCAGTTCTAGATCTGCTTGTTGCCGAATGTACAGCAATTGCTGCCGGCAAATGGAAATCAACCAACGACGTCGACTGATGTCATTTTCACAAGAAGAAGACAGCAGCATCAATTGACTGGATGTAGCGCACTTTATGCAGACGCGGATCCTGACAGCTCGGTATCAGCAGTCATTCAACTATGCTCAAAACTCCTGTGCACGAAAGTGAGATCAGGGCATGTGTCTTTTCAGAGGGTGGCTGCACCCTGAAACCACTGGTGCGCACAAAGCTACCAACCAGCAGTCCTGTGCACCAGCTTCGACGATTCTTCAAACATCGTTGCACGGTGGGCGGTATCTCGAACACCTTGATGTGTACGTATATGATCGGTTACGGACACCTATCGAACCGCCTGTACGTAAGTAAGCCTCCCGCTATTTCGGACATGGCATATAATAAGTACTCCCATTTCGTACAGGTCGATGGCTTCAGACAATGTCACGCTCCTTCATCTATGCCCGCGTCAGCACGGCTGACCAGAATACCGACAACCAGGTTCGAGAGATTGAAGCCGCAGGCTTCTCAGTCAATCAGCGGCGCATCGTGACCGAAAGCATCAGCGGAAGCATCGCAGCCACTGAGCGTCCGCAGTTTGTCCGATTGCTTGACCGGCTGGAGCCCGGTGATGTGCTTATCGTGACCAAGTTGGACCGGCTCGGTCGCAATGCCATGGATGTCCGCGCAACGGTTGAGCGATTGGCCGCCGATAGTGTCCGCGTCCACTGCCTGGCGCTCGGCGGGGTCGATCTGACCAGCGCCGCCGGAAAGATGACCATGAGCGTGTTGAGTGCGGTGGCTGAGTTTGAACGCGACTTGCTGATCGAGCGAACCCAGGCAGGCATTGCGCGTGTGCGCGCGGATGGTAAGGCGCTGGGCCGCCCGCCAGCGTTGACCAAGGTGCAGCAGGCCGAAGCCATGCAACGCCTTGCGGCTGGCGAATCGGTTGCGCAGGTGGCGCGTGACTACGGCACCACCCGGCAGTCCATCATGCGAGTGCGGGACAAACTGGGCAGAGGCAGTGCAGGCGACTCCTGATAAATGGTGCAGTCGTCTTCTGAAATTGACATCCGAGTAGTGCAATCGGTTTCTGATATTCCGTGCAGTCGACTTCTGAAAACGACAACCGGAATCAGGGAGACCAGTATCGCAGGTGAGACTTCCCTGGCAGGTCAAGCACGATTGCAAGGCTTTGCTTGGCGCGGGTGACTGCAACGTAAAACGCCGCAGCGGCTGTCGACTCCAAAGGCCTTCCATTCTTGATGAAGTTTTCTATGTTTTTGGTAGGAGCAATTAGCACACGCTCAAAGGTGGCGCCCTTCACCCCTTTGAAATTCTGGAAGGGAAGATCCAGATTTTTTGCCGAGCTTATGCTGTTCCTTAAGCATTGGGGGCTGTACTTGGCCATGTACTCATAGACATGCTCGGAGCGCACCAGGTACACACCGTCGTGCCCAGTCTCATCATTGTTCTCTGAGGTGGTCTCAGGAAAGGCCCATCTCGCATCAAAAATGCTGTCTGAAAAGGTCGCAATCTCTTCCCTGCACCGATAAGTAATCGTTGTATAGGTGATGTTTAGGCAGCCTTCTGCCTCGCGCTCCAAGAACCATTCCAACGAAGCGGCGTAACCAAATTGCTTGTTCTTGCGCCCTCTGGGATTCGTGGAGAGGACGGCCTGACGCACGTCACCAACCAACCGTACCTCAATGTTGGAATGCAGTAGCGCCTGTAAGATCTCCCAATCGTAGCTAGCAAGATCCTGAACCTCGTCGATGAGAATTTCGTCGTAGATGCATTCCAAGCGGTTCAGCAGCGCCGGGGTGGCCTCCATTAGTTCAAAAGCCAGCCTACCTAGCTCGCAGCTATAAATTCTGTTGTCGGCAGTCATGAACCTGCTTTTGCCTCGCGCATACCTGCTTGGACGTCCTTCAAATTCGAAGCCCCCGACTCGCTCACCAGGGAATTTGAAGCGCAGGAATGGCTGTGCAAAATGCCTGAGCAGAAACGTGTACCACCCCATGACCTCCACCCCAGTGGCATGTCCGGCCTGAGTAGCTAACCGAGCCTTCACCTCCTGCTGGTTCGTTTGGGTGAACGTTAGCAGCGCAACCTTACGTTCTGAGGGCATTGCTTTACAGTGATTCACTAGACCTTGAGTCTTACGACCGCCAGCCACTGCCAATGTAAGGAAGTTAGGCATTCTGGATAAACTCTGCAGCTGCTCTCATATACCCTGGCGGCGTCAAAGCCTTATCTGACTCGGCAATCCGTATCGCGCCTTCGGTCTTCTCGCGCGTCATCCAGGTATCCAAACTAGCTCTCGCGGCGATTCCCAGTACCTCCCTTAGATGCTCCTCTCCGTTCGCTTTGACCAACTGAGGTTCAAGGGTATAACCATCAGCCACAGCGCCGATAAAAAGCTCCCGCTTCTTGCCGTCCAGCCACTGCTCAACAGTCTCCCTCAGCTCCGTGGGCTCGATTCCATCGTTGTCTCGCATCACCGCTACCGGCTTATCGATCGCCTGGCATAGCTCCAAGCAGCGTGCGAGAGCAAGCCCACGCATGCTGACGACATCAATCCCAGCCTCCATTGGCCCATGTCCGTATCGATCCACAAACACTCGCTCGAAGATGATTTCATCGGAAGGTCCTTCAACCAGCACCACCTTTCTGGCCAGAACCAAGCGCAAGGTGTCGTATCCAGGCAGTCGCTGGAAGTAACGGACAGTTTCTGGAGACAGATCGGTAATTTTCGACACTTGGTTACGGCTCAGCAGATGTAAGGCATCCAGGCCAAGTCGGTTCAACACGTAGGTACTGTGAGTCGAGATGAAGAGCTGCTGCTCATCCGAGGCAAGCGACTCAATACGGTCCAGCAAAATCCTCAGACTGGTATGGGAAAGGTGGTTCTCGGGCTCCTCGATCATCACGATCTTCACGTTGTCCGCATGCCGTTTCATAGCGAGTGAGATCTTGATCGCAGCCTGCTGGCCAAGCCCTGCCATCGCAAATGGCACACGATCTACGTGAGGAGTAATGGCGCTATCCCATGATGTTCTGGAGGTCTGATCCATAGCCAGAGCCATGGGCTCGGCTTGCAGCGCAGCCCCTAGCTCCGCGATACGAGCGTTGACCGGCGCAAGCGCCCCCTCAGTCATCGATGCTTTGATCTTTCGGTAGTCCTGCGATATTGCCGCCTTCTCAGGGGCCTCTAGATGATCGCTCAGGATCTGCCGCAAATGGTAGTCCACGCCGGTTGTGGACTTGACTGTACGGGAATCAATTGTGGCAACAGACAGGACCCTCGGGCGCTTCATCAACTGACAGTCTGCGAACGAGCGCCACTCGTACGTGTAGTACTCCACGGGCAATAGATCGCTTGGGGCCTTCAACCATTCGTCCAACATGTCCTGGTATTCTTCATTCGGGAAAATCCGTAGGAACACACCTGGGCAGGCATTAGTGGGTACATCGGCGTTAACCGCGCCACACAGTACCTGTAGCTCAGGATCATTACGCAGGTACAGCTCAATTAGAATTTCGGGGAAGGATGGCTTTCCGCCCGCATTCCGGGCGGAAAGGAATTGCTCCACCAACTCGGAGTTGAACCAGTGCGGGTTCAGCTCCTCCATCACGCCTCGGCCGCCGATTCGCCCGTTAAGCGCCAGTGACACAGCCTCCATCAAGGTAGATTTACCGGCGTCGTTATCACCTATCAGGATGTTCTTCTTTGGGTGGGGGCAGAGCGTGAAGTCCTTGTATATCCGGTACCCACGAATACGGATCTTGGTGATCATGATCAACAGTCCTTTGATGATTTGAGTGAAGCCTGACTAACCCAGGCTACTGAGCGTCGACAAGGCGTGTTCTACACCAACTGCCGATAAGAGCTAGTACGTTAATCCGACCCCATCAGCTTGTCTGCTTGCTTCTGAAGGTTGCAAGCAACAGACGGACCTCTGCACGATACTACCCCAAAAGTGGGGTTCTAGCGTATGGTCGGACAGTCTGGTGGAGTGATCAATAAAGCCGTGAAATATTCCACATAAAAGTAGACTGTGACATAGAGTCATTTTAAGCGAAGAATATTTCTTATAAGTCTTTGTTTTTAAAATGGTTGTTTTATATAGTCAAAAAACTACTAATGATCACGAAGTGTATTATTATAAATAGCGCTATGTGACACATCCGAAGATAGGCGCATGATAGAAGAAGCACTTTCCTGGTCCGAGCTTGGACCATGCTTGAGCAGCAAGCTGGCCGAGTACCTCACCCAGAAACATGGGATTACCCCTGCTGCTGCCCGTCAAAAAATCAGCCGTGCTGGACCTGCCGTCAAAAAGCTGGCCCACCTCCCGTTTGCGCGGCGGGTGCGCTTTATGTACCTCCAGCAGGATTACGCTTCCCCTCGGTACTGGCATAACCTCTTTCAAGCGATCTATGACACCAACGGACCATATGCTCGGGCACTAGGGGCTGTAGAGGCCAGAAGGGTTGTGCCTCTAGCCGACTTTGACAGTGCTTGTGGCTCGCCAATTGCTCAGAAGAAGCACTTGGGAGCTCGCACGGTACTACAGCGTATGATGCAGGCAGACATCCTGGTGACTGAAAGCTTACCCGGACTTGGTCCGTGCGTTATGACTAAGAAGCTATTTGAAGCCTACCAACAAAGCGCAGGCATCCAGGAGCCTGCGTTAGCCCGTGCTCGTCTCATAGCGGAGCGGGCATTACTCGACAGCATCAAGGAATGGTTGCGGCGACTGGGTATGGCCAGCTTTGACCGCATCAAGCTCCGCGGTGATGAAGGTCCTCCCCCCCAGGTAGGAACCTTTACCTGGGATTTATCAGCCCCCTGCTACTTGGCTCCTCTTCTCTCATGGCACAGGGATCAAAGCACTCCAAGCCCTGGCTTTGTTGTCTGTGATGTATTACTCAATAGCCCGGTTAAACTCCACCACATAGAACCGTTCGTCCATAAGGTAAAAACTCTCCAGTCCATCAAAACGATGAAGCGAGTGTTTTTCATCTTTGTAGCCGACCGTTACAGCCGCGAAGCATTTCGAGCCTTGAGAGAAGTCGGCGTGATCCCAGGAACCCCAGAATCTCTTTTCGGCAAAGAGATAGCCGAAGCCTTCAAAGAGCTTGTTGGGGCGTTGACTAAGGCGGCAATGGGATCGCTAAACCCGGAAAAATTCGATGATATGTTTAGCCGCCTTAGCAAGCTGGAGGGGGCAATGGGCAATATGCGCGGAGCCTTCTTCGAACTGTTGGTTGCACATATCGTCAGAAGAGATTCACCGGGACAGCCCGTACTCAACAAGGTCTGCAAAGGACTCAATGACGAAGAAGCTGAAGTTGACGTATTCCTGCTGCAAGAGGGCAACAGTCCCCGAATGATTGAGTGTAAAGGCATGGGCCCTGGCACTCAGGTCAGTGATGATGAGATAGGAAAGTGGTTGACGGTAAGAATAAACCGCGTCCGTCAGCACTTGGAGCGTATCGAAGCCGTAACGCCGAACGGCCCCAAACCACGCTTCGAGCTATGGACCAGCGGCGTTCTATCACACAATGCGCAGTGCCGGATCGACAGGACTCGAGAAGCTAATAAGGCGAAATTTGAGCTGATCATCATGGGACCGGACGAGATACGGGAGGTGGTGAAGTCCGACAAGGCGCTACTGAGAACCCTAGAGCATCACTTCCTGCCGCAGAACCGTAAGATCGAGGCGGAGTCTGATTGGCTAGGGAACCTATAATTAAGTCGTCTTTTTCACCGTGCAGTCGAGGGGGAAATGGGGAATTCCGGGGAGAGTATACCGATCTCCGAAGGTAGCCCGGCGTGCTAGCGTTTTGTGGTGTCATCGTTGCATAAAGAGACCAATGAGTCGTTGTAAGGAAAAGCTATCGCCTGGAGGCCGGGCTTCTACGAGTTGTGCCAATTGCCGCAGTTTCGGATCTTGTTTGCGCTTCAGAGTGTCCACTTTTGCCGTTAGCGACTGTCTCGGTCGCATGCGCCAGACGGTGACTAGTGATGGCAGTTGCGAGATTGCGCGCTGGCAAATGCGCTCTCGAAAACGGTCGTTTGTGAGAACACTTTGTCCGGTGCAATAGAAGGGAAGCAAGGCGGCTGAAATGTTGAACACGCGCCAGCCGCTTACCGCTCAGCTCATTGCTTCGGTGACTTCCACGCACTTTGAAACTGGCATGAACAGCCGTGTGATGCCATCATCCATCTCGATTTCGTCAAAGCCGTAACTCAAATAGAAACCGGCGGCGCCGTCCTTGGGGTCGACTACCAATCCAATTACAGGTGGCAGCCGGGGGTCGGCTGAGAGGTACGCAGTATCTCGCATCGCCGCCAGTAGCAGTTGCTCACCGATCCGCTTACCTTGGTGGGACTGATCAACGGCCATACGGCCCAGGAGGAGAGCTGGCGCCCCTTGCTTGGGATATTTTTCGAGCCCATGAAGTGTAGTATTGGCTATTGAGTAATAGCCAATCACTGTTCCCGGATCGTCGGGTGACACCAGCACCTTGGTTCGTGACAAGTTGCGCTTTGCGGCAGAGACTGCCTGGGTGCAAAGCCACTTGTTGAGGTGTTCGACGCCGCAGTCGAACGCCTCTCGATTGTGGACAGCCTTGTTCAGTGGCTGTAGTTCAAGTGGAGTAGAAACCGCCATGTTCTTTGAGTCTCCGTGCTGCGTTTCGCAGCTTTGAATTAATCGGAGACGGATTTTCCAGTGCTTGCATGATCTGCTCTTGCCCTCGTGCAGACAGCGTGAACTCTTCGTGAGCTGAGATCACAGCTCTGGCACGCTGGATTACGCACTCGCGCAAGAAATCGGATACCGAAACCCCGGAAATATCCGCCGCATCTTGTACTAGCTCAATCACTTCAGTAGAGGCCCTGGTTACGAGTCTCTGAGAGGCGTGTTGTGTAGTAGCCATGACAAAATCACCTATACCTCTGTCGTGTATGTTGCCGGACGGCGAAACAGGCCGTCGGTGCGTAGACAGGGCTACCTTAACTACCGGCCCTATCCGTGTGACAGAATGGCATACATTGTTTTCGTGGTCAAATATGTGTGCCAAATTGGCATACATCAGGCTCAGGTGGGCGGGCGGTGGTTCGGTCGTTGGATAGTAGAGGTGAGAGTCGCCGAATTTTTGTCACTTAATAATCAGATCTACCCCTTTGTAAGTCTTACAATAAATAACGGGTTAAGTGACAATTTTTCACCAAAAGACTACTATTCCACAGATTGTCACTTAATCGAACGTTTATATTACAGAGGCTTTCATGCAGATCGGTTACATGCGGGTGTCCAAGGCGGACGGTTCTCAGGCAATGGACTTGCAGCACGACGCGCTGATCGGGGCCGGAGTAGCGGTGAACGATGTATATGAAGACATGGCCTCGGGGCGAAAGGATGACCGACCCGGATTGGCTGCATGCCTCAAGGCCCTTCGTGACGGTGATACCTTGGTAGTGTGGAAGCTTGATCGGCTTGGACGTGACCTACGCCATTTGATCAACACCGTTCATGACCTCACAGCTCGGGGCGTCGGATTGAAAGTGCTGACCGGTCACGGTGCAGCCATCGATACCACCACTGCGGCGGGCAAGTTGGTATTCGGGATCTTCGCGGCACTGGCCGAGTTCGAGCGAGAGCTGATTTCTGAGCGGACAGTGGCCGGACTGGCCTCGGCGCGCGCTCGCGGCAGGAAAGGGGGACGCCCCTTCAAGATGACCGCCGCCAAGCTACGCCTGGCGATGGCCGCCATGGGCCAGCCGGAAACCAAGGTGTCAGATCTCTGCGAAGAGTTGGGCGTTACCCGCCAGACACTTTACCGGCACGTTTCACCGAAGGGTGAGTTGCGTCCAGACGGCGGGAAACTGCTGTCACGAAGCGGATTCGCCCGCGAGGCGAGAGAGGAAACTTAGGAAGGGTCAGTAGATATTCGCAACGCCGATACTTCGGTCGTGTTCGATGCTTCAAATAGTAAAAATTCAGGATGACTACCCCGCGCAAAGCCGAGGCTCGTTGCAGGTAATCATCCTGAAGGTGCTCAGGTTTAATCTACGATACTGTGAGTCTTTTCTGCCTGTACAGCCATGCGCCGACGCAGGATGGGGCCGATAAGGTAGGGTAGCATCAGGCCGGCAATCGCCACTGCCCATATTCCCAACGACAGGCCACTGCTCCAGAGGATGGTCCAGTCACCGTCTGAAAGAGTCAGGGCGTGACGCAGGCTCTTCTCCATTTCAGGGCCCAGCAGCATGCCGAGGATGACCGGTACCAGCGGGATGTGCAGCTTGCGCAGCAGGTAGCCCAGCAGACCGAAGCCAATCATGAAGTACAGGTCCAGCGGGCTGTTGCTGATGGCAAAGATGCCCACTGACGCCACCAGGGTCACCACCGGCATCAGGTATTTGGGCGGAATGCTCAGCAGCTTAACGAAAATACCGATCATCGGAATGTTCAGCAGCAGTAGCATCAGGTTGCCGACGAACAGCGCCGCGATCACGCCCCACACCAGCTCAGCGTTCTGGGTGAACAGCATCGGGCCCGGCTGGATATTCAGCGAGATCAGCATGGCCAGCAGCACCGCCGTGGTACCACTGCCCGGTACGCCCAGGGTCAGCATCGGCACCAGCGCACCGTTAGCGGCCGCATTGTTACCGGCTTCAGGCGCCGCTACTCCTCGTGGGTCACCTTCACCGAAATACCCACTCTTGCCGACGACTTTCTTTTCCATTGTATAGCTGAGGAAGCTACCCAGGGATGCGCCAGCACCCGGCAGCACGCCGGCGATAAAGCCGAGCACGGAGCCGCGCAGGCTGGTCGGCAGTACCTGAATAATGTCTTTCATGCTCAGTTTGAGTTTGTTCAAAGCCATCTTCTTGAAGCCTTCGCCGGCGTGCATTTCAATAAAGAACAGCAGCTCGCTGATGGCAAAGAGACCAACGATGGCGATAATGAAATCCACCCCTTCGTACAGCTCCAGAATGTTGTAGGTGTAGCGCTGATTGCCGGTGCTGATATCGACACCTACGGTGGCGATCATCAGTCCCAGGCAGGCCGCCACGACAGTTTTGATTGGGTTCTTGCCGGTAATGCCGCCCAGGGTCGCAAAGGCCAGCGTAAAGAGCGCGAAGTACTCGGCTGGGCCGAAACGCAGTGCAAACTTGGCCAGTATCGGCGCCAGAATCACCAACCCGATGGTCGCCAGCAGGCTGCCGATAAAGGACGCAATCGCGGAGATCGCCAGCGCTTCGGCTGCCTTGCCCTTCAGGGCCATGGGGTAGCCGTCAAGGCAGGTCATCATCGCGGGTTCGTCACCCGGAATATTCAGCAGAATACTGGAGATACGACCGCCGTACATGGCACCCGCATACACAGAGGTCAGCAGAATCAGGGCTGAGCTCGCCGGCAGCCCAAGGCTGAAGGCCAGGGGTATCAGGATAGCCACACCGTTGGATGGGCCAAGGCCTGGCAGGGCGCCAATGATGGTGCCAAGGATGGCACCGATGGCTGCGAACATCAGATTTTCCGGTGTCAGTGCGACCGCAAAACCCTGTAGCAGGTAATTCAAGGTTTCCATCAGTTCAGTACTCCCTTCAGATCCAGAACACCGGCCGGTAGGTGCAGCTCAAGCAGGAAATTGAACAGTACATACACTACAACGGCGCTACCTAAACCGGTGGCAACGGAGGGCAACGGCTTGGCACCCATGCGCCAGCACAGCACGCTGACCATCAGGGTGGTGGCGGGAACAAAGCCCACCGGCTGCAACATCAGGGTAAAGATCGCCAGTACCAGCAGTACGAAGCCGAGCTCTGCCAGCATTTTCATATGCGGCCATTCTTCGTCTTCATCCGGGCGCACCAGCAGATAGACGCTGCTCAATCCCAGTATCACCGACAGTATTAGCGGGAATGTTTCCGGCCCGACAGCCTCGGATCCACCAAAGGGCTCGGGAAACATGGCAGCCTCCCAGCCGTAAACCACGGCCAGGAGGAGCAGAACTACACCGAGGATTCGATCCCCTATCATTTAATCAGCCCGATTTCAGTTGAGATTTCCTTGATGCTCTGCACCTGATCCCGAACGAATTGATCGAATTCGGCACCGGACTTGTGGAATGGCATCAGCCCATTCTGCTGCATGATGTTTTGCCAGTTAGTGCTGCTGTATACACTATCCATGGTGTCGACCCACCACTGGTACGCTTCATCGGAAACATCCTTGGGTACGTAGAATCCACGCCAGTTGGGGGCAACGGCATCGATATTCTGTTCACGGGCGGTGGGGATATTGTCCAGCGGCGCGGGCAGGCGTTCTTCCGACAGTACGGCCAGCACCTTCAGGTCACCGGACTCCATAAAGCCCTGTGCCTCGGAGATATCGCCAGTGAAGCCGTCGAGGTGTCCACCCACCACCTGGGTGATGGCTTCGCCGCCACCGCTGTATGCCAGATACTTGATTTTTGGCAGGCTGGCCGTGTCCAGGCCAGCAGCACGGCTCGCGATCAGTACTTTCAAGTGATCCCAGCCACCGGTTGCGCTACCGCCGCCAAACTTGACCGAATTCGGATCGTTCTTGAGAGCATTCATCAGATCGGTGAGAGTCTGGTACGGCGAATCCTTGGCAACGGCAATGACACCGTAATCGGCACCAAGCGCGCCGACCCAACGCACCATATCCTGATTCATGCCAGGAAATTGCCCCTGGGCCAGTCTAGTGGTGGTGGCGGTGCTCGCTGCAACAAAAAGTGCGCTGTCGTTAGCCCGTTTCGAGACGGTATGCGCGAAAGCGACGCCACCGCTGGCCCCCGGCATATTCACGGTTTGCACATTGCCGGAGATCGCACCCAGTTCGGTCAGTACCTTGCCGACGCTACGGCATGTAAAGTCCCAGCCGCCTCCGGGGTTGGCCGGGGCAATGCACTCAGCGCTACGGGATTGCTCGAACGCCTGTGCAGATTGAGCAACAGCACTGGCGCTCAGTGTGACAGCGACAAGAAAGGGAAGGGTATTTTTTCGCACCAAAGAGATTTTGCTCATTATTGTTCTCCGTTTGCGGATGTCGAATACATCCAGCGATGTCTGGTGTGCTCTGTTTGAGCGTTGGTATCGATGCGGCCGGCCCCGCCATTGCGGTGGCGTTGGCATCAATCTGCGCAAACAGCATGTTCTATTCTGCAGAATATGTTCTATCAGATAGATTGCCGAGGCTATTTTTTATTTGTTTGCTTGTCAAGGAAAACCGTCGATGCGGTGTTCGTTAACGCTGTTATTTACCAGCCCAAGCCCGTTTCGGCAGGTGCACTGGTGGGTTACCTGCGTGGAGGCACAGGCACGCTGAGCGCGGCATTTGGCATGCTGCGAGACTCGCTGACGGGGTTCGGCGCACGCCTATTGAACGACGGATATTGGGGGATCAGGGGTGAGAGGAGAGAGACTGTCGGATACAGGTTGTATGAGTTATCGGCCGTGCCGGCACCCGCAGGTGTCGGCAGTCGCACAGTGAGAGTGGGGGTGTCTCAGATGACAAGAGAGCCCTGTGGCAATTGCGTTTCCAGTTCCCGTGCCTTTTCAATCAGCACAGCGCTGTGTTCGGCTTCAGCACCCATGAAGCGCTCTTTCGGGCCGGAGAGAGCCAGTGCCCCCAGCAATTCGCCGGAGGGTTTGAGAATCGCTATCGCAGCTGCTGCTAGGGAGGGCTCCCGTTCCCCCACTGATACCGCGACGGTGTGCGGCTCAGTGCCATGGTTCAGCACTCGTGCTGCCGCGCCAACGCCCATAGGCAAGCGCGCACCTTCTTCAAGATGGTGACGCACTTCATGTCGGCCATTTTCGCGGAACCGGCAGATGCGCTCATCGCCTGCCCGGATGTAAAAAGACGCGGTCTCTCCACTGGCATCACGCAGGGATTTGAGTATCGGGCGAATCAGTTTCTCCACGTTTATGCCCTGACCTGACAGCGGAGCCAGGCGGGCGACCGCAGGTCCGATGCGGAAAATACCGCGCTCGTCCCGGGCCACGTAACCGAAAGCTTCCAGTGATGCCATCAAGCGCAGAATGGTGCTCTTGTAAAAGCCAGTCGCCCGGGCAAGCTCTGCTAGCGACAGCTCTCGCTGTTCTTCACTGAAGGCTTCCAGGAGGGTAAGGGCCCGTTCCACTGCTTCTACTCGCCGTTCTGCCATGAGAACTCTCCGAAAATTAAAACTAGATGTTGCATCAGGTAGAACGCTCATGCAACAGAAACAGAACGTTCTTGCAATAGAATTTGAACGTGGTTATTCTGCCCTGCATAACTAGTTCTGCAGAGGGGAATGATATGTCTACGCCACTTGCCGGCTTCAGGGTCCTGGATCTTACAAACGTTCTGGCTGGCCCGTTCTGTTGTCATCAGCTCGCACACCTGGGCGCTGAAGTTATCAAGATTGAGCGCCCGGGAAGCGGCGACCTGGCTAGGCAGTTAGGTGCAGATGCTGACCTGAATCGCGAGTTCATGGGCGTCTCTTTTCTTGCACAGAATGCCGGGAAACTCTCTGTCACGCTGGATCTCAAAAACGCGCAAGACAAGGAGCAATTCATTGAGCTGGTTAAAAGTGCCGATGTCCTCGTCGAAAACTATCGCCCCGGTGTCATGAAGCGTTTGGGGCTTGATTTTGAAAAACTCAAACAGGTCAACGAACGTCTCGTGTACTGCGCGATCTCCGGCTTCGGACAGGATGGCCCGCTGGCGAACTATCCCGCCTATGATCAGATTATCCAGGGCATGTCTGGTGTCATGAGTATTACCGGCGCTCCGGAAAATGCGCCGTATCGCGTCGGCTTTCCCCTGGCCGATACCATCGGCGGGCTGACCGCCGCCATGGCCATCAATGCCATCCTGGCTGAATCACCCCGCCAAGCGCGTTTCATCGATATATCGATGCTGGATTCTGTCCTGGCAACCATGGGCTGGGCCGTATCCAACCTTCTGGTTGCAGGACGTCAGCCCAACCCATTGGGTAATGACAACGTCACTGCCAGCCCTTCCGGAACCTTCAAGACTGGAGACGGGTTGCTCAATATCGCCGCTAATAAGCAGGAGCAGTTTGAAGCATTGTGTCGGGTGCTCGGTCAAGCGGCGTGGATTAGCGATGCGCGCTTCAAGGATCGCCATGCGCGGCTGGAGAATCGCCGTGCACTGGCTGAGCTGATTGAAGCGTCACTGGCTCAGAATACAACCGAACACTGGTGGAAATTTTTGGTAGATGCCGGTGTTCCCGCGGGGCCTGTGTATAGCGTCGCCGAAGCGCTGAATCATCCTCAGGTTCGCGATCGCGGTGTGATCGAGCGCTTTGAAGATACTCCGATCGGTCGTCCCATCGAAGTTGTCAGTGGCGGATACCGAATTGATGGGCAGCCACCCAGAGTTGCTACGGCACCGCCGGTGTTGGGCGCAGACAACGCAGCACTATTGCAGGCTTATGCCTCGAATAAGGCCTGATTTGTGACACGTGAGGGTAAGACAGTGAGTGAAGCAACATCCATTGATAGCCAGGCCGCAAACTGGTGGCAAACCGACATCATCGATATGCGCCCGGGTGAGATTCGTTATCGGGGCTACCCCATTGAGGAATTGATCGGGCGCGTCAGCTTTTCTGACATGGTTTGGCTCATGACACGTGGTGAACTTCCTTCGCCAGAGCAGGCTAAATTGCTGGATGCCGCCTTGATGAGCGCCGTTGATCATGGTCCCCAGGCGCCCAGCATTGCCATCGCCCGCATGGCGATGACCTGTGGTGGCAGTCTTAACAATGCCATGGCGTCGGCTGTTAACGTGCTGGACGATATTCATGGCGGTGCCGGTGAGCAGGCTGTGGAGCTGTACCAAGCCATTCTGGTGCGACTCGATGGGGGAGAGCCCCTGGAAAAGGCTACCGAGCAGGGTCTGGCAAGCTGGAAGGAACAGCATGGCAAGATCGTGCCAGGTTTCGGGCACCGCTTTCACCCGGTAGATCCGCGGGCACCGCGTCTGCTTGAACTCGTTAACGAAGCGGCTTCACGTAATGAGATTAACGGTCGCTGTGCCGGCATTGCCAGGGAAATAGAACGGCAATTGAGTACTGCCAAGGGTAAACCGATCCCCCTGAATATTGACGGTGCCACCGCGGTGATTTATGCCGAACTCGGCTTCCCGGCGGCGCTGGCCCGTGGGCTCTTTTGTCTATCCCGTTCGGTTGGAATTCTGGCCCATGCCTGGGAGCAGCAATGCCAGGGCGGCCGTAACAAGGGACCGATGCCCAAAGGATGGCTGTGGGATTACCGCGGTCAGTCGCAGCGGCCGGTACCTGAGCGTTGAGACATTTTGTCGGCGCTTAACCCGGTTTCATCACAACAATAAAATGAGAACAAAACATGAAAAGCAATCACGTTATTCGTCTTCTTAAAACCGCTGTTGTTGCAGCCGGCTTTAGCATCAGCGTCGCCAATGCCGCCGATCTGGTGGTCAGTGCGACGTCTCAAACCTCCGATGATTATGCGCTGTCGGTAGCCTGGTCCAATCAACTGGCCAAGCTGGAAAATGGCAACCGTTTGACCGTTGTCGACAATGGCAGCGTCAAGGGATTGAGGCAGCTGGCCGCCGGCCGTGTTGATATTGCGGTTATTGGGGCGCCCCATTATCTGGATGCGATTAATCACAAGGGTAATTTCAGCGAAGACCCCGAGCGCTTCACCAAGGCGTATGGTGAGCTGCGAAGCCTCTTTGCGATCAGCACCAGCGCCGGTCAGTATGTCGTGCGTGACAGTTCGGGCATCAAGAGCTTTGCCGAGCTGAAAGGACGCAGTATCGCCATCGGCCGTCCGGGCGGCAACGCGGGGCGGGTCAGCAGTGCGTTTCTTGAAGCCTACGGCCTGAAGCCGGAGGACGATGTTGATACACAGTACATCGATTACTCCGACGCGTTTAACCAGATGTCCAACAACCGTCTTGATGGCACCTTTGTCTGGGGCGGATTGCCACAGGCGGCTATCGACAACAGTTCACGTTCAATGGACCTGCGCTTTATCTCTCCTGAGGAAGACTCGCTCGAGAAGTTCCGTTCGCATATTACCGCCGGCGAACACTACCGTCTCAAGCGCATTTCGGCGCAAGAGATCGAGCAGGCGTATCAGGGGCGCGTAAAAGCGGACAGCGATGTGTATTTCTGGACCTTTCCCTATATGTTCGTCGTGAATACCAAGATGGATGACGACGTCGCCTATGACCTGACCAAGACCCTGTGGAGCAACCTCAGCGATGTAAAACGCACAAGCAGCGCGCTGAATCTGCTGCGACTTGAAGAGGCGACTACCGGCCTGACGGCTGAAATGCATCCTGGTGCCGCGCGTTATTTCCGTGAAATTGGATTGATCCAGTAAGTTTCAAATGCGGGCCCAGGAGACATTTATGCCAACGTATCAAAACAACATGGCAGGTCGGGCATTACATCTGCTCGGCTTGGCCGCTTGCGCGGCACTGACACTCTTCATACTCTGGACAACCCTGGGTGTGCGCTATCCGTCACAGATCATGTACGGCGTTAGCCTGATGATTGGGCTGATCGCGACCTATGCATTAAAGCCGGGTTTATTGGCTGCGAAGTGGCCCAAATGTGATCAGGCTTTGTCCTGGTTGTGCGTTGTCCTGACGCTTCTGACCAGCGGCTATTACCTGACTGAGTATGAAGCGATTGCGGCATTCCGCGAGGGTTTGCCCAATACCCAGGACATGATCTGTTACGCGGTTGGCACTTTGTTGGTACTGGAAGCCGCGCGTCGTGTAGAGGGGTGGACCCTGGTCGCTATCACCGGTGGCGCAATCCTTTACCTGCTGTATGGTGACCTGCTTCCCGGTGCCCTGGGGCATCGGGAGTTCTGGCTCGATGAAGTTTTTGACATCAGCTACAGCTACCAGGGAATTTACGGTATCGCACTTGGCGCGGTCGTCGATGTGGTGCTGATGTTCGTGATTCTGGGGGCTGCGCTACGCCATACCGGTGCGGGGGACTTCTTTAACTTTCTGGCGTTGCGGCTGGCTCAGGGCCGTCGCTCGGGTGCAGCGCAAGCGGCCATTATTGGTTCGGCGATGTTCGGGTCTGTTAATGGGTCTGCGCCGGCAAACGTCATGTCCACCGGCGTTCTTACCATCCCCATGATGAAAAAAGCCGGCTACAAAGGCAGTTTTGCAGGAGCTGTCGAGGCTGTTGCGTCCTGCTCGGGGCAGTTGATGCCACCTATTATGGGTGTCGGTGCCTTTATCATGGCCGAGATAACGGGCATTCCTTATCCGAGTATCGTGCTTGCAGCCGTAATCCCTGCGTTTCTCTATCTGCTCGCACTGTCCGCGGCGGTGGCATTTGAAGCCGGTCGCCTACGCCTGCAGCCTGAAGAGTCCAGCGACGACCCCTTTGACCGCAAGCGGCAAATGCAGGGTTTGGTACTGCTGGCAGGCTTTACCACGCTGATCGGTCTTTTGCTGTCCGGCTTCTCGCCGTCATGGTGTGGTTTATGGGCCTCAGTGGTGGTGTTGGCAATGGGGATGATCCTGCCAAAAATTCGTCTTTCGTGGCGTCAGCTTCTTGAGGTGCTGATTGATGGCGGCCGAGATGGACTTGCGGTACTGGTGTCTTGCGCGGCTATAGGCATTGTCATCGGTGCTGTCAGCGTGACGGGCCTTGGCGTAACACTGAATCAGGCCATCGTCAGTCTCGGCGAAGGCAACCTTGTATTGGCGCTGATACTGGCGGCCTGTTGCTCCATTCTTCTGGGCATGGGACTGCCAACCGCCGCTTCCTATCTGATGGTTATCTTTGTTGCTGGCCCGGCGATACTCGATCTGGGCGTCGATCTCCTGCAGGCGCACCTGTTCGTGTTCTACTACGCGGTCCTGTCCGCAATTACACCGCCGGTAGCGCTGGCCGTTTTTGCGGCAGCGGCCATTACGGGTGAGCGCTCCCTGAGCATCGCGTTCAGTGCGTTGCGTCTGTCCGTTGTCGCATTTTTGTTGCCCTTCGCGTGGATATTTCATCCCGAGATCAACCTGCAAGACGTCTCGCTGTCCACGCTTGCGAGCCTGATTGCGACGGTCGTTATGATGGTGATCGCCACCGTGGGTATCAGCGCCGCCAACGTGGGGTATTTCCAACGTTCGCTCAATGTCATTGAGCGTCTGCTGATTGCCGCCGCTGGCGTACTTGCACTGACGCAAGGCCTGGTGATTTCCGCCGTTGCTGCCGTTGTCATCATTGCAGTCATGTTCAATGCGTACCGTTCTGAATCCAACGGGACCGTCGCCAGCGAGGTATCGAAATGACACTCTATGCCCCTCCCATAACACGTCTGTGCGAAGTCTTCAGTACAGTCCCAGAAGCTTTGCGCCTGCCTGATGCGGCTTCTGACTGGATCAATGCCAACAAGCCCGGGCAGTCGGTACCGAGCTTCCTGGAAGGCCCCGTATTCGACAGTGCTGGCAACCTTTATGTCACCGATATTCCCCATGGACGAGTTCTTTGCGTCACGCCGGGCGGCGAATGGCGGGTGGTTGTGCAGTACGATGGATGGCCCAATGGCATGAAATTCGGCCCCGACGGGCGCCTGTGGATCGCTGACTACCGCCGTGGCATCCTGGCGCTGGATGTTGATAGCGGGGTGATTGACCCCGTACTGACGCACGCCGGCAGCGAGAGCTTTAAAGGTGTCAACGATCTGTTTTTCGACAGCCGTGGCCAGCTGTACTTCACCGATCAAGGGCAGACAGGACTACAGGATCCGACGGGCAGAGTCTATCGATACAACCTCGAGACGCAACGACTGGACTGCCTGATCAACAATGGCATCAGCCCCAACGGGTTGGTCTGCGACTTGGAAGAAAAGGCGCTCTTTGTCGCCATGACACGCGGCAACGGGGTTTGGCGCATCCCACTTAAGGACAACGGGGCCACGAGCAAGGTGGGAGTGTTCGTCCAGCTCGCCGGTGGCGTCTCGGGGGCGGACGGACTTGCCCTCGATGAAGCCGGCAATCTGTTCGTCTGCGATGCCGGGAACGGCTGCGTCTGGGTGTTCGACAAATTTGGACAGCCCCTGTGGAGGCTTGAGGCCCCGACCGGCGGCCGGACACTTACTAACCTGGCCTTTGGTGGCCCGGATCGACGCACTCTGTATATGACCGAATCGGCGACCGGCAGCCTATTGATGATACAGATGGAGAATGCCGGTAAAAAACTCCGGTTTACCCGGTAATGCTTTTCACATAAGCGGAGCCTTGCGATTCACCTGATAGCGGGTTTGAGATATCTTTACCGTCCTCGGCTTTTAGGGGCGAGGACGATCATCCAAGAACAGACTTACCACTTCTGTTCTCAGCTCAGAGAGCCTGCCCCAGTATCGCGATACTGGCTGCTCTGCTGTCATGACGATCATACTGGTAGGCTGGTGTAAAGAAGATCTTATTGGGTGTGCAATTATGGCTCACTGCGGCCTGACCCACTTCCCTCCTGATTACATCATAGTCGCAGAGTGTCTAGATCCAGGTTCTCACAGCCGTCCCGGGCCTCCAGACGAGGGAATACTTTTGGAGGAATTTCGTATTGATAAGGTATATTTCCATCACTGCCAGCTGAAGCAAGCTGTGAGGCCTGCCTCACCCCAACTTTCGAAAATACCCAACCTGACTAACTACTTCTTTCGCTTGTGTCCGGCGTAAAAGCGCTAGCTATGACTTGCAATGCCGATGTTCACACTGTGCCATCCGCTGGTGCTTGGAATCCCACGCTCTGGTGTCCTATGGCCTGTATTCCGCTTGTAGTTGAGGGCTGGGAACATTCACATGTGAAAGATACCGAGCAGCCACAAGTGGCATCTGGATCGATTGGTCAACTACCTGTATTTATAAAAAAGCGCAGGCTTTGGGAATCCATGAGGCCTGCGCAAGTGGATGCTCTGAGCGAGCTTAAATGTAAGTAACCACAGCGAACGAGATTGCTGCTAGCCGGATGGCCCCGGCTAGCGCCTTGGTGTTCAGGCGCGTGCCAGCTGACGAACCGGAATCTTCTCCGCCTGCAGCATTGCCTTCAAACGCTTCTCTTCTGCCTTCGCGGTTGCGATTGCCTTTTCTTTAACGTGACCGAAGCCGCGGATCTGTTCCGGCAGGCGGGCGAGTGCCACGGCGATGTCGTGGTTGTCGCTGCTGTTGCGGGCGATCAGCTCGTCCATCAGCTGTTCATAGTCGCTGACCAGTGCCCGCTCTGCGCGGCGCTCGTCGGTGTAGCCAAAGATATCGAAGGCCGTGCCGCGCAGGCCCTTGAGTTTGGCCAGCAGGCCGAAGGCCTTGAGCATCCAGGGGCCGAACTGGCGCTTGCGGGGCAGGCCGGTATGCGGGTCCCGCTTGCTGAGGATCGGCGGTGCCAGGTGGAATTCCAGCTGGTAGTCGCCCTCGAACTGGCTTTCGAGCCGGGCCAGGAAGGCGCCGTCGGTATACAGGCGGGCCACTTCGTACTCGTCCTTGCAGGCCAGCAGCTTGAAGTAGTTTTCGGCCACGGCGCGGGTCAGCGCAAGGCCTGCATCGGCCACATCCAGGCGTTCTTCATGGCGGCGCATCCGCTGCACGGCCTGGCGGTAGCGGTTGGCGTAGGCGCGGTCCTGGTAGTTCTCCAGGAAGTCGGCCCGCCAGTCGATCAGCTCGTCCAGGGTGCGGTTTTTGGGAGCCGGGGCCTGGCGCTGGTTGACCAGGGCCTCGACGCTGTCCTGTTTCCAGGCAGCGCGCCGGCCCCAGAGAAAGGCGCCCTTGTTCATGTCGATGGCGACGCCGTTGGTCTCGATGGCCTGTTCGATGGCGCTCGCCGACAGCGGCACCAGGCCCTGCTGGTAGGCAAAGCCGAGCATGAAGAGGTTGGTGGCCAGGCTGTCACCCAGCAGGCGGCTGGCCAGGTGGGTGCCATCGACGAAGCGGCACTTGTCGGCGCCTGCGGCGATCCTGATGGCTTCGCTCATGGATTCGCCCGGAAAGCTGAAATCCCGGTTGCGGGTGAACTCGGCGGTGGGTGACTCGTGGCTGTTGATCACCGCATGGCTGAGGTCGGTGCTGAGCTTGCCCAGCACTTCGTCGCTGGCCGATACCACCAGGTCGAACCCCAGCAGCAGGTTGGCCTCGCCGGCGGCGATGCGCACGGCATGGATGTCGTCCTGGCGTGCCGCGATCCGCACATGGGTGGTTACCGGACCGAATTTCTGGGCCAGGCCCGCCTGATCCAGCACCGTGGCGCCCTTGCCATCAAGGAAGGCCGCTGTGCCCAGAAGGGCGCCCACGGTGGTGACGCCGGTGCCGCCAATGCCGGGCAGCAGGATATTGAAGGGCCGCTCCAGGGAAGGCTGCACGGGTTCCGGCAGGTCGGCAAAGTCTCCGCTATCCAGGGCCCGGGGGCCGGGTTTGCGCAGGCTGCCACCCTTGACGGTGACAAAGCTGGGGCAAAAGCCCTCGACGCAGCTGAAATCCTTGTTGCAGGCGTTCTGGTCGATCTCGCGCTTGCGCCCCAGTTCCGTTTCCAGCGGCAGGATGGACAGGCAGTTGGACTGCACGCCGCAGTCGCCGCAGCCTTCGCAGACCGCCTCGTTGATCATCACCCGTTTGGCAGGATCGACCAGCTTGCCGCGTTTGCGCCGACGGCGTTTTTCGGTGGCGCAGGTCTGATCGTAGATGATCGCCGATACGCCCTTGTATTCGCGCAGCTCTCGCTGCAGGCCGTCGAGTTCGCGGCGGTGGTGGAAGCGCGTGCCAGGAGCAAAGTCGGTCCGGCTTGAATACTTGTCGGGCTCATCGGACACCAGCAGGATACAGCGGATGCCTTCGCCATAGAGCTGCTGACTTAGCTGCTGCACCGTCAGGGTGCCGTCGATGGGCTGGCCGCCGGTCATGGCCACCGCATCGTTGTACAGCAGCTTGTAGGTGATGTTGACGCCGGCGGCGACGGCCGCACGAATCGCCAGTATGCCGGAATGAAAATAGGTGCCATCGCCGAGGTTCTGGAACACGTGGGGAGTATCGGTGAACGGCGCCTGACCGATCCAGGTGGCGCCTTCGCCGCCCATCTGGGTAAAGGTCTCGGTGCTGCGGTCCATCCACATGGCCATGTAGTGACAGCCGATACCGGCCATCGCACGGCTGCCGTCCGGCACCTTGGTCGAGGTATTATGCGGGCAGCCGGAGCAGAAATGCGGCGGGCGCTGAATCACCTCGTCGCGGTGGCTGAGGTAGTCTTCCTTGTCGGCGAGGAACTTGAGGCGCTGCTCCACCCTGGGTCCGGAATACAGCGGGGCGATGCGCTTGGCAATGACCCGGGCGATCATGGCGGGCGTCAGCTCGCTGAGGTTGGGCAGCAGGGAAGCGCCCGCCTCGTCGAATTCGCCCACCACCCGCGGGCGCTCGTCCACCGGCCAGTTGTACAGCTGGCCGGTGACCTGGTCTTCGATGATGCTGCGCTTTTCCTCCACCACCAGGATTTCGTCCAGGCCCTTGGCGAACTCGTGCACTGCCACCGGCTCCAGCGGCCAGCTCATGCCGATTTTCAGTACCCGCAGGCCGATGCGGGCGCAGGTGCTCTCGTCCAGGCCCAGGTATTCCAGTGCCTGGAGCACATCGAGGTAGGACTTGCCGGTGGTGATAATGCCGATGCGCGGGTTGGGGCTGTCGAGCACCACCCGGTTCAGGTTGTTGGCGCGGGCGAAGGCCAGGGCGGCGTAAATTTTGTAGGTGTTGAGTCGCTTTTCCTGCACCAGCGGCGGGTCGGGCCAGCGAATATGGACGCCGTCCGCGGGCATTTCGAAATCGCTCGGGTAACGGACCTGCACCCGCAACGGGCTGACCTCCACGACGGCGGAGGAATCCACGGTTTCGGCGATGGTCTTCATGGCGACCCAGCAGCCGCTGTAGCGGGACAGCGCCCAGCCGAGCACGCCGTAATCGAGGATTTCCTGCACGCCGCAGGGGTTCAGCACCGGCACCATGGCGCCGATAAAGGCATGTTCGCTCTGGTGGGCGATGCTGGAGGATTTGCAGGCATGGTCGTCACCGGCCAGCAGCAGCACGCCGCCATGGGGCGACACGCCGGCGGAGTTGCCGTGCTTGATGACATCGCCGCTACGGTCCACACCCGGGCCCTTGCCGTACCAGAGCCCGAAAACACCGTCATAGCGGGCGCCCTCGAACAGGTTGACCTGCTGGCTGCCCCAGACGGCGGTGGCGGCGAGCTCCTCGTTGACGCCGGGCTGAAAATGAATGTGGTTGTCTTTCAACTGTGCACGCTGCTGCCACAGCGTCTTGTCCAGGTTGCCCAGCGGCGAGCCGCGGTAGCCGGAAATGAAGCCCGCGGTGTTGAGGCCGGCGGCCTGGTCGCGCTGGTGCTGCAGCAGCGGCAGCTGTGCCAGCGCCTGGGTACCGGTCAGGTAGTGCTGCCGGTTTTTGGCCTTGTCTGCCTGGTTTGCGTAGTCGATAGACACCGTGTCACCTCGTTCTTATTGATAGCCGCTGCGTAGTTGCAACTATGCTACAGCCTTGATATCGCATTTTTTTGTCTATTCATGCAGCATGTTGAGTAAAGTGTGCATGATTGTTTTATTATTTTATCCATAGTTGAATAAAAACACCGGTGTAGGGGCTTTTCACTGCACTGCCCGTTGGAGCCCGTTGCGATGAGTGCCACCCTGAGTCCACTGGATCGCCAGATATTGGCGCTGCTGCAAAGCAATGCCGATCTTTCCGCTGCCGAGATCGCCGAGCGGGTGGGGCTGTCGCAGTCGCCCTGCTGGCGGCGCATCAACCGCATGCAGGAGGAGGGCCTGATCAAGGGCAAGTTTGCCGTGCTGGAGCGCACTCGGCTGAACCTGGGGGTGGTGGTGTTCGCCGATGTACGCCTGTCGAGCCACGGCTGGGAAAACCTGGCGGAGTTCGAGCAGGCCATGGAAAACTATCCCCAGGTGGTCGAGTGTTACACCATGGCCGGCGCCAACGATTACCTGCTGAAAATCGTGATGCCGGACATCCAGCAGTACGAGGTCTTCGTGCGGGAGAAAATCCTGCGCCTGCCCCATATCAAGGAGCTGCATTCCAACATCAGCATGTCGGAGATCAAGTGCACCACCGAACTGCCGCTGGAGTACTGCGGCTGAGGCTGGGGCACCCGAGATGGCACGATGAGCGTGTATAAAACAGGAGTAGCAGGATGGAAAATCTTCTCAGGCGACTGGACTTCACTTCGCTGAGACTTTTCGTGGCCGTCTGCCAGGAAAAGAACATCGCACGGGCCGCCGAGCGTGAATTTATCGCGTCGTCCGCGATCAGCCGGCGTATCGCAGATATCGAAGCACTGATCGGGTTGCCGGTTATCGAACGGCATCAACGGGGGATCACGATCACTCCGGCCGGCGAGACGGTCTTGTACTATGCAAACCGTATCATTGCGGATGTAGAGGCACTGGGAGCGGAGTTGTCGCGCTTCTTTTCCGGTGCCAAAGGAAACGTTCATCTGGCCGCCAATATCTCGTCGCTGGTGCAGTTCCTGCCGGAGGACTTAGCCGCTTTTCACCGCATATTTCCCGATATTCGCATCGACCTCGAGGAACAGCACAGCGACGAGGTCATGAGCATGGTAGAGGAGCGCAGTGTCGATCTGGGTATCTGTCTGTCAAGCAGCGTAACGGGAGATGTAGAAACCCTGCCATACCGCACGGATCGACTCGCACTGCTCGTGCCGAGAACGCATCGGCTGGCATCGCGCAATCAGATCGCTTACGCCGAGATGCTGGATGAGCCTTTCGTGGCCCTCAAGACCGAAAGTGCTCTTACCGCACAGATGAATGAAAAGGCCAGGCTCGAAGGGCGGGATCTTGATGTGCAGCTTCGGGTCAACAGTCTCGATGCGCTCTGTCGCATGGTGCATGTCGGGCTGGGGGTCGCGGTGGTGCCTCAAATGGTGGGCGAGCTTTACATCAACACCCTTAATGTCGAGGTGATCCCGCTATCCGATGATTGGGGTATACGGGAACTGGTGATGGTATTTCGTTCCCGCGCCCAGCTAAGCGCGACGGCTAATACGCTGGTCGAGTTTTTGGCAGCGCGCTAGATAGCGTCTCGATTCGGCATGCCGGTCATGCCGATATGGCACTTCGTGGACGTGGTTACGGACCTTATAGTGATTCGAAACTACAAGAACGCAGGGCCACATTAATGCAAGACACCATTCGTTTCTCTGGCAGAATTCTCTACCTCTCTCAGAATCCGGATATCATCAGCGCCCAGCTCGCCGGACAGTCACCGTCGCTTGCAGAGTCGCTGCCGCTGCGGGACAACGTATCCACCGACGAAATTACCCCCACGACGACGATGCTGACCTACGATGAGCGTATCGGCCGGGATGTCTATATTGGCTTTAAGGCACGGGATGTGCTGCCAGTCGATAAGAATCAAATCCGTGATGGCGGCTTTCAGGTCACCGTCGGAGGCAAGCGTTATGGCAAGGGCTCGTCCCGGGAATCGAGCCCGCTGGCCGAGCTGTCCGCCGGCATCCGGCTGATCGTTGCCGAGAGCTTCGAGCGCATCTACCAGCAAAACTGCGACAATATCGGCATCCTGACGACCACCGATTTCTCGGTGCTCGAACGCATCCAGGCCGGCGAATCGATTCCGATCTCTGAATTTCTCAAGGGCCGGGACGAATTGACGCAACAGGTGATTCGCAGCGGCGGCCTGCTGGCTTATAGCCGCTTCAAGCGATGGCCGGCGCCAGTGGATCGTCTGTCTTCCACGACCGAGCCGTTGACACTGGTGGAAAAGATTATCAACCGTAAGCTGCATCCCGAGTTTAGCGAAAGCGGGCGCGGGCAGGGTGTTTTCGTTGCCGCCGACTGGCGTTTCAGTCACGACTACTTTACCGGCATGGCCGCGCATCTGATGCATCGCGCTTTCGGTAACCCTGTTGGGCTGATACGTCCGGATCAGATCATCGCTTTTCAGGATCACCTGATACTCGCGGATCAGAGTTATCCCCACATTAGTCAGGGCCTACTGCCCGGGGTCGAGAATCTGGCCCAGGGGCATCGAAACTTCGCCCGGCAGTATCCGGTCAAGGCTCATGGTGCGCTAAAGGACGAGCCCGGCTCAGAGGGCATCTGCCACGCCATGATGGCCGAGCGCTATGCCTTGCCTGGCCAGGTGGTGGTAGGTACCGATTCCCACACGCCGCACGCCGGTGCACTCGGTTGCCTGGCGTTCGGTGCCGGTGCCACCGATATAGCCAACAGCTGGGCCACTGGTTATATCCGCTGCAAGGTGCCTGAAACTCTTAGGGTTGAGATTGAGGGGGAGTTGCGTCCCGGCATTACCGCCAAGGATATCGTGCTGCACCTGCTACAGATGGACAGTATTCGCAACGGTGACGCCATTGGCCTCGTGTTCGAATACGGTGGCGCCGCGGTGCGGGCGATGTCGGTGGACGAGCGGGCGACACTGACCAACATGGTGGCGGAGCTTGGCGGTTTTACCGGTATCGTCGAGCCGGACGAGAAAGTGGTCCAGTTCCTGAGTCAGCGACGGGGTGTCGAGGTTTCGATCGAACCCTGGATGAAGAGCGACCCGGGGGCCAGTTATCACGATGTGATCCGGATCGATGCCTCGCGCATCGGTTCCATGCTGGCCCGTCCCGGCGATCCGGGTAACGGAGTAGCTGCCGAGCAGCTGATCAATAGGGTCGATGTCGATATCGCCTACGGCGGATCCTGTACCGCCGGTAAAAGGGTCGACTTCGATTGCTATCACGAAGTGCTGGCATGGGGCCTGGCCAACGGCCTCAAGGTCACAGAGCGTACCCGGCTCTACCTGCAGTTCGGTACATTGGACGTGCGTCAATACTGCAAGGAGCGCGGATACCTCGAAACCTTCGCACAGGCCGGGGTCGAACTCATCAACCCGGGTTGTGGTTCCTGCGCGAATTGTGGCCCAGGCGCTTCCACACGCAGTGAGCAGGTCACCATCAGTGCCATTAACCGCAACTTCCCCGGGCGTTCCGGCCCTGGGCAAGTCTGGCTGGCCAGTCCCTATACTGTCGCCGCCAGTGCGCTGGCAGGCCATATCACTACGTTCGAACAGCTTCGAGAGCAGTATCGGTGACAGGCGCTGTCTGCGAGCGGCCGCCTGTCCCGGCGTTGCCAGCCACCTAGATCGTATTCAAACAGAGCGTATTCAAACCGCAACAAGTGTCGAATGGCACTCTCCATTCATGCCATAAAAACAACAGGAGCCACAATAATGAAAACAAACATATGCAAGTCAGCTGCCCTCGTGACGTTCATTACGGCGGGGGCAATTGGCACCCTGTCGCTACCGGTGCAAGCAGTGGAGTCAGTCACACTGCAGCTGGCGACAATCGCTTCGCCCGGCAATGTCTGGCTGGAGGCGGCGCAGAAGTTCTCCGACGGTGTTGCCGAACGCACTGATGGCAAGGTCAGTATCCAGATTTCCCACTCAGGAACCACGGGCTCGGTCAGGGAAAGCGTCGAGGCGCTGCAGATTGGCACCAATGACATTGTCCAGACCGTCATCGCTTCTCTGGAGCCGTACGATGATTTGGCCGCGATCGAATCCTACCCCTATCTGATTCGTGATGAGGCCCATTTCGACAAGGTCTTTAACGGCCCGGTGGGTGAGGAGCTGTACGACGCCATTGGTCAGGCTACCGGCTTCAAGTTGATTGGCGCTGGCTTTCGCGGCGCGCGTGAAATGGCCTCAAAAAAGGCGGTAAATACCCTTTCTGACTTGCACGGCATCAAGATGCGGGTCCCGGAAATTCCGGTGTTTAGGCGTACCTGGGAAAGCCTAGGCGCCAGCCCGATCCCGATGTCCTCCAAGGAAGTCTATACGGCGTTGAACGAGGGAATCATCGATGCCGTCGAGAACCCGCTTGAAGCCCATATCCGTTCCCGTTATTACGAGGCCGCCGATTATGTGATCATGACCAATCACGTTTATGGCGCCTATACCTTCCTGTTCAGCGACGGGCGCTTTGCCTCGTTCTCCCCGGAACTGAGGGCGATTCTTGAAGAGGAAGGCCGCAAGGCGATGCAGTGGGGTGGCGAACAGACCAAGAAGGAGATTGAAGGCTACAAGACCCAATTGCAGGCGCACGGCGTCACCATCCTGTCGCCGGAGTTGAGTGCGTTTCGCGAGGAGCTGAAGCCGCTGGCCGGTGAGTTCCCGAAGCTCAAGCCCTGGATCGAGAAGATCGCTGCAGTGGAATAGCCACAGCCTGTTGTCTGGTATAGGTCCCTGGCATCAGTCAGGGGTCACATCGAGAGGTTTGTACATGCAGAATCTAACTCGGCTGGCGGGACGGCTGCAGGCTCTGATCGAGGCAACCGCGATGATCATGCTGGTCATCATGCTGGTTGCGATCGCCTACCAGGTATTCGCCCGTTACGTGCTTAAAAGCCCGACCTTCTGGTCCGAAGAGCTTGCGCGCTTTCTCATTGTTTGGGTCACCATGCTCGGTTCCGCTACGTTGATTCGAGAAAATGGGCATATATCGGTGGACTTTTTTGTAAACCGATTACCCCCAGCGGGCCAGCGCATACTTCGCTTCATAAGCGACTGCCTGGTGCTCTTGATGTGTGGCTCGATCGCTTACTACGGTAGTTTGCTGGTCAAGTTGGGCGGACGCACCGCTTCGTCTGGACTCGGTATCAAAATGGCCTATCCCTATCTCGGTATCGTCGTTGGTGCGCTGCTTATGGCGCTGCTGCTTTTGCTCATTCGCCTTGGCGACTGTAAGCAGCCGTCAACGCAAGTAAAAACGGCGGAGGTGTAACATGGAAATCGATGCACTTATGCTTGTGCTCTCTGCATCAATGGTCATGTTGATGGTGATTGGCCTGCCGGTAGCCTTCGCGATAATTCTCGGTTCGTTCATCGTGATCTGGCTGCATGGTGGAATCAATCCTGTGATTGCGCCGCAGCGCTTGTTTGCGGGCTTAGATAGCTTTTCGTTACTGGCTGTGCCTTTCTTTCTTCTGGCTGGATCCATCATGGTCACCGGCGGCATAAGCCAGCGCCTGATAGCTTTTGCCAACAAGGTCGTCGGCCGTATGACCGGCGGGCTCGCTATCAGTAACGTCATGACATCGATCATGTTCGGGGGCATCTCTGGCTCTGCAGTGGCTGACGCTAGCGCAATGGGCAAAACGTTTATCCCGGCGATGGTCGATAGCGGTTATGACCGCCGTTTCGCAGTCGCTGTGACCGCGGCGTCCGCGCCCATTGCCCCACTGATTCCACCATCGATCGCCTGGATCGTTTACGCCTATATCACAGATCAGTCCGTCATCCGCATGTTTATCGCGGGTGTCGTACCAGGGTTGATTTGGGGGCTGGCGTTGATGGTGGCTTGCTACTGGATTGCGAAACGCAAAGGATATCCGACGGCACCTGTCGCATCATTGCTCGAGATCGGCCTGGCGCTGTGGAAAACATTGCCTGCGCTGCTGATGCCGATATTTATCATTACCGGCATCCGGGCTGGCATCTTTACCGTCAACGAGTCGTCGGCCCTGGCGGTGCTCTACGCCATTTTCGTCAGCACGGTGATTTACCGCGAACTTACCCTCAAGGCACTGATTGAGTCGGTGCGTGATGCGGTGCGTCTGACCGCATCGGTGATGATTATTCTGGCGGCGGCGACCCTGTTCTCCTGGATTCTGGCATTCGTGCACCTGCCTGATGCTCTGGGCAGTTGGATTACCACCAACATCAACTCGCCGCTTCTGTTCCTCTTGCTGATCAATGTGGTGCTGCTGTTCGTCGGCACCTTCATGGAAGTGAACGCGGCAAAGGTAATGCTGCTGCCGGTGCTGTTTCCGATTGCGGTTTCGTTCGGCATCGATCCGATTCACTTTGGTGTGATCGTGACGGTAAACCTGTGCCTCGGGCTGCTTACGCCGCCGGTTGGTATCGTGCTCGCCCTGACATCCAAGATCGGAGGCATTTCAATCGAAGAAGGTTCGCGCGGGATACTGGCGTTCCTGCTGGTCGGGTTGCTCGTACTGGCCATTCTGACGGCCTTCCCCGTATTGTCGACCGGGCTGCCGGACCTTGTCCTAGGCAAGTAATTCAGCAATAAAGGCATAGAAATGCAGAAATCAACAGAGCAACCTAACCCGCCCCTCAACGGGCGGCGTTTGCTGGCGGCGAGGCTTCAGTGGCTCGGCAGTGCGCTGCTAAGCGACGTGCTTGACGAGGCTGGCTTCCCGCACCAGGTTTTGCACCGCAGCTTGGCACCGCTGTCTTCGAGCGCTGGGTTCTGCGGGCCTGCGCGTTGTCTTGGCGGGGGGGTGAAGGTCGCTGTTGGCTCCGAGGTGGCCCCCGGTGGTCTGCTGACGCCCTACGCGATGGCAAGCGAAGCGGTGCCTGGCAGCGTCACGGTACTGTCAGCTGGCGGCTTCGACGCGGGGGCAGTTCTCGGTGGTATGCTGGCGCGCGATCTACAGAGTCTAGGCGTGCTCGGTCTCGTGACTGACGGACTGGTACGCGATAGGGAGGAGATAAACGTATCCACATTTCCGGTGGTCTGTGCGGGGGTGACGCCAGTCAATGGTGCACGGCGCTGGAGCATTGTCAGCATTGGTGAGCCGATAGCATTGCCCGGGCAGCATGGGGGGGGTGTTAGTATCCGTGACGCAGATCTGATTCTGTCTGATAGCGACGGCGCCATTGTCGTACCGCAAGCCATCGCTCAGGACGTAGCCCAGATGGGGGAAGAACTTGCACGCCGGGAAGCGGAAATCGAACAGCTGCGCAGTGGAGAAAATATAGCCAGGCTGGCGGAAGCCAGAACCGAACGTTTCAGTCATATTCGATGGCTGAGAAGCTGAACGGATATCGGATGAACAACTGGTATGAGTGGTGCGATATCTACGTGAATTAAAGTGACTGCTATCTGGTCTCTCAGCTTTTTCGAGGGTGGATATTCAATTGTTATAATTTATCGTTCTCTTGGTCCATGATAGTTTCGGTTGCCAGTGGCGAGAGCAGCTAAGAATTGGTTCCCTCAATAGCAGTATCATCCGCCATTTATACGTTAGGGGTACCCGGTCAAGCTCGGGGCGCCTGTGTTTCAGCTTTTAACAATCGGGGTGCTAATCGATGGCAATCTTCAAATACGACAGCTTTGTGCCGCAGATCCATGATGATACCTATATCGCCGAACAGGCGACTGTAATAGGTAAGGTCGTACTGCAACAGGGCGGCAGTATCTGGCCGCAGGCAGTACTGCGCGGCGACAATGAAGCCATTGAGATCGGCACCGGCAGCAATGTGCAGGAAGGGGCGGTAATGCATACTGACCCCGGCTTTCCACTCAAGGTCGGGGCGGGAGTCACCATTGGGCATCAGGCGATGCTGCACGGCTGTGAGATCGGCGACGGCTCGCTGATCGGCATTCAGGCGGTGGTGCTCAATGGCGCGGTGATCGGCAAAAACTGCCTGGTCGGGGCCGGCGCGGTGGTGACGGAAGGCAAAGTGTTTCCGGACAACTCCCTTATTATTGGGGCACCGGCCAAGCGGGTGAGGGACCTGACCGAAGAAGCCATCAACGACCTCAAGGCGAATGCGGAACACTATGTCGATAAAGGGCGGCAGTACAAGACCAGGCTCGAGCGAATTGGGTAGTGTTGACGCTCAGCCGATAGTGTAGCGGGTAGCCGGCCGATTCGAGGCCGGCTGCCATCAATGCAACAGGCTGCGACAGGGCCAGCGTCCTGCCTCGATCTCAGCCTTGACCATACCCAGAGATAACTCCCGAATCAGTTGTACGGCCCTTGAGTGCGGGCGGTCGGGCAGCTCGCATAAATACAGGGTGCGCACGATCTCCGGAGCTATGATAGGGCGGCTGACCAGGTCTTTGGTTCCGGTCAGATTGTTCAGGTTGGCGAGCGAGTCGATCATGCAACCCAATCCGCCTTTCAGGAACAGCTGCGCCGCGTGGACGCTGTCGGTATAGAGACGGGCGTTCTGCTCGAGCAGCTTCTGCAGCCTTGCCTCATCCATCACTGCACGTCCCTGTACCCCTTTCCTCAACAGCACATACGGCATTTTGGTCAGCTCGTCCAGGCGGATCGGGGAAGGACTGTCGCCGATCACGTCACGTCGGCCGATACAGACCATCTTTTCTTCCAATAACGGTGTCAACTGGAGCTGCGCATCCTTGCTCGGGTTATAGGCAATCGCCAGGTCGACCTCGGATTCCAGTAGTCGTTCGACTGTAACCCCTGACAGGCTCTCGGCGATGGTAAGTCGAAGTTTGGGATGTGCCCGCATTACCGTTGCCATCAAAGAGCTGCCGATAGCGCGCACCGAAGAATAGGCCATGCCGATTGCGACTTCGCCTGTGATCTCCGATGAACTTTCGTGCATGTCTTGTTCGGCGAGTTGGATCGCGCGAAGAATGGCTGTGGCATGGGCATAGAGCCGCTTGCCCGCATCGTTCGGCGTGACGCCACGGGACTGCCGTATCAGCAAAGGTACGCCAATGCGGTGCTCGAGATTGCCGAGATGGTGCGCCAGCACTGACGGTGCCGAACGCTCGACCTCCGCGGCGCGGACGATGCTGCCGGCGTCGCAGATGGCTTTGAAGATTTGTAGCTGTCGAATGTTCATATGGTCTCAGCTTTTTCGATACAAGATAGTCAATCAATATAATATATCGTTTATTTGCCCTGTGCTAACGTCGATCAGTAAGTGGATTGACGCAACAAACACAAGAGAGGTGCAGCCAAGATGTCAGATGATTTCCGCCCGCTTCAGGGCATTCGGGTCGTCGAGATGAGCCATATGATCATGGGGCCGTCCTGCGGCATGTTTCTCTCGTATCTGGGCGCCGAAGTGATCAAGGTCGAACCGCCCCAGGGTGACAAGACCCGTTGTCTGAGTGGCATGGGACGCCCGATGTTTCCATTGTTCAACAGGGGCAAGAAGTCCGTCGTGCTGGATGTCAAGACGAAGGAAGGACGCGACGCGCTGCAGGCCTTGCTGGCTACCGCCGATGTGTTCGTCGAAAATTTTCGTGACTCGGCGCTCGTCAAAGCAGGGGTCGATGCCGAGACGCTGCGGGAGAAGTTCCCCCGACTGATACTCGCCAGCTGTAAAGGCTTTCTTTCGGGACCCTACCAGCATCGAACCGCGCTCGACGAGGTGGTGCAGATGATGACAGGGCTCGCCTACATGACCGGTCCCACGGGGCAGCCACTGCGTGTGGGGTCATCGGCAAACGATATCATGGGCGGGCTTTTCGCTGCCTTCTCGGTGCTGGCTGCGCTGATCGAGCGGGCCGAAACCGATAAAGGACGCGAATTACGCGTCGGACTGTTCGAAAACTGCCTGTTGCTAGTCGCGCAGCACATGGTTCAGTTCGAACTCGAGGGCAAGAACCCGCCGCCGATGCCGGAACGCGAGTTTTCCTGGCCTGTTTATGACATTTTCGAGGAGGCCGGCGGTCAGCAGGTGTTCGTCGGTGCAGTGACCGAGGGCCAGTGGGCGACGCTTTGTCGTATCCTGGGGCTTGAATCTCTCCTCGACGACCCGCGCCTGCAGACGCGGATGGAACAGATCAATGCTCGCGGCTGGACCATACCGCTGGTTACGGAGAAGATCGCGGCACTGCATATTGCCGATCTGGCAGAGAAATTCGAGGCGGCCGGCATTCCCTTCTCGCCGATCGCCAAGCCCTGCGACATGTTCGATGATCCCCACGTGATGCGCCCCGGAGGCCTGGCTGTTTCGAGGTGTCCGGATGGCAGTACCTTTCGTGCGCCGGCACTTCCCTTCGAAGTCGATCGAACGATGCTGACCGGCGGCGGTGACGTGCCCGATATTGGGCAGGACACGGCGATGGTAATGGCGGAACTCGGGTGGTCCGAGCAGGCTATTTCTCAGGCGGCGGGACGGTAGGAGGCGATATGACACAGGTAAACGATATCTTTCCCAGGGATCGCATTGTCTTGCGCGAAGTCGGTCTGCGGGACGGGCTGCAGCTGGTCAAGTCTTTCCCGACAACGGATGACAAAATTGAATGGCTCAGGCGCGAGCATGCCGCCGGCGTAAGGCATTTCGAAGTGGGGTCCTTTTTGCCGGCATCCCGGTTTCCGCAATTCGCTGACGTCAGGGCGATGATCGACGCGACCAAGCAATTGCTGGGGGCCTTCGCATCAGCCCTCACCCTCAACGAGCGCGGAGTCGAGGACGCACTCGCCACCGGGGTAGACGAGATCATTTTCGTCGTCTCGGCCACAGAAAGGCACAGTCAGGCCAATACCCGGCGTTCACGCAACGAGGCTGTAGAGATGATACGTCGAGTCGATGCGATGCGACGTTCCAGCGCCAACGCGCCGGTGCTGACCGTCGGTATTGCCATGGCCTTTGGCTGTTCCATCGAAGGCGCGGTGGCACAGGGCGAAGTATTGCGCCTAGTCGATAACTGCGCCGAGGCGGGGGCTGATGTCATTTCCCTGGCCGATACGGTGGGGTTCGCCGGGCCACGTGATGTTGCAACTCTGAGCAGGCAGGCACTTGCATTGCTGGATGACAAGCCGCTTTGTTTGCACTTTCATGATACCCGGGGGATGGCCGTTGCTAACGCCGCCGCGGCGTTGGACGCCGGTGTGCGCATATTGGACGGTTCCCTGGGAGGGCTGGGGGGCTGTCCTTTCGCGCCCGGTGCGACCGGCAATATAGTGTTTGAAGATATGGCATTCCTGTGTGAAAGCATGGGCTTTGAGACCGGTATCGATATCGCGGCGTTGATGGAGGCTCGCGCCGTTGTGGAGCGGTCCATGCCAGATGAGCCGCTGCAAGGCGGTATCGCCCGGGCTGGCCTGCCAAAACCGGCCCTGCAAGCGGCCGTCTAAACCGAAACTCGGTATAAAATATCCAAGGAGCATAAAAATAATGAAAACTATCCAATCCGTGATCACCGGCCTTGCGGCTTTCGCGCTGTCCACGTCTTTGGCTTTCGCGCAGGAGTTCACCATGCGCCTGAGTCATCAGTTTCCCCCGTCCCATCACACGGCCCAGCGACTCGAACAGTTCAAGGCCGATGTTGCGGCGGAAACCGATGGCAGGGTCGATGTTCAATTATTCGGGGCCGCACAGCTGTACAAGCCGAGTCAGCACCATGCGGCGGTCGCCTCGGGCGAGATCGAAGCGGCCGCCATCATCAATTTGCAGTGGGGTAACGTGATTCCGGAAATGTCGGTGACGCTGATTCCCTATCTCATGAGTTCGCCGGCCAGTCAGAAGGCCTTTATCGGTTCCGAGGCCGCGGAGTTGCTCGACGAAAAAATGCGCGAGAAGGGCATCCGCAATATTGCCTGGATCGTCGATACCAACGATCTGATCTTTACCTCGTCGAAAGGGCTTTTGCAGAAACCTGACGACTTCAAGGGTGTCAAGATTCGCGGCTTGAACAAACTGTTCGACTCGGGTCTTGAAGCACTGGGGGCTTCACCGGTGGCAATGCCCGGTTCCGAAGTTTATCAGGCGCTTCAGACCGGTGTACTGGACGCAGGCGTGACCGGTGTCGCGGCGGCGTACGCACGCAAGTTCTATGAAGTACAGAAATACGGCACGGCATCTGCCATTTTCCTGGCCTTTGACAATCTCGTGGTGAATCCGAAATGGTGGGATGGCCTGCCGGCCGATGTCCAGGAGGGCATCGAGCGCGCGGCGGAGAAAGCAGTCCAAAGCTCTCTGATCACCCATGAGGGCGTGCTTTCGCAGGATATCGAAAACCTGGTGAGCAGCGGTATGGAGGCGGTCGTCCTCGATGATGCCCAGATCGATGAGTTGAAGCGCACCATGCAGCCCGCTGTACGCAAGGAGTTCCTGAACAGCGTGGGCGATGAGGGTGAGCGCCTGCTCGCTCTGATCGAGAAAATGTGATGAATAACATGGCTGTCCGTAGTGAAGTGAACGTCACCGACAGCCGCCCGCTACGCGTCTATGTACGCGTAGTGGGGGTGATTTGTGACGTCGCCATGGCGTGCTCCGCATTGCTGGTACTGATGGACCTGGTGTTGATAGGCTTCGCCGTCGTGATGCGGTACCTGCTGGATGCGCCGATAACCTGGGGCGACGAGATCGTCGCCCTTTCGCTGACGGCAATTGTCATGCTCGGCGCTCCCAAGGTGCTGGCATCGGGCGGGCATATTTCTGTCGATATCGTCACCTCATCCTTGAAAGGTCGTATAGCGGCGTTTTTGAAGATCTGGGCCAATTTGGGGGTGCTGGCCGTCGCAGGCCTGTTGATCGTCAATGGGTTGACCACCGCCCTGTTCTCCAAAATGATCGGTTCGCTGACCGAAGGGCATCTTGAATTACCGGTTTGGATGCTGCAGTTGCTGTTACCGCTGGGTGGTGTGCTCCTGGGGCTTGTTGCGATCGAACTGCTCTGGCGCAATCTCGAATCCTTTCTGAGGCCAGCAGATAAGGAGATGACGCAATGATCATGGTGGTTATTCTTGGCACGTTGCTGATTCTGCTGTTTACCGGTATGCCGATCTTCGCGGCGCTGATGCTCTACGGCGGAGCGCTGCTATTGCTGGTGCAAGGGAATCTTGGTCCAGTGACCGATATTGTATTTCACGAGGTCAACCGCTATATGCTGGTAGCGATTCCGCTGTTCGGCTTTATGGCGAACCTGATGATCAAAGGGCGCGTCGTCGATGACCTTTACGATACCGCCTATACCTTTACCCGCCACTTGCCCGGTGGCCTTGCAGTGGCGACCATTCTCGCCTGTACCGTCTTTGCGGCGATTTCCGGCTCAAGCGTGGCGACCGCGCTGACAATCGGTGCGGTGGCGATTCCACAGATGCTCCGTTTCGGATATGACCCGCGCCTGGCCTACGGCGTTGTTGCCGCCGGAGGGACGCTGGGCATTCTCATACCCCCGTCAGGTCCAATGATCCTGTACGGTGTCACCACTGACACGTCCATTGGCGGCTTGTTCATGGCGGGTATCGGACCCGGTGTCGCTATGGCGCTGGTCTTTGTGGTCTGGGCCGTCGTCAGAAGCATGCTGGACGGTTCAACAAAACGGGAAAAAATGGCATCGCTGCCCGAGATGGTCAAGGCGCTGCGCGAGTCGATATGGGCTATTTCCATGCCCATTTTTGTCCTTAGTGGCATGTATATGGGGATTTTCACCGCGACGGAGGCCGCGGCGGCAGGCGCGTGGCTGGCCCTAGCGATCACCGTCGGTATCTACCGCACGGTTGGCTGGCGTGAAATCTGGGAGTCCGCGATTGAGTCGGCAAGGCTTTCGGCGATGCTGTTCATGATCCTCGCCGGCGCTACGGTATTCTCGCACGTGTTGACGAAGATGCGGATTCCGCAACAGATCGTCGAGACCCTGGTGGCTGCTGATATGGGCACACTGGGCTTCGTGCTGGTCATGATGGCTATGATCATGGTCCTCGGAATGTTCCTCGAGTCGATAGCGATTATCCTGATCACCACACCGGTAATCCTGCCGGCAATGCTGCATCTTGGCATTGATCCCATTTGGTATGGTGTGCTGCTGGTGATAAACCTGGAAGTGGCGATGATCACGCCCCCGGTAGGCATGAACCTCTTCACCTTGCAGGCGATAACAAATGCGCCACTTGGCACCATTATTCGTGGGGCCTTCCCTTACGTCATTCTGATGATGGCAATGCTCGGCGTGATCCTCCTGTTTCCCAGCCTGGCGCTTTGGCTTCCACAAATGATGCTGGGACAGTAACAGGTAATGGTGAGTGCAAGTCGCTCACCAGTTTCTAGTGGAAGTAAGACAAATGTTGCCGACAAAACACCGCCGCCGCGGGGCCGGAAACCTTCGGGTAGTTCAGGTGACGGGACGTCCGCGGTGGCGGCGGTGACTGAGGGGGAAAATACGTAGCGTTCGGCCACGAGGAATCCCGATGTACAGGTTGGCATGGTGATGGAAGCCGCGCCAGATGCAGTCCCGTAGTGACCGAGACCGAGCTCCTGTTTGAGCTGTCGCGCTCTATGCGCCAACGCAGCTTGGTCAGGTCGACCAGGGCCTTAAAGCTGATAGCCGGCAATGTCGACAGCCAGTACTTGGTGGGCTCGGGGGTGTCTTCGGGCCATTTGATCAGCAGCCACTCCTCGGGGCGTGGTGTCTCGCGTTGGTGATCACGATGCGCTAGGCGCAGGACGGCAACGGACCCGTGCCGGGACGCCAGACCATAGTCGTGGTCTGAATACCATGGCCCGTGCTGCCATCGACACCGGCGCCGCCAGCCTGCCTTACCCGACGCACTACCTACTGCAGGCTGTCTAATCCTGCACCGCCGCTCAGGTGCTAAGCGCCTGAGTCCCGTTGATTAAAGCTGCATCGTCGCGCAACCCAACATCAAGCATTGTTACCAACACCAGATAGCGATCAAAGTCACATTCCCCACCAAATCACCTCTTTGTCCGGGAAACGATCGTTAAACGGCCATGCCGGACAGTGTCCGAAAACTGGCTTGTTTGATGGGTATTCGGACAACAAGATAAACGGACGGATTGACGGACAGATGTTCATCGCTCCACGGTCTACTGGGAGATGAAGCGTAACGTTCATAACGGGGTATATGAGCCCGAAGAGGCGCATACCAGAGCCTGTACGCGTCGAGTCGGAGCAACCTCGGACGTGATCCGCGCCCACTTCGGTTGACGCTGCGCCGGTGCTAACCTGAGGCTCTAACGCATCGCCATGGCATATGTAACTCCCGTTTCGACGAAATCAAGGCGACGTTGAGTCGCGGTTGAGAGTGTTGAATGAGGGCTCTGTAATAATGTTCGCATCTGGTGATGACACTCTGAAGGGTACGGGTCTGCGAACGATCACTGAAGATGATGTCAGGTAGGCAGATAAACGATTGAACCTGAAACCTCGAAAATTCCTCGGTTTCAGACAGCTTGTGGTGGTATTCCAAGAATACCTTCAGGTGCATAGGGGGCGTCGCACTTTGCTGTTGAGCTAGCGTGTATTTTTTATCTTTCTTCCTTGGTGCGCGCTGTTAATTTTTCTCAAATAAATTTTTTCCTTGCTGAATAAATATGTCACGTAAACGTTTTGTTGCGGGTGGTAGATATCCATCTTTGACATGGATTACATTGTAGTGCCTTTGCATTGTCGTTTCTTTTATCGGAATTTCCTTGAGAAGTTTATTGCCAGAGTCTGACGGTCTAAGGTTAAGGCGCGAAATAAAACTAAGAAATTCGGTTTGCATTATCATTGATGGAATCATTAACAGTAAATTTGTTTCGATTTGCACGTCTGGCTTTGGTAATCCTTGTAGTTCGAAGGTTTGATCTAGCCAATGCCTGCTGGCAACAGATTTTGGAGCAAGGACCCACTTGTATTTAAGCAAATCTTTGATCGTTACGGTTTCGTTGAATATCTTGTGAGAACTGTTGGCTACAACAACCATAGTGTCCTGGAAAAACGGAAATGACTCGAAATCTTCGTCTAAGTCAGAACCCATACCGATAACCAGATCTAGTTCCCGCTCTTTAAGTGACCTGTTAAGTAAATCACTCTGACCAATAACAGTTTTTAATCGGACATCGGGAAAGTCTTTTGAGAGTATTCTCGTTACAGGCAATAACAGATGGTGAGCGGCCGTCGGAACAAGACCAATTCGAATCTGTCCAATGGCCCCGCTACTGTAGTCCTTTATTTCTCTAACGATATCGTCAGCGTTCATAAGCAATATCCGGGCGCGCGATAGCAACACTTCACCTGCGGGGGTCAAACGAATGTTTCGACCCTCTTTCTCGAAAAGTGCGGTGCCCAGCGTGCTCTCAATTCGCCGGATACAGCCTGTTAGGGCGGGCTGTGAGCGGTGCAGCTTCTCTGCGGCTTTACCGACATGGCCAAGTGTTGCGATGGTCTCGAAATAGTGCAGATCACGCAGATCTAATTGATCAGTCATATCTATCGATATCCAAAAAACATTGATTGGAAATTATCATTTCTGATGGTGAATAATGCAAGGGTCTCCTGCCAACCATGGGTACAGGACACAGGGCGGCAAAGGTACAGCACAGAGCCGCTGGAAGATCGGGTAGCGCCAGGAACATTGTCAAGATCGATTGAGAGCGTCACTGGCACCTTAGATGAGAGCAATTCGCAAGCCTTGCATTGTTGCTCACTGGTTCATGCACTCAATGGTTGGGCGAAAAGTCATTAGGCTGTAAACAATACAAAATAAGGATAAAAATAATGAGCTTTAGTCAATTCAAGAAGTTAACCTTGGCCTTAGCGGCCGGCGTGGTTGGTCTAACTGCTTTATTTGCCTCGGCCGAGGAATATCCTTCTCGACCGGTTACTATTGTTGTGCCCTATGGCGCCGGTGGTACCACAGACATTTCGGCGCGCAAGCTGGCTGCGATGGCGGAGCCGCTAATCGGTCAGCCTATTGTCGTGGAAAACCGGCCTGGCGGCAGCGGGACCAACGCCATGCGCTCGGTTGCAGCGGCGAAGCCCGATGGTTACACGCTGATTGCAACGACATCATCACCCTTGTTCGTCACACCGGCACTGCGTCCTGTTGGCTATGACCCGGTCAAGGACTTTGTGCCGATCCTGAATTATTCCGGCCCGTTTCACGGCGTTCTGGTGAAAGCCGACAGCCCATACCAAAACATTAATGAATTGATCGAGGGGGCAAAGTCGGGCAGCACTCTAACCTATGGTACTGCCGGTGCCATGGGCGGTGCGCATCTGGCCTTTACATCGGTCTCGCGCGAGACTGGCGCGGATCTTCAGCATGTGCCCTTTGATGGCGGGGCGGCTGCAACAGCCGCGGTGCTGGGCGGTCATGTGAACATTTCCCTGGTTCCGGCCTACCGTGACCTGGTGCAGGACAGTCAATTGCGTCTTCTCGCGGTGCTGGACGGTACCCGAGACCCCGACTTCCCGGATGTCCCGACGCTCAAAGAGTCGGGATATGACGTCGAGTTCCCGTCGGTAGTGGGCGTAGTGGCACCGGCAGGGACTGATCCAGCCATCGTGAGCAAACTGGAACAGGTGTTCACCCAGGTTGCGGCGTCTGATGAGTACAAGGCATTTATGGCAAAGCTCAATCAGCCGGTCCGTATCATGACGGGTGAGGAGCTGGGTGAAACCATCGCTCGTAACCTCGAGACTTATCGCGCCCTGGCCAAAGAGATGGGACAGTCCAAGTGACAGGGGCGGCCAGGCAGAAAACAGGCGCGATGAGGGGTATCCAGACGCTTGCCAGCAGTCTGGTGCTGGTTGGCGCCATCGCCGGCCTGAGCCTGCTGGAATCTCAGATCGAGGTCTTCAGCTTCGGCGATACGGGGATAGACGCACGCTTCTTTCCGCGCATTGTGCTGGGGCTTCTTGTCCTGGCCGTTCTGATTCGGCTGTTTGTGCATCGCAGGACGCCTGATATGCCTCTGGGTTACGTTTCGAGCTGGCTCCGGGTGGGGCTGGCGGTAGTTGCCGTTACGCTCGGGCTTATCCTGATGACTTCAATCGGATTCCTGGCGGGTGCGGCTTTGAGTGGTTTTGTGACGGCACTGGCCTTCGGTGAACGTCGCCTGATATTCAGTGTGGGCCTGCCGCTCGCCGTTGCTGCACTGGTGGTTTTGGGTGCTCGCGAAGGTCTGAATATCCCGCTTCCGTGAATAGGGCCTTGGCGCTGAGCGCCAAGTTCCCTGGAGAATAGCTGTTATGCTTCTAGATGCTTTCTTGGCGCTGCTCGATATCTGGGTTCTGGTCGCAGCGGTATTTGGAATTGTTGTAGGAATCGTGATCGGCGCGATCCCGGGCCTTGGTCCCACCATGGCCATTGCCTTGCTGATTCCGGTTACGTTCTCGATGGCGCCGATTCCGGCAATTACCCTGTTGTTGGGGGTGTATCAGGGCGCGATCTTCGGCGGTTCCATCTCGGCGATTCTGCTCAACGTGCCCGGAACGCCTTCCTCTGCCGCCACTGCCATCGATGGCTATGCCATGGCCCGCAAGGGGCAGGGGGGCAAGGCGCTGCGCATCGCGTTATATGCCAGTGTCTTCGGCAATATTTTCAGTTGCCTTGCACTTATGATGTTGGCCCAGCCGCTGGCCTCTATGGCGCTCAGTTTCGGTCCGGCTGAAATGACAACGCTTTTGTTGTTTGCGCTGGCGGTCATAATTCTGTTCGGTGGCGGTGCAAAGCTCGACGCGGCAATCATGGTGCTCATCGGCATTTGTGCGGGAATTATTGGGCTCGATCCGATCGCAGGCACACCTCGATTCACCTTCAATAATTTCGCGCTCGAAAACGGTTTTCAGTTGATACCGGTGCTTGTCGGACTGTTTGCGATGTCCGAGGTCTTCCTTCAGCTCTTCAACCGCCCGAAGGCCAGTGCTGGTGCTCAAGAGGTGCCCGAGCTGCTGCCAACAAAGGTGGGGCTGGCCGAGATGTGGCGGATGCGCACGACCATGTTCCTTTCTTCGGTGATCGGTACGTTCATCGGGATTCTCCCCGGCATTGGGTCGACGGTGCCCGCTTTCATGAGTTACAGCCTGGCGCGCTCCCGCTCCCGCTCCCGCGATCCGTCGTCCTTTGGTAAAGGCGCCGCCGAAGGGGTGGCCGCACCTGAGGCTGCCAACAATGCGGTCACCGGTGGCGCGCTGATCCCGACGCTGGCACTCGGCATTCCGGGAGATGCCGTCACGGCGGTCATTCTCGGTGCTTTCATGCTGCAGGGGCTGGCCCCGGGACCTTTCCTGTTCCGTGATTACGGTGTCGAGGTGTATGCGATCTTCGAGGCGCTGCTTCTGTCCTCGATTCCCTGCATCATCTTTGGGCTGCTTCTGTTCCGGGTGGCGGTACACGTCATCCGAATTCCGCCTCGCCACCTGTTTCCCGCGATCACCATACTGGCGCTTCTGGGGGCCTTTTCAGTCAACAACAGCATGGTGGACGTTTGGGTCATGCTTGGCGCCGGCATCGTTGGATTCCTCCTGCGCCGCAGCGGTTTCCCGTTGCCGCCACTGCTCATCGGGCTGATTCTCGGCAAGTCACTGGAGCAGAGTCTGCGACAGGCATTGCTGACCAGCGGAGGCAGTCTGGAGATATTCGTTGCATCGCCGATCGCTGCAGGATTCCTTGTGACTATCGCCCTGTGTGTGATTGCCGCTGCCGTTTTCCATCTCAGAACCCGCAACAAATCGGAAAAGAGTGCCACTGGAAATGTCTGATATGCAGAAAGTTCTTCCGTTATGCGATTGCCATATGCATGTGTTCGACCGTAACGGGGCGGCTACGAATGCGCGTTATACGCCACCGGCAAAGGACCTTTCGGACTATCTGGCGGAAGCGACCGACGGCAGAATCAGTCGCGCGGTGGTGATCCAGGCCTCGGTCGATGGGACCGATAATTCCCGGCTGGTGAGTGTGCTGGGTTCTGCCACGGATATAGAGTTGCGGGGTGTCGCGATGATCGATCGCGATACCGGGGGACTTGAAGAGCTGGCGGCAGCGGGTATCCGTGCCATCCGTATTCAGGACCGCACGCGGCTCGGTCGCAACGACCTCGAGCTTTTGCCCGAGCTCTCCCGCCGCGCGGCGGAAGTCGGCTGGCACGTGGAACTGAATACCGAACCGCAACGATTCGACGTGCTGGCCGGTATGGTTCGGCAGCTGCCTGAAGGGCTGGTGCTGGTTCTGGATCATTTGGGGCACTGCAATCCAAATGTGCCTGCTGATTTGGACGGGCTCTGCCGCCTTCTCGAGACCGGGAGGGTCTGGGTCAAGCTCAGTCCGACGCGGGTCAGTCAAAGGATCGGCCAATATGACGACCTGTGCGAAATGGTGCGGCGCATCGCCAACGGTTTCCCCGATCGGTGTGTCTGGGGGAGCGACTGGCCCCATGTGATGACCGAGCCGCCGCTGCCTGAAACGGCGGACATGTTGACATTCTTAAGCAACGTTCTGAGCAGTACCCAGTTCGAGGCATGCCTGTCGACCAATCCAGCCGTCCTGTACCGGTTTTGACGCAGTTCTGTGTCGGCTATGTGCCAGGCGCCGTCTTGCCTGAGCGGCCAGGAAAGATCTACAAGGCTCAGCAAGCGCACCCCAAGAGGTAGTCGATGTCAAAACCAGACGAAACGGGCGCTTTAGCGGCAACCGGCGATCAGGCTCAACAGCAGAAGCGCCCCTGGCTTCGGCGGCCTGAAGTGGCATCCCCCAATGGTCATCCGCGCCCGGAGTGGCTGTCCTGCGTGACAGAGCCGCCTCTTTTCCCCGAGCTGGAAATTGTCGATGCCCATCACCATTTATGGGATCGCGAAGGATTCCGCTATTTGCTGGAGGAATTCGCCGACGACATCGGCGAGAGCGGGCATCGGATCACGGCCTCTGTCTTCGTTCAGTGCCGGACGATGTTTCGGGCCGACGGGCCAGACGCCTATCGCCCTGTCGGTGAGGTCGAGTTCGTGCGCGGGGTCGCTGCCCAGGCCCGCAGTGGCTTTTATGGTTCTACCCGTGTTGCTGCTGCAATCGTCGGCGGTGCGAATCTTCTTATGGGAACTGGTGTCGCCCCGGTCCTGGAGGACATGGCCGAGGCGGGCGGCGAGCTATTTCGCGGTGTGCGGGTTCCGGTTGCTTCGCATCCGGATCCCGATGTTCGTTCGAATCCAGTACCCGCGCCCCGGGGGCTGATGGTCAGTCGCGCCTTTGTCGACGGAGCCCGGGAGCTGGCGCGCAGGAACCTCACGCTCGATATCTGGGCATACCAGACCCAGCTGGATGAAGTCGAAACGCTGGCCCGTCAACTACCGGATTTGCAGATTGTGGTCAATCATGCTGGCGGGCCGCTGGGTGTAGGTCCCTATGCCGGACGCAAGGCCGAGCATCAGCAGGCCTGGCGAAAGGCGCTGTCGCGTTTGGCTACTCTTCCCAATGTCGCACTGAAGGTTGGCGGGTTTGGCATGCCCATCATGGGCTTTGGCTTCGACAAGGGAGAGCTGCCGCCGGATTCCCGGCAGCTGGCTGATGCGATCCGACCGTATGTTGATCGCTGCGTCAGCCTGTTTGGCGCTGATCGCTGCATGTTCGAAAGCAATTTTCCGGTGGACAAGGGCAGTTTTTCATATGGCGTGCTCTGGAATGCATTTCAGCGTATTGCAACCCATTGGAGCGACGACGATCGCCATGCCGCCTTTGCTGGAACGGCCAAAAGAATTTACCGCTTATTTCCCGATACTGAAATTTAATCGATTCTTCAAACGAGAAATACCGCAGCCGCGGTTGTGTGGTGGTGTCCCGGCCATTAAGTGGGACCAGAGAAAATAGTAGATTCCGTAAAAATCTATTCGAAAGCCAGATCAATAAAAACAGACAGGTGATTAGCATGAAAAAAATTGCTCGCATTCTTTCAATTACAACGGTAACTCTGTCCTGCTTCGGCGGGCTTTCCGGTGCCGTTGCAGCGTCTGAATATCCCAGCAAACCAATCAACATGATCGTCGGATATTCTGCTGGTGGCGGGACGGATGTGATGGCGCGAACCATCGCGAGCCACCTCGAAACCTATCTAGGGGAGGATGCTTCGGTCGTGGTACGTAACAGCCCCGGGGCTGGTGGGCAGATCGGTTTCACTAAAGTAGCGGCGGCTGACCCCGATGGCTATACGTTAGGCACCATGAACCTGCCGGCGGCCTTGGCGCTGACCTATGACCGTGAAGCCGATTACGATGCGAAAAGCTTTACTTGGCTGGCGAGTTTTGTGTCTGACCCCAACACACTGGTGGTCCCGGCGAATTCCGAAATCACTTCGGTGGAGACGCTAATCAGTACTGCGCGTGAAAATCCAGGAATGTTGACGGTGGGTCTGTCCGGCTTGGGAGGGAATGATCACTTCGCAGCTATTCAGTTCGCCCAGGCAGCCAACATCGAGTTGAACCCGGTTCCTTTCAGTGGAGCCGCGATGGCGCGGACCTCAATTATGGGTGGTCATGTTGCCATGGGTACAATGGCTTTCAGCCAAACGGTCGGCTTTGAGGAGGACTTGCGTGTTTTAGCTGTATTTGCTGATGAGCGGCTTGCGCAAGCGCCTGACGTCCCGACCGCGAAAGAATTGGGTTTCGATGTAGAAATGGGTTCTTTTCGTGGGCTTGTCGCCCCCGCTGATCTGCCCGACGACATCCGCGAGACTTTGATGAGCGCGTTGTTGAAGTTGGCTGAGGATGCGGACTTTCTGGCTGCAATGAAAAAGCAGGGCAGTCCCGTCCAGTTTACCCCTTCTGCTGATTACGAAGCCTTGGCTAAGGCGCAGGACGAGGCGGCCAAACACATCTGGGAAGAGACGCCGTGGAAATAGCCGTCGCTTAAGCCCGCCGGCTGGTTGAGGAGCCGGCGAACAAGTTCCGGTTGGTCTAAGCGGGAGCAGATGCGTGCAGATGCAAGTGATGCGGGATGCCGACAGTATAGGCGGGTAAGACCCAAACAGTCTCCGTCATTTTGCCCACACTCCCTGTTAAACGCTGCAGCAACGCAGAGACCCGCTTCTGGAGGCGATCTCGGGGCTTCCGACTTGAGACGGACTTTGTGTCACAGCTTCTCATAGTGCTTCCTGCATACCTTCAACGCTGCGTCGCGATTCCGGCTCGCGCTAATAGATACAACCTCATTGGGATCAATTCGCATTACATGGTCTGCCTCACCTTTTGTGGGCGGCGTTGAGATGGAAGGCTGTAAAATCTCCGGCCAAGCGGTTGATCATGGATCAATTTTCACTCTTCAAATGCCCACGCTATGTCCAAGTAGCCCTATGCGCTGATACCCAGCGGGTGTCTGTAGCTCGCATCGTCCGCTGCCTATCAAGTGGATGGGCGAGAAGGTTTGTCGCATGGTCAACGCAGTTCAGGTTGATCAGGCCAATCGCTTAGGTGCAAACCTGGATGCGTGGAGCATCGCTACGCGCAGCCGTTGGTCATTATTGCTGTATTCCGGACGACCAGTCTCGCAAACAGATCCACAAGTGGGATGAGCTGCGGGGGGTCACTGCACCACTGACTGCCGTTTGTCTTATGAATACAATAGCGCATCTCCCAGCGATCCACGATGACTAAAGAAACGATCAGATAAATCTATTGGTTTTAAAAAAAAACCGAATTGTATTTATCGATTGTGTCCGACGATAATGGTTCGGCAACTTGCAGTGATGTTCTCTGGAACTGCTTTCATGCTTCAGAGCGCTGAGTGATTGCGAGTGAGGTTGGTCCTTTGGGCGCTACCAACCTGGAGCGGTAAGCTCAGTGGTATGTTGGAAAGACGAGTGCCAAAAATACACTTAGCTTGCGTAGCTATCGCAAAGCGTGTTTTGGCCAAGATCAATAAAAAAGTAAAGGATAAAAACAATGGGTCTTAAAAGATTTAAAACGCTTGCAATGGCAACATCGATCGCCTTTTTCTCTGGTGCTGTTTGGGCCGCTGACGATAGCTATCCGGAGAAAGATATCAATATCATTGTTGGTTATTCGGCTGGTGGTGGGACGGATGTTATGGCACGGACTTTGGGTTCGTACATGGAAAAGTATCTGGGTGGTGCGAAATTTGTTGTTAAAAATGTTCCAGGCGCTGGCGGTCTTATTGGTTTTACCCAAACATCCAAATCTGATCCCGATGGATACACTATTGGCACATTCAACTTGCCGGGCGTTATGGCAAGAACCCATGACCGTAAAACAGAATATAGTGCAGATAGCTTTACCTATCTGGCAAATGTCGTTAATGACCCGAACGTAATCGTGGTCAATAAGACCAGCGATCTAAAAAGCCTGGGCGACTTGGTAAATAAGGCTAAGGAAACCCCTGAAGGCCTTACCGTCGCAATGTCGACGTTGGGTGGTGACGACCAGTTTACAATGATCAACCTTTCCAACAAGGCCGATATTAATTTCACCTACATCCCCTTTAAAGGCACTGCACCGGCTCGAACCGCTTTGATGGGTGGCCATGTCGATGTCGCGGCAATGAACTTGAGCGAAGCGATCGGCTTTGAAGATGAGATTCGCGTACTGGCAGTGACTTCTGCCAAACGTTCTCCTTTGGCTCCCGATTTCCCGACCGCAAAGGAGCAGGGTTATGACTTCACCATGGGGTCAATGAGGGGTGTAGTCGGACCGGCGAATCTTCCGGAAGACGTTAAAGCCAAACTGATCGAGGCAATGGAAAAGACCTATCAGGATCCTGAGTTCCAGAAAGCAATGGCCGAACAGGGCGCGCCTTTGGAATTCGTAGCGGGCGAAGCTTTCGAAAAGCTGGTCATGGAGCAGGATGAATTTGCGAAAGGAGTCTGGGAAACCACTCCGTGGTCTGAACAGAATTAATACTTATGTGAGATTGGATTTGCGGGCCTAGGTTAAGGCCCGCAAATAGTGATGGCATTGATTCGTGATTAGATCTCTCATTTTAATGTTTATAAAAATGGTTATTTTTTATAAGCCTACTTGTAGATGAAAATCTGGTCGAAGGTGGCTAATCAACACTACTCAGTTATGTAAAGCATATGTTGTTGAATTCTAGGTTAAAAAGACTAAGCTTTAATTGATATTGAATTATTATTTGATAATTTTTTGAGCTTTATTAAGGTGGGGTAAGTATGAAAAAAAATATAATTAGGGGGTTGCTTGTTCCAGAGTCAATCGCCGGTGCTGTAATAATATCGGCCTGTGTATATCTATTAGGTAGAGTGGACGCTATGCCTAAAGCATCAGCTCTTCTTCCCGGGGCGGTGTTATGGTTTGGAATAGTATTATCATCCATAATGATTTTCTCTGGAATTAAAAATAGATTAAATAGCGATGGGGATATCCCATTTTTCGTGGATGCTAACCGATTTCTAATAGCCGCTGTTTTATCCTGTCTTTATGTGCCTGCAGTGCACTTTATTGGATTCTATAGTGCTACGATTTTATTTGTCCCTTCGACTGCATGGATATTTGGCTATAGGAATAAGCGGGTCATTGCTACCGTATCTATAGTTTTTATAGCTAGTTTGTTCGTGATCTTCTCTCTCATTATGGGAAAAGAGCTTCCTTCTACATTTTTCTTAGGGTGAGATAGAGGTCATTTATGTTTGAGCCAATGTTAAGTTCTTTTAGTCAAATCCTCGAGTGGCAAAGCTTAATAGCGGTCGCTATCGGCGTTTTGTCAGGCATAGTTGTAGGTTCTCTTCCTGGCCTAAGTGCAACTATGGCTATATCTGTGCTTATCCCATTTACATTTGGATTAGATCCTCTTGTTGCTTTGGGGATGATGGCAGGTATTTATAATGGCGCAATGTATGGTGGATCCATCCCCGCTGTTTTGATGCGTATACCGGGAACCCCAGCGGCTGTCGCAACCTGCTTTGATGGCTATCCCATGGCGCAGCAAGGGCGTGGTGGTGAGGCCTTACAGGTAGCACTGGTATCGTCTGCAATAGGAGCGATGTTCAGCGCATTCGCGCTTATGCTACTTGCTCCACCATTGTCGAAGCTAACACTGATTTTTGGACCACCAGAAGTTTTCTGGATAGCTATGTTTGGTCTTACTAGTATTGTCTTTCTACTGGGTGGAAGCGTAATTAAGGGGCTTCTTAGCGCGTGCTTCGGTGTATTACTGTCCGTGGTAGGAGCGGATTCGATTACCGGAAATGAAAGGTTTACTTTTGGTCAACTCGAACTTCTTGATGGTGTCAGTGTTGTTGTTATTCTAGTCGGCTTATATGCAATGCCTCCCGCTTTAGGCTTGCTTGAGTCAACCGGAAGTACAATGAGCGCCGTAACAACCGAGCTCCGAACAGAAGGTTTTTGGAAAGCATTCGCGAAAATGTTTAAATTTTGGAAAACCTGGCTGCGTTCTTCCGTGATTGGCATATTCGTTGGAATACTGCCGGGAGCTGGCGGTTCGATGGCGGCTTTTCTTAGTTACAACGAAGCGCGTCGGGCGTCGGATGATCCTGATAGCTTTGGAAAAGGAAATCCGGAAGGTGTTGCGGCTGCAGAGACGGCAAATAATGCAGACACGGCAGCAGCCATGATCCCGGCACTGACACTGGGTATTCCTGGAACTTCCGTAGCGGCTGTTATGTTGGGTGGATTGTTGATTCATGGGCTGCAGCCTGGGCCTATGCTTTTTAGAGATCACCCTGATATCGTGTATGGATTTATGTGGCAGTTTTTGTTGGCGGCTATATTGCTGTTCTTCCTTGGTGGTACATTGGCGACTAACACCTTTGCCAAAGTCCTCCGCTTACCACGTGAACTCTTGGGTCCAATCATTATAACGCTGATGGTAGTAGGCGTTTACATGATTCATGAGTCGATGTTTGATGTATATCTGATGTTGGGATTTGGGCTGGTCGGATATGCAATGGAGCGTATGAAATTCCCGCTACCGCCAGTAGTTCTTGGTCTGATCCTTGGCGCATTTGCTGAGTCCAATTTGAGGCTTTCTTTGCGAATGGGACGTGATGACTGGAGCATTCTTGTAGATCGGCCCGTAAGTCAAATTATTATTGCTCTTACAATCTTTATCATTGCATTGCCTCTTATTAAAAAAGCCCTAAAATTTTATAAAGGCGGTGAAACAAAAAAAGGTATTGAAGGAAAGGTATAGGTTTTAGTTTGACTCAAACGTAATACTATCTGCTCAGTTTTTTGGCGCGCCCCAGCATACGTTGACGGTGCGCCTTTTTTGTATATTTCACAGAGGCTTAGTTCTGTCACTGAATAGGCTTACTGTAATTTCAAATAGTGATTGAACGCTGATCGATAAGAAATATCTATATGTTTTAAAATATTAGTGATTAGAAATATAGTGCGTTTTTAATTAATGTTTTCTTATACGGCGCACGGGTATCATTCCGCTGTTTCAACTTAGGCTGAAATTATTATTTAAAATAATTATCTTGGCTAAGTACTAACTCTAGATTCCATCATTTTTGGGGAAGCACGATGTCAAACTCTAACAACAACACTAGTGATGTAATAAAAGAAATTGAGCGAGTATCTCCTGGTGTTGTATCTGAGGCGTTTCAGTACCAGGCTGCAATCCTGGCCGATGTTAATGGACGCAGGGGAGCGATGAATGGCCGTATCCAGGGCCTTTCGCCGAAAATGAAGATGGCGGGGCCAGCGTTCACTGTAGAGGTTCGTCCCGGCGATAACCTGATGATTCACGCTGCGCTGGCACTTGCAAAGCCCGGAGATGTGTTGGTCATCGACGGTAAAGGTGATTTGTCAGCTGCGCTGATGGGTACCATTATGATGACGCAGGCTGAGACGTTGGGCTTGGCGGGTGTCATTGTAGATGGTGCTGTCCGCGATGCTGAAGAAATTCGTGAGATGGGATATCCGGTCTTTGCTGCCGGAACCAATCCAAATGGCCCCACCAAGCTCGTTCCGGGCCGTGTTAACTGGCCGGTATCCGTTGGTGGCGTCACTGTTCGCCCCGGTGATCTGGTTGTTGCAGATTTTGATGGTGTGGTCGTTATTGAAAAAGAAAAGGCCGAGGGCCTGCTTCCGTTGGCTGCTAAAAAACATGCCGATGAAACCGCTCGAATTGAAGGTATCAAATCTGGAAAACAACTTCGTCCGTCCTGGCTGGAAAAAACGCTTGTGGCTGCTGGCGTTTTGAAGGAAGGAGAAGTTCTGTGAGCCAATCGAAAATTTTGGTAACGGGTTCCGATCTGGCGCAGCCGGCGATCGATCTTCTCTCCGGTTTTGATCTTGTTTTCGCTGGTAAAGCGCCTACTGAAGATGATCTGATCGGGTTGTGCCAGACTTACCAACCCATCGCGATCATTGTTCGCTACGGCAAAATTACCAGTAAAGTCATCGATGTTTGCGCCAACCTAAAAGTGATCTCAAAACACGGTAGCGGAATAGACACTATCGATGTTAAGGCTGCTGAACAAAAAGGTATTGCTGTAAAAGCAGCTGTCGGTGCAAATGCGAATGCTGTTGCTGAGCATGCATGGGCACTGATACTTGCTTGTGCAAAAGATGTCGTTTACCTGAACGATCGTATGCAGCAGGGTTACTGGGATAAGTCTGCGCATAAAACCCTGGAACTGAAAGGAAAGACTTTAGGTCTTATTGGCTTTGGCTCAATAGGTAGGAGAACGGCTGAGATTGCAGTCGCTTTTGGTATGGATGTGCTAGCTTATGATCCGTACGCGACTCAAGTCCCTGAAAATGTTACTCTGACTGATTTGGACACCATTTATACAATGTCTGACGTGATTTCACTACATTGTCCACTAACAGATGAGAGCAGGGAACTCATCAAGAAAGATGTGCTGGAAAAGCTTAAGCCGGGTGTGATCTTGGTCAACACTGCGCGAGGAGGGCTGATCGATGAGGAAGCTCTTGTCGAGAGAGTGCGTAGTGGAGTTATGGGGACTGTAGCGCTTGATAGTTTCCATTCAGAGCCTCTGGAGGGAGAGCACAAGTTTACGGGGTTGGAAGGTATCATACTGTCACCTCATATTGGTGGCGTGACGGGAGATGCGTACGTTAATATGGGCGTTGGCGCTGCGAATAATGTTTTGTCCGCTCTTCAATCCAAGGCTTCGTAAAAGGTATTTTGGTATAATGCTTTGACCTTTAATGCGAAAATAACTTATTGCTATTTTTCGAAAATAGAAGCGCTTTGTTTTGCCAAACTGTACTGCTAAGTGTACAAAAATATAAAAGAAAAAGGTGGGCTTAAATGAAATTTAATAATTTTAAAAAATGTAATTTTCTGGCTACTTCAGCTGTGGTTTTTACGCTTCTGAGCGCAGGGTATTCACATGCGAGTGAAAAGTGGACCGGTTATACCTACTCAGCTGTTTCTACAACTGCTGCTGTTAAAGGCCTTGAACGCATTGTCCAGGAAGTTGATACAAGCACTGACGGTGATTTAAAAATTAAGCTAAACTTAGGAAAATCCCTGCAGATAAAATCCTCTGATATTACTCAGGCGGCAGGAGATGACATTGTACAATTTGCCGCTGACGGATTTTTCTTGGGCAATGTACCCATCGGAGGCGTACTGAGGCTGCCGATGCTGATTAACTCGGATGAGGAGTGGGCCAAGGCAGTCGAAGTTATGAAGCCTTTTTTGAAAAAAGGTTTTGAAGAGCAATTAGTTGTTTATCTAGGTGGTTACCGTTACCCTCAGCAGGTTTTATTTACAACCTTCGAAATGAAGTCCCTGAGTGACATGGAAGGCAAAAAGATACGTGTCACGTCGCCGGAACAAGGAGAATTTATAAAGGCTTTCGGAGGGCAGCCGATTAATCTTGCAGGCACAGAAGTACCAACCTCACTTGAGAGGGGGGTTATTGACGGTGTCATTACCGCAAGTGCCGGCGGAGCAAAAAACTGGAGCGAATTTTTGCATTTCAACTATCGCTTTGGTGTGAATTATTTCAATAGTGTCATCATTGTCAATGCTGACCGTTTTAACGACTTGCCGGATAAAAGCCAGAAGGCACTTGCCAGCTCTGTAGAAAAAGAGAGTGTTAAGATAACCGAAGACTTCTCAAAAGATGAGCTCGTTCAAAAACAGAGCCAGCAAGAAAATGGTATGGTGATCTATGAGGCAAATGAAGCTGACTTCAATCTGGCTCTCGAGAAAATGAAACCCTATTGGGACGAATGGGCCAGCGCTCGTGGTCCGGAATATGTAGAAGCGCTGAGTGTTGTTAGAGAAGCTCTCGGGAAGTGATCGATAAACTTGTATTGGCGTATCAGTTCATAATTGATACGCCAATTTTAGGTGTTTAAATATGAAAACGCTCATTTCGATGATAGCACGCCTGACTTATTTAGTTGGTGCTACTGCGTTGTTTATCATGATGCTAATAGTCATTGTTGACATAGTGCTTCGAAGTGTATTCGGCTCTACATTGGGATTTGTAGAAGAAGTTGTCGGATATCTGGTTGTGGCGGTAACGATCTTCGGTGTAAGCATAACCTTTAGAGAAGGCGTATTGTTCAGGGTTGGATTCCTTTTTGACAACCTGTCTGACACTTTAAAACAGTATTTGAATGTCTTCTATTGTTTATTGGGTGTCGTCTTTTGCTCCACGATGGCTTGGTATACTGCGCTTTTAGTCATCAGTTCCTTTAAAAGAGGAAAGATTGCGGCGACAGAGCTACAGACACCTTTATACATTCCTCAAGTCATAATTCCGGTTGGGTTTGTGATATTTTTGATCTTTATTTTTGAAAAGATGTTTTCAAAACAGAAGAGCGATGAATCCAAAAATATCGAAATGCTTGAGGATAGTGGAGAGTAAATAATGGAAGCTATTCTTGTAATCGGTTTGTTAATAGGGCTAATTTTAGGCGGGCTATGGGTTCATATAGCAGTCGGGATCTCAGCATTATTTTATATCGTGATGCTACAGGGCTTTGGCGGATTAAAGTCTCTTGGTTTGGTAAGTTGGGGTGCAGCCGACAGTTATACGCTATCTGCTATTCCACTCTTTGTTCTGATGGCAGAGATACTGTTATGTAGCGGGCTCAGTAGCCGTCTGTTTACTGGTCTAGCACCAATTGTAGGACGGTTGCCAGGTGGGTTATTTCACACTAACGTCATTGGCTGCGGTATATTTGCGGCTGTCTCGGGTGGGAGTGCTTCTACTGCTGCTGCAATTGGTACAGTAGCCCTGCCTGAGCTTGGACGGTTGGGTTATGATAAAAGATTGGCTGCTGGTTCACTTGCAGCAGGTGGGACTTTGGGAATTCTCATTCCACCAAGCATTACTATGATTGTGTATGCCACCTTTACAGAAACTTCAATTCCGAAGCTCTTTATGGCAGGCGTACTACCTGGAATTCTGCTTATTGGCTTGTACCTGTCCTATATTTTTATACGGGTAAAGATCAATCCTGCTCTTGCCCCTTCAAGTGAAACTATTGAAGACAAAGGACTTATTTCGTCTTTGTTTAATGTATTTCCATTTGTACTGCTGATAGGTGTTGTTATGGGCAGTATTTATGGAGGTATAGCGACTCCCACTGAAGCCGGCGCTATCGGCGCAGTCGGTGCAATGATCATTGCAGGCGTATTCCGCTCTATAAACCTTGGTGTTGTACAGAAGTCATTGCATAGAACACTTGTGATGAGCGGTAACATCCTGTTCATAGTTTTTGTTTCCATGTTGTTTGCCTATGCAACCGCGTTGTCCGGTTTCGGAGAAACGTTGGCTGTATGGCTTAAAGAAGCGGGTTTGTCGAAAATCGAGTTTCTTCTTGCGGCCCTTGTTTTTTACGCAGTATTGGGTTGTTTTATGGAAGGTCTCGGCATGATCGCGATCACGGTTCCTATTATTTACCCAACGTTAGCAGCTTATGGTATCGATCCCATCTGGTTCGGTATATATATGGTTATCCTGGTTGAGCTGGGCCAGTTGACACCGCCACTGGGTGTTATACTCTTTGTTGTGGCAAGCACCTGGCATAAATTGAAGATTGAAGATGTGGTGATGGGTACTTTACCGTTCTTCATTTTGATTGTATTGCTGATCTTTATACTTATCAGGTTTCCTGAGTTGGCGCTTTGGCTACCAAATAAAATGCTAAGTTAGAATTGGCTATCATTTGGTGTTATTGATTTTATATTTCTGATTTGGTGTATATGAAATGTTTACATTTACTCAGCCGTTGATTAAGGAAACAAATGTCTTTTCTCGTCTGCCAGATGAGTATAGACGATCTGATAAGAAGAACGCCTGGTCGCTCGCGAACCGTGGTGGAGCCCCTGTGCACTCGTTTTTAGAAGGGCCTGTTTTCGATAGTAGAGAAAACCTATATGTCACAGACATTCCATACGGGCGAATATTCAAAATAACTCCAGCGGGTGAATGGAGCTTGGTAGCCGAGTATGATGGCGAGCCGAATGGAATGAAATTTTATGACGATAAGACTCTCGTCATAGCTGATTATAAGAATGGTTTGCTGCTTCTGGATGTCGATTCCGGTCAGGTATCCACGCTGCTAGATCGTCGTAATACCGAAAGATTCAAGGGTATAAACGACCTTGTTTTTGACTCTGCTGGAAATCTTTATTTCACAGATCAGGGCCAGACAGGGCTGCACGATCCTACCGGGCGAGTTTACCGTCTCTCTCTCGACGGCAGGCTGGATTGCTTATTGAGTAATGCCCCAAGCCCCAACGGGCTTGTTTTGTCTACCGACGAGGAAGTCTTATTCGTCGCTATGACAAGAGGGAACTGTGTATGGCGGGTGCCGCTGATGCGCGATGGTTCCGTTAGTAAAGTCGGCCAGTTTTTTACTTCCTACGGACCCAGTGGTCCTGATGGTCTTGCGATGGATGAATCCGGCCGACTTATCGTCTGCAACCCAGGTCTTGGGGTGGGCTGGGTTCTGAATCAGAAGGGTGAACCGGAAGAGGTATTGAAATCTGTTGCGGGAGCGTCTTTAACCAATATTGCATTTGGCGGCGCTAATAGATCTACAGCGTATTTTACCGAGTCGGTTACGGGTACAGTTTTATATACAAAAATGTCAGCGCCTGGTTGCAAACTATATATGGCAATTTAACTAATTACGATAAGCTTTACATAGAGTTAGGTAAGGTTTATGACCCAGCACTACTGGGGCAGCAGGTTGAAGAGAATATAATCTAACAAGATGTTATCTCCTTAATCTGCTGCTTCCAGTTTTTATTTTTATGATTTTCGTTGAACTGTGCGTTTCTTACACGTTCGGCAAGTGCTCTACTGCAGTTACTAACCCAGCGGGTTGATATGTTTTGACCTGTCAATGGTTACGCGAATCTTGGTTTAAAGCATGTTGGTTCAAGCCACGCCCGGCAGATGACGCGGTCAGTCATACTGATATACTTGGAATGGTTACCATCAGACTTTACTACGTTGTAGAGCTGGTCTTTCTCTTACATAGAGTAATCAGCCGGAAATGCCCCGCAGGGATTATCCTGTTGGCTGGTGCCGGTCAGGTCTAATTCGGGCAAGGGTTCTCAACACCGGCCCGCTATGTACTGAGTCAACACGTCTGCTTGTCCACTTGTTTAATCGCTTTTCTTGTCCTGCTAGGCTCTGTCATCGCTGTCATCGCTGTCATCGCTGTCATCGCTGTCATCGCTTGAACGCAACAGCTGGGCCAGTTTGAGTGCGCCCGTCGATTGCTCTTGATGCGCTCTTCTGAATTTTGTGGAGTCAACGACGGCGTCAATAACTGACAGCCATGCCTAGAGGCGATGATCTGTCGCTGCTGTCCGGCCCTTTCAGCTCTTGAGCACTGATCCGCGACTGGCGCGGATCAGTGTATCGAAGAACCCGCGATCACGGAGCGTTTTTTGCCCCTGTCGTTTGTTATCGAGATCACCCTTAAGTTTCCGGTGCTTTGTCGCCGAATTATTGGGTTACTGCTGGCAGTACGGTGCCTACCACCTCACCGAACCCAATACGTGCAGCGCCTGGCTTCTCGCAAAAGCCGCGTATCGCCATCGTATCGCCGTCCTCAAGGAAAGTGCGGGTTTCCCCGTTTGGCAGGCTGATCGGCTGCTTGCCGCCATTGGTCAATTCGAGCAGTGAGCCGGCCTCTTCAGGTTTCGGGCCGGACTGAGTGCCGGAACCAAACAGATCCCCCGGCTGCAGGTTGCAACCGTTGACGGTGTGGTGCGCCACCATCTGAGCGACAGTCCAATAGGAGTGCCGGAAGCTCGATGTCGAAAGTCTTGCGGGAGCTTCCCCCGCAGCGTGCATTTTCTCCGTCTGAAGCAGGCATTCGAACTGGATATCGATGGCTCCCTCGTGGCTGTTGGCGTCCGAACTCAGATAGGGTAGCGGCTGAGGGTCGGCGGCCGGGTGACTGTAGGCAGTGCGGTAGGGAGCCAGCGCTTCCAGGGTCACCAGCCAAGGCGAGATGGTCGAAGCGAAATTCTTGGACAGGAAGGGGCCCAACGGTTGGTATTCCCAGGCCTGGATATCACGTGCGGACCAGTCGTTGAAAAGACAAATGCCGAAAACATGGTTCTCCGCATCGTCGATCGGCACAGGCTGGCCCAGTGCATTGCCAGTGCCGATGAAGATACCGAGCTCTAGCTCGTAGTCAAGACGCTTACAGGGACCGAAAGTCGGTTCGCTTGCGTCCGGCGCCCGGGTCTGTCCCGACGGACGGGGGAATTGTTGACCGGATATGCGGATCGACGATGCGCGGCCATGATAGGCAATTGGCACCCACTTGTAGTTCGGCAGCAACGGATTATCGGGACGGAACAATGAGCCGACTGTGGTGGCGTGGTAAACCGAGGTATAGAAATCACTGTAGTCGCCAATGGAGCAGGGTAGATCATATTCGGCGTCGGCCTGTGCGACAAGGCAGTGCTTCAGTTGCTCTTGAGCACTACTGCCGGCGCGCAGGGTTCGTGACAGCGCGAGGCGCAGCGCGGACCAGCTGGTTTTACCCATTGCCATGAAACGATTCAGGCGGGGTTCTGCTGCGGCGGCCAGGGCTTCGCCGGCGAGGCCGTCGAACAGGGCGCTCTTGTTCAGCGCCGCGAGATCCAGAATCTGGTCGCCAATGGCCACGCCGCCACGAAATGCTTCATTAGAGTTTCTGCGGCGGAAGCTGGCGAAAGGTAGATTCTGGACCGGGAAATCAGTGTCGCCTCCATTGGCGGATTCGACCCAGCTGGTGAGGTTGCTGTCATGGGTTTCGTTCAGTGTCGTCATGTTTTATTTCTCATTGTTCCAATGATCTTATCAGACTCAACTTAAATTCAATCAAGCCGTACGAGGTCTCTGTTTTTATACTTCCTGCTGAATATGTTGAGATGCCGGGGTCCGAGAGGGTTGATCAATGCTGCGGGCAGAACTCTTCTGTCGTACCGTCCTATGTGGTTAGGTTAGACATGCTTTCAATGCGCACAAATGATCTCATTTGAGACTAACTATACGTAATATTGTGCAGTTTTACAATAATTTCTCCATTTAATAGTGGTATTCCGTCAAAAATACTAGATTTAAAAGGGCTATATGGTCTCTAATGAGATCTTATTTGTGGTTTGTGTTTCGGTCGATTTGATGATCTGGTCCTGTCTGCGACGCGTTTCAGGTGGTGTTATGGTGCAGGAAAACGCTAGTGTACTGCTTCGTAATTATGCAAACTTAAATAACACCTTTCGGTCTGAGCTTGCTCTGCCCAGCCAAGAGCACAAAAATGCGCGTAGCCCCGACGATCCAACGGAGTACGGATGAAGAATAGAAACTGACGCGGCTTGCTCGCTCGAATACCACGAGAGTGCGGTTGGCGCGACGGGCGCGCATCGTGTTACTGGCGTCGTCGGGCTTGAATAACCAGGCGATTGCGACACAGCTCGGCATCGGTCGCGTGCAGGCCGGGCGCTGGAGAGAGCGCTACGCGTAAGGTGGGCTGGCTGCCATCGGACAGGACCTGCCGCGTGGTGGGCGCCCGCCTAAGGTGGATGCCGCCGAGATCGTGCGGCGAACAACCAAGACGCAGCCTATAGCGGCGACCCAGTGGAACACGCGGACTCTGGCCCGAGAAATGGGCGTGAGCTAGCAATAATTGAGCTTAGATTTTAGCTGCGGCCTTCATTGCTGGGCGGTCGGAGATAGCTTGTCGCAGGCAAGGCGGTGTTTCAGTTGGCGATATGTTTTTTGAATGCAGTCCTGCTGGACGAGCGGAGTAAGAGTCCGCCCGATCATCATGGCTGTTGCGATGCGTTGAACTAAAGGGATGGCGTCGCAAGGCCGACTCAGCCCCCGGAGGTTTCGGGGGCTGGCTTCGCAGCAGGGCTTTGTTGCGATGATCTTGAGCCGGAAAAGGCTGCCTGGCTGCAACTACAAGGTTGCGGAGCCGTCGGGGGGCGTTGATTCGGAGTCGCTGTCAGTGGTGAGCTCCTCTTTGATATAACGCTGAACGTGCCCCTGAATTTTGCGGCTGGTGATATATGCCCACAGACCCACCAGAGTGCCGGCTGCGCCGAAAATAATACGCCCTTCGGGTATGAGCAGCATCAACAGTAACGTCAGCGGAATAATAATCATTAAACCGTACTTGCCGCGTTTGCCTACGGTCTCTATCAGCTGCTCGGCATCGGCCCGGGTGGTGACGCCTGCGCCTGGCAGTTTCTGCCGTAGCGAGGCGTATTCGCGCTCGCTTCTTTTCGCCTGGCGTCCGAATGGGTCTCTGAAGTTCATCGGCTAGTCTCTGTGTTTGGTCATTGTGAGAGAGCCCGTTTTCAACTTGGCTTGCAAGTGGCTAAGCAGGGTGCGGGTGTTTGCAGCACCTCTGCGCCCATTCAGGCGCCTGTTGCAGCATCCCTTTGTGCTGATCCATGACTGATCAGGCGTTTCCTGCCTGGCATCAGGAGGTTTTCATGGGCCAGATACGAAAAAAGCCTGCATTGCTGCAAGCCTCTTCTGAGATGGTACCAGTGGCCGGACTCGAACCGGCACGCTTTTAAGGGCGGGGGATTTTGAATCCCCTGTGTCTACCAATTTCACCACACTGGCAACGCTGTGTATGTCTACACGGGTCTACATGGCATATTTGCTGATCAATGAAGAAAAATCAACAGCAATATCAACGCTTTACCATAAAATTAGCACTAGAGGGGTTGAATTTTGAATCCCCTGTGTATACCAATTTCACCACACTGGCACAGCGAGGGCATATTATAAGTAGCTTTGCCCGTGGGTCAATCATCATTAGTCAAAACGACTGAAAAAAACTTCCGCATCCGTTACAATCCGCTCCCTTTCCATAAATATCTGTTCGAGCTGTGATGCAGGTTAAAGACTTTAGTTTCGAATTGCCCGACGAGCTGATCGCGCGCTTCCCGCTGGAGCGGCGTTCGGCCAGCCGTTTGCTGTGCCTGGATGGTGACAGCGGTGCTATTGCACACCGTGCCTTTAGCAACATCCTTGAATTGCTTAACCCCGGGGATCTGCTGGTATTTAATGATACCCGCGTGATCCCTGCGCGGCTGTTTGGCGAGAAGGCCAGCGGCGGCAAGGTTGAGGTGCTGATAGAGCGCGTACTGGATGCTGGCCAGGCGTTGGCCCATGTGCGCGCCAGTCGTGCGCCCAAGCCCGGTACCGAGTTGCTGCTCGAGGGTGCCGTGCGCGCCAAGGTAACCGGCCGCCAGGGTAATCTGTTCGAGCTGAGCTTCGATATCGATCGCCACCTGGTGGAGGTGCTGGAAGAATTCGGTCATATGCCGCTGCCGCCCTATATGAAGCGGGATGATCAGCAGTCGGATCGTGAGCGCTATCAGACTGTCTATAACCGCAATCCGGGTGCGGTCGCTGCGCCCACGGCGGGGCTGCATTTTGACAATGAACTGCTGGTGCAGCTGGAGGCCCGCGGCGTGCAGCAGGCGTTTGTGACCCTGCACGTCGGCGCTGGCACTTTTCAGCCGGTGAAGGTCGAGCAGGTGCAGGATCACCAGATGCACGCCGAGTTTATCGAGGTGAGCGAAGCGGTCTGCCAGGCAGTGCGTGACACCCGTGCCCGTGGCGGCCGTGTGGTGGCGGTGGGTACCACCAGTGTGCGCTGCCTGGAGACGGCCAGTCGCAGTGGCGAGATCGTGCCCTACAGCGGCGATACCGATATTTTCATTTACCCGGGGTACGAGTACCGCACGGTAGATGCCCTGATTACCAATTTTCACCTGCCTGAATCAACCTTGCTGATGCTGGTAAGCGCCTTTGCAGGCTACGACGGCATCATGCAGGCGTATCGCGAAGCTGTTGCCGAGCGCTACCGTTTTTTCAGTTATGGGGATGCGATGTTTCTGACGCGCCGTGGCGCGGCTTTGGAGGATAAGTGAGCAGAAGCTGTTTTATGAATTACGAGCGCCTGGCCGTTGATGGCAAGGCGCGTCGCGGTCGTCTGACATTCCCCCGTGGCGTGGTGGAAACACCGGCCTTTATGCCGGTGGGCACCTACGGTACCGTCAAGGGCATGCTGCCGCGGGATATCGAGGCTACCGGCGCCCAGATGATTCTGGGCAATACCTTCCACCTGATGCTGCGCCCTGGCACCGAGATTATTCGTCAGCACGGTGATCTGCATGACTTTATGCAGTGGAAAGGCCCGATCCTGACCGATTCCGGTGGCTTCCAGGTGTTCAGTCTTGGCGCCATGCGCAAGATCACCGAAGAAGGCGTGGCCTTTCAGTCACCGGTGGACGGCTCCAAGGTGTTTATCGACCCTGAACGTTCCATGCAGGTGCAGCGGGAACTGGGCTCCGATGTCGTGATGATCTTTGATGAGTGCACACCTCATCCCGCCACAGAGGACGAAGCCGCCAAGTCGATGCGTTTGTCGCTGCGCTGGGCCGAGCGTTCCAAGACCGCCCATGGCGACAGCCCGTCGGCGCTCTTTGGCATAGTGCAGGGCGGCATGTACGAGTCGCTGCGCGATGAGTCTCTGGCGGGCCTGACTGAAATTGGCTTCGATGGCTATGCCATTGGTGGCCTGTCGGTGGGCGAGCCCAAGGAAGACATGATGCGGGTGCTGGATCATCTGGCGTGGAAAATGCCGGAAGACAAGCCCCGCTACCTCATGGGTGTAGGCAAGCCGGAAGACCTGGTGGAAGGCGTGCGCCGTGGTGTGGATATGTTCGACTGCGTCATGCCGACCCGCAATGCGCGCAACGGCTTTCTGTTTGGCAGCAAGGGCGTGGTGAAAATTCGCAATTCGGCCAACAAGACGGATACGCGTCCCGTGGACGACAAATGCGATTGCTACACCTGCCAGAACTTCAGCCGTGCCTATCTGCATCATCTGGACAAGTGCAAGGAAATCCTCGGTGCGCAACTTAATACCATCCACAACCTGCATTACTATCAGGTGTTGATGGCCGGTTTGCGTGCTGCTATCGAACAGGGTAAATTGAGCGCCTTTGTCGATGAGTTTTATGCTGAGCGAGGCCTTGAAACGCCGCCGCTTGCCTCCATATAAGTCACAGCATTTCAACGTTCTAAGGAGTAAAGCTAGATGAGCTTTCTGATTTCTTCAGCCCAGGCGGCAGAGACCGGCGTCGGCGGTTTGGATCCAGGCATTTTCAACATTCTGTTTCTGGTCGGCTTTGGTCTGATTTTTTACTTTTTCATGTGGCGCCCACAGGCCAAGCGTGCAAAAGACCACAAAAACCTGATCGGTAATCTGGCCAAGGGTGATGAAGTGCTCACCGCTGGCGGCATTATCGGCAAGGTCGCCAAGGTCAGCGATGACTACGTGGTACTGGAAGTCTGCGAAGGCACCCAGCTGAGCTTCCAGAAAGCGCACGTAGCGGCGGCACTGCCCAAGGGCACGATCAAGAATATTTGATGCCCGCCTGACGGAAAACGCCACTGTTACAGTGGCGTTTTTATTTAACCACCGGATGTATTGCATGCCGCGTGCGCAGCTGGCGCAGGCGCGGTGCTGAACGAACAGGGCGACCTATGCTCAATCGCTACCCTCTGTGGAAAAACCTGCTGATTCTGCTGCTGCTGGCATTGGGCCTGTTGTATGCGGCGCCCAACCTGTACCCCGATGACTATGCCATCCAGCTGTCGGGCACGCGCGAAGTCTATCAAGTGGATGAGCCGCTGCTGCAGCGCATCTCCACGGAACTGGAGCGTGAAGGCATCCATTCCAAAAGCGTTGAACTGCAAGATGGCAGCGGGATGGTACGTTTCGTAGACGGCGAAAGTCAGCTGCGGGCCAAGGCTGTTATTGCCAAAGTGGTGGGTGAACAGTATGTGGTGGCAATGAATCTGGCCCCCACAACACCTGACTGGCTGCGCGCTCTGGGTGCAGGCCCGATGAAGCTGGGTCTGGATTTGCGTGGCGGTGTGCACTTCCTGCTGGAAGTCGACACTGTGCAGGCCGTGGCGCAGCGTCTTGAGGTCTATGTCTCCGAGATCAAAACCAAGCTGCGACAGGAAAAGCTGCGTTACCGGTTGGTGGATCACCGTAGCGATGGCAGCCTGGAGGTCAAGTTTGCCGATGAGGCCATGCGTGATGAAGCCCGCAGTCTGCTGCGCAAGGACTACCCCGAGTTTCTGTTGTCCGACGAAACCGTCGATGGCGCCTTCTATGTTGTCATTAGCCTGACTGAGCAGACGGTGAGCGATATCGAGGACTATGCGGTCAAGCAGAACCTCACCACCCTGCGCAACCGTGTTAACGAACTGGGCGTAGCCGAGCCGCTGGTGCAGCGTCAGGGTCGCAACCGCATAGTGGTGCAGTTGCCAGGTGTGCAGGACGCCGCTGCGGCCAAGCGCATTATCGGTAAAACGGCGAATCTTGAATTCCGCCTCGAAGCGTCGCCCCAGGCGACCGGAGTCACTACCGAAACCTACGAGTTCCGCAGCCAGCCGGGCCGGGATGCCACCATTGAGCGTGACATCATTATTACCGGTTCCAGCGTTGCCAATGCTCAGGCGGCCTTTGACGAGAACGGTCAGCCACAGGTGTCCATTACACTGGATGCCAAGGGTGGCCAGATGATGGGGCGTGTTACGCGTAACGCCATTCAGCGTCGCATGGCGGTGCTCTTTGTCGAGTACAAGAGCCGCACTCTGACCGAAACTGTAGATGGTGTGGTGGAAGAGCGCCGTATTCCCTACGTCGAGAAGAAGATCATTTCGTTGGCGACCATCCAGTCGGTACTGGGTTCGCAGTTCCGCATTACCGGGCTTGAAAGCGCCACCGAATCGTCTGAGCTGGCGTTGCTGTTGCGTGCCGGCGCCCTGGCGGCCCCGATCTACTTCGTTGAAGAGCGCAGCATAGGCCCGAGCCTGGGTGCCGAGAATATCGAGCTGGGTGTGATGTCGGTGAAAATCGGTTTTGCACTGGTGCTGATCTTCATGGTGCTGTACTACCGCGTATTCGGCATTCTGGCGAATGTTGCTCTGACTCTGAACCTGGTGCTGCTGGTGGCGGTGATGTCGCTGCTGTCGGCCACGCTGACACTGCCGGGTATCGCCGGTATCGTGCTTACGGTGGGTATGGCGGTGGATGCCAACGTACTTATTTTCTCCCGCATACGGGAGGAGCTGAATAACGGTGTGCCGGGACAATCCGCCATCAATGCAGGTTTCAGTCGCGCCTTCACCACCATTCTGGATGCCAACGTCACCACCCTGATAGCCGCGCTGATTTTGTTCGCGATGGGCACAGGTCCCGTGAAGGGCTTTGCAGTGACGCTGTCGGTGGGGATAGTAACCTCGATGTTCACGGCGATTGTGGTAACACGGGCGCTGGTGAATCTGACTTACGGCGGGCGCAAGCTCAACCGCTTGGCGCTCTGAGGAACAGGTTATGGCAAAGCAGAACAAAATTATCAACTTTATGGGGCTCGGCAAGATCGCCTTTGCGATCTCGGCCCTGCTGATCCTGATCTCGCTGGGATCCCTGGCGACCAAGGGGCTGCAGTTTGGCCTCGATTTCACCGGCGGCAGTCTGGTGGAAGTGGGTTATGAGCAGGATGCGGATCTTGGCAAGATCCGTCAGATAATGAGTGAGGCCGGTTATCAGGATGTGACCGTACAGAACTTCGGTGCCGCCACCGATGTACTGATTCGCATGGGGGAAACCCATGATCCCAAGCTGGGTGATGCCGTACTGGCTGCGCTGCAGGCTGGCGAAACCCAGAAGATTGAACTGCGCCGCAACGAATACGTTGGCGCTCAGGTCGGCGAAGAGCTGCGCGAGCAGGGCGGTTTGGGCATGCTTATGGCGCTGTTCATGATCATGGTTTATATCGCCTTTCGCTTTCAGTTCAAGTTCTCTGTGGGCTCGGTACTGGCGCTGGCCCACGACGTTATCATCACTTTGGGCTTCTTCTCGGTGATGGGGATTGAGTTTGATCTGACGGTACTGGCGGCGGTGCTGGCGGTGATCGGTTACTCGCTCAACGATACCATAGTGGTATTCGACCGTATCCGAGAGAACTTCCGTTTGCTGCGCAAGGAAGATGCGGTCGAGGTGATCAACATCTCCCTGACGCAAACCCTTAGCCGTACCCTGATGACATCCTTTACTACCTTGCTGGTGGTATTGGCGCTGGCGATATTTGGTGGCGAGACTATCCACGGCTTTGCGCTGGCGTTGCTGGTGGGCATAGGTGTGGGTACCTACTCATCCATTTATGTCGCCGCCAACGTGATGCTGCTGATGGGGGTAAGTCGGGACGACCTGATACCGCCGCCCAAAGAAGACGACGTGGTCGACGAGTTGCCGTGATAGACTCCCCGAGCCGACCAGAGAGTCGGCTCAATTTTTTGCTTGACCGGTCGAGTAGCTTAATAAGCTGCACGGGAGATGTGACAGGGCTCTGACGGAGCCCCCTCCTGTTGCCTGCGGGCACCGATCGCGCCGACACACTGTGTTGTCGGGTACAACCGGGTATTCAGGCGGACCGGGTACGTTCGTTCAGAACCATGCTGTTGCAAGGGCATGTGGGCGCGGGCGCAGCGTCGCAGGCGTCCCACTGCATTCGCATCTATTATGTTTCTGGGATCAAGGACCTAACTGGATTATTAATGACAAACGACTGGCTAAAACGTGACCCCCAGGCTCAGGCCGAAGCAGAAAAATATGGCAAGCCGGCGCCCAGCCGTGACTTCCTGCTGGAATTCCTGCAGGAGTGGGGCGCGCCTATCAGCCACGGCCGCCTGTGCCGTGAGCTGGGTATCGATGATGAAGACTGTGTTGAAGCGGTGTCCCGCCGCCTGAAGGCCATGTGCCGTGACGGTCAGCTGATGAGCAACCGTCGCAGCGAATTCGGCATCATCAAGAAAATGGATCTTATCGCCGGCCGTGTTATCGGCCACCGCGATGGCTTTGGTTTTGTATCGCCGGACGCCAAAGGCGATGACCTGTTCATCAGCCCGCGTCAGATGCGTCAGGTATTCGACGGTGACCGTGTGCTGGTGCAGGAAGTCAGCATTGACTACCGCGGCCGCCGCGAAGGCAAGATTATAGAAGTGCTAGAGCGCGGTACCCGCACTCTGGTGGGGCGCTACAAGGTGCAGGGCGACCTGGGCTACCTGATTCCGGAAAATCAGCGTATTACGCAGCAGATCATGATCGCGGCCGATGCCAAGGGCAGCCCACCGTTCCGTGATGGCCAGCTGGTGGTGGCTGAACTGATGCAACAGCCGGGCAAGCATGAGATTCCCCAGGCCCGCGTGGTCGAGGTGCTGGGTGATCACATGGCGCCGGGCATGGAAATCAAGGTTGCCATCCACAACCATGAAATTCCCGATGAGTGGCCCGATGCTGTGCGCCGGGAAGTGGCAAGTCTGTCGGCTGAGGTGGAGGAATCCGCCAAGCTGAACCGTGTCGACCTGCGTCATCTGCCGCTGGTCACCATCGATGGTGAAGACGCCAAGGATTTCGATGATGCTGTCTATGCCGAGCGCAAGCGCACCGGCGGCTGGCGTCTGTGGGTCGCGATTGCCGATGTATCCTGGTATGTCCGCCCCGGCACTGAGCTCGACAAGGAAGGTATCAGCCGTGGCAACTCGGTGTACTTCCCCGAGTTTGTGGTGCCCATGCTGCCTGAAGTGCTGTCCAACGGCCTGTGCTCGCTGAACCCCCATGTGGATCGTCTGGCCATGGTATGCGAGATGACCATCAGCGCCAGCGGCAAGCTGTCGGGTTATCAGTTCTACGAAGCGGTGATTCAGTCCCATGCGCGCCTGACCTATAACAAGGTCTCCACCATACTGACCGAGCCAAAAAGCGCCCAGGGCAAGCAGCTGCGCGGTGAATATGCCGCCGTTGTACCGCATCTTGAAGACCTGTACAGCCTGTACTTTGGGCTGCGCAAGGCGCGGGATGTGCGCGGTGCCATCGACTTTGAAACCACTGAGACTCGTATCCTGTTCTCCAGCGAGCGCAAGATCGAGGAGATAGTGCCGGTCGTGCGCAACGACGCCCACAAGGTGATCGAAGAATGCATGCTGTGCGCCAACGTGGCGACGGCGCGCTTCCTCGCCAAGCTCAAGGTGCCGGCGCTGTATCGCATCCACGAAGGCCCGAAAGAGCAGAAACTGGTGAGCCTGCGTGCCTACCTCGGTGAGCTGGGTCTGTCTCTCGGTGGCGGCGACAAGCCGGAGCCGTCCGACTATCAGAAGCTGACGGCGCAGATCGAAAAACGCCCGGATCGTCTGGTCGTACAGACCATGATGCTGCGCTCCATGCGTCAGGCCGTGTACAGCCCTGAAAATTTGGGACACTTCGGTCTGGCCTATGCGGCCTACACTCACTTCACCTCGCCGATTCGTCGTTATCCGGATCTGCTGGTGCATCGAGCGATTCGTGCAGCTATTCATGCCGAGGGTGATCGTTCACTGATGGATCGCCTCAAGTCGGCCTTCAGCAGCGGTTCGTCCAAAACCATGCGTCGGCCGGATGGCTTCAAGTCCAATCCGCAGTTCCGCTACCGCTACACCGAAGAGCAGATGGTGCAGCTGGGCGAGCATTGTTCCATGACCGAGCGTCGCGCCGATGATGCGACCCGCGATGTCATGTCCTGGCTCAAGTGCGAGTACATGCTGGATCAGGTGGGCGAGGAGCACGAAGGCGTGATTACCGCCGTGACCGGCTTTGGCTGCTTTGTTGAGCTTAAGCAGGTGTATGTCGAAGGTCTGGTGCATATTACTGCACTGCCGTCCGACTACTATCACTTCGATGCGGCCAAGCAGCGTCTTGTGGGCGAGCGCATGCGCAAAACCTACAAACTCGGTGATGCAGTGCGGGTGAAGGTACTGCGGGTGGACCTGGATGAGCGCAAGATCGATTTCGAGCTGCTCGACAAGTCTGGCTCAGGCAAAACCAAAAGCACCCGTGAGCGTCTGGCGGAAGGCAAGCTGGATGACCGCTCGGACGCCAAGTCCTCCGAGGGTGCTAATGCCGGTGGCAAGCCCGCAGGCAAGAAGCCTGCCGGCAAGAGCCGTCGGCCGCGCTCGCGCAACCGTCGTCCGTCCTAGCAGCCTGTCGGGCTTGGCCGGTCGTAGCGAGGGAAAGACCGATTTGAGTTAGTTTTTGAGCTCTTTTGAGGCAAATAGTGGTTCTATTTAACACTTGAAACGAAGTGGAAAGAACCGCTTTAGCGGGGTCGCAGACCGAGGAGCCTGCGACGAGTAAAAAAGAGAACACAAAGTGACCAAATTCGGCTTTTCCGCAGTAGACCAGTGGTAAGTCCGACAGGCTGCTAGGAGGCTGTCCGAGAATGCTGGCCGTAGCGAGAGCCGACTGATTTGAGCGGGTTTTTGCGGTGTTTTAAGGCGAATAGTGGTTCTATTTAACGCAAAACAGCACAAAAAACAGCCAAACTCAGGTGGCTCGACTCAGGTAGTATCTGTAT
>NZ_BCNS01000127.1 GCF_001528745.1 Marinobacterium profundum | reverse complement strand
TTGGAGATCTGTATGTGTGTTTTCGTGGGAGTCTGTGGAGGTGGAGAAGTGACAGTCGTGGTGCTTAGGCTGAGTGGGTTTTAGTAATGAGCCACGGAGACAAGAGATATACACGTAAGGAGTCGTCGGCGGGGTGAGATGTGTATAAGGGAGAACCCTTCAACCACAGTGTGAGCGTAAATGGTGTTATGAGTGATTGTTGATTGGCACCGGCCCCGCTTCTGCGGGGCCAACTATTTGCAGCACAGACTGAGCTGGAGGTTAAAAACGCCGGTATTGGTAGCGGGCATCAGACTTGGCAACTTTGACCTGCGTTCCACAGCTTCGCTGCGGATGTCGGAATTCGCTACGCTCATTACCAACCTACGGGTTGCAGGCTTTGGCTTTGGCTCTGGCTCTGGCTCTTCGATTTTACCTAGCCCCTAGCCCCTCGAACCTCGCCCCTGCTTTTCCACCTAGCCCCTCGCCCCTCGAACCTCGCACCTGCTTTTGCACCTCGCACCTCGCACCTCGCACCTCGCCCCTGCTTTTCCACCTAGCCCCTGCTCTTACCGCTCCAGCTGGTAGAAGATATCGGCGCCGCTGCCGGCGGTGCCGGTGTTGGACTCGAACGACCAGCGGTCGGTGAGCTTGTAGCGCATCAGGAAACTGGAGGCTGGCGACAGCAGGCCCACGCCGTACTTCACATAGAGCCTGGGGGACAGGTACTTGCCGATATAGAAGGAGGTGTCGTCCAGGGTATCGCCACCGCCGACACCCACTTCATCCACATTCAGTGCCTCGGCCAGACGCTCGCCCACGGCATTGCCGCCTTTGCGCCCCATGGCCAGGGCCAGCTTGACCAGCATCTCCTGCTCGCTGGCCGACGCCGTACCCGGCGCCCGCCCCAGTATCAGGTAGGACAGCAGACTGGTGTCCGGCATCGAGGGTTCAGAAAACAGCGTCAGTTTGGGCACGCGCAGGGTTCCAGTGACACGGGCGCCCACGGTGACGTCATCTACCTCGCGCTGTACCCGCATATTCAGACCCGGGTTATCCACAGGGCCACCGGTATAGACGAAGCTGCCGCGGGAGATATCCAGCTCCTGACCATAGAGTTCGTACTTGCCCGCAGCCACACCTATATTGCCGGTCGCGCGGGTACCACGGCGGCTGTCTTCCTGCAGCGCCAGGCCGCCGGTCAAGCGCCCGTTGAAGCCAAACGCATCCACCAGCACCTTGTCGCCCAGGGTGACCCGCAGCTTGAGATCCAGCCCCGGGCCTGCCACCGGCACCTCGCCCACACCTTCCGCATTCACTACCAGCGCATCGGGTGAGACGGACACCGCATTGCTCAGTTTGGGCGGCTTGATCAGCGCCTCCGGCACCTTGAGCTCGCCTCCCACTGAAATGCCACTTTCGGTCATGCTGATCTGCATGTCGGGGGAAATGAACACCTGTATTTCCGGCGTCCCCACGGCCTGAAAACGCTCGCCGTTAATGCTGATCTGGCCAATCTGGGCCAGGGGTTCAAACTCGCCGGAAAGTGTGAGGGTACCGCCACCTGAGGCCACACTGCCGTCCAGCAACAGGTACTCCGGCCGGGCCGGATCATCCCGCAGCCGCACGCTAAGATCCGCCAGGGCGATACCCGCCGCCGGCAGCTCTATATTGCCGTTGTTGAGGCTCAGTTCGCCCTGGACCCGCGGTTCTGCCAGGTTACCACCGATCGCCAGATTACCCTGCAGCTTGCCACTGCGCACCTTCATGTCCGGCACCAGCAAGGAGAGAAACTTGAGATCCTCAATGGCCAGCGCCAGCTGCCCCTTGATCAAACCTGCGCCGGCCAGATCATCTACCGTCACCGAGGCCTGCACGCGGCCATCGACTTCGTCCATCAGCAGGTTCAGATCCAGCGCCGCTTTTTTGTCGGTACCGCTGGCACTGATACGAGCATCGGTAAAGCTCACCTTGAGCCCTTCATCGGGCAGGGTCAGGCGGGTCTTATCCAGTGAGACCTGGGCGTCGTAGGCCAGCGCGCCTTTAGCCGACAGACTGCCGTTAGCCTTGGCATTAATTTGCCCGGTGATCTCGGTGGTGGCCGGCAGCCAGGGAGACAGCAACGTCAGCGGCAGGCCCTGCAGCGTCAGCCCGCCCTCACTCTTGCCCTCTGCCAGCCACTGGCCATCCAGACAGAGCTGACCCTGGCCACTTTTAGCCGCAAGGCAGAGCGCCTGAGCACGGGCCCTGTTGGCGGCAAGTTCCAGCGGCACCGGTGCCTGCAACCCCCAGGCGCCAGCATCGGGCTGGGTCAGATCCAGCTGCGTGAGGGTGCCGCGCCATTGCTGTTTGTCCTGCAGCCCGCCCTTGAGGCCCAGGCTGAGCTGGGCGGCTTTGGCGTCTACATCCAGTATCAGGCGGTGGTCTTTCTCCAGTCCGCTACCCTGCAGGCTCAGGCTGCGTACTTCTTGCCCGGCCAGCAGCAGATCCTCAGCCTTGAGGTCGATTTTGGCCGGCGTTTTCCAGCCCAGGTCCAGCGCGACAGTGCCGCCGATTTTCTCCAGCTGATATTCACTGAAACGCAGCTGAGTGCCCTGAATGCTGGCGTTAACCTGGGGTGCCTGGGCGGTTCCACCCAGGGTGCCGCCGGCCTTGATAGAACCCGCAGCCTGGGGCAGCAGCGCCGCCAGATCGCTGGCCATCAGTTGCCAGTCCAGAGCGAGTTTTTCCGCCGCCTGACCTTGTACATTAAGCTTGGCGTTGCCCCAGCCCAGCACCAGTTCACGAATATCCAGCGCCGTGCCCTTAACCTTGATCTGGCCACTGCCACTGAGCGCCTGCTCCCGCAGGCTGCCCGAGAGCGCGGTGATATCCAGCTGCGCGCGGGGTTCGCCATCCACCAGCTGCCCCTGGGTTTTCAGATTCAGCCCAACGGCGCCTGTCCAGTCGGGCCATTGCAGACCCGGATTAATCTTGTCAGCACGCACCTGCAGATCCCACACCGGTTGCGGTGTCCAGCCGGCGCTGCCTTCCAGTACCAGCTGGCCGCCCAGGGTATCCAGGGTCAGCGCCAGTGCCGGCATGCTCTCCAGACTACCCGCACCTGTTAACGCTACGCCTGTCGCCGGCAGGCCTTCGCCACTCACCTTGCCATCCAGCCTGAGTTGGTAGTCGCTCAGCAGACCGGTAATTTTCAGGGTGCCGCTTTCGCTGGCAAACTGCGCCGGCAGCTGTGCCGACAGCGGATAACGCAGGCCCGTCCAGCCCAGCGCCAGATCCAGCTCCGGTGTTTGCTGCAACCCCAGCACAGTGCCAGACAGATTAAGATCGGTGCCACTTTGCGGCAGCTGTATCTGCGCCCGCGCAATATTTAACTGTTCTGTGGTGGCCGCCAGCGTGCTGTCGAGCGTCAGCGGGCCTACATCCGGCAGACTGCCGGCAAGGGCAAGATCGCCACCGGCCGAGGCCAGGTCACCCTTGAGGTTAACCGTACCGCTCACCAGATGACCGCCAAGCTCGGCGGCAAAAGGCGCCGGATCGAAGCGCGCCAAATCCAGTGCCAGCTGCCAGCTGAGCTCACCCAAAGGCTGAGACACCCGGGCCTGTAGCCCAGCGTCCGCCAACCCCTGCAGCTGCTGTGTCAGCGTCAGTTCTGCCGTATCACCCAGCAATTCACCGCCCAGGGTGCCGCTGCCACTAATAGCACCACGTTCGGGAATCAGCGCGCTCCAATCAAGCTGGAATGCCAGCGGATAATTGCCGGCGGCGGTCAGTTCACCGCTGAGTTTCACTTCGCCCTGGGGGGCCTTGATACTGAAACTGTCCAGTATCACCCGCTCCTGTTCGTTGTGCGCCCCCAGCGCCACGGCTTCAATCAGGATGGGCTCGGCACTGCCGGCCGGATGAATCCGCAGGCCCTGGCCGTAAACTTCGCCTATCTGGATCGCCAGCGGCAGACGTATCGAATCCGGCAAGGCCAGCGGGCCCGCAGGCTCCACCGGAACCTCTTCTTCAGCCGCAGCAGGCAACCAGAGATCCAGCTCCTCGACGCCCAGGCGGTCCAACTCAAGCCGGCTACTGAGCAGCGCCGCCGGGCGCCAGGCCAATTCAATGCGCCCCGCTTCAACGCGCAACTCATTCAACTGATAGTTAAGATCCCGGATTTCGAACTGTTTCAGCAGGGCACCATTGAGCGAGCTGTAACTCAGCTGGCCCGGAATCAGCGGCTGCAGCTGATTAAACAGCGTGCGAGTGCCCTTTTCGGTCAGACCTATGGCAGCGATGGTGGCGACCAGTAAAAGCAGCAGTAGCGACAGGCCTAACAGAATACGCAGCGTCCAGCGCTTCATAGATCAGGCCCCAGGGTGAAGTGAATGCGAAAACCGGACTCTTCCAGCGGTTTGGCCAGATCCACCCGCACAGGGCCTATGGGCGACTGCCAGCGCACGCCGACACCAACACCGTTTTGCAGCGGTTCAGACAGGGAGTCGAGGGAATTACCGACATCGTAGAAGGCTGCCACACGCCAGCTTTCGGCAACCAGATAATCCACTTCGGCACTGCCCACCAGCAGGTAGCGCCCGCCGACAACATCACCATTGGTACCTACAGGCCCCAGTTCCTTGTAATCGTATCCGCGCACGCTGTTGTCGCCACCGGCAAAGAAGCGGTGCGATGAGGGCATCAGATCAAAATTATCCATGGCCGTGACCCCAATCTCGGCCCGGGTAAGCAGGCGGGTCCGGTTGTTCAGCGTCAGCACATGCTTGCCCTTGGCCTGGGCCTGCACAAAGTCAGCCTCAGACAACAGCACCTGGCTGGCGGCATCGAGTTCCAGCGACAGCCGGTAACCGCGTGTGGGGTTAAGAGGGTTATCGGTATTGGTCGTCGACCAGCGCATGCCCGGGATCAGAAAACTGGTGCTGCTGGCTTCATCGTCCAGCGTGAAACGTTCCTGCTCCCAGTCGATCGACAGCAGCCGCTGCCAGGGGCCAAGCTGCTTTTTCCACAGCAGGCCCAGGGTAAGGATCTCACTGTCGGTGGTATCCGTCAGCTCGGTTTCCCACGCCAGACGGGCACTGTAGCTGTCGGTCTGCGGTTTCTCGCCAGGAATGTTGTACTGCACCGCCGCGGTGGACTCCACCTCCGATAACTGCGTCAGACCCGTGAAACTGTGACCTCGACTATTGATCCAGCGCCGATTGACACTGGCACTGAGTCGCGCACCTGTATCAGTACCGTAACCAGCGCCGAAACGGTACGCAGTGCGCTTGTTGGCTTCGAGATCCACATCTATAGGCACCACATTATCAACCGCCTTGTCCCAGCTAGGCTGTACCTCCACACGGCTGAAATAGTCACTTTCCGTCAGTCCGCGCTGCAGTTCGAGCAAACGGCCACTGGAAACAGGATCTCCCTCTTTAAAGGGGACATAACGTGACAGCAGCGCATCGCCCACAGGCGCATCGGAAAAATTAACCGCCCCTATGCGATAGCGTGGGCCTGACTCCAGCACCAGCTCTATATCGGCCTGATTCAGCTCGGGGTTGATCAGTAACTGCTGCCGGCTCAGTACGGCTTCGTAATAGCCCCGTTCGGAGGCCAGCGACTGCAGGCGGCTTTTAAGGGTTTCATAGTCGGAATGACGCAGCGTCTGTCCCTTTTGCAGCTTGTTATCGGCAAGGGCCAGCATGAACTGCGGATCGGTTTCGGCTTCACCGGTAACGGCTATATTGATGTTTTCCAGCCGTACCTGCTCGCCGGGGTCTACCTGGTAGCGCGCCAGCCACTGGTTGGGCTGATCGATCAGTTCGGTCTTGATAGTAGGCAGGTAGTAGCCAAAGGGCTGTAGAGCGGTGCGAATCTGCTCTTCGGCCTGGCGGTGCAGATACTGCAGCCGGCTTGCCATGGGCGCAGTTTCACCCTTCATACGCTCAATCGCCAGAAAGGCACGAATGTTGTCGGCCAGCTCGCCGGGCAAATCCCCGTTCAGCCCTTCAACCTCCACGGCCAGAGTACGCTCCGCCACAACCTGATCATGCTGCGCTGCTGTCGCCACCAGCGCAGGTAAACACAGCGGAGCGCTCAGCAGGGCAGACAGCAGCCATCCTGGCAATTTTTTAGTAATCACTCGATTAACCTTTTTATAATCATCTTTTGCTCAAGCCGCACCGGACCGAGAAAACCCATACCCACTATACAGGAGCCCAAGCTTACCGAGTTTTACCGACGGGGGTAACGCCCGGGCTGCCCTTGCGACGCAATAACCCGCACCGAAACCCGCACAATAGCGCTAAAGGCTTCCTACGCAGCCCAGCTACGTTTCAGATCAGTGTATCTGACTGGAATTTCCACAATTTTCGACCAATACTGCTACGAAGTCCCGCCACCTGGCAATCACCATGAGAAAGCTCACGCTGATCCGGCACTCCAAGTCTAGCTGGGCCGACCCCTTGCTGAACGATATCGACCGCCCGCTGAACAAGCGCGGCGAAAACGACCTGCCACTGATGGCCAAGCGGGTACGTGACTTTGGCCTCTTTCCCGACCGTATCCTGACCAGCGGTGCAATGCGTGCCCTGACCACCGCCGAAGCTCTGGCCGACACTCTGGAACTCGACGCCGAAGAACTGCGCGAACTGCCAGACCTGTACGAGTCCTGCAGCGAAACCCTGCTGCATGTGCTGCAACAGCAACCCGATCACTGCCATCACCTTATGCTGGTGGGCCACTCCCCAGGCCTAGACAGCCTGGCCTACTACCTTACCCACGAAGCGCTGAAAAAACTCCCCACATCTGCCGTACTGCACATTCACCTGAGCATTACCCGCTGGTGCGAACTGGCCGACTCCTGCGGCACAAGAGAATTGTTCGACTACCCCAAACTTCACCAGGCCCACTAATCACGCAGGTGCAGCAACTTATATCCTCAAGGCTGCTGAGGTACACTAAAGCCCCGCCACCCATCCGGAGCTTTAGAGTGGAACTCTATCTGCAATCACTGCAGTTCACCGCCGGCATCGTTACCCCCATTTTCGTTATTGTGCTGCTGGGTTTTCTGCTGCGCCGCCAGCGCCTGATCGACGAGGCCTTTATCAATACCTCGTCACGGCTGGTGTTTATGGTGGCCCTGCCGACACTGGTGTTTATGTCCATCGCCAGTACGGATTTTCAGGCGGTGTTCAACCCGTCGCTGCTGGGGTTCGTGTTTCTTGGCACCCTTTTGAGTTTCATCGTCATCTGGTGGCTGGCAGCACGCCGCATCACCGATCAAGCGGACCTGGGTGCCTTTGTCCAGGGGGCATTTCGCAGTAATTTCGGCATTATCGGCATGGCGCTGAGCTACAACCTGTTTGGCGACAGCGGCCTGAGCCAGGCAGCCATGATTCTGGCCCTGGTGATCCCCATGTATAACGTGCTGTCGGTGGTGGTGCTGACCGTCACCGCAAACCACGGCACGACAGGCGGCGTCAGCCTGATCGGCATCCTGCGCGCCATCGCTCTAAACCCGCTGATTATCGCCGTGGTACTGGCCCTGCCGTTTTCCTACTACGGCCTGCATCTGCCGACGGCACTGGACACCACAGGCAAGTACTTCGCCAACCTCACCCTGCCGCTGGCACTGCTGGCCATAGGCGGCGCACTGGATTTGAAAAGCCTGCGCAACAGCTCAATGACCGCCTTCTGGGCCACCCTCACCAAGCTGCTGATTCTGCCGCTGCTGATGGTACCCGTCGCAGCGTTTCTGGGCTTTGAAGGCGTGGAGCTGGCACTGCTGTTCGTACTGTTCTCCAGCCCCACCGCCGCCGCCGCTTTTGTTATGGCACGCGCCATGGGCGCCAACGCCCAGCTCACCGCCAATATCATCCTCACCACCACCCTGGGCTCAATCCTGTCCCTGTCCGCCGGCATTTTCCTGCTGCGACTGCTGGCGGTGATCTGACTCCGGATAGCAAAGACCCTGAGGCCATAGGTCAGCGCAGTCAGGCGGCGAGAACTATCGGGAATGACCACCGAAGTTAAGTTGTGCAGTGACTCCCGCGTGGCCGGCTCCAACTGGCAGGCTGAGCTCCACACCGGAACCGACCAATGTCAGATCAACTTCCAGTACTGCAACAGATAGAGTCCGACCATGATGGTAATAACGGACAGCAGTGTGGATAGCGCAATGATATTGGCAGCCAAGCGGGCGTTGCTGCCACTGGTGCGCGCCATCACATAGCTGACCGCAGCGGTGGGGCTCGCCAAAAACAGAAACAGCAATCCCAGTTCCCTGCCCTCAAACCCCAACACCCAGGCAAGCGCCGTGAAAATCAGCGGCAACCAGAGCACCTTGAGCAGACTGGAACTGAAAGCCGCCCGACCGGAGTCTCGAAATGCTTCCAGCGACAGCGATCCCCCAACGCAGACCAGGGCTAGCGGTAATGTGAGCGAGCCTAAATACTCCCCCGATACCATCAGCCAGGGCGGCAGCGACAGCTTGAGCGAAGCCATCAGCAGCCCCGCCACTACACTGATAATCAACGGGTTCTTCGCCAGATCCCGCAACACTGTACGCAGATTGGCCTCGTAGCTGCTGCTGTAAATGGATAACACTATGGTCGAAAGTATATTGAACAGCACTATCACCAGCCCGGACATCACCCCGCCGGTGGACAGCCCATAGGCACCGTACTGATTGGCGGCCAGCGCCAGACTGACAATGCCACAGTTGCCGCGAAAGGCCCCCTGCACATAGACACCGCGATCCTCCCGGGCGACAAACCGCAACGACCAGAGCCAGGCCCCGGCAAAGCTCAGCAGGGTTGCCAGGCAAAAGTAGCCGATGAGTCTTGGCTGCAGCGCCGTCGCAAGGTCCGCCTTGATAATTCCCAGAAACAGCAGCGTCGGCATGGTAGCCCTGAAGGTCAGGGTCGAGGCTGTATTGATGAAGGCATCATCGATCAGGTCGATTTTTCTCAGCAGCATGCCCACCAGCACCATGATAAACACGGGGCCTGTGACGGCAAAAATCTGACTTAATAGGGTAAAGGGCGTTTCCATTGGGGCACCTGCTCCTTGGCTTTGTTCGCTGCACGCAATAAAGTCTGATTGCGCTTTGTGTATCCCACGCCGGGTGGCACCGACAAAAAGGCCCCGCATCTGCGAGGCCTTTTTCGTGGCTAAGCTACACCACTGTGTAACCGTTTTTCACCGGCCGCCCTTGCATGACTAAACGAGAGAGCTTGACGAAAAAATGCCGACACCTCAGCCGTCGTTGCGACCATCCAGCAGACGGCGCACGCCCAGCGGGTTGCTGTCCTGCAGGGCCGCTGGCAGCAGCGCCGCTGGCAGATCCTGATAGCAGACCGGGCGCAGGAAGCGCAGGATTGCGGCACTGCCCACCGAGGTGGTGCGGCTATCGGAGGTGGCAGGAAAAGGACCGCCGTGAACCATGGCCTGGCACACCTCGACACCGGTCGGGTAGCCATTGCACAGAATGCGGCCCGCCTTGCGTTCCAGCACCGGCAACAGGCCGCGAGCCAACTCGGTATCGGCCTCATCCAGCAGCAATGTCGCGGTCAACTGACCTTCCAGATGCTCCGCCACGCGGGCAAACTCATCGGTGCTACGGCACTTGATCAGCAGCGAACTGGCGCCAAAGATCTCCGCCGCCAAACTCTCGTCCGCCAAAAACGCCTCGGCACTGGTGACATAAAGTCCGGCCTGACACTGGTTTGGCCCTGCGGCTGCAATGCCTGATCCGGCCAGGCTCACCGCAACATTCTGCTGCAGCTGATCGGTGCCCTGGCTGTAAGCCTGGTGGATACCGGGCGTCAGCATGGTCTGGGCGGCAACATCCGCCAGTGCCGCGGCAGCGGTTTGCACGAAGGCATCCAGCGCGACGCCTTCCTGTGCAATCACCAGCCCAGGGTTGGTGCAGAACTGCCCCGCCCCCATCGCCAGCGAACCGACGAACCCCTTGGCAATGGACTCGCCACGGGCTTCCAGCGCCGCCGGCAACAGAAACACCGGGTTGATGCTGCTCATTTCGGCATAGACCGGAATCGGCTCGGGCCTGTTGGCGGCGATCTGCATCAACGCGGTGCCGCCGCTGCGCGAACCGGTAAAGCCCACCGCTTTGATGACAGGATGGGCCACCAGATTGGCACCCACCTCTGTACCGGAACCAAATAGCAGCGAGAACACACCCTCGGGTAGTCCTGCGTCGACCACCGCCTGCTGAATTGCTCGCCCCACCAGCTCGGAAGTGCCAGGGTGTGCCGAATGCGCTTTCACCACCACCGGGCAACCGGCCGCCAGTGCAGAAGCCGTATCACCCCCTGCCACCGAGAACGCCAACGGAAAGTTGCTGGCGCCGAACACCGCCACTGGGCCCAGCGCAATCTGGCGCTGACGCAGGTCGGCACGGGGCAGCGGCGCACGCTCAGGCATGGCAGGGTCAAGGCGTACATCCAGCCAGTTGCCGGAGCGTACAACGGAAGCAAACAACCGCAATTGAGCCATAGTACGGCCGCGCTCTCCTTCAAGCCGAGCCCGCGGCAGGCCGGATTCGGCCATGGCGCGCACAATCAGATCATCGCCCAGCGCCAGTATGTTTTCGGCAATGGTTTCAAGAAAGGCGGCACGTGCCTCAAGCCCGGTTTCACGGAAGCTATCGAACGCCTCGGCCGCCAGAGCGCAGGCCTGATTGACCTCGGCCTGAGCGCCACCAGCAAAGGCCGGTTCCAGCGTCTCACCGGTCGCCGGATTGATACCCTGTATCACCCGGCCCTGGCCACGAACAGCACGAGCTCCGATCAGCATTTCGCCTGTAATCTGCATAAGTATCCCCTTGAAATTGTCGATGGACGCACCTGTGGATGCACCAGTACGCCCCAGCAAGTAATTAAATCGCCGGTAAAAAGATGGCAGCAGGAATTAACGCGGGTATCTGGCACCCCGCCGAAAAATTAAATATTTAGTCGAACGACTGGTTCTTTTTGTACTTTTCGTACAAATGAAATGCGCGGAATAAATGCTGATGCATTGCCGCACGCGCCGCCTCGCCATTCTGAGCCTTTATGGCCTCGAATATTTCCACGTGCTCATCTTCCACTCGCCTCAGATAAGTATCTGAAGCTACAGGGTCAATATTGGCGTTAATGATTTTGGTTCTGGGGATAATATTCTTGTTGAACTGCTCGTAAAAACTCTGGATAAACGGATTTTTACTGGCAATGGCGATACTGAGGTGAAAATCATAATCCTCTTTTCGCGCCAGCTTGTGCTGGGCGCGCGCCTCGTGAAAAGCGTTCAGGCTGCTTTCCAGCCGTACCATATCCTCGTCATCACGCCGCAGGGCGGCGAATTCCGCTGCTGAGGCTTCTACCACCAGACGCAGTTCCAGGATATGCAGGATATCCTCGATCGCAGTCGGATTTATGGTGTGGGCGTAAAAAGTCTCTGCCAGCACATTACGCACGACGGTGGTGCCTACGCCCCTTTTGGTCTCGACGAGACCGAGTGACTTCAGCTGCGTGATCGCTTCACGAATAACAGTTCGACTGACACCGAACATTTCACAGAGATTGCCCTCGGTCGGCAGTTTCTGGCCGATATCGATATGTCCCTGAGTGACCATTTTTTCCAGCTGTTCAGCCACGTGGCTCGACAGGCTGCCGCGCTGACGCACGGGTTCAACCTGAAAAGTGTCACTGCCGCCTGCTGGCTTTTGCATGGTCATAGTTACATCCGCTGTCATTCAAGGAGAGAAGTATCGCCTTATTATCCCCGATTCATCCGCTAACGGACAAGCGACGGTTTCTTGGCATCGAATTGCCAGCCCGGAATCAGGTATTGCATGGCCATGGCGTCGTCGCGCTGACCGACGTCGAGGCTTCTATAAAGCCGATTCGCTTCGTCCAGCTTGGCTCTGTCCAGCTCTATCCCCAGGCCCGGCTTTTGCGGTACCCGCAGTTTTCCGTCGCGGATCTGCAGCGGCTCGCGGGTTATACGTTGTCCGTCCTGCCAGATCCAGTGAGTATCGATCGCGGTAATCTCGCCTGGGCAAGCCGCCGCGACATGGGTCATCATCGCAAGGGAGATGTCGAAATGGTTGTTGCTGTGCGAGCCCCAGGTCAGACCCCACTCGTGGCACAGCTCGCCCACGGCGACGGCGCCCTGCATGGTCCAGAAATGGCAGTCCGCCAGCGGAATATCAACAGAGTCCAGACGCACCGCATTGCGCAACTGCTGCCAGTCGGTGGCGATCATGTTGGTCGCGGTCTTGAGGCCGGTCTGGCGCTTGAACTCCGACATGGTCTCGCGGCCCGACCAGGCGCCCTCCTGACCACAGGGATCTTCGGCGTAGCTGAGCATGTGTTTGATGGGCGTCAGGTATTCGACCGCCTGTTTCAGCGTCCAGGCACCGTTAGGGTCCAGCGTCAGGCGTGCGTCGGGAAAAACATCGTACAGGGCCGCGATGCACTCGGCCTCCTGCCGACCATCCAGCACCCCGCCCTTGAGTTTGAAGTCACGAAAGCCGTAACGGGCGTATGCCGCTTTCGCCAGGCTGGCGACAGCCTCGGGCGTCAGGGCCTCCTGGGTACGCACCCGATCCCAGTCGTCCTGCGGCTTGTCGCAGACTGGGTAGGGTAAATCGGTCTTCTTCGGATCACCCAGCAGGAACAGGTAGCCCAGCACTTCAACTTCATCGCGCTGCTTGCCAAACTGCCCCAGCAGATCCACCACGGGCAGATCCATCGCCTGGCCGGCCAGATCCAGCAATGCCGATTCAATGCCGGTGATCACATGCACGGCGGTACGCAGGTCGAAGGTCTGGTTGCCGCGTACATCTTCCGCCTGACCCGAGGTAGCCTGGCGCACTCGACTGATAATGGCCTTGTAATGTCCCACGCTCTGGCCTTCTACCAGTTCACGGCATTTTTCCAGCGTATTCAGAATGCCCTGGGTGGCCGGCACTTCGCCCAGGCCGATACGACCCGCCGTATCTTCCAGAATCACAACACTGCGGATAAACCAGGGCGCATGACCACCGCTGAGGTTCAGCAGAAAGCCGTCGTAACCGGCGACCGGCACCACGGTCATTTTTCTAATGGTGGTGAACATAGTGTCTCCTCGTTCGTAAACCAGCGGCCAGGTAACAGCATTTACGCTGTCACCCAGCCTCCGGGGTGCCTGGTTTTAGCGGCAGGCGCTGATAAGAGCGGCCAACTCTTCCTTCTCCGCCGCGCTCGGCATGGTCAGCGGTGCGCGCACATCGCCGGCAGGACGCCCAACGATGTCGGCACCAGCCTTGATCAGGCTGACTGCATAGCCTTTCTTGCGATCACGCAGACGGCAAAACGGAATAAAGAAATTCTTGATGATGGCCGTGACCGTAGCCTGATCACCGCCACGCAGGGCGTTGTAGAACTTCATGGTCATTTCGGGCATAAAGTTGAACACCGCCGACGAGTAGGTGTTTACACCGATCGACAGGTAGGCTTCGGCAAAAATTTCGGCGGTCGGTACACCACCGATATACACCAGGCGGTCGCCCACAGTCTTGATGGTGTCATTCAGTGCGGCTATGTCACCGACACCGTCTTTGAGGCCTACCAGGTTCGGACAGGCCCCTGCCAGCAGCTTGACACTTTCAGCATCCAGCACGCCATTGCCGCGGTTGTAGTAAACCACCTGCAGCTTGGTGCTGTTGATCACTGTCTTGGCGTATTCAACAACACCATCCGCCGGGCATTCGGTCAGGTACGGAGGCATCAGCAGGATACCGTCGATACCGGCTGCTGCAGCCGCCTTGCAGTAGGCCTGTGCTTCCGGAATGCTCTTGCCAGCACTGGCGATCACGGGAACACGACCTGCCACAGTATCAACCGCTATCTGACAGATGTCCTTGTACTCACCCATGGACAGCGAAAAGAACTCCCCGGTACCGCCGGCGACAAAGACGCTGGAAACACCCTGCTGTACGAACCATTCGATACGTTCACGGTATGTCGCAGCATCAAACTTGCCGTCGGCATCCAGATCGGTAATCGGGAAGGAGAGCAGACCATCGCTCAGGGACTGACGGATACGTTCTACAGATAACGCCATTGTGTTGATCCTCATCATTCATTAAAGCCGCAGCAGGGCCTTTAGCAAATTCATCCAAACCAGGGCAGAGCAACCTGCCCCCCGAACTGCAGGCTGCAGCGGCGGGAGGCCTGACCAGCACCCTGTTGAGCCACAAGGCCGCAAAAGCGCGCCTTAATTGTCATTCATCATACATCATACTTTCAAAGGCGCAAGCCTTAAATCGACTGATTCGCGTACAAAATACCGAGCATTGAAAACCGCAGGAAAAGCCGAACAGCAGAGCATGTACAGCCCGCGCGCCGCGGCACTCAAGGCCTGCGTACAACAGCCTCGAAAGGCAAGGTGCCGGCCTCAGGTCACAGGGGCAGGGTTAAACAGCACCAGATCGTTGTGCAGTCCCAAGCGGTCGGCTGCAACCACTTGACGGCCGCTGGCCACCTCCAGGATCAGGTGGAACAGCTCCCAGCCCACATCCTCGATGCTTGCTTCGCCAGTGGCGATACGCCCGGCATCGAGGTCAATCAGGTCGTGCCAGCGGTTGCTCAGGGGCTTGTTGGTTGAGACCTTGATGACCGGCGCCATCGACAGGCCATAGGGGGTGCCCCGCCCGGTGGTGAAGACCTGCAGGTTCATGCCTGCGGCCAGCTGCAGCGTGCCACAGATAAAGTCGCTGGCCGGGGTCGCGGCGAAATTCAGGCCGCGCTTGCGGACCCGCTCACCCGGCTCCACCACATCGACAATCGCGGTGGTACCCGACTTGATAATGGAACCCAGCGCCTTCTCGACGATATTGCTCAAGCCGCCCTTCTTGTTGCCGGGCGTCGTATTGGCACTGCGATCCACCTGCCCCAGGCTCAGGTAGTTGTCATACCAGTCCATCTGATCAATCAGTGCCTGTGCCACCTCCGGGCTCTTGGCGCGGGAGGTCAGCAGATGAATCGCATCGCGCACCTCGGTGACTTCGGAGAACATCACTGTACCGCCGGCCCGCACGATCAGATCGGCGGCAAAGCCTAACGCCGGATTGGCGGTAACGCCGGAGAAGGCATCGCTGCCACCGCACTGCATGCCCACTATCAGCTCCGAGGCCGGGCAGGTTTCACGGGAGCGCCTATTTAGTTTTTCCAGGTGGTATTCAGCCAGTTGCAGAATGCCATCCACCATCTCGCCAAAGCCGTTAAAGGCCTCATCCTGCAGACTCAAGATGGGCGACGGTCGATTTTCGGTAGTATCGGCAGCGTTTTTAGCCAGGCGCAACACCTGCTCTTCCGGGATCAGCCGTGTGGGCAGCAGCTTCTCGCAGCCCAGGCCAATGACCATCACTTCACCGCCAAAATTAGGGTTGCAGGCTATATTCTGCAGCGTGCGAATCGGCACTATGGCCGCCGGGGCATTGATCGCCACGCCGCAGCCGTAGGTATGATTCAGGGCCACAACATCATCAACATTGGGGAAACGCGGCAGTAGCTCCTGCTTGATCCGGCGCACCACGTGATCAGTAACACCCGCCACGCACTGCACGCTGGTTGAGAGTGCCAGCACATTTTTGGTGCCGACGGTGCCATCGGCATTGCGATAGCCCTCAAAGCTATAGCCTTGCAGTGGCGGCAGCTCAGGTGCCGGCCGCACCTCGGTAGAAAGCTCACTCAGCAGGCGCGCATCGGGCATGCGCACCATGCTTTCATTGATCCAGCGGCCACGGGCTATAGGCTCAAGCGCATAGCCAATCACTTCGCCGTAACGCACAACAGCGCCCTCGGCTGCGATATCGCACAGCGCCACCTTGTGGCCCAGAGGCACATCGTCCAGCAGCCGCGTACCCTCATCCAGCAGGGTTCCGGCTTTAAGACCACCGGCATTGGCAACGATGACCACATTGTCGGCCTCGTGCATGCGAATGGTGATAGCGGTTTCGTTTGGTGTATTCATGGCACCCTCAAACAGATCGAATTGCCTAGCCGGGGCCTTGCACCCCGACAGGCCAGAGGAAAAATCAGACTTCAGCGAGCCGGGCCTTGTTTTCGCGCCGCGCTTTGATCGCCAGAAAAATAGAGAACAGCACTGAGGCCAAAATCATGCACCAGAGCACAACCGCGATCGGACTCTTGGTAAAGAAGATGCTCAGTGTGCCGAAGGACTCCAGACTCTTGACGAAGTACACCTCGGCCGAGCCGCCCAGGATAAAACCAATAACCAGCGGTGCGACCTCGATACCGATTTTCTGCGCCACAAAGCCCACCAGGCCGAAGATGAGCAGCGTCCAGACATCGAACATGATGCCGTAGTTGATCGCATAGGCGCCGACCACACACATCATGATGATGATCGGATAGAGGATGTACTTGGGCACCATCACGACCTTGGCAATATGCTTGATGGCAAAGAACATGACCCCGAACATCACCAGGTTGGCAAACACCAGTCCGATCATCATCGAATACCAGGTATCCAGGTTTTCAGCGATGAACAAAGGCCCGACCTGCAGCCCCTGCAGGGTGAATGCTCCGATCAGCACCGCCGTGGTGCTGTCGCCGGGAATGCCCAGGGACAGCAGCGGAATCAGGGCACCACCGGTCAGGGCGTTGTTGGACGATTCGGACGCGATCAGCCCCTCGGGAGCGCCCTTGCCCATTTTCGACGGTTCCTTGGAGAAGTTTTTTTGCTGCGTATAGGCCAGCACCGATGCCGCACTGCCACCGATGCCCGGCAGCATGCCGACAAAGGTGCCGATGGACGACGAACGGAGCAAATTGACCCACTGGCCACGAAACACATCGAGTTTGAAGGGCGTGCCATTTTTCAGCTGAATGCGATTCGCGCCGTGCTCTTCCTTGATGCCCTTCTCGGCCTCCTGAAAGATGGTCGCCAGACCAAACAGGCCGATCAACACCGGCAACAGCGCAAAGCCCTCTTCCAGGTAAGGCACCATGAAGTCGGCCATCAGGCGGTATTCGCCATTGCCACCGACACCCACATCGTAGGTACCGATCAGACTGAGAAATACGCCGATCAGGCCGCTGAAGATGCCGATCAGCATGTTCTTGGAGAGCGACGCAATCACCGTCAGCGCAAAGAAGATAATCAGGAACTTCTCCACATAGGAGAACTTGATCGCAAAATCGGACAGCACCGGCGCAAACAGGAACAGAATCACGGCACTGAAGAGCCCGCCCACCAGCGACGAGACAATGCAGATCTTCAGCGCCCGCTCCGCCTCGCCCCGCTTGGCCATGGGGTGACCATCGAAGGTGGTCGTAATGGACGAGGGCGTACCGGGAATATTCAGCAGAATCGCCGGCACCAGGCCACCCGAGATGCCACCCACATAGAGCCCCAGCAGCAGCGCCAGGCCTTCATGCAGCCCCAGTGAATAGGTCAGCGGCAGGCAGACGGCGACCGCCATGGTGGCGGTCATGCCCGGAATGGCACCAAAAATAATACCCACCAGCGAGCCCGCAGCCGCCAGCAGAAAATATTCGGGAGATAACAGGGAAATAAAATCCATCGCAGTGACTCCGGGGCGTTACGGCAAGGTGATATTGAACAGCGTGCCCAGTACGTACCAGGCCACAAGCGGCGCAATCAGTGCATTGGAAGAAATAACCAGCAGCACCCGGCGCGTCACTTCGTGGACATACACCAGAGACAGGGAAAACATGAACGCCATAGAGCTGAACAGGAATCCGAGCCCCGTATTGGGAAAGAGCTGCCCGACATAATCCATTGCCACAAAGTACGCTATCACCAGCGCCAGGGTACTGAAGAGGCGGAACTTGTCGGCGTTTGCTTCAAAGAACGCCAAGCCTGCGCCTCGCGTCCTGACGATTTCAGCGAGACGCCCATAATTGAGCGCAACAATCAGTACCAGCATCCCGGCCAGCAAACCGAGCACAAGCCTCGGGAAAAACAAATGCGATTGATCGAAGTCGATCGAGACCTCAAGCAACGAAGTGAGTGTCTGGCTCATAACTGCACCGAACGGTTAAGTGAGGGTCATGGGAAAAAGAGCCGCGCTATATGCGAACGGCTCTGGTATTGCTGTCGCCCGTTTGGGCCTTAGCCGTTGATAGCCTTGATCACCTTGGAGATACGGTCGTTTTTCTCTTTCAGGTAGCTCTGAGCTTCGCTGGAGGGTTTGAAGTTCGGAATGAAAAAGGATTTTTTCTGCACTTCCTGGATTTTTCCTTCGGCGTAAATTTCACTCAGCGCCTTGTCGATCGCGGCAACGAAAGCAGGATCAATATCCTTGTTGTAGATAAAAAAGAATTCCTTGTCGAAGGTAAAGTCCTGTTCTTCCCCCATCGGCACCTGGACCTTAGGTTCGACAAAGCTCAGCAGATCGTTGCGACTGGTCTTGCCCATGCCTTCTTCGTTGGCCTGCTGGATGGTCTGTTCACGCGCGGTCAGCCAGACAAAGCTCATAGCCTTCTGGTCGTCCGCTGGCAAACGGGTGTACTGCTCGTTGGCCTGCACACTGCCATTGATTACATCGGCCAGACCATCAAACATTGCCTGATTCTTGGATGACTGGGAGCCGGTATTGACCGGTGTGAGGTTGCCTTCCTTGCCCGGATATTTCAGCTTGACCGCGTTTTTGAGCGCGCTGTAACCGATTTCCGAAACGCCACCCGGCTGAATCGCTACGCGCACGGTCGTGCCGCTGCCCGCCGCATCGATAATCTGCTCCACACTCTGGTACGGTGAGCTCTTGCTAACAAGGTAGGCATTGCCCGGATTGATAGCAAAAGTCGGCCCGACACGGTAGTTTTCAAACAGGTCGGAATAACCCTTTTGCTCGTACAGCACGCCCAGATAGGCCTGGTCGTGGAACACCATGATGGTGCTGCCATCGGCGCTGCGGTCACGTTCCACGGCCTTGTAAGCCGAGGGCGCACCGGTGGCATCAACCTTGAAGTTGGCACCCAGCTTGGCCGACAGAGCCTCAGCTACGATACTGCTGGATTGATAGGTATCACCGCCGGTGGACTTGGATCCGATGACTACCCGAATATTCGACGGAAAATCGGCCGCAAAACTCTGCGCAGCCAGCGTTGCCGTGAGCGCACACAAGCTCAGACGCAAACCTAATACTAAACCTTTCATATCTTATTATTCCTGTATGACCCGTTTTGTCTCGGACAAGTCAGCGCTCACCACGATGAACGCCCATCGTTGCTCACCCGCTCATTCGACTGTTACGCAGGACAGGCAGCTACCGGAATCTTCGGTAAGGCTCCAGTCCTGTAGCAGACCAATTAATCATACATCATACATATGGTTGCGCAATCATTATTTACAGAGCGACCACTGAGCCCTCAAGCCTTGCAGGGCTGTGGTTCAAACAGACATCAGCGCCGAGGTCCAACAAACGCTACCAGGTAAAAATAGCCCGTCGAAATCCAGCCAGCACAAAGGCGCTCGCAAGCAACTCAAGCGTCACCATAGGTGCATAAAGCATCGCCACCCGTGCGCTATACCAGTGTTGTCGCAATCAGAAGAAGTAGTGGGTATCGCAGATTAAGATTCGATTATGTTTACCTTGCTGCTTGTCTCTTCGAGCGAAAAGCCAGACAGTTATCAGCGTGAAGGCGCCAAGCTCCATGCATAGACGCCCCCCACACCATCATGCACTGACTCGATCGATCAGTGTAAAGCCCGTATCGATGCGCACCGGGGCCTGATGATCCCCCTGGTTTCGAAAGCGCTCCAGCAGCACCTTTGCAATCAAGCCCCCGACGCGGGCGCCATCCAGCCTGACCGAAGACAGGGCGGGATAAAGTTGCGCCGCGCTGCCCATATCGCCGAACCCCATGACGGCAAGATCTTCCGGAACCCGGAGACCGCGTGAGGCGGCTTCAGCCAGCACCCCTTGCGCGACCGTATCCGAACTGCACACGACGACTTCAGGATTTGAGCCTGCAGAAAATAACTGACTCAGCCCTGCTCGCCCTTCTTTAAGCGTTGCCGGTGGCGTAAAGATCACCTGGGGAACCTCCGTGATACCCCTCTCACTCAACTCGCTCACAAGCCCCTTGCAACGCTTGATCCCGCGAGCATCACTTGCAGATACGACAGAAAAACGCCGGTACCCCTTGTCATGCAAGTGCCCCGCGACGGCCTTGCCGACGGCTTCGTGGGAAAATCCAACAAGGATATCAATAGGGTCTTCACAAAAATCCCATGTCTCGACCACGGGTATACCGGATGAGGCGAGCCGCTGGCGAGTCAGCGCAGAGTGCTCAGTCCCCATCAGTACAATGCCATCAGGTCGACGTCCCAATATCGCGCCCAGCAATGACTCTTCCTTCTCCAGCGAGTACCCGGTCACCCCGAGGATAGATTGGTAACCGGCCTCGCCAAGCTGATCCATGAGCGCCTGAACCATGTCAGAGAAAATAGAATGCGCAATGGTGGGAACGAAAACGGCGACCAGCTTGCTCTGCTTGCTGGCCAGCCCGCCTGCCTGCATATTGGGGATATAGCCGACCAGTGCCACGGCACGCCGAACCTTCTCCAGCGTCAGATCAGACACCAGCTCCGGTCGGTTCAACGCCCGGGATACGGTAATCGGGGAAACGCCGGCCACTTTGGCCACATCGATAAGTGTTAAGCCCGATGTCGGACGGGTTTTATCAAGCGGGGCTTCAGGAGCTTTCTCTATGGGTCGTCTGGGCATGGGGAAGGTGTCAGGCAGGTTTTGGCTAAAGAAAACAGGGCTCAAAGCACCACCAAACTAGTGTGGCGCAAAGTGCTCAAACCTCGGCGCCAGCCTCAATAGCAAGCCTGTCCACCGGTATGTCTTGGCTACATCGGTAATGTAGCGGCACTATGACCGCAAATAATCATACATCGTACAAAATAAGATGCACACCCCTCTTACCTCTATCAGGAATGGCCGGACACGGCCGCGAAGGGAGCACAAAATGATGCCAGTGCCATTCACGAGTACAAGGCACCAATAGCGGATACAACCAGACATGCAACAGGGAGGGCCTGGATGAGAACAGCTCATCCAGGGCGCCGTATACCGCAGTCCCGTCTAACGCAGTGCCTGACCCTGCTCCATCATTTCAGCGAAGGGATTTTCTTCACGCAGCGCATCGATAAACCAGTGCAGTGCTCGGCCCTGGTTACTGCTGTGCCAGGCCAGGTGATGGGTATGGTCGGTGCGCGTGATATCAACCTCGATCTCCACCAGCTCCCCCCGTGCCAGGTAGGGCGCGGCACGAAAGCGCGGCAGAAAACCGATACCCAGGCCTGCCAGATGGGCCTTGAGCTTGGCATCGGTATCCGGCACGAAGATGCGCGGCTGACTTTCCAGCAGACCATAGGTCAGGGCCGGCAGGCGGCGGGAACTGTCGGGAATGACCACCGAGGTGAAGCGACGCAGTGACTCGCGCTTGACCGGCTGTTCCAGCTGACAGACCGGATGCTCCGGTGCCGCCACATAGCAGAAGGCGTTGTCCGTCATCAGTGGCAGCGGCAACAGATCGTAGGAGCGCCCCTCAGGCGGCAGGCCCGGCGCGCCTATCACCAGATCGGCGCGGCCATCGTGCAGGCAGTCCCAGGTACCTGCCAGGGTTTCGTAGCGCAGCAGTATGTGAATATCGGGCTGTACCTGCTGAAAGCGTTTCACCAGGGGATAAATCACTTCAACCGGAAAGAGCGCATTGATGGCAATGGTCAGCTGCGCTTCCCAGCCATGGGCCATACGCTGCGCCATCTCGGATAGCGACTCGGTGGCCTGCAGAATCTGTCGCCCATGCTGCAACAGCATGCGCCCCACCGGCGTTAGCACCATGCGCCTGCCGCGCTTTTCAAACACCTTGATGCGGTGCTCTTCCTCGAGTTTCTGCACCGTATAGGTGATGGCCGAGGGCACCCGAAACAGCGCTTCAGCGGCGGCGGCAAAACTGCCGTGACGATCGATGGCATCCAGCACCTTGAGTGCATCCAGGGATATCTGCGCCGGCATCCGCCGCTCCTGCGTAATGAATTATTCCAGAACCTATGATTCTAAACGACTAGACACCAGAATAAATGCCAAAATAGATGCCACTGTGCCCAGAGATTGAATAGATATGCTCAAGCTATTTACCGGCTCCCCCGCTACCCGGCTGGCCCAGGCAATCGAACGCGATGATGCCGATGGCCTGGCCAAGCTGCTGCGCAAGGCAACCCCGGCGCTGCTGTCAGAGCCTGTGGATAGCGGCCACCTGGCAACGGAACTGGCGATAGACGCACAAAGTCCCAAACTGCTGACGCTGCTGCTAAATGCAGGCTGCGATGCCAATGCCGTCGGCGCCCAGGGCCTGCCACTGAGCTGGCGCAGCCTGACAACCCATGGCCTGGCGGGCAAAAGCCTGGAGTTGCTCGCAGCCCTCCTGCGCGCAGGTGCCGACCCCAACAGCATTAATGATGCCGGTACGCCCTTGTTGCACGCCAGCTTTGCGCACTGCGAACCGGTCCGGCTGATGCTGCACCTCAGTCGCCTGCTGGAAGCCGGCGCCCGCATCGATAGCCTGGATAGCGCTGGAGACAGCATCCTGCTGCTGGCGTTGCGCAGCGACAGACGCGAGCTGATCCAGTTTCTGATTCACTCAGGCGCCCTCTTGCCGGACAGCCTCACAGCAGACATCAGCGAGGAGACGCAGCGCTATGCCCAGCGCTGCCAGCAGGATTACCGCATCCGCCAGCAATTTCTCGGCGCCTGAAACCCCGGCAGCCTGTCGGACTGAACACTGATCTACCGCGACCAAGCCCGACAGGCTGCTAGCCGCCCACATCCAGACCGCCCAAGGCCAACAATAATGAAATCAAAAGTTCTGATCATTCACACCGGCGGCACTATCGGCATGCACCCCTCGGATCAGGGCTATGTCCCGGTGCCGGGTTTTAACGAACTGCTGCAGCAAAAGCTCAGCAAGCAGGCGCAACAGAACCTGCCGCATTTTGAAATACTGGAATTCGCCCAGCTGATCGATAGCTCCAACATCCAGCCATCCGACTGGACCCGCCTAGGCAAAACCCTGATGGAGCATTACGACGACTACAAGGGTTTCGTGGTGCTGCACGGCACCGATACCATGGCCTACACGGCGTCCGCGCTGTCGTTCATCCTGCAGGGTCTGGACAAGCCGGTGATCCTGACCGGCTCACAGATTCCGCTGATCGAGCCACGCAACGATGCCCTGGACAACCTCATCACGGCGCTGATTCTGGCCGGTAATTATGCGGTGCCCGAAGTCTGCATTTACTTCAATGGCCGACTGCTGCGGGGCAACCGCGCCTGCAAGCTGCGCGCGACTGGATTCGATGCCTTCGATACGCCCAACTGCCCCTGGCTTGGCCAGGCCGGCATCCATATAGAGCTGCAGGAACACCTGCTACTCGAACGCGGCGCACCGCGCTTTGAAGCACCGCATTTCGACCCCGGCGCCGTCTCGCTGCTGCATCTGTATCCCGGCATGCCGGGGCGCATCGCCGCCCAGCTGCTGGAGGATTCGCAACTCAAGGGGCTGCTGATCCGCAGTTTTGGCGTCGGCAACCCGCCCGATGAAAACCGTGAACTGATGCAGGCACTGGAACAGGCCTCGGCCCGAGGCCAGGTGGTAGTCAACCTGACCCAGTGCCTGCAGGGCAAGGTCAGCCAGGGCGCCTATGCCACCGGTGGCAAGCTGAATGATATAGGCGTAGTGCCGGGCAGCGATCTCACCGTAGAGGCGGCCTTCACCAAGCTGCATTTTATTGTCGCCACCGGGGAGTCGCCCATACGGATACGCGAGCTGATGCAAACATCCATCTGTGGCGAGCAAAGCTGATCCAGCAACACAGGGCAAGACTCAGAGCCTGACCAGCGGCTCTGGCTCTGGCTCTGGCTCTGGCTCTGGCTCAGCCTGCACTCTGTCTCCCACCCGGATGCGTCCACCTTCGATAATGCGCACGCAGAGCCCGCCTATACCGCGCATGGCGTTAAAACCACCGGGCCCCAGCACCGCTTCCATGCGCGAACAGGGGTGACACTGCCCCGCCCCTTCCAGCAGCACCTCGCCGATGCGAAAGCGCCGCCCGCTGAGGGCATGCAGGCTGATGCCACGCACCAGCAGATTACGCCGCAGCAACGCAGGATCCAGCGATTCCCTGTGCAACAGGGACGCCAGCACCGCCAGGTGCTCAGCCTGAAACAGAGTGATCTGACGCTTGCTGTCGACCCGACCGCTAAAGCGATCACCCAGCAAGCCCTGCCCCAGCTCTACGCTGGCCTCAGTAACGCTTTGCATGGGCTCTTGCCGGGAAGGCCGCAGCAGTATCTGCTCCAGCACACCGCACTGGGGTAATGTGCCCAGCAGTTTCGCCATCTGACCTCGCATCCGCCTGCCTCCTGATGAGTCTCCTGTTATGGCCCTGAGCTTCAGGCCAACGCTCGCTTTAGCTGCGAATGAGCATTGGCCGCCACCGGGGGCGCCCTTATAATAGCGCTTTAACCCTGCAAAGCCCCCAGCGCTATGACGGCCCCCGGGACTTCGCACGGCAACTTCAAGGATCGATGTCATGACCTCCCTGTTTCTGCTGGTCGGCGCCCTGATGCTGATGCTCAGCATCCTGCTCAGCCCGCTGTCGAACCGGCTTGGCATGCCGGTGCTGCTGCTGTTTCTGGGCGTTGGCATGCTCGCCGGCGAAGACGGCCTGGGCCATATCCAGTTCGACGATTTTGAAACCGCCTTCCTGGTGGGCAACCTGGCACTGGCCATCATCCTGCTGGATGGCGGCATGCGCACCCGGGGCGAAACCTTCCGGGTTGGCCTCAGGCCCGCACTGGTACTGGCGACCCTGGGCGTCCTGATCACCGCCCTGGTCACGGGGGTGGCCGCGATCTTTATCTTTGACCTCTCATGGCTCGACGGCCTGCTGATCGGCACCATCGTATCCTCCACCGACGCCGCCGCCGTCTTCGCGCTGCTGCAGGGCCGCGGCCTGAACCTCAACGCCCGCGTCAGCGCCACCCTGGAAATAGAGTCCGGCAGCAACGACCCCATGGCGATATTCCTCACCCTGATACTGTTGCAGCTGATCACTCAGGACGGCGGCACCTCGCTGTGGTCGGCCCCGCTGATGCTGCTGCAGCAGATTGTTATCGGCGTCGCCTTCGGCTGGTTTGGCGGCAAGCTGCTGGTCCTTTTGATCAACAAGGTCGAACTGGTGACGGCGCTCTATCCGCTGCTGGTCACGGCCAGCGGGCTGGTGATATTTGCCGGCACCAACGCCCTGGGCGGCAGTGGCTTTCTGGCGATTTACCTGGCCGGCGTATTGCTGGGCAACGCCCGGGTACGCATGATGCCGGCCATCTTGCAGGTACATGACGGCCTCGCCTGGCTGGCGCAACTGTGCCTGTTCCTGATACTGGGCCTGCTGGTGGATCCATCTCAGCTGCTGCTGATCGCGCCAGCGGGGCTGCTGCTGGCGGCGGTACTGATTCTGATCGCCCGTCCGCTGGCGACCTTCAGTACCCTCTGGCCCTTCGGTTTCAAGCCTCGTGAACAAGGCTTTATCGCTTGGGTGGGCCTGCGCGGCGCTGTGCCCATAGTGCTGGCGCTGTTTCCGGTCATGGCCGGCGTGGAGCAGGCACCGCTGTTCTTCAATATCGCCTTTATCGTCGTCATGGTGTCGCTGGTGATTCAGGGTAGCAGCCTGGCACCGGTGGCCCGCTGGCTGAAACTTGAAGTGCCGGGGCATGAGCAGGCGCACCGGCGCATCCCCATAGACGTACCGGCGGTAGGCGAACACGAGTTACTGCTGTTCCGGCTGCAGGGCCAGCGCTGGCAGCGCCCTGCCCCGCTGGGTGATCTGCGCATGCCGGCGGATACCGGGATAGCGGCGGTGTTTCGTCAAGGCCGCTATCTGCGCCCCCAGGCCAAGACCGCCCTGCAGGATGGCGATCTGCTGGCCGTAATGGCGCGCCCGGACATGATCGATGCCCTGGGGCATCAGTTCAACGCCCCCCATGGCCCCAAACACCTGGCGGAAATGGCCTTCTTCGGCGAGTTTGTACTCAATGGCGAGGCGCAGCTGGCCGATGTCGAGCAGGCCTACGGCATCAAGGTCGAGCAGGAAGATTCGACCCAGACGCTGTCGGCCTGCATCGCACGCCACCAGCACGGCCATCCGGTCGTGGGTGACAGCCTAATGCTGGGCCCGGTCACTCTGGTGGTCAAGGCAGTGGAAGGCGATGTCGTTACCAAGGTCGGTCTGAAGCTGCACTGAGACTAAACGTGCATAGATCTATGCGGTGGAATTCGCAGGCTCATTCCACCCTACGGGTACGAATGCGGGTATGGCAATAAACGGGTCGTCACCTAACAGCCACGGTACCCAATGGGCCGATGTAAGATGAACGTGCTCTAGTTGCCTACTGCCACC
>NZ_BCNS01000126.1 GCF_001528745.1 Marinobacterium profundum | reverse complement strand
CCCCGGCGGCGGAGTGGTTTGCTGTTTTGGTTTGGCTGTCGCCGGGTGCAGGGCTATGTCTATGGCAAAACCGTTATTGGGCCCATTCCCGATGCAAGACGATGAGTGCAGCCACAGCTCGAGGAAGTGATCTAGGAGGCTGTCCGAGAATACTCAACCGACTGCGAGCCACCTGAGTTTGGCTGTTTTTTGTGCTGTTTTGCGTTAAATAGAACCACTATTCGCCTTAAAACACCGCAAAAAACCGCTCAAATCAGTCGGCTCTCGCTACGGCTAGCATTCTCGGACAGCCTCCTAGTTTCAGCGCTGTTCTGAAGCCTGGTGCGAGACATATCCGTCCGGTATCTCACTCCAAGTGAGGAATATTTACGCAATCAGGTGTTGTTCCCGTATGTTCCGTGGCGGCCATGCTCAGAGCCTGTTTATGCAACAAGCGGCCGCTATCTTGCTGAAATAATGGGAATTTCACTATTCAATGCGCATCTTCAGGTGATAACGAGATGTCTACACCCTTTCAGGGTGATAATTATTGTCGTAATCACAATGATGTTTTTTTGTACAAATGACGTAATTTAGGTTAATTTACCACATATTAAGGTACGTACTGGCCTATCTGCTCGCAGATAGGCTGTCAGCACAGACATTTGGCTTCTGGCATTTCGGCCGGCGAGGAAGCGGCTGATGGCTGGATCCTGTTGCAGGATGTATGCGCATGCACGTTGCGTATTTTTGAGCGCCAGCCGGGCAGGGGTAGCCGCCAACATTATCTTTTTAGGCTATGGTTATCGGATGTTTTGGGCCCTTGAGGCCGTAAAGTGGCAACGTTTTTCCAAAAAATGCTGAGAGTTCCTGCAAATAGGTACTATCCGTGGCTCGAAACGTTTCCGATGTCCGTCTCTTACATAACGTGGATTTGAGATGAATGTTTCCATGCATCCAAACCTGCGAAATCAGGAGCTTTTCCGTGAGTAAGACTGATCTATCTGACCAGTCGACTCTTGATGAGTCGCAAATTAGTGCCATAGCATGTGGTAAATTAACGGATATTTTCTCCGTATTGGGTCTGCACGATAATGTGGCGGGGAAAGGTCTGGTGCTTCGGGCCTTTCTGCCCGGTGCACTGGAGGTATCGGTTGTTGACCGCAAGAAGGGTCGCTCGATCGCTAAGATGGTGCAGATCAGTGAGGACGGGTTGTTCGAGTCTGTTATGCCCAGACGCAAAAATCGTTTTGACTACCGTTTGAAAGCTCGCTTCGCGGACGTCGAGCTGGAAGTGGAAGATCCCTATCGATTTTCGTCGGTACTGAGTGCCGATGACCTCTATCTGTTTGGCGAGGGAACCCAGGAACGTACCTATCAGTGGATGGGTGCGCGTCAGCGCACTATCGATGGGATTGACGGCGTTCTGTTTGTGCTATGGGCGCCCTCGGCGCAGCGGGTATCTGTGGTTGGTGAGTTCAACTACTGGGACGGTCGTCGCCACGTGATGCGTAAACACCCGGCGTCGGGTATCTGGGAAATTTTTGTACCGGCGGTGGCGAATTTTGCCCACTACAAGTACGAGATTGTTGACGAACAGGGCAACCTGTTGCCACTGAAATCGGATCCTTATGCCAGATCCATGCAGCACCCCCCGGAAACAGCCTCCCGCGTGGTGTACGAGTCCAGCTATACCTGGGCAGATCAGCAGTGGCTGGCTGAGCGCGCGGCGTTGCAAAAGCCAGACAGGCCTATCGCTGTGTATGAAGTGCACGCGGGATCCTGGCGGCGCAAGGTTGAGGACGGCAACCGCTATCTAAGCTATCGGGAACTGGCCGATGAACTGATTCCCTATGTTGTGGAAATGGGTTTTACGCATCTGCAGTTGATGCCCATCAGTGAGTATCCGTTTGATGGTTCCTGGGGGTATCAGCCGGTCGGGATGTTTGCTCCGAGCATTCGTTTCGGCACCCCCGATGAGCTGCGTTACCTGATCGACCGCTGTCATCAGCATAATATCGGCGTACTGGTGGACTGGGTACCTGGGCATTTCCCCACCGATGCTCACGGATTGGGCAAGTTTGATGGCAGCTGTCTTTACGAGCACGAAGACGTACGCAAGGGCTTTCACCCGGATTGGAAGACGCTGATTTACAACTATGGCCGCGCCGAAGTTATTAGCTTTCTGTTGAGCAATGCTCTTTATTGGCTCGACGAGTTTCATATTGATGGGCTGCGAGTGGATGCGGTGGCATCCATGCTGTACCTGGATTACAGCCGCAATGACGGTGAATGGATACCCAATGAGCATGGCGGCAGGGAAAACCTGGAAGCCATCGAATTTTTAAAATCCGTTAATAGCCGGGTCAAAAGAAACTACCCCGGCGTGGTGATGATTGCCGAAGAATCAACGGCCTGGCCTGGTGTTTCTCAGCCCGTAGAGCAGGGTGGGTTGGGCTTTGACTATAAATGGAATATGGGCTGGATGAACGATACTTTGGCCTATATGGGACGAGATCCTATTTACCGCCAGCACCACCATGACCAGATGACCTTTGGTCTTGTTTATGCATTTAGTGAAAAATTTGTTCTGCCACTGAGCCACGATGAAGTCGTTCACGGCAAGGGTTCGCTGATTGAACAAATGCCCGGAGATGACTGGCAAAAATTCGCCAATCTTCGCGCCTATTTTGGCTTCATGTGGGGGCATCCTGGGAAGAAACTGCTTTTCATGGGCGGAGAGTTTGCCCAACGGAGTGAGTGGAATCATGATCAGAGTCTGGATTGGCAATTGCTGGAGCACGGCAGCCATTACGGTGTAAAAGCGCTGGTTCAGGATCTCAATTGCGTCTACAAGGAGATCCCGGCGTTGCACGAGCTTGATTGCGATGGCGCGGGATTCGAATGGATTCAGTCTGATAACTATCAGCAATCCGTGTATGCCTGGTTACGCAAAGGCAATCGAGGCGAGTCTGTCGCGCTGGTGGTGGCTAATCTGACACCTGAAGTGCACAGCGGTTACCGTGTGGGCGTCCCTCACCCTGGCCACTATTCTGAGCGCCTGAATACAGACAGTGAGGGTTATGGCGGCAGCAATGTTGGTAATTGGGGGGGAGTTGAGGCCGAGTTCGAACCCTGCAATGGGCAGCCATACTCGGTTGTTATCACGGTTCCGCCGCTGGCGACGCTAATTTTTGAGTGGGACAGTGCAAGCTAATGAGTAGGCCTTCGCGAATGATGTTGCCAGGCAAGATGCATCCGCTGGGTGCTGTGTTCGATGGCCGTGGCACTAACTTCGCCTTGTTTTCAGCACATGCCGAACGGGTTGATATTTGCCTGTTCGATCCATCCGGAACCGAGGAGCTGGCACGCTATACGCTGCCTGAGAAAACCCTGGATGTCTGGCACGGTTATTTGCCGGAGGCCTCGCCCGGTTGCTGTTACGGCTACCGGGTGTACGGGCCTTATGATCCTCACGAGGGGCATCGTTTCAATCATCACAAGCTGTTAGTGGATCCCTATGCACGCAAGCTTGAGGGGCGATTTGTTTGGAACGATGCCCACTTTGCCTATTTGCGGGATGACCCGTCGCAGGACTGTTCGTTCGACGCCTCGGATAATGCCAAGTGGATGCCCAAGTCGGTCGTGACCGAGCGTGCGGACACGATTGAGCTGCCTCAGGGCCGTGCCTGGCAGGTGCCAATGGAGCGGACGGTTGTCTATGAAGCCCATGTGCGTGGCTTCACGATGCTACATCCGGAGGTGCCTGAATCGCTGCGCGGCTCGTTCGCGGGCATGTCACAGCCACAGATCATTGAGTACCTTAAGGCATTGGGTATCACCAGTGTCGAGTTGTTGCCGGTGCAGAGTTATGTAGATGAGCATTTTCTTCAGGCTCGCGGGCTGCATAATTACTGGGGCTACAATACCCTGAATTTTTTCGCTCCACACAGCGATTATCTGTCTGGAAAGGATGCGGCAGAGTTTCGCCAGATGGTCGATCGCTTTCACGATGCCGGACTCGAGGTGATTATCGATGTCGTCTATAACCATACGGGCGAAGGTGATCATCTTGGTCCAACGCTGAGCTACAGGGGAATTGATAATGCGTCCTACTATAGACTTCAGCCTGAGGATAAGCGTTATTATATAAACGATACTGGCTGCGGAAATGTATTGAATATTAATCACCCCCGAGTTCTGCAGCTGGTCATGGACAGCCTGCGCTACTGGGCGAATGAGATGAAGGTCGATGGTTTTAGATTTGATTTGGCCCCTATTCTCGGGCGTACACCTGATGGGTTTAGCCAGGATAATAATTTTCTACAGGCAGTTGCTCAGGACCCTTTACTCTCGACCGTTAAACTTATTGCCGAACCCTGGGATATAGGCCCCGGCGGCTATCAACTAGGTGAATTTCCATCGGCCTGGAGCGAATGGAACGACCGTTATCGGGATACCGTACGCAGATTCTGGCGCGGTGATTCGGGTGTCATGCCGGAGTTTGCACAACGTTTACACGGTTCAAGTGATATTTTTGAAAAATCGGGGCGCCGGCCCGGTGCAAGCATCAATTTTATCACCAGCCACGATGGTTTCACTCTGAACGATCTGGTCAGCTATCATCAGCGCCATAATATTAATAATGGCGAAGATAATAACGACGGTCATCATGATAATTTAAGTGACAACCTGGGCGTCGAGGGGCCAACTGCCAGTTCAGAAATAAACGCTTTGCGCCTAAGACAGCAGAAGAACTTTCTTGTGACTCTGATGGTATCGCAAGGTGCTCCAATGTTGTTGGGCGGAGATGAACTTGGGCGGACCCAGGGTGGAAATAATAACGCTTATTGTCAAGATAACGAGATTAACTGGATCGACTGGGCCCTGCTGAGAAAGCAATCCACTGGATTGCTTGAGTTTACCCGGAAGCTAGTGTCTTTGCGTAAATATTACTCTGGATTTCGGCTGCCTCGCTATGTGCACCCTACTGATAATCCAGCGATGCCTGATATTTCTTGGGTCAACGCAGCGGGCGACAATATGCAGGATGAGCAATGGCATGACCATCAAAATCATCTGCTGGGATATTTTATATCCAGTGCGTCGCAGTTAACTTCCTCTGGAAAAGCTGAGAAGCTACTTGTTGTTTTTAATAACAGAAAGTCCTCTGGTAAATTCACTCTGCCGCTAAAGCCTGGGTGTGGTTCTTGGAAATTTTTGATTGATACAGCTGAATGTACTGCAACGAAAAATGATTGTGTGCAACACCAAATTAAAGCAGGCAGCACGCTAAAAAGGCCAGGGCTGTCTGTTTGCATATTGCTAGCTGATAGTGTCAGCGAAAAGTCATAGGAAATTGTGCATGAAGACGCATTCGAAGGAAAGTCAGGTAAATTCAATAGCCAAACCAATCAAGCTGGGTATGGACGAAGCTAGTGTCGGTGACGATCTGCAACGGTACTTTGGTCTGACGCTTGGTCGAGACGAAGATAGTGACTCCCATCACTATCTGTATAGTGCCGTAGCCCTGACGGTTCGAGACAGGCTGGTGGAGCGTTGGCGCGCCACGCGTGACCGTTACATGGAACAAAACCCCAAGCGAGTCGCTTACCTTTCGCTGGAGTTTTTGATGGGGCGTGCGTTAAATAACGCCGTTCTGAATTTGGATCTTGAAGCTCAGATGCGTGCCGTTTTGCAGCAGTATGCCTGTGAGCTTGAGGACGTCAATGCAGAAGAGCTGGATGCAGGTCTTGGTAATGGTGGCCTGGGCCGGCTCGCCGCCTGCTTCCTGGATAGCTGTGCGAGCTTGCAGCTTCCGGTTACTGGTTACGGTATTCGCTATGAATATGGCATGTTTCACCAGAAGATTAAGAATGGATACCAGGTTGAATATCCTGATCATTGGTTGCGCAATGGTAATCCGTGGGAAATTGAGAGTCCGGAGAATGCCCGCAGTGTAAAATTCTTTGGTCATACAGAATATTACCTGGATCAAAATGGGAAGGAGCGGGCTCGTTGGGTTTCTACCAATGACGTATTGGCCGTACCCTATGATGTTCCTGTGCCAGGCTATCAAAATGGAACAGTTAACACTCTGCGTCTTTGGAAATCGGAAGCCACCGATGAGTTCAATTTGGACGAGTTTAATGCGGGTAGTTATACCGATGCGGTAGCGGCAAAAAATCTTGCCGAACAGATTACTATGGTTTTGTACCCTAACGATGCAAGCGAAAATGGCAAGGAGTTACGTCTGCGTCAGCAGTACTTTCTGTCCTCTGCCAGTTTACAGGACGTGCTGCATCGTTGGGTAAAACGCAACGGAAATGGAAAAGATTTTAGTAACTTTTCTGCGAAAAATTGTTTTCAGCTCAATGATACTCACCCGACGGTAGCCATTGCAGAGTTAATGCGACTGCTGATGGATGATTATTTCCTTGAATGGGATGATGCCTGGGCTATCACGCAAAAAACGATGGCGTATACCAACCATACGTTGTTGCCTGAAGCCCTCGAAATGTGGCCTGTATCTCTGTTTAAAACGCTGTTGCCGCGGATTCTCGATATTATCTATGAGATCAATGCACGGTTCTTGATTCAGGTGGCGCAGCGTTATCCCGGAGACGTTGAACGGCAACGGAGAATGTCCATTATTGAAGAGGGCGATAACCCAAAAGTTCGCATGGCTTATTTGGCGATCGTAGGTTCTTTCTCTGTAAATGGTGTTGCTGCACTGCATACAAAGCTGTTGAAGGCAGGCCTTTTTAATGATTTCTACGAGTTGTGGCCGGAGAAATTCAACAACAAGACCAATGGTGTAACGCCTAGACGCTGGTTAGCCCATTGCAACCCGAGTCTGAAGGCGTTGATTACTGACACTATCGGTAATGACTGGACGTCAGACCTTGACCATCTGGAAAAGCTGAAGCCCTTTGCACAAAATAAGGAGTTCCGTGATCGCTGGATTGATGTAAAACATTCATGCAAGATAAAACTTGCAGAACTAGTTAAAAGTAAATGTGATGTTCAGTTCAACCCGAATATGCTTTTTGACGTTCAGGTGAAGCGAATTCATGAATACAAGCGTCAGCTGCTTAACGTACTTCATGTTATTCATCTTTATGATCGTATCACCCGAGGTGACACTGAAGGAATGCAGCCGCGCTCTGTGCTGATTGGTGGCAAGGCCGCTCCCGGGTACGCCATGGCGAAAACCATTATCAAACTGATTAATAATGTTGCCGCTATTGTTAATAAAGATCCACGCTGCCAAGACTGGCTGAAGGTCGCATTTTTACCCGATTATAAAGTGACGTCCATGGAAATTATATGCCCGGCGACGGAGCTTTCCGAGCAGATATCCACGGCGGGTAAAGAAGCCTCGGGCACCGGGAACATGAAGTTCATGATGAATGGAGCTCTGACCATAGGTACGCTGGACGGCGCTAATATCGAAATTCTGGAAGCCGTAGGAGAGGATAATTTCTTTCTCTTTGGGCTGGATGCAGAGCAGGTGCAGGAAGCAAGAAGTAGCTACGATCCAAACCTGATAATTGAGACTGACAAGGAGTTCGCTCGTGTCATGCATCTTGTAGAATCCGGGCATTTCAATCAATTTGAACCAGGTGTATTCGATGCGGTCAGTGCATCTATTCGCAGTAGAGATGATGCATGGATAACTGCAGCAGATTTCCGCAGTTACGTTGATGCACAGAAGAAAGTCGCACTGGCCTATCAGGATAGAGAAAGCTGGACGGTGAAGAGCATACTCAACACCGCTTCGAGTGGTCGTTTTTCAAGTGACAGAACGATAAGTGAATATAATCGGGATATATGGAGTAGGGACGAGTAGTACAGTTTTTCGTGTAAATTTAAATTTCTGTTAAATAAGAAAAACAGTAATACAGAGGAATTGAAAATGGCTGAAGATAATCCGCGTTATGTTAGCCGTATGACCCGCGATACACTTGCACTGGTTTTGGCAGGTGGTCGTGGCTCAAGGCTCTATGAACTCACTGACTGGCGCGCCAAGCCCGCGCTTTATTTTGGTGGTAAATACAGGATCATTGACTTCCCACTGTCAAATTGTGTGAATTCAGGTATACGCCGTGTGGGTGTTTTGACTCAGTACAAGGCGCATTCTCTCGTTAGGCACCTGGTACGGGGTTGGAGTCACTTCAAAAATGAGCTCGGCGAGTTTGTCGAGATCCTGCCGGCCTCACAGCGTTTTTCGGAAGATTGGTACCAAGGTACGGCAGATGCTATTTATCAGAACTTGGACATTATTCGTTCAGTTAAGCCTAAATATGTACTGGTGTTGTCCGGTGACCATATTTATAAAATGGACTACGGTCTCATGTTGGCAGAGCATGTTGAAAGTGGTGCAGACATGACGGTTTCCTGCCTGGAAGTTCCAGTCGAAGAAGCTGCCAACGCCTTTGGCGTTATGAAGGTGGATGAGCATAACCGTGTCATCGGTTTTGAAGAAAAACCTGCCAATCCGTCTCCAATTCCGGGGCAGGATGAGCTGACATTGGCATCAATGGGGAACTATATTTTTAACACTCAGTTTCTTTTTGATCAGCTGATGAAAGATGCAGAGAATCCAAATTCATCACATGATTTTGGTAATGATATAATACCGAATATTATCAACGAGCATAAAGTGATGGCATTCCCGTTCCGTGATCCATCGACGGGTGGGCGCGCATATTGGCGTGACGTCGGGACACTGGATGCTTTTTGGCAATCGAATATGGAAATTATTGAGACGGTCCCGCCACTCAATATTTATGATCGCGACTGGCCCCTCTGGACCTACCAGGAACAGTTACCACCGGCGAAGTTTGTGTTTGATTATGATGATCGCCGGGGAATGGCGCTGGACTCTATGGTTTCGGGCGGGAGTATCATATCGGGATCTGTTGTTCGAAAGTCAGTCCTTTTCAGTCAGGTTCATGTACATTCCTATTCTGAAATTGAAGAATCGGTGATTCTGCCCCATGTTGAGATTGGAAATCACTGTAAAATTCGTAAAGCAATAATCGACAAGGCCTGCAAAATTCCTGACGGCATGGTCATCGGTTATGATCATGACCAGGATCGGGCCAACGGATTCAGGGTCTCAGACAAAGGTGTTGTTCTGGTGACCCGTGGCATGTTGGGACAAGTGGAAGGTTTTGCCTGAAGATTCAGGCCCAGGAGTCAGCAATCATGAATATAGTTAAAGTTGAAACCAGTCCCATAGACGGGCAGAAGCCGGGTACCTCCGGGCTGCGAAAGAAAGTGCGGGAGTTCCAGCAGCCAGGCTATCTGGAGAACTTTGTTCAGTCGATATTCAACACTATCGGTGACTGCAAGGGCAAGGCGCTAGTCATTGGCGGTGATGGGCGGTTCTACAACCGTGAGGCCATTCAGGTGATTGTTCGAATGGCTGTTGCCAGCGGTTTTGGCCGGCTTGTTATCGGTCAGGGTGGTCTGCTGTCTACACCGGCGGCATCCTGCGTTATCCGAAAATTTAACACATGTGGCGGTATTATCTTGTCGGCCAGCCACAATCCAGGTGGGCCGGATGAAGACTTCGGCCTGAAATTTAACGGTGAAAATGGTGGTCCGGCGACAGAGACTGTTACCGATGCTATTTTTCAGGCCAGCAAGGTTATCGATCACTACCTGACCACTGAGTCGGGGGAGATCGATCTCGATAAGGTCGGTGAGACGCGGGTGGCGGGCACGCAGGTGCAAGTTATCGATCCGGTTAGCGATTACGCTGAATTGATGGAGTCTATATTTGATTTCCCGAAAATGTCGGCGCTGGTGTCTAATCCGCGATTCAATATGTGCTTTGACGCTATGCATGCGATCACCGGCCCCTACGCCAGGGATATTCTTGAAAAAAGGCTGGGTGCCAAGCCGGGTACAGTTATAAACGCCGAGCCGCTGGAGGATTTTGGTGGCGGTCACCCTGATCCTAATATGGTCCATGCGCACGAGCTGGTAGCCGTGATGAACGGTGACGCCGAGATGGATTTTGGTGCGGCATCAGACGGTGATGGTGACCGCAACATGGTGCTGGGTAGCGGTTTTTATATCAACCCCTGCGATAGTCTTGCGGTTCTGGCGGCTAACGCTCAGCTGGTGCCCGGGTATAAGCAGGGCCTCGCTGGAGTCGCCAGATCGATGCCAACCAGCAGGGCCGTTGACCGTGTTGCCAAAGCACTGGATATTCCCTGCTACGAAACGCCGACGGGGTGGAAGTTTTTCGGCAATTTGATGGATGCGGGGAAAATAACACTCTGTGGTGAGGAAAGTTTTGGGACAGGTTCGGACCACGTTCGTGAAAAAGACGGGCTCTGGGCGGTACTCTTTTGGCTGAATGTCATAGCCGAACGTTCGCAGCCGGCACGCGTGATCGTACGAGAGCACTGGCAGCGTTTTGGTCGGGATTATTTTTCCCGACATGATTATGAAGGCGTCGACAGCGGGTCTGCGCAGCAGATGATGCAACGCCTGGGGGATGGGCTGGCCGATCTGCCTGGGAAGGAGTTTTCCGGCCTGAAAGTTGAGGCGGCCGATAACTTCCATTACCGGGATCCGGTTGATGGCAGTGAAAGCTCAGGGCAGGGAGTACGGCTGTTTTTCGAGAATGGCGCCCGTATCGTCATGCGTTTGTCTGGAACCGGAACCTCGGGTGCAACCCTGCGGGTTTATTTTGATTCGTATCAGCGAGATCCGGCCCTGATCGGGCAGGATCCGCAAAAGGCGCTGGCTGCGCTGATAGAGGCCGCGGATCAGATCGCGGGTATTCAAGCGAGCACGGGCCGCAAGGCTCCCGATGTCATCACCTGATAAGCGGATCTATGTATGAATATATTGATGGTGGCAGCCGAAAACGATGCGCTGGACAAGGGCAAAGTAGGTGGCATCGGAGATGTAGTGCGAGACATTCCCGCTGCGCTGGCCGAGTTTGGGCATCAGGTTAATGTGCTTATTCCCGGTTATCAGTTTTTCTCCAGGCAATCCGGTGCGCGGGTTATCGGTACGGTGAAAGTCCATTTTGCCGGCCAGGAGGAGTTGGTCGGTGTTTTTCAGGTAATGGCCAAGTCGCCGGTTGCAGGTGTTACCCAGTGGGTACTGGAACACCCGCTCTTTGGGGTGGGGGGTGTCGGCAAAATTTACTGCGATGATCCGCCTGATCGGCCTTTTGCAACGGATGCCAGTAAATTTGCGCTGTTTTCTCTGGCTGTGGCTCAGGCGATTAAAGACGGTATTTTTGGTCAGCTTGAGGTTATTCATTTGCATGACTGGCATGCCGCAATGGTGGCATTTCTGCGGCGCTTTCATCCTGAATACAGCATGCTGGCTCAGATTCGCACAGTCTACAGTATCCACAATATTGCCCTGCAGGGTATCCGCCCATTTGCCCATGACAGCTCTTCGCTGACCGCCTGGTATCCAGGCGTACATTTTCATGCCGAGGAAATCTGCGATCCTCGATACCGTGACTGTATTAATCCAATGAGGGTGGGCATCAACCTTTGCGACAAGGTACATGCCGTATCGCCCAACTATGTGCAGGAAATCGTCCGGCCCAGCGACCCTCAACGCGGATTTTTCGGCGGGGAAGGACTGGAAGCTGATCTGCAGCGAGCCGATGCCGAGCAGCGTCTGGCAGGCATACTGAATGGCGCCGATTATGATGAGTCAATACCTGCGCCTTTAGCCAGCCCCCGGTTGCTGGAGCTTTGCCAGAATGAGTTGTTAGTCTGGATGGCGGCCAAACCGCAGCTGGAGAGTACTCATCTGATCGCCCACCATCGACTTTCCGAGTGGCGCAGCAGTAAAAAGCGGCAGTTGGGCATGCTGCTGACCTCTGTTGGCCGCATTACCGATCAAAAAGCCTTGTTGTTGCGACAAACCCTGCCTTCAGGCAAGTCTGCTTTGGACATGATGCTGACTCGGCTGGCGGACAGAGGGCGGTTGATCTTGCTGGGCAGTGGGGATGCCGAGCTGGAAAGTTTCCTCACAAAAGTAGCGTCCAGGAATAGTAACTTTTTGTTTTTAAAAGGGTACTCCGAGTCGCTAGGCCAACACCTGTACAGCAGCGGTGATCTCTTTCTGATGCCCAGTTCGTTTGAACCCTGTGGTATCAGTCAGATGTTGGCGATGCGTGCGGGGCAGCCCTGTCTGGTGCACGAGGTTGGGGGGTTGCGCAATACGGTGCAGAATAATACCAACGGCTTTTCGTTCAGTGGCGATAGCCTGGTGCAGCAGGCCGAAAACATGATTACCCGGCTTGAGGAGGTTCTGCGGCTGGAAAAGGATGATCCTGCCAAATGGGAGGCCATTCGTGCCGCGGCTGGGCAAACCCGATTTTTGTGGTCAGACGCGGCGCAAGCCTATAAGCAGCTTTTGTATAACCCCTGACAAGGGCGGCTGCCGAGCGCGCAATAAAAAGGGGGGCTGTCCATGGACAGCCCCCCTTTTTGTCCCGATCCCTCGGCGGCTGCCTCAGGGTCGGTATGGCATTTTAATGGGCCTGAGGCTCGCCTTCAGCGGCCTGAGCGGCTTTCTGCTGCAGCTGCTGAGCGTACAGGGCATCGAAGTTGACCGGTGCCAGCATCAGTGCCGGAAAGCTGGCTTTGGTGGCCAGGCTGTCGACCGACTCACGGGCATAGGGGAACAGGATGTTGGGGCAGAAGGCACCCAGGGTGTGGTTCAGTTCGGCGTCGGCCAGACCTGAAATCTGGAAGATACCCGCCTGCTGAATCTCGATCAGGAAGGCATTGTTACCGTCGTTCTTGGCCGTTACTGTCAGGGTCAGGATCACTTCGTAGTGATTCTCGCCCAGGGTACGGGTACGGGTGTTCAGGTCCAGATTGATTTCAGGTTTCCACGCCGACGTGAAGATGGCCGGTGTGCCTGGGGCTTCCAGCGATACGTCTTTCAGGTAGATCCGCTGTACCGAAAACTGCGGTCCTGTGGCTTGCTGTGCGCCGTTCTGTGCGTTTTCTTCAGCCATGCTGTTTGCTCCTTGTGTATACGTGATTTCACTGCCATCAAAACAGGGTCAGTGTATTGCTGTACCTGGGCGGCAGGGAGGCTGGGCGCCGCTCAGGTGGATCAGGCCAGCAGTTTGTCGAGTTTGCCCTGACGCTCCAGGGCATAGAGCTCGTCGCAGCCGCCGATGTGGCTTTCGCCAAAGAAAATCTGCGGTACGGTACGCTGGCGGCTGCGCTGCATCATTTCGGCGCGCTTGGCCGGCTCCTTGTCGACGTTGATTTCCGTATAGGTCACGCCCTTGCCATCGAGCAGCATCTTGGCGCGAATGCAGAACGGACACCAGGCGGTGGTGTAAATAAGGATATCGGTCATGGCGCTCACTTTATAACGGGCAGGTTTTGGCCCTTCCATTCGGTCATGCCGCCGCTGAGGCGAGTGACCTGTTCAAAGCCGGCCGCGGTCAGCTTCTTGGTCGCACTGCCAGCGGTCTGGCCCAGGTTGCAGACAACGATGATTGGGCGTGTCTTGTACTTGTTCAGCTCCCCGATACGGGTGTCAAAATCGGCGATGGGCAGGTTGACCGCATCGGTGATGTGCCCTGTGGCCCATTCCTTTTTCGCACGGATATCGAGCACAACGGCGTCCTGCTTGTTGATCAGCATGACGGCCTCATTGGGCGTGACAGAGGTGCCGGACTTGCGGCTTTCATTCCAGAGCAGCATGGCCAGGGTCAAAACCCAGGCAGCGATCAGGTAGGGGTGATTGACAACAAATTCGAACAGGTTTTCCATCGTGAATTCCGTTAACTACGCCTGATTTCGCAAATGCTCGAGTCTGAAATTTGCAATTGCACTGAAAATTAGCGGCTAAGTATACAATGCTGACTGCGGCGGCATAAGGGGAAGGGCAATCTTCGCTGCGATTGGCTTGCTGGCGCGCCCTGTCCAGTCGCAATAGGGTCTGATACGCAGTAAAATGGCCGCTTCGCAAACCCGATCTGGACCATAACTTCCATGACTGCCACTCGTATCCCCAAAGCACTGATCATTCTCGACGGCTTCGGCATCGAGCACACAGCATCCTCAGCTATCGAAGCCGCTCAGACCCCGACCTGGGATGCTCTGCTGGCGAGTAATCCGAATTCGCGCATTGAAACTTCTGGCCTGGCTGTGGGCCTGCCTGATGGCCAGATGGGCAACTCCGAGGTGGGGCACATGAATATTGGTGCCGGACGCACGGTGTATCAAAACTTTACCCGTATCTCCAAGGCTATCAGCGACGGTGACTTCTTTGACAACACCGTGATCTGCGCCGCGATGGACAAGGCGATCGCCGCTGGCAAGGCGGTGCATGTACTGGGTTTGTTGTCACCTGGCGGCGTGCACAGTCATGAAGAACATATGCTGGCACTGCTGGAAATGGCGGTAGCGCGTGGCGCCAAGTCAGTCTATCTGCATGCGGTGCTGGATGGCCGCGATATGCCGCCGCGCTCGGCTGAACCCTCTATTGCCAAGGTTGAGGCCAAGCTAGCCGAAATCGGTGTGGGGGCGATTGCCACCCTGGTGGGGCGTTACTATGCAATGGATAGGGACAACCGCTGGGATCGGGTACAGGTTGCCTATGATGCCATGACGCAGGGCCAGGCGCCGCAGCGCTTTGAGTCCGCCCAGGCAGCACTGGCGGCTGCTTATGAACGCGGTGAAAACGACGAGTTTGTGCAGGCTACGGTATTGACCGATGCCGCTGGCCAGGCGCTGGGCACTGTTGCGGATGGCGATGCCGTGATCTGCGCCAACTTTCGCCCTGACCGCTCGCGGGAAATTACCCGCGCCTTCGTGGACCAGAAATTCGATGGTTTTGAGCGTGGCGCGCACCCGGCATTGGCCGAGTACGTGATGATGACTGAATACGCGGCCTCCATTGACTGTGCCTGCGCCTACCCACCGGCCTCGATCAGCAACGACCTGGGCGAATATCTGTCGGGCCTTGGCAAGACGCAGTTGCGTATCTCCGAAACCGAGAAATACGCACACGTTACCTTCTTCTTTAATGGTGGACGCGAAGAAGTCTACCCCGGCGAAGATCGTATTCTGGTGCCTTCTCCCGATGTCGCCACCTATGACCTCAAGCCTGAAATGAGTGCGCCTGAAGTCACCGAAAAGCTGTGCGAAGCTGCTCGCAGCGGCAAGTACGACCTGATCGTCTGCAACCTTGCCAACGGCGATATGGTGGGTCATACCGGCAAGTTCGATGCCGCGGTCAAGGCCTGCGAAGTTATCGACGACAGCATTCGCCAGATTCTGACGGCCATGCGTGAAGTGGGCGGCGAAACCCTGATCACCGCCGATCACGGCAATGTTGAACTCATGGTTAATCCCAAGACCGGTCAGCCTCACACCGCTCACACTAACTGGCCAGTGGCACTGATCTATGACGGTCCCCGTGCCGCCCAGGTACGTCTTGCCGACGGTGCTTTATGTGATCTGGCTCCCACGCTGTTGGCCCTGATGGGTTTGGAGCAGCCGCGGGAAATGACCGGCAAGTCCCTGGTAACAGGGGACTGATCCTCCGGGGCCGCCTTCTGGTGGCCCCAGGACTCCTACTCCATGATGATGCGCATACTAGTGTTGGTGCTGCTTGTTCTGCAGGGCAGCCTGCTGATGGCAGCGGACAAGCAGGCCACCGAGGCGCAGATTAAGCGGCTGCAGAAGGACATCGGTGCCCTGCAAAACTCGATCAAGGCGCAGCAAGGCGAGCGCAAGACACTGCAGCAGGCCCTGCGCGACAGCGAAGCCGAGATCGGCCAGCTGGGCAATCAACTGGCCGAACTCGAACAGAAACTGGGCCAGCTGGGTAGCCGGGCCGGCGATCTCGAGCAGCGCCGCGATGCGCTACGCACGTCTCTGGCAGCCAGTACTGATCAGTTACAGCGCCAGCTGCGTAAGCAGTATCGTTTGGGTAACCAGCCACGCCTGCAGTTGTTGCTGAACCAGGGTGATCCGTCACAGATAGATCGCATGCTGCACTACTTCGATCTCATCAATGGGGAACTGGTGGCGCAGTTGACGCTCTATCAGCAGCAACTGGTTGATCTTGAAAGCACCGAGTCGGCGCTGGATGATACCCAGGCCGAATTGCTGGCAAGGCGCAGCGAGCTTGAAAGCCAGCAGCAGCGTCTGGGAGCGGTGCGGCAAGAGCGCCAGGCCACGCTGGCCAAACTCGCCAAATCGATTGATTCAAAACAGGGCAAACTCAAGGGGCTGGACAGTGATCGCAAGCAGCTTGAGTCGGTGCTGGCGCAGATCGAAAAGGCGTTAAAGGCGGCGAAGATGGCGCGTGAAACCCGCTCCTTGCCAGACCTTAAGGGCAAACTGTCCTGGCCGGTGGACGGGCGTCTGGTACGGGCCTTTGGCAACACGGATACCGGCGTCAGCTACGATGGTCTCTTGATCGCGGCCCAGGCCGGACGGGAAGTGCGTGCGGTGCATCAGGGCCGGGTGGTATTCTCGGACTGGCTGCGGGGCTATGGCTTGCTGCTGATTATCGATCATGGCGGCGGCTACATGAGCCTGTATGGCCATAACCAGCGACTGCTGAAGCAGCCCGGTGCCTGGGTTGATGCAGGGGATGCGGTGGCAACCGTGGGCAACAGTGGCGGCTATACTGAGCCAAGTCTCTATTTTGCGGTACGTTTTAACGGCAAACCGACGGACCCTGGCCGCTGGCTGGCCGGGCGCTAGGGTTCCGGTGTGAGCCCGCTGATCTATTTCCGCTGTGACTGAATAAGGATGCTGTTATGAAGTTGTTGACTCATGCGCCTGGGCTGCTGAACAGGATGTTCGGTGCGCTGCTGTTATCTGTCTTGCTGGTGGCGCCGGCCTTCGCTGAGGCGGAGCCGGATAGCGCGGAAATGCTGGCGGAGGAACCAACCCTGCCGCTGGAGGAGTTGCGCCTGTTTGCCGAGGTGTTTGAACGCATCAAAACCGCCTATGTTGAGCCGGTCGACGATGCCAAGCTGCTGGAAGATGCCATCCGCGGCATGATCGCCGGGCTCGATCCGCACTCATCCTATCTCGAGGCCGAGGCCTACCAGGACCTGCAGGAGTACACCAGCGGCGAATTTGGGGGTCTGGGGCTGGAAGTGGGGCAGCAGGATGGCTTTATTCGCGTGATTGCCCCCATCGATGATACGCCGGCTCAGCGCGGTGGCGTTAAGGCGGGTGATCTGATCGTCAAACTCGACGAAACACCGGTGCAGGGGCTGTCGCTTAGCGAGGCCGTGGCGCTGATGCGAGGCAAACCGAATGAGCCCATCGTTCTGACCATTGTGCGTGAGGGTGTTGAAAAGCCCTTTGAAATCACATTGATCCGCGATCGGATTAAGGTCGCCAGCGTTAAGCATCGTCTGCTGGAGTCGGGCTACGGTTACCTGCGGGTGTCCCAGTTTCAGGTGAACACCGGCAAGGAACTCGGCAAAGCGATCAATTCGCTGGAAAGCAAAGGCCCACTGCGTGGTCTGGTGCTGGATCTGCGCAATAATCCAGGCGGTGTGCTGCAGGCGGCGGTTGAAGTCAGTGATGCCTTTATCGACGAAGGTTTGATTGTTTACACCGAAGGCCGTCTGGCTAACTCTGAGCTGCGCTTCAACGCCAGCACGGTCACGGCGGCGCCCAAGGTACCAATGGTGGTGCTCATCAACGCAGGCTCGGCCTCAGCGTCTGAAATCGTGGCCGGTGCGCTGCAGGATCACAAGCGTGGCCTGGTACTGGGCACTGACAGCTTCGGCAAAGGCTCGGTGCAGACCATTCTGCCGCTGACATCGGACCGGGCCGTCAAACTCACCACCGCACGTTATTTCACCCCCAATGGCCGATCCATTCAGGCCCAGGGCATAGTGCCGGATATCCGGGTAGAGGAAGCCGAAGTGCGCAACCTCGATAACGCCGACCGAGTGAAGGAGCGGGATCTGAATGGCCACCTGGAGAACGGTAATGGTGCCGCCGGCGTGAAGAACAGTGCGGATGCCAACCTGGTGGAGCGCGATTTTCAGTTGTTTGAAGCCCTGAATCTGCTCAAGGCACTGGTGATTCTGCAGCCCCCGCTCACGCAGGGTTGATGCGCCGGCGCGCCTTGCTGGCAGGTTTCGCAACCCTGGCCGGTGCATCTGCTCTGCCGGCGCTGGCTCGGGTGCGAGGCCTGGGCAACGTCGAGCAGCCGCGCCTGCTGCTGGTCATCGACGATGTGGGGCATAGCCTAGCATCAGGTCGTCGTACCCTGGCGCTGCCGGGGCCGCTCAACTGTGCCTTCCTGCCTCACTCTAACCACGGCCGTACCCTGGCGCAGGAAGCCCGCGCCCTGGGCAAGGGCGTGATGCTGCACGCGCCCATGGCCAACAGTCAGCAGCTGGCCCTGGGCCCGGGTGCACTGACGCCGGATCTCGATAAAGCCGAGCTGCAGCGTATTCTGCGCGATGATCTGGATGCGATTCCCCAGGCCGCTGGCGTGAACAACCATATGGGCAGCCTGCTGACAGCCAGCCGCGAGCCGATGCAATGGGTGATGGAAGTGCTGCGCGAGCGCGGCCTGTGGTTTGTAGACAGCCGGACCACGGCGAGTACTTTGGCCTGGCAGGTGGCGCAGGAGCAGGGCGTACCTTCACTGATGCGTGATGTCTTTCTCGACCATGAGCAAACACCAGAGTTTGTGCATCGTGAGTTTCGCCGCGGGCTTAAAATTGCCCGTGACTATGGCTCCGCACTGCTGATCGGACACCCCCATGATGTGACCCTGGATTATCTCTACGAGGCGCTGCCACTGCTGGACGAACTGGGGTTTCAGCGCCTGACGGTGTCTGCGTTTCTGAGCCAGCAGGCAGATTTTCGCCGTCTCAACCCCGCCGATCCGCGATTGATTAACACCCACCGCCGCCACTGGGGCATGGCTTAGACAGTCCCCGCGTTGCACGTCCACCGAGTGATTGGCTAGCAGCCTGTCGGATTTGGCCGATCGTAGCGAGGGGAAGTCCGTTTTGTTCAGCACATCCATGTGCTTCACCCCTTCGGGGCTTGCGCGTTCAATCACTCCCTACGATTGAATGAGGCAGTTTTTGAGCTCTTTTGAGACGA
>NZ_BCNS01000125.1 GCF_001528745.1 Marinobacterium profundum | reverse complement strand
CAGCCTCCTAGTGTAGTGTTTCACGCTATATGAAGCTTATAACGGCCCCTTTTTCCGCCATCCTGCGTTGTTCGTTGTCGCCGTAGCCCCACTATGACTCTGCCTCACGCCTTGGCTGGCGAAAAAATGAGCGCGTTCTAAAGCACCACCAAGAGTGCAACACTACACTAGCCGTTGTCATAAAGCTTCTATACTGCAGGTGCAGCAGACGGGCATTGGTTGGCTTTTGCTTTTAAATGTCGGCTCAAGGACTGGCTGCAATCAGGTGACAGCACTGAAGTGGCAGAGGCTATCTGCCTTCAGGCTCTTGCCCAGTGCAATCTGCGGAGGGCGCATATGCAAATTTCCGAGTTCAAGACGTTGGTTTCAAGTCACAAGCTGAAAGCGGTCAATTTTATCGAATCCGGCTGTGGCCCCATGGTGGTTGAAGTGGAATATGAGGGTGGCAAGGAGCTGATCAAGGACAATCATGGCGCTGTAATCACCTGTGCCAACGTTACCCAGGCCTACGATGTGTGCCACCGCGCAGGAGTACACGAAGCCAATCTGGTTCAGATTACGCCCCATGATGAAACCTGCGCCGGCGTTGTGATGGATTATCATCGCGATTCGATACCGCTTAAATTCTGAAGCTGCGCCAGAGTGTGGCGCGAAACTGACACCTGCCGTTGTAACAACGGCAGGTGTCTTGCTGTAAGGCGTCCGTAATTTGCAGGCGGCTGTTTTAATGAGATGATGGGGCGCCCGGCAGGGGCGGGTTAGCAGCCCGTTAATAGCATTAGGGGTCCTTCTACGGAGTCCGTCATTGAGGTAATGCCAATGCAGGTATCGACTGCGGATAACAAACAGAATGTCGCCCTGCGGGAAAAGGTCGAACGCGCCGTCAGCAGCGTTGGTACCCTGATACTGGGTAAGCAAAGCCAGATCCGAATGGCGTTGACCTGTCTGTTTTCCCAGGGCCATTTACTGATTGAAGATCTGCCCGGAATGGGAAAAACGACCCTGGCCCACGCACTTGCCCAGGTACTGGGATTGAGTTTTCAGCGCGTTCAGTTCACCAGCGATATGCTGCCGGCGGATATTGTCGGTGTATCCATCTTTGATCAGAGCACTTCTGCGTTTCGTTTCCACCCTGGCCCGGTATTCACCCAGATGCTGTTGGCCGATGAAATCAACCGCACCACGCCCAAGACCCAAAGTGCCTTGCTCGAAGCCATGGAAGAGCGCCAGGTCACGCTTGATGGTCAGAGTCATCCGTTGCCGGAGCCCTTTTTTGTGATTGCGACGCAGAATCCGAACACCCAGTTTGGTACCTTCCCACTGCCAGAATCGCAGCTGGATCGCTTTTTGATGAGAATTGAACTGGGCTATCCGGACCCGGAAGCCGAACGCAAGCTGCTCACAGAAGGTCACAGTCGTCACAGGCGTGCGCCCCTGGCGGTCTGTATTGATCAGGATGATCTGGAGGCCATTCGCACCGAGTGTCAGGCGGTGAGGGTGTCCAGCAGCCTGATCGATTACTTGCAGCGACTGGTGCAGTACACCCGTGAATCACCCCAGTTTGCCTATGGTGTGTCCCCGCGGGGTAGTCTGGCGCTGTTGCAGTGTGCTCGCACCTGGGCCTATATGCACGGACGCGACTATGTTGTGCCCGAGGATTTGCAAAGCCTGCTGGAGCCAGTGGTAGGGCATCGACTGCGCGTGGCCGAGCAGGTGGGCGGACACGGCAGCGAGGCCCTGATCCGGCAGATGCTGGAGCAGGTCGATGTGGTTGGATAGCAGCCTGCCGGACTTAACGCTAACCTGCGGAAAAACCCGACAGGCTGCATGTCCGCGGTCGTCGCAAAGGTTGCAGGTTCCCCATGTCTGAGCGCTGGAGTCGCAGGCTTGGCGCACGGGCGCGCCGCTGGGCACTGGGGCGTCATGCGCCTGCCAGAAGCCTGACGCTGACGCAAAAACGTATTTTCATCTTCCCGACCAAGGCCGGTCTGTGGTTTCTGTTTGCCGCCCTGGTGATCCTGCTGCTGGGTATCAACTACGAAAATAACCTGGTGTATGCGGTCAGTTTTGTGCTGCTGTCGCTCTTTGTTGTGTCCATTTTGCATACCTACAGCAACCTTGCCGGCCTCACTATTACCGCGCTCTCTGCCAAGCCCTGTCTGGTCGGAGAAAACGCCGAGTTTGAATTGCTGCTGCGGGCCGGACGACGGCGCAACTACGAAGCGCTGCAGCTTTCCTGGGTGGATCAGACACCGGTGAGCTGTGATTTGATCGACGACAGTGAAAGGCGTGTGCGCCTCTATGCCCAGGCTGTGGAGCGGGGCTGGTGGCGACCGGGAGCCTTGCTGATTGAAACCTTGTACCCGCTGGGTCTGCTGCGCGCCTGGACCTGGCTCGAAACCGACCTGCAGGCTCTGGCGTATCCGCGTCCGATCGAAGGCGGCCTCCTGCCCCAGGGACTTGGTAGCGGTGAGCGCGGCTCTGTGGCCAGCGGGCGCGGCAGCGAGGACTTCGCCGGCCTTGAAACCTACCAGCAGGGCATGTCACCGCGCCATATCGCCTGGAAACAACTGGCCGCAGGTCAGGGACTACATGCCAAGCAGTTTGTGGATCACGCCGATGAGCAGCTCTGGCTCGATTGGTCTTTCTGGCCAGAGCTGGACACTGAACAGCGGCTGTCACGGCTGTGTTACTGGGCGCTCAAACTGGCGCGCCAGCCGGTTCAGTACGGCTTGCGCCTGCCTGGGGGAGAAATCCCGCCAGGGCGTGGCGGCCGGCATCGGCATCAGGTACTGCGAGCTCTGGCGCTGCATGGGCGGGCGGCGCCATGAAGGCGGTGTATCAACTTACTCGCCCGGCCTTGTTATGGCAGTTGCTTATGGTGGTCGCAGTGCTTTTGCCCCACAGTCTGCGCCTGCCCTGGTGGTTGCCGCTGATGACGTTTGGCGCCCTGGGCTGGCGCCTGTGGGTGTATCTGGGGCGCACATCCTTTCCGCACTGGAGCGTTAAGTTCATGATGGCGGTGACGGCCGGCATCGGTGTGATCATGTCTATCGGTCGGGGCAACGGGCCTGAACTCGCGGTGGCGCTGCTGTTCGCGGGTTTTTCCCTCAAACTGCTCGAAATTTACAAGCGCCGCGATGCACTGGTGCTGATTTATGTCGCCTATTTCCTTGCCGCTACCGAGCTGCTTTTTGGTCAGAGCCTGTTGCATGCCCTCTATGTCGCCCTGGTGCTGGTGCTGATAACGGCGGCGCTGAATTCTGTCTACCAGAGCGAGCGCCATCCCGACTTCTGGCGACCATTGCGTGCATCGATTCGGCTGGTTCTGCCGGCATTGCCGCTTATGGTGGTGTTGTTTGTGGTGGTGCCGCGCATAGGGCCGATCTGGTATGCACCCCTGGCGCAGGGCGAGGCACGCACTGGGCTGTCGGATACGCTGTCGCCGGGGGATGTGAGTCGGCTGACCGGTTCCAGTGAAGTTGCCTTTAGGGTGCAGTTTGACAATGGCAGGCCGCCGCCACCGTCCAGTCGATACTGGCGCGGTCTGACCTATGACCGTTTCGACGGCCGGCGCTGGGAGGCGGAAAAGGACCGTAGCCTCTTCCAGTCACCAGACTCTGAGTCCGGCACTTTGCTGCGGTATAACATTACGCAGGAGCCCAGTGGCCAGCCCTGGGTCTATGCGCTGGACTATCCGGTTTCGGCTCCCTGGCCGCTGCGTATGCAGGCCAATCAGACGCTAAGGGCGCCGGCCAAGATTCGCCAGCGAGTGGACTTCGCCCTGGCATCACGCCTTTCCAGTGACAGTTTTCAACCCCTGACGGCGGCGCAGCGCGAGCGCTATCTGGTGCTGCCTGAACGGGGCAACGAACGCGCCCGGGCGCTGGCCCTGTCCTGGCGAGCGGAGGATGCCTCAACCGAAAGTCTTGTGGCCCGGGCGCTGGCGCTTTATGGGCGGGAATTTAGCTACACCCTGACACCGGAGCGTCTGGGTGATGACAGCATTGATGACTTTCTGTTTGATACTCAGGAAGGCTTTTGCGGTCATTTTGCCAGTAGTCTGACTTTCCTGTTACGCGCCGCGGGTGTGCCGACCCGTATTGTCGGGGGCTATCTGGGGGGCGAGTGGAACCCCTATGAAAATTATCTGGTGGTGCGCCAGTTCGAGGCCCATGCCTGGACTGAGGTCTGGCACCAGGGGCGGGGCTGGGTGCGCGTCGACCCAACCGCAGCTGTGGCACCTGAGCGTATCGAACAAAGTGCCGAGCAACTGCTGTCCAGTCAGCCGGGATTTCTGTCTGATACGCCGCTTTCGCCAGTGCGATTTGGGCATATTAGCTGGATCAATACATTGCGCATGCGGACCGATGCACTGAACTTTGTCTGGCATCGCTGGGTGCTTAGTTATCAGTTGCGCCAGAATGACCTGCTGCAAAAACTGCTTGGTGAAGTCACGCTGTGGAAACTGGCGCTGGGGCTGCTGATCCCCTTCAGTCTGGTGCTGGGCTGGGTCGCGCTCGGCCTGTTGCGTCAGCGCAGGCCCAAAACAAAAGATCCGGTGGATGCGGCCTTGCTGCGCCTGAGTGGCCGTTTCGAGAGTCGCGGGCTTGGGCGCAAACCCGGTGAGCCTGTGGGGCGCTATGCCCAGCGCATTGCGCTGGCGCGGCCTGATCTGGCACCGATTATTGGCACTGTGGCACGGCTGTATGAGCAGTTGCGTTATGCCGAAGGCGGCGAGCCCAGAATACAAAAAGCCTATCTTGCTGCCGTGCGTGCCTGTGTACGCCAGTTGTGACGACGGCGGCTTGCTATGCCAGCGCCTGCTGCACCCGCAGACGCAACTCTGGCACCAGTTCGTCGTCAAACCAGGGGTTGCTCTTGAGCCAGCGCTGGTTGCGTGGCGAAGGGTGGGGCAGGGGAAGGCAGTCCGCGGGCAGTTCACGCCAGTGCAATACTGTTTCAGTGAGCGAGGCGTACTTGCCCGGAACGTAGCGGCGCTGGGCATACTGGCCGATCAGCAGCGTCAGGCGGATTTTCGGCATGGATTCAAGCAGGCGCGGATGCCACAAGGGTGCACACTCCTTGCGCGGTGGCTTGTCGCCACTGGCGGCTGAGCCCGGAAAGCAAAACCCCATGGGCATGATGGCAAGGCAGCCAGAATCGTAGAACTGTTCCCGCGTGAGTCCGAGCCAATTGCGCAGCCGATCACCGCTGGCATCATCAAAGGGGCGGCCCTGGATTGTGGTGCGGGCACCGGGGGCCTGCCCGATGATCAGTATCCTGGCGTTGCTGGCCGCCTGCAGTATCGGACGCGCGGATTCCGGCAGGCCCTGGCAGTGTCGGCACTGGCGGATTTCCTCCACCAGGGCCTCACAATTTAACGCAGTTATCGGTTCCATAATCCATTCTTCCGTATAATGGCCGCCGGCCTTTGTTGAGAGCGTTGGGCCGAGTCACCGTCAAATTAGAATACAGAGTATCTGCACAGCCCCATGACCGACAGTCGTAACCAGGCACTGCTACCGTTTGACTATAAAGTGGTACGCAGCAAGCGCAAGAGCGCCGCCATACAGATCAACGCCGATGCGGTGCTGGTGCGTGTGCCCGAATGGGTTAGTGAGCAGTGGGTGCATGACTTTGTGCAAAGTCGCCGGCAATGGGTGCTGAGTCATCTGGATCGTCAGCAGGTACGCCAGGAAGCCCATGGCATTGAGATCGTCGAGGGCGGGCTTATTCCCTGGCAGGGGCAGGACTACCGCTTGCACTGGCAATTGGCGGGGGCTTCTGCGGTAAGGATAGAGGGCGATGAGTTAAGGGTTACCATGTCACGCCGTATTCGCAGGCCTGCGGCAGAAGCGGTCAGCATGTTGCTACAGCAGTGGTTTATACAGCAGGCCGAGGAAGTGCTTGGCCCACGCCTGCTGGAGCTGGGCCGATACACGGGCCTGAATCCCGCAGGGGTATCGATTCGCGGCTTTCGCCGCCGCTGGGGCAGTTGTGACAGCCGTGGCCAGATATCCCTGAACTGGAGGCTGATCATGGCCCGTCCTGAGGCAGCAGATTATGTACTGATTCATGAGCTGTGCCATTTGCGCCATTTTGATCACTCGCCGCGCTTCTGGCGCCTGGTGGAACACCATTGCCCGGATTACAAAGTGCTGCAGGCATATTTTCAGCAAAGGGGCTGTTGGCTGCAGTGGTAATCAGACACTAATGGCATCGCCAGCTTCCCTGTTGAATATGTTCCTTGTTGTCTCGAATTTATACCGTTATCTTGTTTTGCCCCTTGCCCCTTGCCCCTTGCCCCTTGCCCCTTGCCCCTTGCCCCAAAGCTTAATTAAGATTCGTGGCTTAGCGCAGGGTTTGCTCGCAGTCGCTGTGCCAGCAGATCGACCAGCGCACGTACTTTGGCGCTGGCGTAGCGGCCTTCGCGATGCACTATATGAATGGGGCGCGGTGCCGGCTCTGAGTCGCTCAGCAAAATCTCGAGCGCGCCGCTGCTGATATGCTCTGCGACCTGATAGGACAGCACCCGGGTAATTCCCAATCCCTGAACTGTCGCTTCTATGGCGGCATCGTTGGTGGTGACACTGAGCCTTGGTTGCACCCTAATACTGTGGGGCCCGGTGCTGGTGTGAAATAGCCAGTCTCCAAGAGCTGCGCCACTGCCGGCGCTTGAGGCGATAATGCTGTGGCTCTCTAGTGCCTGCAGTGTTTCGGGCCTGCCGTGTTGCTGCAGATAGGCGGGTGATGCGCAGAGCATCAGGCGTACGGAGCCCACGCGCAGAGCGCGCATGCTGGAATCTGGCAGCTCGCCGATCCGCACCCCCACATCCACACCTTCTTCCAGCATATTGACGATGCGATCCAGGAAGAGGCTCGACATGCGGGTTTCGCGATAGGTTTCCAGGTACTCGATCAGTGTCGGCAGCACGAAAATGCGTCCGAACAGCGCCGGCGCCGTCACGGTCAGGTGGCCACGGGGCTGAGCGTTGACGCCAGCGGCCGCATCTGCTGCGGCATCGACATCACTCAGGATACGCCTGGCATCTTCCAGATAACGCAGACCCGCTTCGGTAGGGCGCACGATACGTGTGGTGCGCTGCAAAAGCTGAATACCCAGGTTTTCTTCCAGTGCGGCAATGGCACGGGTGACCGCAGGGGGCGAAATGGCCAGTTTGCGGGCGGCGGCGGCGAAACCCTGCTGTTCGGCGACGGCGACAAATACGCTCATGAGGTGGAACTTATCCATGACTATTCCTTCAGGTGGAATAATTAATTGTCTTTTCTAAGAATTCTTCTGGCAAGTGATATTTGTCATCATGACTTTTCACCGACGCAGCAACGCAAGGCCGACCAAGTTGCAGGGTCCGGCAGCCAGGAGGTACAGAATGGGACACCGATTCGCCGAGTTAGCTTTTACCGCCTCAGTGCGCGATGCGCAGCAGGCCATGGGCAGCCGTTCCAGCTATGCCAGGATGGAGCAGGGCGAAGATCATCACAATCGCTTAGGTCCGCGAGAAGCAGAATTTATTGCAGCAAGAGACAGCTTTTACATGGCCAGTGTTGGTGAAACCGGCTGGCCCTATGTACAGCACCGTGGTGGACCCGCAGGTTTTGTTCGGGTGCTTGATGATCGGAATATTGGCTTTGCCGACTTCAAGGGCAACCGGCAGTACATCAGCACCGGCAACTTTCGCATCGACGACCGCGTGGCACTGATCATGATGGATTATCCTAACAAGGCCCGTCTAAAGCTGCTGGGTCGGGTACGCGAGCTGGATGCACAAAGCGAGGCGCTGTCCAGGCTCGCCGTACCAGATTACAAGGCCAGTATTGAACGGGGGTTTATCGTGCAGATTGAAGCCTTTGACTGGAACTGCCCGCAGCACCTGGTGCCGCGCTATACCCAGCCGGAAATTGAACAGCAACTGCAACCGTTGCGCGAAGAAAATCAGCGTCTACGGGCACAGCTCGCGGCCTGTGAACTGAGTCGGTAATCGATATAACACCCAGAAAGAAGATCAAAAACATATACCCGAGAGCAGACCCAGAGGGGATCAAAAATGACAACCGAGCAGCCCAGACCTCCACTACCACCCTTTAACCGCGACACCGCAATGCAGAAAATCCGCCTGGCGGAAGATGCCTGGAACAGTCAGGACCCAGATCGAGTAAGCATGGCCTATACGCCGGACAGTCGCTGGCGCAACAGATCCGAATATGTCACCGGGCGGGAGCAAATACGCGACCTGCTGCAGCGCAAGTGGCAGCGCGAACATGAATACAGGCTGATCAAGGAGCTCTGGGCCTTTACCGACAATCGCATCGCCGTGCGCTTTGTTTACGAGTGGCAGGATGACAACGGCGCCTGGTTTCGTGCCTGCGGCAATGAAAACTGGCTGTTTGACGACAATGGCCTGATGGCGCAGCGCCATGCAAGCATCAACGATGTGCCTATCACCGAGGCTGAGCGCAAGTTTCGCTGGCCCTCGGGGAGGCGCCCCGATGATCATCCAGGCCTGACCGAACTTGGCCTTTAGCATCAGAACAGAACTGAGCCTGGAAGCCGTTATGGTGTTCAGGCTCAGTCTTGTCCACTATTTAGCCAAGCTCAGGTGGTTCGCAGTAAGTTAGGTATTGCAAGACAGCCTCGCTAGCGACGTACGCTACGAAAATCTCCATCGACCCAGGTGATGGCTTCGTAGCAGCCCTGGGCTGACTGGGTGCCACACTGGGAGCCGTGCAGTGACAGCAGCAACATGCGGTCATTGTCCCAATCTATGATCTGCCACTGGCGCACATGGCGCTCCAGAATCTGATTATTGACAATAACCTTGAGGCCGCAGCCGGTCGCATCGCAGAACTGGGTGGCTGACGAGGTGCAGCTGTAGGTACTTTCGTCGATGATTTCATCCTCAACGCCATCGCGATTGAGATCGATCACCCGAATGGTACCGGGCTGATAACCGAGTTCGCCCGCCTGATAGGCGGCACAGCTTTGCCGCGCATCCCTGATCAGCTGGTCAGACAGTTCCGATGCCTGGGGCGCAGCACCGAACAGCACCGCGGCGGTGCTGATCAGCAATATAAAAATTCTTTTCATCAATCGACTCCTGTTAGAACAGCGGGTCCGCAGTCGTTCCCGCCTTTGATACCTCCACAGAATAGCTGAAACCGACAAGTTACTGCGACAAGGATTGCAGCTGCGGCTGTTGCACCTGCGTGATAAAGCACTACTTAAGACCGGGGCCGGGTTGGGGTCTATAAGCCCCAGGCGGGTAGAGGGTGAGGTGTAGCACGCTTTTCGTCGCTACACCGCGACTTTGCACCCGACTCTAGCTACAAGCGCCAAAGTACTGTTTTTTATAGCCAAACAGGCTGTGTTTTGGTGGGTTGCGGGTACGGATAATGGCTCAAGCCTTAAGCCAAACCCAATCCAAGGAAACACAATGAAAAATAAAAAAATGCTTGTGAAACTGTTGCCAGCCGCGGTGGCGCTGCTGTTATCAGGCCAGACCCAGGCCGGGATTACCCTCTATGACAACGAGGGCACGACTTTCAGTACCGATGGTCTGGTCAATGTCTTCTATACCCAGAGCAGTGTGGAAGGCGGCCCTCTGGGAGATAGAGACCAGGCCCGGGTGCGTATGGGCTTTTTGCCTAACTGGATTGGTTTCAACATGACCAAGCAGGCGGGCGAACTTAAACTCGGCGCCCGTTCATCCTTCTGGGTGACAGTTAACGACACCGATTTAAATCGCGACGCTGAAGGCCTTGGTACCCGCAGTGGCATAGACGTACGTCAGTTCTACGGCACAGTGGATGGCGACTTTGGTCAGGTACTGATCGGCAAGGACTTCGGCCTTTTCAGCCGTAGCAATATTCTGTCCGATGAACTCTTGCTCGGCCACGGCCAGGTGTCCGATACCCTTGGGCTGGTGGATGGCGGTAACGTGTCCTTCGGCAATATCGGTAGCGGTTATGTTTATCCGTTTCCGGTGGCACAGATTACCTATCGCTCGCCGGTGGCCAAGGGTCTGCAGTTTGCGGGCGGCATCATGGACCCGAGCAAAACCGGCGATGCATCGTCCGAAGAGATGCCCCGGTTTGAAACCGAGCTGACCTATAAACGCGATTTTGATGGTGGCTCCTTCAAGACCTGGGTGGGTGGTCTTTATCAGAGTTCGGCGTCCGGCGGCGCTAATGTAGATTCCCGTGGTGTGTCGGGCGGCGTGAACGTCAAGTTCGGTGGTCTGTCGCTCACAGCCTCAGCCATTGATGGTCAGGGACTGGGCACCGTGGCAGGATTGAGCAATCTGGTGACGTCCGAGAACAACGATGTGCAGGGTTTTTTGACTCAGGCTTCTTACACACTGGGTGCAAACCGCTTTGTTTTGTCCTATGGTGAGAACGAAAGCAGCAATGATCCGTTGCTGATGGGCGCCGATGCCGAGTACAGCAACACAGCCGTCGCCGTATTCCACGATCTAAACGAAAATCTAAAGCTGGTGGCAGAATTGAATCGTACCGAAGTCGCCGTGGGTGGTTCTGACTTCGAGGATACCGACACCATCGCAGTCGGTGCAGTACTGACCTGGTAATACGAACAGGTCGCGGTGACGCGGTTGCAGATACTGGTTACCCCCTTCTCCAGTATCTGCAACCGCGTTTTTATTTGTGGTTTCGTTCAGTACTAAAGTACTGAATTGTCGCCGGTGTTACCTTGGTTTCAATACCTGGTTGACTTTAAATATGCTATTAATCAGTGTCTTAAAGGGATGTTCGCAGGCTGTTCCTAAGTAGCATTTAAGCTGTACCCTGGTACCGCCTACAATAGAATCTACCTTCTTTCTGTCACTGACGCTGTTACTCCCGGGAGGCTAGCGTTGACCCTCGAAGACCTCCAGCCAGCTGCAACCACCGCGGTGAGCTACAGCACCGACTCTGTCACGGCATCGCGTGAACTTTGCGATTCACTGCGCAGCCCTCACTTGGGCTTTGTGCTTTTCTTCTGTTCCGCCGAATACGACCTTGAAGCCCTGGGCGCCGCGCTGCAGGCCGATTTCGCAGGCGTTGGCCTGGCTGGTTGCACCACTGCAGGTGAGATTACCCCCCAGGGCTATGGTCAGGGCTGCGTAACCGCCATTGGCTTTGATGGCCGCGGTTTTGCCATTGAAGGTCAGCTGGTGAAGCAGATAGGGCGTTTTTCCCTGACCGACGCCCAGGCCGTGGTGGAAAACCTTACAGCGGGCTGTCGTGGCCGCAACCTGGCGCCGATAAAGCGTAATACCTTTGCCCTTACGCTGCTTGATGGTCTGTCGAGTCAGGAGGAACTCTTCCTGGTGGCACTTAATTCGGCGCTGGGCAGCATTCCCAATTTTGGTGGTTCGGCCGGCGATGATATTCACCTCGCCAATACCCATGTGTTCTTCGAGGGGCGTTTTCATACCGATGCCGCCGTGGTCTTGATGTTCAATACCCGCTGCGATTTCGAGGTGTTTTCCAGCCACCATATAGAACACCCCGGTGACAAAATGGTGGTCACGGGTGCTGATCCGGACAGCCGTACCGTGACCGAACTCAATGCCGAGCCCGCGGCTCTGGAGTACGCCAGAGTGCTGGGGGTCGAGGTGACGGCGCTGGATTATCGTGCCTTTGCGCTCAACCCGGTGGCGGTTCGTATCGGTGACGATTACTACGTGCGTTCCATTCAGCGGGTCAATCCTGATCTGAGTATGACGTTCTACTGCGCCGTGGAGAACGGCATAGTGCTGACGGCCATGCGCCCGGGCGCCATGCTGGAAAACCTGGACGCCGAGTTTGCACGTATAGAGCAGGCCATAGGCACACCGCGGCTGGTCATTGGCTGCGATTGTTTTCTGCGTCGCCTTGAGGCCGAGTACACAGGGCTTGATGGGGTCACATCTGATTACCTGCAGGCGCACCGGGTTATTGGCTTTAATACCTATGGAGAGCAGTTCAACGGCATGCACCTGAATCAGACCTTCACCGGTGTGGCGATCGGAGGTTACCGTCATGAGCTGCGCTGACAGGGCACTGCGAGCTCGCCGCCCATGAGTGCCTCCGAGCAGATGCTTGAGTTGCAGGCGCGCATCGCTGAGCTGGAGCGAGATAATGCCAAGCTGCGCAAGATCAATGGCGCCCTGATCGAGCGGGTTGAATCCGGTGGGGGGCATCGTGCCGACCCCTACGGCGCCTTCGAACATTCTGTGGTGCTGGCCGAACAGGTACGCGAACGCACAGAAGCACTCAACAGTGCCCTGTTGCAGCTCAAGCGCAGCAATCGCGCCCTGACCCTGGCCAGTGAAGAAGCCGAGATGTCGCAGCAGCGACTGATCGATGCGATTGAAAGCATTTCCGATGGCTTTGTGCTGTTTGATCGCGACCGCCGTATTCTGCTGTCCAACAGTCACTTTCGCGCCTTTTGGCATGGCACCGGTATTCGCATTGAAGACGGCACCACCATTGCTGACCTTAAACGCCTGGCCGACGAACATGGCCTGATTCTGGAGGAAAGCGGCTCCCGCGCAGGCTCCGGCAGCCCGGTGATGAAGCTGGCTAACGGCCACTGGATGCAGGTTAATGAAAAGGTCACCCGTGACGGTGGTCTGGTGGTGCTCTATACCGATATTACCGAACTCAAGGCCTTCGAGGAGGCAAAACGCGAACGGGCGCTGGCGCAAAAATCCCGTTTACTGCAAAGCCTTGTGGATCACCTTTCCCAGGGTGTGGCCCTGGTGAACGGACTGGGCGAACTTGAAGTCTGGAATCATCGCTTCATCGAACTTAGCGGCATTGACCCTGCGCAGGTGCCCCAGCAGCGGCTGTTCACAGAATTGGTGGCAGGCGGCGACGTTAGCGTACTGGCTCCGATTACGGCGCTGCAATGCAGTGATGGTGTTCAGGCGCTGGAGCAGACCCTGCCTGATGGCCGGGTGCTGGAGATTCGCACCCACCCCATGCCCGCGAGCGGCTACGTTAATACCTATACCGATATTACCGAACGGCACCGCTACGCCGAAACCCTGCGTGAAAGCGAGCAGTGGATCCGCCTGATTACCGACCATGTTCCCGCTCTGATTGGCTATGTGGGCGAGGATCTGCGTTACCAGTTCAGCAACAAGGTTTATGACGAGTGGTACGGCTGGCCGCGGGGCGAGCTGAATGGCCGCCTGATCAGTGAAGTTCAGGGCGAAACCCAGTTCCGCAAGATTCGCCCCTATATGGAGCGCGCTCTGGCCGGCGAGAGCGTGACCTTTGAGATCGACGAGAAAAACCTGCACGGCGAAGTGCGCTGCATGCTCAAATCCTATGTGCCGAATATGGACAGCAGCGGCCGTGCCGTGGGTATTTTCGTCATGATCCGCGATATTACCGAGCGGCGTCGTACCGCCCATGCGCTGGAACAGGCCTATCAGCACCTTGAACATCGGGTGGGTGAACGCACCGCCGAGCTGACGGCGCTGAATGACAAGCTGCGCCAGGAGATCCATGAGCGCGTTGCCATAGAGGCACGCCTGCGTGAAGCCAAGAAAGAGGCAGAGCAGGCGAACCTGTCCAAGACCAAGTTCCTCGCTGCCGTGAGCCATGATCTGTTACAGCCGCTCAACGCCGCCCGCCTGTTTACCGGTGCGCTGCAGGAGCAGGATATGGCGGAGCCGGTGTCACGCCTGGTGGGGTCGGTGAGCAATTCCCTGGCCGATGTCGAGAGTCTGCTTAGCACTCTGGTGGATATATCCAAACTGGATGCCGGTGTGATCACGCCTGATATCAACGCCTTTTGCGTACGCGAGCTGCTGCAGAATATCGCCAACGAATACAGCCAGGTGGCGCGCAAGGAAAATCTGCAGCTGCGCTTTGTCAGCAGTGATGCGGTGATTCGCTCCGACAGTCAGTTGCTGGCGCGCATACTGCGCAACTTTCTCTCCAATGCGCTGCGCTACACCGAGACCGGCCGGATTCTGTTTGGCTGCCGCCGGCGCCGCGACAGTCTGCTGATCGAAGTGTGGGACACCGGTATCGGTATTGCCGAGGAGAAGCTCACCGAAATTTTCCTGGAGTTCAAACGGATTCTGCCCCAGGGCGGCGGTCATCACGACAAAGGCCTGGGCCTGGGTCTGGCCATCGTCGACAAGATCTCCCGCATTCTTGGGCATCAGGTGGCGGTGACCTCGGTGCCAGGGCGCGGATCTGTGTTTTCGGTAGAGGTGCCACTGGGAACCCTCGAACCCCGCAGTGATAGCGTGCCGGTTCATCGTGAGCCAGCCCAGGCCTGGCTCGACAATGCGCGTCTGTGGGTGGTGGATAACGATCAGGCCATCTGTGATGGCATGGCAACCCTGATGCAGGGTTGGGGTTGCGAGGTGGTGACCGCGCTGTCGCTGACGGACCTGCAGCTTAAGGTGTCGGTGGCCGATGGTCTGGTGGATCTGCTAATCGTCGATTACCACCTGGATAACGACGACAATGGCATCGACCTGGTGGCCGATATCAAGCGCCAGCGCAACGATGATCTGCCGGTATTGATGGTCACCGCCAACTACAGTCATGAGCTAAAGCAGCAGATCCGCGATCTGGGTTATCTGTTGATGCACAAGCCCGTTCGCCCCATGAAGCTCAAGACCACGCTCAATCATCTGCTGAACACCCGTGGCTGAACGCCTTGCGGTCACGTCTAACAGCCGTTGCCAGGGCTGGATAAAAGACGGGATGAACAGCTGGTGAGGGTGAGGGACTGAAATGCAGTGTTGCGCTGCGTGTTCGTCGCTTAAGGTTTGCGCTTTTAACTCAGGTTCTTTTAATGGCGCCGCTCCTTTTTAACGGCACCCTTCCTTTATTAACGACGCAGGTATTGGGCGAAATCGATATTGCCGGCCGAGAGCACGGCCTGGATGCGGTTATGTACGCCGAGCTTGCGCAATATGGCCGAGACGTGGGCTTTAACCGTGGTTTCGGCGATATTGAGGTTGTAGGCAATCTGCTTGTTGGACTCCCCCGTGGCCATGCGCTCTAGTACCAGCAGCTGGCGGCGGGTCAGGGAAGACAGCAGCTCCACCGGGATACGGTTTTCGTCATTGCGATGGCGGCGGCTTTCGGGCTTGCTGGAGCGGATGATATCGGAGGGCAGATAGACGTTGCCGTCCAAAATCTGCTGCAGTGCCTGGGTCATCTGATCGCGGGGCGATGATTTGGTAATGAAGCCAACGGCGCCGTAGGTAATCGCCTGCAGCACTATCTGCTTGTCCTCTTCGGCGGAAACGATCACCACCGGTACCGTGGGGGCTTCGTTGCGCAGCGTAATCAGGCCGTTAAGGCCGTGCATGCCCGGCATGTTCAGATCCAGCAGAATAAGATCCAGATCATCCTGCTCCAGTGTCAATGCCAGCGCGCTATCAAGGCTCTCTGTTTCGATGGTTTCGCACCCCGGAAAACTGGTGCTGATGACATTGGTAATGGCTTCACGGAACAGCGGGTGATCATCTGCAATCAGTATCTTGTACACGGGGTCTCTCCGTTATAGTTATTATCCGGCAGCGCCGTGGTGGCTGCGGCTAAAAAGCGCCGGTGGCTGTTGCTCGCGCTATCTTAACCGCTGCACGGTGTTTTGGCTCGGTCAGTCGGGTGTGTGTTTTGAGCTGCTGCCGGTCGCTGGCGGTGGTTGTTAAACGGGTATTTTCCTGGTCAATGCTGCCAGGAGTCAGGCGGCAATGCTGCGCATTGGGGTAGTCATCAGTGGAAAACTGCCGGGTGTTATTCTCGGTGGCCTCGCTTTGTGCCGCCGACAGTGGCAATGACAGCGAGACAGGCAGACAAATGAGAGGCGGCAGAATCCAGCTTTTTATATTCATGCCCAATTAGAACGCGCCTTTCGGGTGATAAAAATTCTACCATGGCCCCTAACAACCAGTACTAAAGTACTGCTTTTGGCAACAGGGTACTGCCTCAAAGTCGCTGACTTTTTCTGAGTCTGAGCATCACCCACCGATGATAGCAGTGGGAAAGCAGGGGCCTGATGAGTGGCAAGCCAATGAGCCAGGCCAGGGGCTTAAGCAGCGGAACCCGGCGCATCAGCAGGATGTAGGCGTCCAGCTCGCTATGAATTCGTTGTTGCCCATCTTTCACATGAAGCTCGGTGAGTGCCTTGTAGGGGTCTATGCCAAGGCTGAGCAGCTCGGCATCCTGGCCGCTGATATCGAACCAGCAGAGGGTATCCGCCGCAGGTCCAGCCAGCTTTTCATAGCGGGCGCGGTCGCGCCTGCAGCGCGGACAGGTGCCATCGTAGTAGACCGTAATAGAATGCTGAGTGTTCATCAGGGTTTTGGTTTCTGCCGCAGGTATCTGTAACCTTAGACGAGGCTCTGGGATTAAAGTGCACTGAATGCAATTGATGAGTGCAATGACCATAGTGTTGGCATGCGCGGAGAGACAGTATGGCTGCAAACAAACTACTGGGAGTGTTGGCACTGGGCGTGATGGCCGTGCTGTTTTTCCCGGAGGGCGAGCGCAGCCAGAGCGACGGCGTGCTGGTTGAACAGTTACCGCACCAGGCGCCGGTCAGCCGTGCGCCCTTCGATCATGATGGCTATCGCATAGATGCGCTGGCCGAATTCGAAATCAATGCGCGGGTGCTCGGCAAGGAGCGCTACTGGCTGGATAGGGAGTCGGATCTGTCGAAGTATGATCTGGCGCTGGGATGGGGCGTTATGTCCGATAGTCGGGTGCTGGATCGTATCGACATTCGCCAGTCCGGGCGCTGGTATCGCTGGCGTACCGAACAGTTCCCGGTTCCACGCCAGCAGATCGAGCAGAGCAGCGCCAACATGCATATGGTGCCGGCGGATACTTATGTCGAGCGGCAGATTGCGTCGGTCAGGACCGGTGATCTGGTGCGTATCAGTGGCTACCTGATACAGGCAACCAGCCCCGATGGCTGGCGCTGGAAGAGTTCGCTGACGAGGGACGATATAGGCCGCGGAGCCTGCGAGCTGATTTACGTCGAGTCCATCGAAATACTTTAACCGCTCGTGACGCAAGGATTTGTACCCATGGACGCTCAGCACACGCGTGATTATCTGCTTGGCAAACCCGACGCCTGGGAAGACTATCCCTTTGGCCCCGGGCCTGCAGTGTTCAAAATTAAACAGAAAATGTTCGCGTTGCTGATCACGGACAAAAACGGAGCGCGCCTTAACCTCAAGTGCGACCCGGTGCAGGCGCAGATGCTGCGGGATGTATTTGAAGCGGTCCAGCCGGGCTATCACATGAACAAGCGCCACTGGAACACGGTGTTGCTGGATGGCTCGCTGCCGGACGGTGAAGTGCAGCGAATGATCGATCATTCCTACAGCCTGGTGGTGCGCGGCCTTAAGGTGGTGGAGCGCAAGGCGCTGGAACTGGCGTGGGGAACAGATACTTTATACCGTTAACTCGGGGTTAGGTTGGTATCAGACTTATACCGTTATCTACTGCTGCTATAGAACATCTAAAGACTGCCAAACAGTGGTTACTGGCGTTTTGTTACACAGGATGTTTTTGATGTTTCGGCAGGGGTGGATATTGCCGGTTGACGGTGAATTAGGGGGCTTCGCAAAGCGCTTCTCTGGTGGTTGCTACACAGGATGTTTTTGATGCTTGAACAAGGTACGGTTTTACTGGTTGATGATGAAATAATGGTTCGCAAGGCGACCGAGCAATGGTTGCGCCTGTCGGGCTTTGAGGTTATCAGCTGCAACGCTGCAGAGGCCGCACTCGTGCAGCTGCAGCCGGGATTTGCGGGTGTGCTTGTTACCGATGTGCGTATGCCGGGGATGGACGGCATGGCGCTGATGAATGAGGCGTTGTCGCGGATACCGGGCTTGCCGGTGGTGCTGGTCACGGGGCACGGCGATATTGATATGGCGACCCAGGCCATGCGCGAGGGGGCCTACGATTTTATCGAGAAGCCCTTTGTTCCCGAGCGCCTGGTGGCGACGGTGCAGCGTGCCTGTGACAAGCGTCGGTTGATGCTGGAAAATGACCGCCTGCAGCACAATCTGGCATCCCAGTCGGGCATCGACGCACGTCTTATTGGTTTGTCGCCGGCCATTGTGCGGCTGAAACAGGAAATCCTGCTGCTGGCATCCATAGATACCAACGTTATCATCTACGGTGAGACCGGCACCGGCAAGGAGCTGGTGGCCCAGTGTCTGCATGAATTCAGCAACAGGCGCAGCCATCATTTTGTGCCGGTTAACTGCGGCGCCATCCCTGAATCCCTGATAGAAAGCGAGCTCTTCGGCCATGAAGCCGGCGCCTTTACCGGGGCTGTGAAAAAGCGCATCGGCAAATTCGAGTATGCCGATGGCGGTACCTTCTTTTTCGATGAAATCGAAAGCATGCCGCCGCATCTTCAAATCAAACTGCTGCGCACCCTGCAAGAGGGGGTCATCGAGCGCCTGGGAGGAAACAGCCCCATTGCCGTTAACCTGCGCCTGGTGGCCGCCGCCAAGGCGGATCTGCGGGTGGAAGAAGGCTTTCGCGAGGATCTGTATTACCGCCTTAATGTCTCCCAGCTGCATATCCCGGCGCTGCGCGATCGCCTGGACGATATACCGCTGCTGTTCGAATACTATGTTGAGCGCTGCGCGGCCCAGCACGAGCGCGATCCGCGCAGGATAACGGATCTGGAGCGTCGTACACTGCTGAGCTACAACTGGCCGGGCAATGTGCGTGAGTTGAAAAACATTGCGCTACGGTTTGCGCTCGATGCCCGGGTGCAGCTGGCAGATTTGCTGTTCCCGGCCATTACGCCGATGCAGGCTGCGCGCACCTTTAATTCCGCCTCAGGTGGGCAACCACTGGGTAGTGGCTCCAACGCTAATCTGAGCACGCAGCCGCTTGGTGTGCAGGTAGGGGCTTTCGAGGCCGAGGTTATCCGCCAGTCACTGCAGCGCCATGGCGGTTCCATCAAGGCGGTGATGGACGAGCTGGATCTGCCACGGCGTACCCTGAATCAGAAGATGACGCGCTACGGCCTTAACCGCAGCGATTATGTGCAGGGTGGCTGCGAAGATTGAAGGGGCAGCGCTGGCCACTGTGCTTCTGTCTTTGTACCTGCTTGACCGCTCTGCGCTATTTTTCGATGCCTGCCCCGCGCCTGGAGCAATACGCATCGCTTTATATAAACCAGAAATAACCGCGTTATAAGTCGCTGATTTCCTTCTTGTCATGGGAAGTCGGCGGTTTTTTGCCTATACCTGTTGTACCTGTGGTCAAACAGGCCGTTGTAGAGGGTTGTTGAGCGGCTTTTATTAGCTTTTCGTTAGCAGTAGGCCATTTATGGCCGACGAGAGCCGCTCTGAATAAGCAAAAAACTGCCGATTGGATCTTTGGTCGCTTACCCTCTTCTGGAAATCTCTTTAATTACAATGATATAAATTTATTTTCATGGTTGGCATCATGTTTGCTTTAGTGATTCGGCAACCGTTTTTCCCATAATGACAAGAGAACACACAGATATGAGTTTGACAAAACGCACGCTTCTGAAAGGTTTTGGCCTGGCGCTGGTCGCCAGTACTCTGGGCACTGTCGCGACCCTGGGTCAGGCTGCCGAGAATCGCTCCTATATTCTGGCGACCGCCTCCACCGGCGGTACTTACTACCCCGTGGGTGTGGCCCTGGCCACCCTGGCCAAGGTCAAGCTTGAGCCAGCCATCGGCATGGCCATGTCGGCGATCAACTCGGCCGGTTCCGGCGAAAACATCAAGCTGATGCGCGAAAACGAAGCTCAGTTTGCGATCCTGCAGGGCCTGTACGGCGCCTGGGCCTGGGAAGGCGAGGGTGATCTGAAGAATTCCGGCCCGCAGAAAGGCCTGCGCTCGGTCACCATGCTGTGGCAGAACGTTGAACAGTTCGTGGTGAAGAACGAGTTTGCCCCCAAGGGCACCATCATGGACCTGAAGAACATGGAGGGTAACAAGTTCTCCATCGGGCCCAAGAACTCCGGTACTGAAGGTTCGGGTCTGACCATCATTGGTAACCTGGGACTGGATGCGGACAAGATCGACATGGCGTACATGGGTTACGGACCTTCCGCTGATGCGTTGCAGAATGGCACCGTGGATGGCATGAACATTCCGTCCGGCGTACCGACCTCGGCCATTACCCGTGCCTTTGCGGCACTTGGCAGTGATATCCGCATTCTGGATTTCACCGATGAGGAAATTACCAAGGCCAATGGCCGCTACAAGCTGTGGACGCGCTTCACCATTCCTGCCAATACCTATCCTGGTCAGACGCAGGATGTGCAGACCATGGCACAGCCCAATTTTCTGGCGGTACGTGATGATATCCCCGAAGAAGACGTCTATCAGCTGACTAAAACCGTGTATGAAAACCTGGCCTTCCTGAACGGTATCCACAAGGCTACCAAGGACATGGCACTGGAAAAAGCTATCGCCGGCCTGCCGGTTCCGCTGCACCCCGGTGCTGCTCGCTACTACAAGGAAGTGGGCGTCGAAATCCCTGAGCACCTGATCGCCAACTAATGGCGGTCGCACTGGGCCTGGTAGCCTTTCGAACTTGACCGATCCTGGAACAGCTTAAGTTTGACAGGCTGCCTAGGTTCGGTGCGCTTATGTGACCTCTGTCGCGGGCCCAGACCTGCGGCAGACCCTCTTTTTCTGTTGATAGCCCACGGATACTTCCTATGAGTACAGCAATCCCGGATACCGATCAGGAAACCGCGGACAAACTCAAGAGCCTCGAACTGGCTCAGCGTCCTGCGGAGTCGTCAGTCGGCCGCGTCGTATACTGGATTGGCGTACTATTCTCGCTGATTCACATCTATTTCAATACCCTGGGTACCTGGTCCGAACTCTATGTGTCGGCGGTCCATTTCGGCGGCTTTGCGCTGATCTGTGCCCTGATGGTGCCTGGATTTAAAAGTCAGACCCGCGCAGGTCAGCGTACCGTGCTGATGCTGGATATTCTGGTGGGGCTTGCGGCTATCGCCTGTGCGCTTTACCTGATCCGCTTTGAAGATGCCCTCTATGATCGCGGCGTTGAGTTTGTCACGCTCGATTGGGTGTTCTCACTGCTGGCGATCGGTATAGCACTGGAAATGGCGCGTCGCACCACTGGCTGGTTTATTCCCAGCCTGATTGTGGTGGCGCTGACCTATGTATTCTGGTGGGGCCCCTTTATCGGCGGCATGTTCGGTTTTGCCGGCCTCAGCCTTGAGACTCTGCTGTACCGCTCCTATTTCGGTTCCGATGGCATGTTCGGCTCCATAGCCCGCATTTCATGGACCTTTGTCTTTATGTTTATTTTGTTCGGTGCCTTCCTGGTTCGCTCCGGCGCCGGCGACTTCATTATTGAACTGTCGCGCTGCGCTGCCGGGCGCTTTGTCGGTGGCCCGGGTTTTGTCGCCGTACTGGGCTCTGGCCTCATGGGGTCGGTATCGGGTTCCTCGGTAGCCAACACCGTTTCCACCGGCGTCATCACCATTCCGCTGATGCGCCGTGCGGGCTTCCCTGCGCGCTTTGCAGCCGGTGTTGAAGCTGCCGCATCCACCGGTGGGCAGCTGATGCCGCCGGTGATGGGGGCGGGTGCCTTTATCATGGCGTCCTACACCCAGATCCCCTATGTCGACATTGTCGCCATGGCTGCACTGCCTGCGTTGCTGTACTTCATGTCCGTGGGTTTCTATGTACGTGTGGAAGCCATGCGCAGTCATGCTCAATCCGTGGAGCTGGATACCCGCCCGCTGAAAGAGGTCATGAAAGAAGGCTGGCACTTCCTGCTGCCACTGGCCGTACTGGTTGGGCTGCTGATCTACGGCTTTACGCCGACCTATGCCGCGGGTATCTCGATTATCTCGGTGGTGGTGGCATCCTGGCTGTCGAAAAATCCCATGGGCCCCATGGCGGTGTTTGATGCCCTGGCACAGGGGGCGCGCAATATGGCGACCACGGCGATGCTGCTGGTGGCTGTAGGCCTGGTGGTGAATGTGGTGGCCATGACCGGTATCGGCAATACCTTTTCGCTAATGATTTCCGACTGGGCCGGTGGCAGCCTGCTGATCACCATACTGCTGGTGGGTCTGGCATCCCTGGTATTGGGCATGGGCTTGCCGGTAACTGCAGCTTATATAGTGCTCGCGACCCTGTCGGCGCCGGCGCTTTATAACCTGATTGCCGAAACCAAGCTGATCGAACTGATGGTCAGCGGTGGTCTGCCGGAAGCGGCGCGCATGATATTTATGCTGGTGGATCCGGAGAAGGTGGCGCTGCTGGCATCCCCCATGTCGGAGATCGATGCCAAGGCGCTGCTGGCGCTGGTACCACCGGACTTTATGGGGCAGTTGATGACCCAGGCGGTGGACCCTGTGGTGCTGTCCATGGCGCTGCTGTCGGCCCATATGATCATTTTCTGGCTGTCGCAGGACTCCAACGTTACGCCACCGGTGTGCCTCACGGCCTTTGCCGCGGCAGCGATTGCCAAGACGCCTCCGATGGCGACGGGCTTTACCGCCTGGAAGATCGCCAAGGGCCTCTATGTAGTGCCGCTGCTGTTTGGCTACACCAACCTGATTGGCGGCTCGGCGGAAGAAGTGATGCGGGTGTTCGTGTTCGCGCTCTTTGGTCTCTATGCCTTTGTCGGCTTTATGGAAGGGCACCTGGAGAGCAAGCTAAACCTGCCGTTGCGCTTGGTCTGCGGTGCTGCCGGTACGGCCATGCTCTGGCCCCACGACATGTGGTCGGTGGATCTGGCGGGTCTGGCGGTCTTTATTGGGCTCTTTATGTATAGCCGTCGCGGCATCAGCGCCGCCGCAACCGCCCATTAGGACTGATTTGGGGGGCGGGGCACGTGCTTTTGCAGGGTGCCTGTAGGGTGCTGATGAGCGAAGCGAATCGCACCGTTTACCCAAGCGAATTGCTCCGGGCGGCGTTCCGTCGTGCGGCGGGTTGCTGCCAACTTGATCTGGTTTCGATGATTGAGACGAGATTAAGGTGGCTGTGTTTGAATCTGTGCAGGCTGGGGTATCGGAGCGATTTGATGGTTTTTATTGCGCCTTGCTGGCGCGCACGCGCAAAGAAAGCAACCAAAGCTCTTTACCTTGAAGAATACGCCCCAATGAAGCCGTCTTACTGCGTTCTGACACCATTCTGCGGGCGGCCTTCAAGGTAGGGAGTGCACATCCCTGTGCTAATCGGCGTCGATACAGTCCCTGTATCAACCTTTCAGGCCTGATCGCATAATGACCTCAGTGCTCGCCGGCTTCATAAGGGGGAAGCAAGAGCCGCTCTGATGTTTCGGTGGCAGTGGGCAACTAGCAGCCTTTCGGACTTGCCAGGCCGGGTTCATTGAACCCGGCCTTTTTGTACAGGGACGTACTTATCCTGCGGGCACAGGATGTGCGAGAGCAGGGTTTGTACAGGGACGTACTTCACTGAAATACCGCTCCTGCATTTTCAGTATTTCCGCCCTCCCTGGCGGTCATCCTGCGGGCACAGGGATGTGCAGGAGCAGGACTTTACGCAGCAGGACTTTTTACCCAGACGCAGGGCAATGCATGAACAATAACTATGATTTTATCGTCATCGGCGGCGGCATCCTTGGCATGTCCACCGCATGGCAGCTACAGCAGGCCTATCCCGGCCAGTCGGTGCTGGTGCTTGAAAAAGAGCGTGGGCCCGCGCAGCATCAGACCGGGCATAACTCCGGCGTTATTCACGCAGGGGTCTATTACAAGCCTGGCAGTCTCAAGGCGCGTTTCTGCCGCGAGGGCAATGTGGCGACCCGGGCCTTCTGTGATCAGTACGGCATCAAGTACGACACCTGCGGCAAGCTGCTGGTAGCCACCAATGAGGCCGAGTACCGGCGCATGCTGGCGCTGGTGTCACGTTGCGAGGAAAACGGCATCGAGATTGAGGTGTTGTCCGAGACACAGCTCAAAGCGCGCGAGCCCAACATCAGCGGCGTGGGGGCCATTTTTGTACCCTCAACGGGTATCGTCAATTACACCGAAATCACCACCCAGATGGGTGCTCTGGTGGAAGCGGCTGGCGGCAATTTGAAGTTTGCCACCGAAGTCACCGCCATTGATGAAAGCGGCGATGGCGTAGAGGTGAATACCAGCGGCGGTACTTTTAGGGGGCGCTATCTGGTGGCCTGCGCCGGGCTCATGGCGGATCGCGTGGTGCGTTTGCTGGGGCTTGAACCGAGCTTCAAGATACTGCCGTTTCGAGGCGAGTATTTTTTGCTGCCGCCCGAGCACAATCGCATCGTCAATCATTTGATCTACCCGATTCCGGACCCGGATCTGCCGTTCCTGGGGGTGCACCTGACCCGCATGATCGATGGCACTGTGACCGTGGGTCCCAATGCGGTGTTGGCGTTCAAACGCGAGGGTTATCGCAAGACCGATATCAGCCTCAGGGACAGTTTGGAGATGCTGTGCTATTCGGGCCTGCGCCGGGTATTGCTGAAGAACTTTCGCGCCAGCCTGTCCGAGTTCAGAAACTCCCTGTTCAAGCGCGGCTATCTGAAACTGGTGCAGAAATACTGCCCGCAGCTGCGCCTGGAAGATCTGACACCGTACCCCGCCGGCATCCGCGCCCAGGCTGTGACACCGGATGGTGCCCTGGTGGATGACTTCCTGTTCGTCAATACGAAGCGCGCGCTGGTGGTATGTAATGCGCCGTCGCCTGCGGCCACATCCGCAATACCCATCGGTGCCCACATAGTTGCGCAGCTTAAGGGGCTGGTGGAGAAGGCTTAAGCCTTAAGCCTTAAGCTGTCAGCTGATAGCTGTGATGCCTGTATACCGTCAAAGCCCCCTGATGGCGGTGGATTGCGACTATGCTTAGCTGAACATTCGGCAGCAGGGGAGCAAGCTCATGCAGCAGACGCAAGGCGTTATCGGACGCTGGCGCAGGCGTTATATCAGCGGGCCTGTGCTGCGGCGCATCAAGGCGCTGTTGCCGCCCATTTCAGATACCGAACGCGAGGCGCTGGAGGCGGGCGGGCTCTGGTGGGATGCACAGCTGTTGTCCGGCAAGCCCGACTGGGCGCAGTTGTTGTCTTCGGGGCCACCGCATCTGACGGAGGAAGAACAGGCGTTTCTGGATGGCCCTGTTACGTTGCTATGCAGCCTGATTGATGATTGGGAGCTTACCGTAGAGCAGCGTGCGGTGCCCCAGCCCATCTGGGACTTTCTGCGTCAGCAGCGCTTTTTTGGCATGATTATCCCTGAGGAATTTGGCGGTCTGGGCTTTTCGGCCTCCGCCCATTCCGCCGTGGTGATGCGACTCTCGACCCGCAGCATTGCCGTGGCGGTTACCGTTATGGTGCCCAACTCCCTGGGGCCCGGCGAGTTGCTGCTGCACCACGGTACCGACGCACAAAAAGACTACTATCTTCCACGCCTGGCCGATGGCCGGGAGATTCCCTGTTTTGCTCTTACCAGCCCCGAAGCCGGTTCCGATGCTGCATCCATGACGGATAGTGGCATTGTCTGTTATGGCGACTACCAGGGCGAGCAGGTGCTGGGCATGCGCGTCAGCTGGGCCAAGCGCTATATCACCCTGGGGCCCATAGCGACCCTGATGGGTCTGGCCTTCAAACTCTATGATCCTGATCACCTGCTGGGGGATGTCGAGTCCATCGGCATTACGGTCGCGCTGGTGCCCACAAATACCCCCGGCATTAATATTGGCGAGCGGCATTATCCTGCCCTGCAAGCCTTTCTTAATGGCCCCAACGAAGGCGAAGATGTCTTCATGCCCATGGACTGGGTGCTGGGGGGCCAGGACTGCGTCGGCCAGGGCTGGAAGATGCTGATGAGCGCGCTGGCCGCCGGACGCAGCATATCGCTGCCATCCCTGAGTGTTGGCGCTGGCAAACTGGCGGCCCGCACTACCGGTGCCTACGCCCGCGTGCGTTATCAGTTCGGCGTGCCGGTGGGGCGTTTTGAAGGCGTGCAGGAAGCGCTTGGCCGTATGGCCAGCAGTCTCTATTTGATTGATGCTGCACGCCTGGCCACAACCCAGGCACTGGACCAGGGCAAGGTGCCGGCGGTTGTGTCCGCCATCCTCAAGGTGCAGGCCACCGCCCGCATGCGCGAGATTATTAACGACGCCATGGATATTCACGGCGGCAAGGCCGTGTGTGACGGGCCGCGCAATTACCTCGGCAATCTGTACCGGGCCATACCGGTGGCCATCACAGTGGAGGGCGCCAATATACTCACCCGCAGTCTGATCGTGTTTGGCCAGGGCGCGGTGCGCTGCCATCCCTATCTGCTGGATGAAATGCAGGCCGCCGCCGAGCCCGACGAAGCCAAGGCCGTCGCCGCTTTTGATCCGCTGCTGCTCAGGCACGCCGCTTTTGCCACCAAGACACTGCTGCGCAGCCTCTTTCATGGGGCGACGCTGGGTTATCTCGCTGCCGCGCCGCTGGATGCCGCCGAACTGGCGCCACACTACCGCAAGCTCAGTCGTTTTTCCGCCGCCCTTACCTGGGTGACGGAAGTCAGTCTGCTGACGCTGGGGGGCGACCTCAAGCGCCGCGAAATGCTGTCGGGCCGCCTTGGTGATGTACTCGGAGAGTTGTTCCTGCTCAGTTGTGCCCTCAAGCGCTTCGAAGATGACGGCCGTGCCAGGGATGACCGCGTGCTGCTGGATGCCTGCATGCAGCGTGGTCTGGTGCGCATAGAGCAATCCCTGCACGAAGTGATCGATAACTTCCCATCCAAACCGGTGTCCTGGCTGCTGCGCCTGAGTGTATTTCCGCTCGGTCGCTGGGCATCAGGCCCATCCGATGCGTTAACCTCAGCCTGCGCCGAGCGCCTGCTGACACCGGGCCCGGTGCGCGACCGCCTTACCCTGGGAGTCTATCCCGGCAATCCGGGGGAGGGGGTGGACCTGGTCGAGCAGGCCTTTGTGCAGGTGGTGGCAACAGAACCCCTGCGGGCACGGCTGCACAATGCCCGCATTGAGTCTGTTGACGAGGCGCTGGAGCAGAAGCTGCTTACGCAGGAGGAGGCGAAGGCACTGCGCAGTGCTGACAAGGCCATTGCAGAGGCGGTGGCGGTGGATCGTTTTGCAGAGCTGTAGCATTACTTTCTTTGCTCGTGCAAAGAAAGTATCCCAGACTTTTTACCTTGAAGAATGCCCTCCGAAGAAGCCTTTCCGCTGCGCTCTGAGATCATTCGACGGGCTCCGCTGACGGTACATCCATGTACCTCATCGGAGGCGCATCAGTCCCTGTTGCGCCCCTGCGGGCCAATTCGCCGAATGACCTCAGTGCTCGCCGGCATACGGCCATGGATGGCCGATAGCCAGAAAATGCAGGAGCAATTTTCTGCTCATAAGGGGAATGTAAGCCGCTCTGATGTATTGGTGGTAATGGTGCAGAGTTCAATTATATGCCGATGGCGATACGTCTTCGCACCCGTAGGAGCCGCGCCCCGCGGCGAAGCTTTGAATAGGGTTGGTGCGCTCCAAGTCGCAGAGGGTGGCATGATGGGGTGTTTGACGGGGGGCAGATGAAAGCCGCACTGGATCGAATCTGCCAGCAGAACATTTACTGTATTCTACAAATCCGTATTTCGCCTTTCGGTGGTACTGGGGTAACTGGACTTCTGCTGGAGAACACCACCGCTCACGATGGTACTGCCGTACCAGGCGCGATAGCTGTCGCCCGAAGCGTCATCAGATAGCAGGCTCGCAGTTTCTACCTGTATCATTTTTCACGTTAATACTTACGGCTGCACGGAAAAAACTGTAAAGAATGCTTTACAGTTAAAAAAGCCATCCGTCAATTTCCGTGTAGTGATTGAAAAATAAAGTGTTGAATTTAAATGTAAATATCGGGTGATTTTCGTTCTTTTCTGAATCAGTAAGTCGCTACATTTAACTTTTATAATCGGTGATATAAGAGGCTTTGGATCTCATTAAATTGAAAGCTGCTCAATCTTTTTTTATTTTATGGAAAACTTTCTTGGTTAATGCATCTGAGTATCTATTTCATCTTTATCGTTATATAGAAAAAATCCAGTTCGCGCCGAAATGATGAAAGACCCTGCAGACTATTTTTGTCGAGTCAAATTTTCCGAATGAAACTTGTGTGGACGCTTACCCGGACTATACTCAAAATATGGAGATGCGTGATCCGCCGCAACAAATCAGTTTCGATGGGCCTCACAAAGAGTACATCCATGACCCTCAAACCCATGGAGGTCTCACAATGCCAGTTTTTCTAGCCTTACCGAAGGTTACCCCTTATGAGGGCTGTGGATTAGAGCAAAAAGTGACTGACTTTGTCGTGCCCAAAATATCCCGTTTTTCACGATCTGGAATCAAGCATAATACTGCATCTGCATGCTTCTGTTTAGCTCTTTACGTATTCTGTTCTGCGGCCTTTGCAGCCCCCGAGGATGATCTAAGAGTCATGTTCCGTAGCGATAATAGCCTGCCCCCGCCAGGCGGAATCGCTGGTACCATTACCAATAGTTCGGCGCAGCACTACGATTGTGTCGATCTGGTTTTTAGACTGATTTACAAGAAGGGTGCGAGCGGTAGCCCAACAGAACAGCGCGTGCGGGTGGAAAGCGTGTCCCCACGAAGTGTCACTAAATACGCTGTCCCTTTGCAGAGTAAAGCGGGCTTTGGGTTACAAGGTATCGAGATATGCGCATCGGAGCCTGGCGGGGATCTTCCCGTGCCGCGCCCAAAACGAGACTGTACCGTCACTGGCCAGGTTACATCGACGATGAATTTCGTGGGCATAGGCGATAGGGGGCAGACCGAAAAGATTGAGAAAGTGTTCCTGCTGACTCCAGATGGGAAGTTGGTGTCAGAGGATTTTATATCAAAAAGTACAAATCATGTTCGCGAATTCAGTTTTAGCCGACTCCCCGCAAATTTGAGCTATGTCGTGCAACTCAGTTACGCCTGGAAGACCACGCCACCAAAGCTCACTTTTCGCTGTCCCGATTCACGAGGCCGTTACGAATTTAGGATTGGACCACTGAAGCATATTGGCAACCGCCTCGGGGGCTGATTCCACGACAGGACCAGACTACAAAAATATTCTTCCCGCTGGGAACGCTATTTGATTCAAGGAGTCGGTATAACTTCTATCCCATTTATCCCGGAGCTGTGAATTATGCGTGAGATAACAGACTTCAAGCCATTTGTTCCTTCGAATGATTTTGAGGTGTCGAAGGCGTTCTATGAATGCATCGGATTCACCGTCAATTGGGACGATGGGGAGGTCTGTGAAATTGACACGAATTTTGGTTATAGATTTCTTCTCTTGCCAAAAAATCACAATAACTACGCTCACAGTCTGATGCTCCACTTTATGGTTAACTCCGCTCAGGAGTGGTACGACCATTTCGAGAGAATAAAATTAATGGAGAATTTCAAAGGCACGAAAGTGGCACCGCCAGATCTGAAGCCATGGGGATTACTCATAACCCACGTCTGGGACCCGGCGGGTGTTCTTCTTCATTTTGCTGAACGACCCGATGGAAAAAAATAACAAATTCGGGGCAGGGTCGATAGGAAGGCAATGTTTCGTTAAGTAGTGGAATTTATGCTTGAAGTCCGGCTCTATCGATACAACCCTGAATGTGATGATGCTCCTTATATGCAGTCGTTATCACTTCCTGAAGAATTTCGTAGCCGTATGGTTTTGGATGCTTTGTGGTACCTGCGTGAGCAAGATCCAACGCTGGCATACCGGCGTTCCTGTCTGAATCCCATGGCGGCAATCGGAATGATACGGCGTGAATTGATGCGTGATGCTACATAAGGGGTGGCCTAATAAAAATGTACTCTGACCCCATTTATCCCTGACCCCATTTATCCCTGGTCATGTAAGCCATGCATATGTTTGAATGAAAAGTTTGGATTTCCCTCTGAATCTCTCAGGTTTTTTCGCTGAGCCGACAGGCGTTCTTCATCATCGACTCGTTTACGGATGGCGAACTCTATTTGACCTTCTTCCGTCAGCACCAAGGTGGAGCCACCCCAGGCGGGGCCGTCAGGGGTACTGCAGCACTGTGAAATTTCGGCGACCATACCGTGCAGTAACCGTCCGTTTCGAGCACGCCTGGCAACCGGACGAAGCGATTCAATGGTTATAGGCCCAAAATCACCGCTGATACCCGTGAGACCAAGCTCAGAGACAAGCTGGCTGCCTTGATCTAACTGAAAGGACAGAAAGTCTCCAAGTGCCCCGGCCTGCTGCTCTACTTCTGCTACGCTTTGCGCCGTTAAACCATCATTGGCGAAGCGCAATTGAGACCAGGCAAGCCCCGGTATCTGAGGTCTGTCTATCGGTGAAGGTGAGTTCCATTCGAGTGAATATTCACTTAAATCGCGCACTTTACGCAAATCTACATTTCGGCGACGAAACTCGCGTATGAGGGCTTCGCGCATACCGGTACCGTCTTCCTTGTTCAGCATCCGGTCGGCAGTGATGATCGCGCGCAGATAGTCACCGAAGCGCACGTCCAGGGGAGGGCAGTAGTCAATTGCCCTGATACAGACGTTGAGAAACTCCTCGGCTATTTTTGTGGCCTCGTTTGCCAGCAGAGAAATAAGTTCGCTTGGCAAGGCGCGCTGTTGTTGTCCATGGGTGGCAAAGTTGGCGAGCCGGAGCAGTTCTTTCGCGCGGCCTTCGTATATCTGTAAATAGGCGGAGAATATGGCCGAGACCAGAACACCAGATCGCTTGTGCGGTTCATTCACGGGTGCGTCTGTATAACTCAGTGGTTGGCTGTCTGCACTCTGGCCAGGCAGAACCGTCTGCTGTATGGCGTGGCGCAAGGATCTTCCTTCTACACCACTCAGCGCTTCGCCGAATTCCCTGCCCAATTCCAGCAGCATGTCTGAGTTCAGCCCGCCGTGGTCTTCAATGGCCTGTTCTACCAGGCTGGGATACCGAAAGTGCTGAAACAGAGCCACCAGATCGGCGAACCCTTCATGAAAGGCTGGCACATCAGGGTGTGTATTCACCCGAAAATGGGCGCGCATACCATCGAGCAGAGCGTGGGTTACCTCATGGGCGATAATGTCATGGGACAGGGTCGTCATCACGAGCCCACCGGGTAACAGGTTGCTCGAACCGTCAGGCACTGTTTCAAAGACACCGAATTTGAGTGTTCCACTGTCGGCATCATAGTAGGCGTTGGCCTCTTCAAGTGCGAAGGGTTGTATTCTTAGCGTGGCTGCCTCGCCGTTACGAATACGGTGCGCCGCCCAGGGGCCCCAGGTTGGAGAGCGGCCGAGGGCCTCGGTGAAAGACTCGTACACGCGTTGGCATACCGCATACGCCATCTGACCCGCAAACAGGGGAGTTCCCGTACAGGGCGCAATGCCCCCAGACATGGCCAGTCTGGGTTCATCGAGATGCAAGGGTTTATTTTCAAACTCCTGAATAAGCCGATCAGGCCAATCGAGATGCTTGCGAAGATAACTCGGCAAGGGCGCGTGCTCTACTTCAAACACGGCGCCACGGATACCTTCTGCGCCCAGGGGCTCATAGGGAATATCGACACATTGAGTCGGTTTCTTCAGGCCTATACCGGCCGGATCCAAAACGTAGATCCACAATTTACGCTGCGGCGGATCATCGGCGCGAAGGCGATAGGGCGCCATTAGCACCGGTAAAAATAAGCGATCGCCAAACCGAATCTGCTCGGTCATCATTACTCAGCCGTTACTGGGTCTATTGCGAAGAAGGCTGGAAATTTCATCCAGTCTGCGCTCTATTCTCTCAAGCGAGTCTGTGTACTCTGGGGGGGTATGGGCATGGCTGATATTCACATGGGTGCTTTGGCTGCTGGGCGTGGCGCCCTGCTGTGATAGGGCGCTAAACAGCTTTTGCCCACGTCGGTGACTGCGGGCGCGGAAGTTGGGTGTCTGCAGATGGTTGTTGCTGAAGCTTTTGATGATGTTGTCGGCCAGCATACCGTACGTCATCTGGTTATCGGTTATGGCCTGCAGAATGTTAAGGCTGGCCCGGGTGAAATTGCCCTGTCCGTTCTCTTCATAGGCGGACTGGTGATCCTGACAGGCGGCATAGTGAATCTCCCAGCCAACAGCATCATTTCGGGTCGTTGCGAGTGTTCTGGCAGCGTGCTTTTGATTGAATTGTCTCTGCAGCTCGGGTTCGACGTCAAGAAAACGACTATTACTCTGATTCTCTGGTGCCTGGGCGTCAAATGCGGCACGGGTGCTAGTACCGGAGTGGCAGCAATCAGTGAACAGCACGAGTTCTACGCCTCGGTCACGATGACGATCGAACAGGTCTCCCAGCATGTCATCAATAATGAAGTTACCGGACTCAAAATCAACCGGCACCCAGGCCTCATCAAGTTGATCCGCTTCATCGCCAGAATTATCAGCGATCTGAGTACCGTGGCCGGCAAACTGGATGACCACCACATCCTCAGCCGTCGCCTTCGACAGCAATTTATCGATGCCATCCACAATGGCAGCCGCCCTGGCTTCCTGATCCAGTAGAAAGCTGACTTCAAAGCCGTGGCTCCCCAGCCAGGTACCCCAGGCCTGGGCATCTGCCACGCAGCCAGCCAAGGGTTTGCGTGAGTATTGATTAATACCAATACACAGGGCGTAGCGGTTGCCGGCTGTTGCGCCTCGCTTCGCGTTGCCATCATCTTTCAATGGGTAATCCACGACAGGGTCCGTTTGGCTTAAACCCCGAATGTTACGTACCACGCTGGCCAGGGTTGCCGTGTCATCATCAAATCCACCGTGTGAAGTGGACGCCGTGGTGCTGGATACGGCCCAGTGGATATCCGCGCGCCCTGGGCGGCCCCCCAGGCCGAATAAATCAACGGTTTCGGCATCAGCACGCAAAGATTCATCCAGACCTGAAATTGGCGTATTTACCCGTGTCTCAAGGGCTGCAGAGACCAGGTAGAGCAGGGATTTTCGATAAATATGAGCGCAATGGTCCGCCTTCTCATAGTGGCGAGTCATGGTAAACAGGGTGAGCTTGTCAACGCCGTGTTTGTGCCCAAGCAAAGGCACAATATGACTCTTGAAGAGGTCGATATTAGCGGCAGGGGCCAGTAATTGTAGCGAGCGAAAGGCTGGCAGACCAAGACGTTGACAGGCAGTTAGCAAATAGGCGTGAAAGATGGATCCGGCGCTGTGACCCACGGCGTGCAATTCAACGTTATTAGCGTGCCGAGCACAAAATCCCTGCAGTTTTTTTGCGGTGTAGAAGGCACCACCATCATCGGCACTGGCGGCTTCTGCCGCACTCTTCATGCCTCGCCAGATGTTGTCCACCTTCAGTGCCCGAGCCGATTTCTCAATAATAAAGTCGGTGGGGGCAAAAAAGTCGATGGCCCTCTCACCTTGGCCCAATGCTTTTTTCAGTCGATCGGTAATGGTTTCAAAAAGGCCGGACTCCCAGACAAAGCTGATCGGATAAATATGATTCTTTTTCCACCAGGCAAGACGCTTATAGGCTTGCATCAGGCCAGCATTCTCGTCCACCAGCCCACCGTGGGCATACAGCATAATTCGCAGGGGCTGCTGTTGTGCCTGGGCCTGAGCGAGAGCCGCCTCTAGATGCTGGTCGATGAGCGTATCGACCTCCTGGGGCGTGGTTGTCATGCTGCCGTCGTTTGAGAATTGCCCTCCGCGCAGGTTGATGACATGCGGTCGCAGGCTGTCGATTATATCGCTGCTCAGGCCGGAAGAAGACCCAAAACCACCCCGTTCAAACTCACCCTGGGGGTCATGCTCGGCAAGAGATTCGTCGCCACGGGGCGCGGGTACTTCCCTGTTAAGTTGCGTTAAGGCTTCGGCAATACGCCGCTGCTGCTCTGTCATCTGCCTATTGCGCAGTGCGCTGGCCTGCTTGGCTTGGACTTCGCCCACCAGTTCGTCAAATACGACTGAGGTCCCGGGGCAACTCTTCGTCGACATCATGTTATGAAACATGATGGCCGTGCTGGGCAAATTAAAATGCCCTTGTACGGCTGCAATAACATGGATCAGGGCTGATCGCTGCGACCCCATCAGCTGATCCTGGCCGAGGTCGAAATCACCAATAACTTCAATCATAAAAGGGCCGCTATCCAGCGACCCGTTATGCCCCGCAGCGCTCGCCGGTGACAGGTTGAAGTTGCGGCCCAGCCAGATGGCTCCTTCGGGACCAATGGACACATGTTGCGCGATATCCCGCCAGCCATTGGTCTGAGTGTGATGGCGCCACATGCCTTCTATAGAGGCATGCCCCCGATACTGAGCATGGTTCGGCCGCCAGGTATGATGGACGTGCACCATATTAATACGCCGGGTGAAGCTGAACTGCGCCAGTAGTTCAGAGAATTCGTCTTGGTTGAGTTGTGAAAAGGGAGGGGGCATTGGGATCACCTCATACAAAAAATCGATAGTCGAACCCAAGTTGGGTTCCCTGGCTGCCTGTCGGGCTTGGCCGGTCGTCGCGAGGGAAAGGCTGCTAGTGTCATTTGAGTATAGGGCACCTCGAAAAACCTCGCCGACCAGCACCGGGAGAAGATCGACCGCCTGGGTGATCCACATACCGGGATCAATCTGCCCATCGCCTTTTCCGCCCTGGCCGCTGCCGTTGATCCAGTGGCGCAGCGCCTGGTCAGGCAGGTGGACCGCCAGGCTCGGGGTTGTTTTTCGAGTTTTGGTTTATTTTTGATCATTTTTTAATCTACATTTAGACAATGCAGGGGGAGTCTCTGGGTGTGTCTCTCCCTGCTGCTGTTTTTTCGTCATGGTTCGTGGTTCGTGGTGCAGGATGCCCGAGCCGCGTAGATCAGTGTTAAGTCCGACAGGCTGCGAGGCAGTATTCCGTTATCGGAAGGGCGGTAGCGTGTTTTTCAGGCGTCTACCCGTGTTTGTAGATCCAGTGTGCGATTGCCCCCGTTTTTGACGAAAATTCATCAGGCAATACTGGATCAGGCAATTTGGCCTCGAGGCCAGGATACAAATCGTTTGCAGTCAAAATGCCATAAATGGGTTTACATAATGACTATTGATATAACACCCGAAAAAATATTACGTTTGTTCGTTTTTGTTATTAGTTTTTTACTAATGGCGAATGTTATGGGGATAATTTCTAGAATATACTTTGAACATGACCATGTTTATGGTTTGGTTAGTCTATTTGATTTTAATGCCGAAAAGAACATTCCAACACTTTACTCGTCAATAGCATTGGTTTTTGCCAGTATCTTACTTTTGTTTATTTCTATTATTCATAGAAATAAACATGAGCCTTATTTTTTGTGGGGAGTATTGTCGTTTATATTTTTATTCTTATCTATAGATGAAATATCATCTATTCATGAGAATTTAGGAACTCCGACTAGAGATTTTTTTGGGGCTTCAGGTTTGTTATATTATGCATGGGTTATTCCTTACGGTGTTTTTTTGGTTGTTTTTTTAATTTCATATTTTAAATTTTTATTAGTGTTGCCTAAAAAATTATGAAGTTATTTCTTGTGTCTGGTGGGTTGTTTGTTTTAGGTGCTATTGGTTTTGAAATGCTTGGGGGATGGCATGCAGAGTTACATGGTACTAAGGGGGTTCTTTATTCTATATTTTATACATGCGAAGAGTTTCTCGAAATGTTGGGAATAGTTATTTTTATTTATACTTTGTTAACCTACATCCTAACCCAAAAGGAACACTTGAGAATAAATTTAAGTGAAAATTATCCGGCCGTTATAACAAGGGATTAAAACGGACATTTTTCAGTGGGTCTTGCTAATTTTTTGCAGGAGGAGTTATGGCCGCGCAAAATTCGGGCGACGCACGAAACGCCTTTTTACTCGGAGGTTCACCCTCGCTGGAAGAGGTCTATAACCCGGTAACCGGGCATGCACTGCTGATTCCGGGGGTACCGCAGTTATTGCCAACTCCCTCTGCTGATGCCGTTCGCATTGGTATCATCGATTCGGGAGTTCTAGCTGATCATCCGCAGCTGCGCAATCTAGTGGTGGCGATGAAGTCTTTCGCCGGTACTGATCCGGCAGACAACATCGGTCATGGCACCCTGGTTGCTCTTCAAACGCTCAGGTTACATGCTGACCCTGAAATACAGGGGTTGTTAGGGGAAAAATTTGAGTATCCAGCGCTTATCAGCGCCAGGGTGACGGATCAATATGGCGTACCCAGCGTCGACGCGGTGATCCAGGCTATAGACTGGGTCGTGGAGCAAGGCGCCAAACTCGTCAACCTCAGCTTGGGGTTTCGTGGCGATACAAAAGAATTCGAAAACCTCTGTGAGGCGATCACTCAGCATAGCGACACCATGTTTTTTGCCGCCGCCGGCAATTTTGGCCCAGAGGTGAAAGTTTATCCTGCGGCTTGCAGCGCACCAAACCTGATGTCCGTTGGTGAGCTCCGTGGAGGGAAGGTGACGGCAAGCTCTGGGAAAGGCGATATATATGCGCCCACTGATGATCCACTTTATCAGCCCTGGCAGTATTACCTGGATCTCGGTAACCGTGCCTCGCGGGCCGGTGATTTCGTAACCGCGCGGAAACAGTACGCTTTGTCACTGGCACAACATAAGAATACTGGAGCCCTGTTTCAAATGGCTTTGCTGGACATCCAGTCCGAAGACTTCAATACGGCAGTGATTAACTTGCAACAGGCCTTAGAGTTGGACCCGGGCGCAACGCTTGTACGGAGCCATCTCGGTGCTGTGCGTTTTATGCAGGAGCGGTTCGATCAGGCTGAGATTTTGCTAAGTGAGGCGCTACGCCAAGACCCTCAAGACCAACAAGCTGCGTTTAATCTTGGCCTGACATATTTGAATCTCGACCGGATCGATCAGGCGCTTTATACATTCCAGAAACTGCAGCAGAAAAACCACGAATATCCCCGTCTGAAAGAGATTATAGCTGAAACCAAAAGGCGACTAGGCTAGCAGCCTGCCGAACTTAACGCTAATCTGCTGCGGAAAAGCCGATTTTGGTCATTTTCCGCGCTATTTTTCGTTAAATAGAACCACTATTCGTCTCAAAAGAGCTCAAAAACTGCCTCAAAACGGACTTTCCCTCGCTACGATCGGTCAAGTCCGACAGACTGCAGGAATAATATCATGAAAGATTTCGTTGATCTGATTCCATTTTTTCAGTCTTATTCCGTATGGGTACGTTGGCTGGTCGTCTTGTGGCTGCTATACAGCTCGGCTCTCGGTGGAATCCTTCTTTTCTCGCCCCGCATGACCCCGCCAGAACCAGAGGTTTCCATTGACGACTTTCGACTTATAAAACCGACAGACACTTCCGGCCTAACCCTGGATTTTCTTGTGCGCAATGCACTGGCACAGGAATCGCAGCTGGTTGAGTTGCAACTTGCATTTTATGGGCAGGATAAACCGCGGGGTGGCCTGCAATCTTTCAATACCGCGTCGGCAGTCTACGTGCTATCCGAGGGCTCAGGCGTTGATCAACTGCTTGCGGGTGAAGACAGCTCCAGTATGAAATATGAAACACAGGTCACCTTCCCGTACCAGGGACAGGATTATGCGGAAGTCTCAATTCCAATATCGCAGAGTATTTCAAAGGCAGGTACAGACAGGTTCATCGTTCAATTAAAAACTGATGCACTACCAAAGCAATCACATCAGCATATCGAGGCAGTAATCCGTTATAACGGAAAGCGGTTAACCAATACCCAAGTAGTGAAACTAAAAAAATAATACCTTTATTTCCTGAATAATAAGGTCGCAGGCATGGCCCAATTAACCGCATGGTGCCTCCTGACTGTGCTGGCACCCGTATGTTTAACCACCGAAAAAGAAAAACCAGATCGGTACCGGGGCCACGGCCAGGGCGATCAGGGTGATAAATCCGTGAAAAGGAATGAGCCTGCTCATGCCCACTGCCAGGCCGATGCCGCCGCCCCCGCCAATCAGGGCATTGCCGGGCAGGTTAAGGGCGACGGCAACAGTCAGGTAGCGGTATTTTAACAGCAATGGCGCTATGCCCCTGGGAAGTTGCTCCCCAAGCAGTGCCAGTCGCTGTTGCCGGTTCAGAGGTGCAAGCTGGTTGACCCGAGCGCCGGCTCTATGAAGATGCAGCCAACTCAGCAGCCGGTAAATTCTGGGGGGAGGGATTATCCTGCCGATCAGAAAGCTTAACGATAGGGCAACAAGGGTACACAGATAGACCAGCAGGGCGCCCTTGCTGCCCAACAGCATCATCAGTGCCAGGCCTATTTCTATACCGGGCATGAAGGGAATGGCCATCAGGGCGATATAGAGGCAGGCCGCCGCCAGCACCATGATGCTGATCAGCGCCTCGTGCCGGGGAAACAGCTGCAGGTCGAGCTGCCGGGCCAGCCAGTTGCCGCCCATATTCAGCGCGATAACAATGCCGAGCAACAGGGCGAACCTGAGGGTACGGCTCAGTCGAGTATTCCCGGCCGGCTGATGATGCGAGCCTGTCATATGCCGTCCCGGGAGGGCATGCTTATTCCTTCAAGGTGCCGCTGAACCAGTATTCCCGGCGGGTATCCCAGTACCAGCGTTGCTTGGTCCATACAAAGGTGACCTCGGCAGTGTTGCCCTCCACCACGCCCTGCCAGCTGATGGTGCCGTGGGTCGGGCTTTCGGTGACGGCGGTGAAGTGAATGGCATTGTCCACTACGGTGGTCGCATATTCGGCACTCTCGAAATGATAGGGCTCGCAGGATACCGAGGTGAACAGGCCGTGCTGGAAGGTGATCTCTTCGTATTCATCCGGGTCAAGTTCCTTGCCGGCCTCGCCGTTGAGGCCGACAAAGGTCATGCCGTCCAGCAGGCCAACGGGTGCCGTAGCGGCCAGGGCGCCAAGCGGGAAAAGCCCCAGGAGGAGGATAAGCAGGTAATGCTGAAACCGGTTGTTCATTCATTCTCCAGGCGCTTGACGACCGGCTCCGGTAGCTGGAGCCGTGCCGAATCTTGATGCATTGAAATCATGAATAATATTTGTGGCCGGTCGGATGCGTTCAGCAAAATCATTGTCTAATCGTCCCCGCCACTTAGAGCGGTGTTTTCGTTCGCAGGTTTAGCACCGGTATCGGTGGTGTAGGGCAGGCCGTGGCTGTTCTTTTGTCCCGTGAGAAAGGCCGAAAGTGCCTGGCCAGTCGTTTTTTCTTCCGACTCGTTCTGCGGTAAGGGTAACCGCATCGCGCGCAGCATATCAAACCGATGCAGATCGAAGGCCGTGGCCAGCAATACGCCGTAACTCTTTGCGGCCAAACAGGCGCTAAGGTAGGCACCCAGAGCGAGCAGGCTTAGGGCGGCGGGGAGCGTCAACCAGTAATGATGTTGAGCCAGTAGTGCCGCGCTGACGATGGCACCGATCAGCAGATAGAAGACCCAGCGCAGCGCCATGTCCAGCCGATCGCGCACGTCGCCGAGTGCGGCCTGCAGGGTTACGCCGATGAAGGGGTAAAGTCGCGGCCACAGGGCAACAGTCTGCAGGCCGTATCTTTGGCCGGCGCTGTCTTCCGCGGCGCGAAGTATATTACCCAGCCGAGTGGGCAGAACGCGGTCGTGCGACGGAAATTCTGCTTGCAGCTTTTGATCCGCATGGAGTATCGAATGCTTATCGGCCGGATTCTCGGAGTAACTTAACTTCCTGAGTTTTTCGCGTTTTTTCCGCCAATGCCTGGCCCGTATCCCGCCCAGGTAGCCCGCCAGTCTGCCGGCACCCCAATAACCTTCAAACATGCGCACTATAGGGGTTTGCAGGGCCTCGAGAGCCAGCGCCACGATAACGATGAGCAAGCCGATAGCGGCGGAGTTCAATGTGTCCAGTGCCTGCATCGCCCGCATCAAACGATGCCAGTCAGGCGCGGTTCCGGGCGCACCGCTATTCACCAGGGCGATGACGAAGAGCGTCAGGGTTCCGGTGGGAAGCAGGTTAACACGAACGAAACGCAGCCCGAGCCGTTCGATGCCGTCTGTCAGGAAGCTCGCGACATTCAAGGGTCAGCTTCCATCGCAGGGAACTACTTTTTTACCGGGGTGATGGGGGCAGTCTGGAGCGTCGTCGGGATTGTATCGGCGCGCGTAAATATGGTGATCGCAAGCGTCTTCCGGACAGCACAACTCGATCAGAGCTTCGTTCAAATCCCCGGGCAGGTGGAGTCCGTCGGCAGCTCCGATGCCGCGAACCTGAAAACTGTTGCCGACGAGCAGGTTCGCAACCCCGGGTATTGCAACGAAGTCTGACCTGGCCAAGCTGCCTCGTGGTTTCCCGTCGCGCCAGATTTCCACCCCGTCGATATCGGCCGCTAACGCGAAGCAAGCGGCAAGGCCGACTATATCGTCGTCGACCAGCGTATCGGTATTCGGAACAATAAAGGATTCCTGCGCATCCAGGTTTTCGCTCAGACGGTCCAAAACTTCGCCGATTGGTATCATAAAGGTCTCCTCGGCAGTGTAACCCGGGATTGCCCAAGCAGATAAAAGGCCGCGTGCTGATAAGCGGATGTGAACGGATACTCGTCTGCCTCTCGCATGCGCACCGCGATCAGCTCAAGCTGCAGCGCTTCGCGGGGAGATGCGGCGCGTTCGCGCCGGGCCGCCCTTTGCAGCAGGCTAGCACTCAAATCGCGCGATAGCGTGCTCATTTTATGTGAAGCCTCGCTCAACGCGGCGCAGAGATCGACATCGACGGAGCCGTCTGCGTTGTCGCGCGAATACTCGCGCATTTCCTGGTAGAAAAGCTGCACAAATACAGCCGCGGCGACGTCCGAGACCGGCCAGAGGCCGGCGATAATTGAGTTTACACCTGCGAGATGAAACGCAGCAACCAGGCCCTGCCATTCCTCGACATCGGTAAAGCCACTGGCGCCAAGGCTGCAAGTGGCAAGATTGGCGACCTTCGGCATGTGCTCGTCGGCATCGCTCAACAGCTGTGCCGCGCAATAGCGATCAGCGACGCAGCCGCGCTTAGCCTCGTCGGCCGTACCCCAGAGCGTGCGGCCATCGTCGCAGTGGAGAAAGCGTTCGCGACAGGCCGCATCGCCCAGTTCCTCCAGCACGCCGATACCGGCGATCTGGATTCGGCCTTTGCCGTCTATCATAACCGGGGGATCATCGCTGGCCGCCGTACTGATAGACCAGAATTCGTCGGCGGATTCGGGTTTCGACGAACCCCAGGCTGGATTCAGCAGTAATGAGGCTTCCAGCGGGTCGGTAAGCGGTATGTGACCGTGCCCCGAATAGTGCAGCCAGTCGGTCTGCTTCAAGACCCTCTGCAAATTGCTGCGATCGGCCTTTAGACCCTGTAGTCGATCTATGGGGAGGCCAAAAGCCGACAAGGCATCGATAACAGCGGATGTATCAGCCAGCGCCGCGGGCAAGTCCAGCAGCGGATCGCTGACCACTGCGGCATTGGAGATGCGCGCCGCCAGGTTGGCGCCTTGATCGAGAAAGGTCGCCGCACAGATCTCCAGCGTCACCTGCAAGTCCCGCAGACAGGGCAGTGCCCAGAATGGCGCCAGGCGCATGAAGTCGTGCGGGATTACCGTCAGCCGGCGAATTCCGTGTTCCTCGATCGACGCTTTTATGCGAGGAGCCAAAGCCGCGTCGAACTTCTCGATGAAGCTGTCCAGCGCCGGGGCCCGATCAAAGGCTGGGTCCAGAATGGCGAGACTGTAAAGCCATCCGGAACAGACGCCGTCATTGATCTGTGCGTCTGTTGCGAGATTCCAGTCATCCAGCAGGGTCCCGACAGCGGGAGAGTCTGAATCCGAAGCTGTGACTAGCATAACCAGGCATTGTTCATGCCCGGCGACGACGGACAGTACCGCTTCGTCCGGTCGAAGCCGAGCGGCGACCTGCTGTACGCCGACTCGCTGCAATTCTGCATCCGGCACCCCGCTTAGCAACTGGCGATACTCTTCCAGCAGCAGACTGTAACGGGTGACCTCGCTGGATACAGGATTGAGCACCATGGCTAGGGGCGAGTTGTCGCTTGAGTCACTCGGCACCCCTCGGCGCAGTCTGTACATTTCCCGCTCTAGCGCCTGCAGTCGTTCGCGGTCCGAAGAGGTCTGTAGCGCGGAGCGATAGCGCAGGCGCAAACTCTTCGAGTGCTCGGCGTACTCGAATGCCTCCGCCCATCGATCGAGTTGCCCGAGCGAGATCACAAGGCTTACGGCCGCATCCCGCAGCCGTTTTCCGTTGGCTTTTATTTCGGATGCGAATAACGCGCTACCTGATTACCCACAAAGCTCAGCCATGTTCCAGCCAGTTTAGCTTTAGTAAATTCAACAGGTTACGAAGTAGCTTCTGTTTAAATTTCTCGTATCAAAGCGAAAACTAACCTGCTTTGGTTACCGCATCATGCCGTACCTGCCTGTTCACTAAGATTAGAGCATGATACTGGGCTATATAGTGGCTGAGGCTCATAAGTAATCAGGAGGCGCTAAGGTAATCGGCCTCCAGCAGCGGCATGGCAGGGAGTAGTGCGTCGATGGCGTGGGCGGGCTCGTCGCAGCGCAGCCATTGCACCCCTTCGAAGACTCCAAGTCGATGGTAACACCCGCTGCCCTTTTCGAGCTTGCCGCGGATCTCGGCGAACAACTCGGCGGAGCGGCGAGGAAGAGTCCAGGAGTAGGCAGCGGCCAGCGCGAAGAGTGGCATTTTAAGGTCCTGGTCCAAAGCCGAGGCGCGCATGTCGTCAAGCGCAGCCTCAACTCGACCTGTGAATCGATCGCGCCGTCCATCGTCGCCGGCCTCTGCTGCCGCCAGGAGCTGATGACTCAAATACGAGAACCAGACATGCGATGTACGCAAGCGCAGGTTCGATTCCTCGTCATCAAAATCGGCTAACAGCTCGAAACACCGCTGCAAATGCTGTTCACATTGTGCTTCGTCCGCCAGATCAAGTTCGACCAAGTCACAGCGCGTGAATATTTCGCGTTCGATGTCCTGTTGCGCGCTGGAATCCTGCAGACAGGCATTCAGAATATTGCGAATTTCATCGACGTCGCGCAGCGGATGCTCGTCCGGCAGCTTGGCCATTGCGTGAGCAGCCGCGCGCCACATCGGTTTGAGTTCGTCGTCAAGATCGACAATCTGCCGGGCGACCAGGGCGCGTCGTTCGTCTTCGTCCGCCCGCTCTGTCATGCGTTCGCCGAACAACCAGTCCGCCAGGATTTTCTCGCACTCGAGAACACCCTGTAGCTGCTGCTCGTCGCCGTGGCTGAGCACATCAAAGGTTGAAACCATGAAGCGAACGCCCATATCCATGAAGGCTTCCGCGAATGCTGCTCGATAGCTGTGTGCGTCAGGGGCATCCAATATGGTCTGCATGTGTTGCAGGATCTGTTGCTGTTCGGTGGGGCTCAGTGGGCGCAGTGCGCCGATTTCCCAATCCGCGTCGGGGAAAAGCGAGAGCAGTATCTCGATGTTGGGATCGTCGTGGGGCAAGCCCTCGGCTTTGACGTATCGCAGCACGGCATCTTCGATATCCGCGTTCCAGCGGTCGCCGTCACCCGGAGTATTCGTCAAGAGTAAGCCCGCGATTTGTCCCTGTCCATCCGGGGGGTTCTGCTTTTACGCATAGAGCCGCAGGCTGCTCGGGATCTTACTTACAGCACCCGTATCGAGATCCCGCGTCGGGGCGGCTGCGTGGTCGTGAGCAGGCCCATGGGGCAGGCCGATCGCCACGCTCTGTGTTTTTTGATTCTCAATCTACATCTGATTAATTATTAACCTATATTGAAAAATGTAGGAGAGTCTCTGGATGCGTCTCTCCCTGTACTTCTGCATCCCTGACGCTGCCTGAGTTGAATTGTAGTCCGTATTCCGTCGCAGGTAGGGCAGTAGCGTGGCTTGTTATGCTTCCTGCACCGTGCATGGAACGTCGTTTTCGTTTCGTATTTTTTACAAGATATTGAGTAAAACTATGAACTCCGAAGATATTTTTCATAAGGTCAATGAATTGCGCCAGAATGCCGAAGATGTCTTGAGCAAAGGCCAACCTGAGGCAGCCGCAGGTTATTTAAAGGCTGCGATCGAGCTTGCTGATGAGTCGGACACGCCAAAAGAGTTCGGCATTTCTGCGTTGATGGTGCGATACCGCACGGTCCTGATCAATTTGGGACAGACGGCCGAGGCCAGCGAAGTTGAAGCCGGGATTGAAGCCCTGATGACCGACGAAGAGCTAAAAGCCGCCAAGCAACCCGAAGAAGGCGACTACGTCGAATTGCCCAAAGGAAACAATCGCGAGCAGCAAATATTCGTGAACGATTTTAACGATGACTCCGGTGCGGGTAGACGGGCCGAAGATCCTTTCAAAGCGCCGGGCGAAGGTCGTGCAGATGGCACGGCTGCTGAGGTGACTCCGAGTAACATGCGCACCCCAGAAGAACCAATTACAAGCACTCCCCGTAAATCCCCTCCGTCATCTGGCACTCCTGAATTGGCTGACACGCCGCTTTTCTTTGTGCCCGGAATCCTTGGCTCCCAGTTGGCGAAAAAGGTCTGGCGCAATGGTCGCGAGCTCACGGTCAAGCCATTCTGGCCACCCGATTTGCCCTTGATGACGGATCGGGCCGGAATCCTGTCAGAAATGGTCAATGGCCTGACTTCACAATCCACAGTGGACGCCATCGGCCTGTTTCCTGGCGCCTATACGCCATTGATCGAAGGGATAAAGCGGCTGGGATATGAGATTAACAGGAACTTTTTCATTTTTCCCTACGACTGGCGCAAGTCCAACCGGGTCAGCGGCGCCGCCTTTGCTGCTGAAATTCGTGCCAAGGTGGCCGCCAATCCAAAGTGGACCAAGGCGGATGTGGTCTGCCACTCGATGGGCGGCTTCGTGACACGTATGGCGCATAAACTGGGTGCGCCAATCGATCGGACAATCTATATTGCCTCGCCAAATTATGGTGCAGCCAAAGCGCATTTTGTCCTGCATCCGGACATCCAAATGACGTCCTTCTGGGAAAGCCTGATTCTTGAAAGTGCCTGGAAACACTATTTCCGCCGCCCCGGTGACTCCCGCGATATTGAGCGCCGTCTCAAAGAGGCCGCGCGCAGCTTTCCCGCTGCGTGGGAGTTGATGCCGGATAAATACGCTATCGATTGGCTCACACTTGAATTCATCTGGTATCAAGGCCGTTCTGGTCGCCACAACCGCTGGATCGGCACCATGCAAGAAACTTATTTTGGGGGGCGGTTCGGCTTTCCTCAGCAATGGCATAACGATGTCCAGAATGCGATGGACTTCAAGGAAAACAGTCTTGGGTTCACGATACCGGGTGTCCCGTCCAAATCCCTGGTGATCTGGTCCGACAGCGAAGACCCGACCCTTGATTCGATTACCTACCAACGGGTCGGCAGTCGAGGTGACACTACCGGTGACTACTGGACCAACAAAAGGGATTATGGAGGGCACGGTGACGGTACAGTGCCTACCTCTTCTGCTCGCGACTTCAAAGGTGCGGTCAATAAAATCAGGATTGCCGGCGAGCATTCGCGAGTGGCCAATGACCCACAGACCATCATCGAGATCGGCAAGTTTCTGGCCTGACCGTGTTCTCTCCCTTGATTATCAGAGAGGCAAAAGGCTAGACCTGTTCTCTCCTCTGAATGGGGCGCTTTACCCGATTTCAAATTTTGGAAGCACGTACATGTATTTGCGGATGATATTTCTCGTTTTCTCTCTGCTCTGCGCGAAACTCGCGATGGCGGATTGGAACTTCTCCACAACTAGCCATACGGTATTGGAGAGTCCGACTGCGTTTGGCGTATCGGTCGATGGTGCCAGATCGCTTGCGCTGACCTGCGTCGACGGGAACCCGCTGATCTTTGCCCATGGGTATCCTGCCGTGCCAGGTGCAAACCGCCAAGACAGTTTCGCGATCGTCGTTGACGGTCAGAGCTTTACCGTGACCGGAGAGCACGCGCCGCCCGATGGTCTCTGGAGCGGTGCGCCCACCGCCGATTTGATCGCAGCGCTCAAGAAAGGGCGGATAGCAGATGTGACTCCAGTAAGGCAGCCCACGATGCGCGTTCCGCTAAAAGGATCATCCATAGCCATAGATGCGGCATTAGAACGCTGCGCTCCCGTAAGTCGCAGCCAAGCCGGCAATGTCGGCGGCAACTCGGTCAGCAAGACCGTACTGACCGGTGCGCTAATTGCACAGGCATGCGCCGGCGACTATCAGATCGCGGAAGGAGCTGAACTAACCGGTCAGCTCGATGGGGACGACAAGCCCGACATCATGCTTGACTGGGCGGGTGTGTCATGTGCCGACGCTTCCAAAGGGCGTGGGGCAGGGCGTTGTGGCATCAACATGTGCACGATCGAGGTGTTCTTTACTCAAACACAGAAGGGTCAACAGCTCTTGGGACACAAGCCGCAGATCCTGCAGCGGGCCTTTGGCAAGTCCGCGCTGCGTACGCTCGCGCTGCGCCCGTCATGCCCCGGGGGCGCGCTTGAATGCTGGATCGACTGGCGTTGGAACGGCACCGAGCTGGAGGCGGTTCGATGAAATTTCTCGCACTTGTTTTGGCTTTGGTTACGGCACAAGCGGTAACCGCGCAGACTGAACTCAGTGTCTTCGGCGCCATGGTTGAAGGGCCCGGAGGCGAGCCGATGGCCACTGCCACAAGCATTGGTGGCGAACCGGGACGGACTCTCTACCTGACATCCTCTACGTTGACCACCACAGACGGCATTTGCCTTCGCGCTTGGGACAAAGGCGCGTGCCATCCCGTGCTGCCGGGACAAGGAGGGCCTGTGGCCGGCGTGGAGGGTCTTTCCGTGATTGCGGTCAGTATTCCAAACGACGAGATCATGGCCAAATTCTCAGATATGCGGCTCACCGCGCAACCCTTGGTAGGAGTTTTCGATCCGAAGACAGATGGGCGACAAGTACAGTTTGTGACTCAGGGCGCCCTCGGCGGATGGGAAAGCCCCTTGGACCCAGCCGAGGTGACCGGACAATCAGGCCGGGGCTTTACCCTGCGAAGCGGCGTGCTCAATCCGATGAGTGTCGGGGCGCCTGTCGTGCATCCTCGAAAGGGGCTCGTCGGCGTGATATCAGCTGCGCAATCGGGAAGCGCGCGTGTGAGCGGCATATCAGAGTTGATCGATGCCATTGTGAACGCCGGCTTTCCCGTGCCTCCCGAGATACGCCCCACGGATAGTGAGGCCGGAGAGCTTCCGCGCCAAGTGGACAGCGAGCTGGGGCGGTTTTTCGTTTTCAGTGACAACAGCAGTATTGCAGCCGGGTTGACCGGATTCTATGGCCCATCACAGGGTTTGGGGTTCGATGAAAATTTTGTGGCGAACCTGGACTACAGTGTGTGGAGTCTCGACCTTGGCGCGTCGGCTGGCGCGTTGCTCGCTACCGGAGCAAAGACACTGCCCTTGATCCGCTCTGGCATGCCACTGGAGGCGCCATTTCGGGGGACGCCGCCGGATGTGGTGGCCACGTGCGTGATTCACGAAACGCCCGCATCTCAGGGGCGGCGTGCGGTGGTGATGCAGTTCTGGCGCGCGGTGCCAGAACGTTACAACGACCAGACCAACACCAAAAGCTATGACGAGGCCGCCCCGCCGCTAACGGGGTGGGCCGACGGCGCGTCGCCATGTGCACAGAGAATTGCCCAGCTGGATGCCAAACGCATCGCCGCGTTACGAGGCGACGTCCAGGTCGAAACGCCGGCGACAGCCAGGGCGGAGACATGGCGCTGGAGCTCAGTCGAGGCCGGTGGTCGCCTGAACGTTTCGGGCATGTCAGGCGCCACGCGCGCGAACATTTACTGCTATCAATCCGGAGATAATCGGATTGCCGGCATGGCCCTCACAGGCGATCTGTTGAAGCCACTCGCTGCGATAGATGTGAGCGGCGGCAGGATAGTTAATCACGTCGGCGGAAAGCGCTTTGGGGTGGGCCTCATGCGCTCCGGTGACATGATCGCATTGGAGCCATTCCAGGACGGCGAGGCCTTTGTCACCGCACTCGAAGGCGCAGGCAAGATCACACTGGAATGGGAGGATTCAAACGGCGTCATCCCTTTGGGGATCATTGATCTGACCGCCGCAGCCGAGCACCTGGCGGCGCAGCGTGAAGACTGCAGACTTGCGGGAGCAAGCAAGAAGAACAGCGCGCAAGGGGACGAGTGGTCGCTGGTGGATAGCTGGCCTGCCACGGGACAGGCGGCCGCATCAGTGGCATATACGGCCGGCCAGGTGATAACGCTTGGCTGCACGGAAAGCCGCGAGCTCGTCGTGGCTATCGAACCGGCAGATGGCGTTTCAGACTTTCGGATCGGGGGCCAGACAGCGACCGAGCAGGGCAGGGCGGATAGAAGTGCTTATGCTTTCTTCCCGAAATCCGTGCTTGACCAACTGGTCGCGGGGGCTGACATCAGTTTTCAGATCGGCGGGGCGCATTTCGAGCTTCCTGGCCCGACGGGCCTGGGAGAGGGTGCTGTCGGGGCGACCTGCCGCGAATAGGGGTAGCCCTCACGGAACGGAATTTTTTGTACGCTAAGCCACCGTGACGCCCGGTAAGGACATTAGGGGGTCAGGGCAAACGCATGAATGTTTTTTATACAGCTGCACGAGTCGTAGCTTGCATCAACCGTGTGAAAGCGTGATGCTTGCGGACTTTTGCCCATGTCCAACATACCCTTACTCGACCGTATCATGCAGCTCAAAGACCCGCGCCAGTCCGCCAAGTGCACCCACGACCTGGGTGAAGTCGTTTTCATGACCACCTGCGCCCTGCTATGCGGGGCCGATGATTGGAACGGCATCGAATTCTTCGCCCACGAGCGTGAGGACTGGTTTCGCCAGTATTTGCGGCTCCCCGGCGGCATTCCATCACACGACACCTTCAACAGGGTGTTCTCCCTGCTCGATCCTGCGCAGTTCCGCGAGTTTTTCACGACCTGGGTTCAGGATATTCTGATAGATACGCCGCTATCAGGTGTCGTGGCCATCGATGGAAAAACTGTGCGCGGCTCCCGAGCCAGACACCATGGCGCCATTCATATGGTCAATGCCTGGGCCTGTGAGGACGGCATAGCGTTGGGGCAGTTCAAAGTAGATGCAAAATCCAACGAAATTTCTGCTGCGGTATGCGGCAGCTCAATGGTATTTACACAAAGCTTCAACCGCCAGCATCACTGGGTAGGGCACCTTTTCTAGCAGCCTGTCGGACTTAACACTGATCTACTACGGGCGGAATCGCCGACTTCTCTTCGGTAAAGAGGGGTCATTTTATGTGCTCTAAGAGAACTACTATTCACAAGCTACATCCCTGTAGCTTGCCCGGTGGGCAGCTAGCGCTGTGTAAACCGGCAATTCTGCCGATTTGTAGCCTAAAAAGTGCCCAAAAACTGCCTCATTCAATCGCCGGGAGCGATTGAACGTGCAAACCCCGAAGGGGTGAAGCACATGGATGTGCAGAACAAATCGGCCTTAGGCGCAACGCCTCAAACGCGTCTTCTACATCGATATTGAGATGTGCATAGAGTGCGGCAACAGCGGACTCCATACCTGTTTTAACGCCTATCTAATACCACTGGATTTTAGGAAAAGAGTCATTTTTTATTCCTATACTTACAATGGATCAGTCGGAGAAACGGACATGGAAAACCATCAACTCCCTCCGGGCGTTGAGCACCTGCGAAATGCCAAAATGTATCGCCAGGCATTCCATCGCCTCGATCTCTACCGCGCCGAATCGGATAGCGAATTACTGAAGCACCACGCCGCACTGTGCCTGGGCAGTGCCACCGAATTTCGCATCTACCTGGCGGATCGGCTGCAAGTCCTGCCGCCGCCAGAATGTCTCAAGCGCATGGTAGCGGAGCTGAACCAGGCAATTACCATCGACGACGACATCGCCTACCTCTACTGGAACCAGGCGGTGATTGCATCGCGCTATCAGGGCGACAATGCGGCCGCGAAAGACTATCTCCACGAGGCTTTGGCCCGGGACCTGCAACATCCGATGGTACAGGCGCTGCAGGAGCGTATCGAGGCCGACGTCGGGCCCGTCGGCCGCCAGGACACAGCGGGCTATCAATTACGCGAAATCCTCTACCGGCTGCTAGATGTAACTGCCGACGAAACACTGCCGGACGAGACGATAAAACTGGGCGGCGACTACACGCAATGGTCCCTCGAAGATTATATCTCCGAAGCGCGCGGGCTGTTTTCCGATGCAGCGGAAGACATTCTGGATGCGGCGTTGACGGAATTTTCTGGCCACTGGGCCAATTTGCAGGACGACGGCATGATTACCGCCGATGCGCTGGACTACGGGCTGGAATTCGTCTTTCGGGTTTGCGAACTCCAACCCGGTTCAGACGCCGCGCGGCAGGCCTTGCGAGGCTTGATCGGCTTCCTCACTCGCTTTTCGATGTCCGTGACCGGGCACCAGCAACCCAGTGCCAAAGATCTGAGAAAGGGCAAAAAAATCGCCCGCAGGGGAATCCGGATCCTGGAAAACACGGAGGTCGCTATCGATCCCGATACCGAGGCGGACCTGTGGCTGGCCCTGGGTCAGTGCTCGGGAAGGCCGCAGGATCTGCATCTGCCCGATGCCCTCAAGGGCTATATCCGGGCGCTGGAGCTCAAGCGCGAGGCCAACAACCTGAAGGATATCGATCGACTGCAGGACTTGCTCGCCAGGATGCTGGATTACGCGATACAGCAGTCCGTCGGCCTTCAACTGGGAATCGGCGCGGCAGGTAAAGTCCATGAAGAGATCGAGGCGGCTTACCGGGCAGCCAGGGTATTGGAGGACAAGGACGCGCAACTCAATGTAGGCATGCGCTATCAATACTACCTGTCGTCCATATCGCGCCCGGACGATGCGCTGGAGGTGCTAAATTCGCTGTTGGACCTGGACTCGATAGACGAGGAGGTCCGGTTAGACCTGCTGTACGAAAAGGCAGCTCGTTTAACGGAAGCTCGCAAATCGGTAGCTGCACTCGGAATACTGGAACAGCTGGAGCCTCACATCGATGCCAAATCCCGACATGTGCAGTGTATATTCTGGAACTGTTATTCCAATGCCATGCGCGAACTGCACAAGCTCGAGCAGGCGCTGAAATATATCGACAAGGCCCTGGAGGTCAAACCGCAGTCCGCTGAATACGAGGTAGATTCCCTGAATCCCATGCTTCATACCAACCGGGCGAATATCTTGCTGCAACTTGACAGGGTTGACGAGGCGGAAGCCGAACTCGAGCTCGCCAGGGACCAATGATGCCGACACTCGATCCGCTGTCCTACCTGCGGACCGCGGCCATGGAAATGCGTATCACCCTGGCCCGACGTGATTACGAAGCCGCGGTCGCGAAATCCGACGCGGCCGTAGCCGCATTGCAGGACCTGATCACCAGAGGCCATTCCCATCCGTCGGTTTGGCAATCCATGTTGTTCGAATGGAGCCGCCTGGATTATTTGCAACTGGAAGCCTATGTGAAGGCCAAATGCCCCGCCGAGCATTGCCTGGCGATCGCCGAAGCCGCGAAAGGCCGCCTGTTCAGACTTTACCGAATGATTGGGGAGCTCGGTCCGAATGAGCTTTCGAACCAGGAGATGACGAAGAACCTGATTTCATCTGCGGCGCAACGGCAACCGATCGAAAAGGCGCGGAAGTGGCTCGAATCCGGGCGGGAAAAACACCTCGTCAGTCTGTTTTGCAGTTCATCCGGCATCGCGGTGATTTCACTGTCGGAAAAGGGCGCCAACTGTCACTGGATCGATGGCCCGATCTACGATCGTTTTCGCGCAGGGGTCTACAATCACTGGGAACAACTGAGCGACTGGGCCCTCGATTCGCGTCTGCAATCCGCTGCGTTGCAGGTGGGCGCGCCACCGGAACTGGTGCTCAACAGCGCGCAGGCGGTCAGCGAGCTGATGCTCGACTGGTTGGGCAATATGCTGGCCCAGGCCGTTCCCGATATCGCCGCTGGCGGAGATGAGCTGGTACTTATTCCCCACCGATGCTTTCGGTCCCTGCCGCTCGCCCACGCGCGACTGTCCAACGGCAAATACCTGTCGGAACTGTTCGAGCGGGTGACCATCGCGCATACGCTCACTGCTTTCACCCGGCCGATGGCAACCGTGACTCGAACCGTCAGTCAACTGGACATGTTCCTCGACCCGCAGCAGGATTTGCCGCTGGCGAGACTGGAAGGCCTTCCCGGCAGCGGTTGGCCAACCCATATCGGGCAAGCCGCCACAACGGCCAGGTTTCGGCAGGCTTTGGCGCAACCCGGCGGAATCCAGCTATCGACCCATGGCGTTTTCGATCCCGCGAATCCTTTCAGTTCGTGGCTGGCACTAGCCGACGGGAAGATTGCCTTGTCGGAGCTCTATGACAGCGGGCAGATCAAGCGGCAGCTCATAGTCCTGTCATCCTGCGAGTCGGGCCTGAGCCAGCGCAGTAATTCCGATGAACCTTTCGGATTTCCAGCACTGCTGCAATCGGCCGGGGTGCATCAGGTCATCGCGCCCTGCTGGCGGGTGGACGACCTGGCAACCCTGTTGTTGATGTCCGAGTTCCATCGGCTGATCGCGGACCAACACGCGCCCGAGCAGGCGATATACCGGGCCAGCCACTGGTTGCGCCAGCTCGACGCCGAACAGGCGCTGCATAGAATCGAAACGATAGAAGCCAGCATATCGCCCGACGAACAGTCCTGTTTCGACGATGCCCTGGTGGACCTGCGTCAGCAGAAAACATGGCTACACAGTCACCGGTACGATATTCAGTGCCCATTCCAATCACCGGTATTCTGGGCGGGGTTTCAAGCCTGGGGCTCATCCGTATCGACAACTCGAGGAGAACCGTAATGTCAGAAAAAAAGCTGGTCATTTTCGATATAACCGATGTACAAACAATCGACGGCATTCGGCCCACGCGGGCGAGAGGAGACCGTGTCTCGGCTTCCGCGCAAGCCGTGGAAGCCGTGGAAGCCAGCTCCAGCGCCATCGAAAAAAGCCTGACCGGATTCATCGATACGGTCAAATCCATGCTGGAAAAGGTCGATGACGTGTCCGGAAACTACAAGATTAACAAGGTGGAAATCGCCGCCCAGGTCAGTTCCGAGGGCAAGGTCGGGTTCATGGGCGTCGGATTGTCGGCCAACGCTTCCTCCAGCATGAAAATCGAATTCACCAGGCGCGACTAGCTGAGTTGAATTGCAGGCCGTATACCATCGCAGGTAAGGCTGGGTTATTAACCCGGGTTAATAACATGAAGCAGGGATGCTTCATCATTGGTCGCAGGCCAAT